>DBPZ01000116.1:0-31235 GCA_002305655.1 Lentisphaeria bacterium UBA1407 | reverse complement strand
TTGCCACTGTTTTTTGTGGAGTTTAAGGTTCTGTGACGGGGAGCTATTTTCCTCGAAAAACCACCCTGAAGCCAACGCAAAAAATCATCGGCTTCGTACTCAAAAGGGTGGTATATGTCACGCCCCTTCAGGGCTTTNNTGCTTACCCTGGGCTAGTATGTCATGCCCCGTTGGGGCTTATAATGATATTGTGCTTGATATGGCAACAGGGACGAAAGATTTTCAGAATAATGAGTTGAAAAAGAGAATACGTATAATTAGAGTATTCCTAAACAGGGAGACCTTGCTCCGAGTAGCTTCAGATCTGTTTGTCGAGCTGGGTGGTAAGTGGTTTTCGGAAACGAACGCTTATATCTGTTTTCCCGTTGACGAAACGCGAAATTTCAGAAAAAAAGTTTACATAGCCTCAAATAAGAAACTCTAGTATTTGATGATAGGAAGGGATATATCTAAGACAACGTTGCGTCAGGCGATAGGTTTCAGTTCCTCAACGCTGACCAAGACATGGCCAAAGATCGCAACGCTAGCATGGATGTGTAGTTCAAGAGCTTCCTCTTGCTGCACTGAGACCTTTCGGGCATTGCCGAAGTCAAGTATTAGGAAGAGAATTCATTGTGCCTGCAATGCGCAGGAGAGGCAACATATTACAGAACATCGAAATAATCAACATACAAGCATTAATCTGGGAGATAATACAGTTGGCCAACTTCTTTGATACTCTTGAAAATGTCCTGAGGGCAGATGAACGCTTCTTTTCCAAGGACAACGAACTGATGCGGAACAAGGTTTATGAGGCTGCCATGATGATGGATCCCGGCTTGCTCTCATTGCTCCTCAACAATGAGGAGACGAAGAAACGGTTCTTTGCCGATGTAAACGGGATGCTGGTGTTCGACAAGATAGCCTTCGGCTGGGTGGTCAACAACCGCTCGTTCCTTCCTGACAGCTATACGCGCTTCAAAAACAAGGTTGGTCTGATGGACTCCAGGGGCGAACTGATCTCCTCCAACAATGACATCGTCCTCTCGTTTCCACACAAGGACTGCGTGCTGGTTGGCGGACAGACCAAGGAAGACCAAAAGCGCGATGAAGTCTTCTACAACGAATCTCTCGCCCCTGATGAAGTGGATAGGCTTCTGTATCCCAAAGTCCTTGCGAAGGCCAAAAGGTATTCCGCAAATGGAGTGGAGGAAGGAATCAAATGGAGCAAGGACGACAATCTCCTGATTAAGGGCAACAACCTGCTTGCCCTTGCCTCACTTGTGAAAACACATGCTGGAATGGTCAAGCTTATCTACATTGACCCTCCTTATTTCTTCAAAAACAAGACGGCAACAGATGCCTTCAAGTACAACAGCAACTTTCACTTGTCAAGTTGGCTGGTTTTTATGAAGAACCGTCTGACAATGGCGAAAAAACTGCTTGTCGAAGGAGGTACAATATGGTTAAGCATCAGCGAAGACGGTATGCATTATCTAAAGACGATGGCTGATGACATTTTCGGCGTAGATCACTTTGTCGGAACAATCCCTCGCAGAACCCGTGATGGCAAGTCTGATGTACCTTTCAATCTTTCGCAGGACTTTGACTGGTTGCTCGTCTATACCAATGTAGATGATACCCACAAAGTAGTAGGACGTCAAGTGGAACGTGAGTACTACACTTCAGATGATTATCCTAACCGTCCGTGGAGATTGGCGGATGCCACGTCACAACAACCTGCTTCAAAACGTCCCAATTGCTATTTTACGATGGTCAATCCCAAAAACGGTGAAGAGTTTCCTGCCGATGAAAAACGCACTTGGGCGGTGGCAAAAGACACCTTCCAATCCTATTATGATGCAGGTGCGATTGTGTTTCCGGGGGACTATCCGTTTCTGAAGATTACAAAGCCATACATACGTAAATTCAAGGATGAGGATGACAAGAAAGTAGAGGCAGGCAATTTAGGTGCGGTCATATCTGACTTTGCCATCAAGGGGTTCCTAGCCCAGATTCTGGGTAACTGCAAGAATAAGGATGGCAATGCGGAGATAGATGACCTTTTCAGCAGAGATCAATTCGACTATGCGAAGCCAGAAAATCTGCCTAAAAGCATTATTGAGGTCACAACGGAGGAAGGTGATATTGTCCTTGATTTCTTCCTTGGCTCCGGAACGACTGCGGCTGTGGCACACAAGATGAAACGCCGTTACATTGGCATTGAGCAGATGGACTACATTGAAGCACTTTGCGTCAAAAGATTGTCTAAAGTCATTGAAGGAGAAGCAGGAGGCATATCAACTCAAGTCAACTGGCAGGGTGGCGGTTCGTTTGTCTACTGCGAGCTGGCACAGTGCAACCAGAGATTTGTGGACGAGGTGCAGTCGGCTGTTACTGATAACGAGGTGCAAAGCGTTCTGGAGCGCGTGCTGGCCACCGGTTACATCAATGCTCTGGTCATGCCAGGCGACATCCAAAGGAATATGGAGGAGTTCAAAGCCTTGGAGCTTGCCGATAAGAAGAAGTTTATCATGGAACTGCTTGACAAGAATATGCTCTACGTGAATCTCTGCGATTTGGATGATGAGGACTATGCCATCAGCGAGGCGGACAAGAGCTTCAATCGCAGTTTTTACGGACTGGAGGAGCAGTGATGTCATTCTTGTTTGAAAATTATGATTGGCTTCGCGAGAATATGCCCGACTCATACGCGGAGCTTCCAGACTGCATATCGACAAACCTGAATCCCGAGTTCGAGCTACGCCCCTATCAGGAGTATGCCTTTTGCAACTTCATCACCTATTTTGAGAGCAAGAAGCGTCCTAATCCTTTGCAGGTACTTTTCCACATGGCAACCGGAAGTGGCAAGACGCTCATCATGGCTGGACTCATCACCTACCTGTATAAGAAGGGATACCGAAATTTCCTGTTCTTTGTCAATTTGGACAACATTGTCAAAAAGACGAAGGACAACTTCTTGAACCGAACATCCTCGAAGTATTTGTTCGCTGACAACATCATTATCGACGGCGAGCACATTCCTATCCTAGAGGTGGACAACTTTCAAGGGGTGAGCAAGGATGCCATAAACATCTGTTTCACGACGATCCAGGGCTTGCACTTGGACATGACCTACCACAAGGAGAATGCACCGTCTTACGATGATTTCTCCGAGTGCAGGACTGTCCTGATTGCCGACGAGGCGCATCACCTGAATGTCGATACCAGAAAAGGCAAGATGACAAGGGACGAAGATGATCGAAAATACTCATGGGAAACGACCGTCAGGCGCATCTTCGAGGCGAACTCCGAGAATGTCCTGCTGGAATTCACAGCGACCTGCGATCTTCAGAATCCGAATATCCTTTCTGAATACGAGAACAAAATCATCTTCGATTATCCTCTGAAGAAATTCCGCGAGGAGCGTTTCTCGAAGCAGGTCAAGGCCGTTCGGGCAGACATCTCCCACGAGGAGCGTGCGCTTCTGGCTTTGATGTTCAGCCAATGCCGTCTGAAAATCTTTCAGGATAACCGTCTGATGATAAAGCCCGTGGTGCTTTTCAAGGCGAAGACGATTGCAGAAAGCAAGAACTTTGAGAAGGAATTCCACGAATTCATTCGGACGCTGACAGGCGCTAAGCTCGAGGCAATTGTCGATAAGCTGAGCTTTGATGAACTGGATAAGATGACCAGTTATTTTGCCAGCAAGAACATCAGCTATGACCTGTTGGCTCAGGAACTGCGTGAGGGATTTTCGCCGGAACGTTGCCTTTCTGTCAATGACGATAAAGAAGCGGATGACCGACAGATACTTCTGAACTCACTGGAAAGCCGTAGTAATCCCTATCGTGCCATCTTCCAGGTCAGGAAGCTGGATGAGGGATGGGATGTGCTTAATCTGTTCGACATTGTGCGGCTTTATGAGACGCGGGATCAAAACAAGGGCAAGCCTGGGGCAGGCACAATCGCAGAGGCACAGCTGATTGGCCGTGGTGCACGCTATTGTCCTTTCAAAATCCAGCCTACGGATGAGAAATACAAGAGGAAGTATGACAATGATCTTGACAATCCTCTGCGCATGTGCGAGAAACTCTATTACCATTGTCAGGCGGATAGTAGATACATCGCGGAACTGAACAAGGCACTTGTGGCAATTGGTATCACTCCCGACAAGCAGATGGAGCTGACCTATTTGCTGAAGGACGAGTTCAAGAAAACGGATTTATATAAGGACGGACTTGTATTTGTCAATAAACGCGAAGTCAAGAGCCGCATGGACGTGACGGAACTGCTGCCGTCCATCCGCTCAAAGGAGTATGTGCAAAAGTTTGAGCTGACTCGGAGTGTAGTGGATGTTATGATGTCCGATACCGTCTCCAATGCAGTTGCCTCGCAGACCTTTTTCCACAGGACAACGCTTGGTGCAATTGCAGAGAAAAGCTACTCGCTCGTCAATGCCGCTGTGCGAAAGCATGAAGCCTTCAAGTTCAGCTTGTTGAAGCAGAAATTTCCCAATGTGCGCTCATTGCGTCAGTTCATCACCGACAATGCATATCTTGGCGGCATCAAGGTGACTATAGAAAGTAGCATTGAGCAGCTGACGCCAGCCATTCTTCTTAAGGCGTGTGTCAATGTGCTTGGTGAGATTGCATCGGCAATAATGGAAATCAAGGACGTTTACATAGGAACGACCGAGTTTCGACCGCGCCACTTCCATGCGCTGTTCAAAAACAAGACAATTCACATCACTAATCCCGATGATGAGGGGCTTGGTGTCTCACAGAATGACTCAAGGGTGTCGCAGGATTTGAGGCTGGATTTGTCTGACAAGGAGTGGTTCGTCTATAATGACAACTATGGTACAACAGAGGAGAAGGCATTTGTTAAGTACTTTGAGACTCACTTTCAGGAGCTTCGCAAGGAGTATGATCAGGTCTATCTGGTTCGAAATGAACGAGAACTTGCCATCTACTCCTTTGAAGGCGGTGAGCGCTTTGAACCAGACTATCTCCTGTTTCTTAGAAAGAAAAACGCCACTGGCTTTGAACAGTTGCAACTCTTTGTCGAACCCAAGGGGACACACCTTTTGGAAACCGATAAATGGAAAGAGGAGTTCCTGCTTCAGATTCAAGCATTGGGCATCCCTGTCAAGGAACTCAAGGATGACAACTTATATCGCATCATCGGTTGCCCATTCTTCAATCGCGACAAGAGGATGGCGGAGATTGAGGAAACATTCCGTAAGTTGCTTGAAGGGAAATAATTGTAAATAAGGGCATCTGACCACACATCAGGACATTTTCCGGGCAATCTTTGTTGTTTTTTGAACCGACCATGTCGCGCCCCTTCAGGGCTTTGTTCGGGGGTGGGTGTGGGGATCTCCAAACCCAGGGTGGCGCCCGCCTTCGGCGTGCTTACCCTGGGCTAGTATGTCACGCCCCGTTGGGGCTTATAATGATATTGTGCTTGATATGGCAGAAGGGGCGAAAGGTTATTCGGCCTTACAGGCGTTGCCTTGGGGTGGTATGTTATGCTTCGTTTGGGCTAGTTAATAGGTGTCGTCACTACATGGATTTATTGTTGAATGGGATTTTTGCGACTTTTTGGGTATATTACTAAGATTGATTCGAGATTGTTTCATATCAAGATTTGGCAGGGGAATTTTCTATGAGAACGATCGTTTGCTTGATGTCGTTTGCGATATTGGCGTTTGGTCAATTGAATCCGTTATCAATGGAACCTAATTCGTGGGATTTAGGGGATTCTCATCCGTTGGCTGGATACGAATTCAAGGATGATGTTGTTCGGACGGCAAGCGGACGCGCTGAAATTGGATACGGAGACGCCTTGTTTTCTGACGATTGCGAAATCGAGGCGGTGGTCACTCTGCGAGGTCGCAGCGGTGGCTTGAGCAGTAGCAAGGGTTGGGCGCTGGGCGGTGTGAAGTTGGAATCGACAGGGGGCAACTACTGGCATCTGGCATTGTCGGAATCCCCTTCTGGCAGCCATCATATCGAGATGCATCAAATGCATGAGGGGCGCTGGACCTTTACAGGGAACATCGATCTCATCCATTGGCAGGATGGCCGCTTTGCTTGGGAGTACGGCACCGGGTATCGGTTGAACCTGAAGCTGAAGAATGGCGAAATCATCGGAACCGTGACGTCGTTGGATGGAAAGCAAATCTACAAGCGGCATGCGAAATTCAAGGAGGGAACTCCGGAATATCTTGTCCGTCCGGCGTTGACGTCCACAAAGATGGAAGCCGAGTACCGGGAACTGAAGGGACGATGGATCCCTGGAAATAGCCGGACAGAAAAAGCGCCCGCAAAGCTCATCGAGGCAAAAAACTATGAAAGCGATAACTTCGTGCCAACCGTGCAGGGGAAGGCAACGGGATTTTTCCATTTGACGAAGACGGCAGATGGCAAGGACTGGATGATTGATCCATTGGGGCGGGGATTCGTCGTCCTGGGGTGCGGATCCGTCAACTACATGGGACCCGAATGCGAAAAGCTGGCATGTTTTCCGTACAAGGTCAATAACGACAAGCAATATGCCAGCCGTGACGCATGGGCGGAAGAGGTGTCGAATCGGCTCAAGGCGTGGGGCTTCAACTTTGTTGGCGGTGGCGATTCCGAAGTCATACAGCGAGGCTTCGCCTATGCTCGTTTTATAAATATCGGCGGCGCCATGGCTTCCTATGGAGACGAGTTTGACATTACGCCCAATAATAACGCGCCGTGCACCGCATTTCCAAACGTGTTCCATCCACGCTTCCGGGATTGGTGCGAATATCGAGCAAGACTAGTTTGCGGACCTTACGTCAATGATCCCTGGTTGGTTGGCTATTTCATCGACAATGAACTTGCATGGTGGGGACGCGGCAAGCCGGCAACAGGCCTGTTCAATGCGGTGATGCAAAAGAATGCCAAGCATACCGCCAAGCTGGCGTTGCGGGACTTCCTTAAACGTCGAGTCGCCGATAATATCGCTGATTTCAATCGCTTGTGGAAAACCGAGTTGAAAGATTTCGATGGAATCTTAGAGTTGGCCGAGCTGCCTGAAGAAACTGCCGAGCAGGTGCAGGCGAAGGTGGATTTCCTGGCCTTGATCGCTGACATCTACTTTGGCGAGAGCCAGCGTGCCTTCAGGCAGGTTGACAAGAACCACTTGCTGATGGGATGCAGATTCGCGGGCATCGGGAATACCCATGACGTGGTCTGGCAGGCCATTGGCAAGTACAATGACTGCGTTACCATCAATATGTACGGTTCGGTCGATTTGGATGCGGGCACGGCCCATACATCCTTGAGGGAGTACGGCAAGCCATTGACGGTGGCTTTCGAGGAGGTCCATGAGAAAGTCGGTCTGCCGATCATCATGACAGAATGGTCGTTCCCCGCCTTGGATAGCGGCTTGCCGTGCACCAAGGGAGCAGGGCAGAGGTTCCAGACGCAAAGGGAACGGACAATCGCTTCTGAAATCTATGCCAGGACAATCTTGTCGATGCCCTTTATGGTTGGCTATGTCTATTTCAAATGGGTCGATCAACCGGCTTTGGGCGTACGCTCAACGGCTCCCGAGGACTCGAACTACGGCTTGGTCACCATGGATAACAAGCCCTATACGGAACTGACTTCGATGTTTGCTCGTTTGCATAGGGAAGTCAAGACGCTACGGGATGCGAAGCCACCGGCAGCCAAAGAGCAACCCGATAGGTCGGTCGGCAGCTTTTTGCCTCGGCATACCGTGCCTGTTGCAAGGCTTGGCAAGGGTGAAAATGGCTTGTGGCATCGTCGGAACGGGGACGGGACGGTCGAAGGCGGCAATGGTCGGTTGACGATCAGGAGCCAGGCCAACAGCGGCTTTCTGGATGTGTTGCTTGACGGCAATAAGCTGGCTCGCTTCAATGTGATGCTCAACTACATGGCCGACGATGGCATGAAGCAAGTCTATTCTGACGCGACTCGTGTGCTATCGGCCCAATGCGGCGCCGATGGCGAGCGTTTGCTGATGGAATTCCACGTAGAAAAGCGTGGGGCATCGGTGGAACTGGCAAGCGACTTGACGTCCTTCGAGGTGAAGTATCGGTTGACGATCGTACCCAATGCCGATTGGTTTTGCTCCGAAATCCTTGAGACGAAGAATACGAGCGGAAAGACGATGGAACTCCGTGGCCTGTTCTTCCGCTTGTTCCCAAGCTTCGAGTCAGAACCACTGGCATTGCAGAGCGCTGTCCCCAACTTGTGGGGAGCGCCCTTGATCCAAGCCTGGATGGCGAAGGATGGAAAAGCCTACGTCGGTGTATGCGCTAGGCAATGGACGCAGATACGAAGCCGCTATTGGATTGATAAGAACAACGGCAAACACCCGGATTCCTTCAGAAAACTTGAGGAATCCGTGCCGGAAAATTCCATATACGTGCCGCAAAAGAGATTCTACTTGTTCAATTATCTGGGGACAGGAACCGATGTCGAAAATCATGCGGCGCAAATCCTCAAGTGGGATGCCGATTGATTTTCTTTGAGGCTAGGACAATGCAACCAAAGTACGGGTACCTAGGACACCCGTACTTGAGATTCGCGCACTGCGGAGGCGAAAGATTTTTCGCCCGCTAGGAATTATTCCCAGTAGTTGAGTTTTCCAGGGTTCAGGGGCGGGAGAGTCTTTGCCTTTGCCCTGTCGATCACGTCTTGTTTTTCGACGAATGATTTTGTCGAGAGTTCGACGCTGGTATTTTCCGGTAGTTTTATTCCTGCTTCTTCGAGCCATTTTTTTGCTCTGTTGAGCAGTGCTTCCTGGCAAGATTGGGGCGAGTCTTGTCCTGTTTTGTTTTTGACTGGTGCGAATTGTTCGTCTCTGTCCGCCTCGAGGATCAGCGGGTTGTTTGCGAGGGGGAGTGCATCGAAGAGGAAGAATTCCAATTTGATGGCATTGGGTTGTTGCGGGTCGATTTGGTTTGCGTTGCCGTCGATGTGCAGGACTTTTTTGAGTGCCTTATGTGGCTTGAAGTCGAGTTTTCCGGAAGTAATTCTTTCGATGAATGCTGTTTTAAGGACGTGCATCGCCGGCGATCCTGCCCTGAAGGCGAGTCGTCCCGAGCAATCGGTTTGCTTTGCGAGCGCTTCGGGCATGTCGGAGTATTCCACGATGATCAGCTTATTGTCTAGGATGCAGAAGTGTCCGAGTTTTTCTGCGTAGTCTCGTTTGATCAGTGCGCGGGAGGACATATCCGATTCTGTGAGGTGGTGCATTCCGATGAAGAGCGGATCCATGACCATAATCAGCGGGTTGTCCACCTGCCAATATGAGAGATGGGTGATATTGTTTTTGATCATGTCGTCAAGTGCACCTGAGGCTTTCAGCGCCTCGAAGGATCCCCCGTGTCCGTTGGGCGAGAGTGCGAGGGAGTCCTTGGCTTCCAGGAGTGCCTTTCCGTCAAGTCCGAAGGCCGGCAGTGTAGCCTGCGTGAAGAGCTTGACTTGTTTTTCATCGAGTCCGAAGTAGTTGTTTTCCGCAAAGAATTCCCTGGTTTGCACGTCATTGATTTTTGACGTCATAATGTACCATTTGATCTTGCAACCGTACTTGTTTTGGTTGCAGATAATCGATTCCGCGAAGATTTGGAAGAGCGATTTGTTTTTTGCGGGCGAGACTTTGAATGTTCCTTTTGGTCCGTCGTAGCCGAGTCTTGTGCCTTGTCCGCCTGCGACTGTAAAGGCGGCGACTTTTCCGTCTTTCAGGAGTTGCACGCCTTTTTTCCTCGCCTTGTCATAGAATTCGATGTCTTTATTTGTTTCAGGGACGAGGGGGTAGTAGGGCGCCGGTTTGAGTTTGTCGAAGGGGATTGAGGTTGCTTCGTCCTTGATTGCATCGAGTGCCCATTGGGTAACGGTTGGCCAATCGATTTCCCTGATCTGCGTTTCGAGCTGTTTTTTCTGGTCCTTTGAGAGTTCGTCCCAGAATTGGAGGATATGCTCTTGTTTGACTGGCTTGAGGATGTCGATCAGTTCTTGTTTTGTCGGCATTTTTTATCCCTTTTTGAGCTTAGATATTACCTTGGACTTTCCATAGTTCGAGTGTTGAAGGATTTGGGTGCGGTTCTGGCCTTGGCCTGTCTCGATTTGACGGCAGTGTTTCCCATCGAAGCAGGTAATGGGTGTTTGATTCCTCGTGGAAGCAACCTCTTGTCATGCGTCGCAGGTCTTTATGGTCTCCCTTGATCCGGCTCCATTCCGGCGGGAGCTTGTCTTTTTGCGGCGGCTTGATTTTTTCTATTGGCTTAAGTGTATTCTGGTCGAGTTTCCAGGTTTCCGATTTCCAGCCTGAGAATGTGACTGTTTGTTGGAGCGCCTTGTCTTCTGTCGTTGTGATTTTCGAGCCGCGTGCGACGCATGGGACTGATCCGCCGCCTGTGAAATCCCATCGCCTGTCCCAGTTTGTAGATGGGACGCGGTTCCACTTGTTGTTTTCCCAACGTGCGTTGTAGATTTGGCTGAATCCCTTTTCGTCATACATGTGGTATGTGATGACGGGTTGGCTATTGTTGTCGAATCCGATTGTGATTCCCATGTTGATCAGTCCGCTTTTCGAGCGTTCCGAGGGTTGCACGATCAGTCCTTCTGTCTTGAGCGTGATCGGCAGGTCGACTTTCGTTCCTGTTACGGTTTCCCAATTTCTGAGGTCTTTTGACCTCATGTATGAGAGGTTGTGGTTCGTATCGCAGCTTGGAGTATCTCTCCAAACCCATGCGAGATGAAACCAGCCATCTGGTCCGAGGACGGGGCCGCAGAAGTACGCGTTCATGTCACCTTGACCATCGGAGAGCGGCTTGTCCAGCAGGCGCGACCAGGTTTTGGTCTCCAGGTCATAGACATTGTAGATTTCGTTTCCGTTGCCTGAGCCTCCGTCCCGGTAGTGGAAGATCAGCTCATTGCTTGGTCCCCTCATGAATTGCGGGTATGTACACCTGTTTTCCAGCTCTCCCGTCATGGCGGTGACCTGCGTAAGCGATTCGATGTCCATGGGCTTTTCCGATCGGAAATAGATCAGCTTGCAGCAGTGCATGTTGCCTGACAGGTGGATGTGGTCCTGGTCGTCGAAGGTGAACGTGATGTAGTTGTGCGAGTCCCAGCCCACGGAAGTGGGAAGCTTTTTGACGCTCCATTCTTGCTTGTCCAATGGCTTCGAAACGATCGTCATCTGGCGGTTGTCGTCATAGAAGGCGATGAAGATCGTGTCCTTGTGAATCTTGAAGTCAAATCCGACGGGATGACCCGACCAGACCTTCGAAACTGGCTCGATTGAGATGACTTTGGCAAGATTTTGTTGGGCGAATGTGTTCATGGCGAGTAGGGCAAGTAAGATGGTGAGTGTTTTCATAGCTAGCTCTTTTGCTGTTCGTCTCTGATCTCGACTCGTCGAATCTTTCCCGAAATGGTTTTTGGGAGGTGTTCGACAAATTCGATGACTCTTGGGTACTTGTATGGCGCTGTATTCTGCTTGACTTGGTTTTGGAGTTCCTTGATCAATGCTTGCGAGGGGGTGTAGTTCTTGGCGAGTACGATCGTCGCCTTGACGACTTGTCCCCTGGCAATATCGGGGATGCCTGTGACGGCGCATTCGAGTACGGCGGGATGTTCCATCAGGACGGATTCGACTTCAAACGGGCCGATTCTGTAGCCGGCGCTCTTGATGACGTCATCGCGCCGTCCGACGTACCAGATGAAGCCGTCCTCGTCCATCCAGGCCTCGTCGCCGGTATGGTAGATTCCTTTGTCCCAGACGGTCTTGGTCAGCGTTGGGTTTTTGTAGTACCCCGCGAAGATCCCCGGCGGGAGGCTCTTGGCCGTGTCGAGTACGATTTCACCGACTTCGCCGATTTCGACGTCGTTTCCGTCGGAATCGACGATTCTCAAGTTGTATCCCGGCGATGGTTTTCCCATCGAGCCTGGCTTTGGTTCCATCCAAGGCCAATTTGCCGTGGTTACGACGAGTTCGGTTTGACCGAATCCCTCCTTGAGCTTGATCCCTGTCTTTTCGTAGAATTGATGGAATACTTCCGGGTTCAGGGGTTCTCCTGCGACGACGCAGTACTTGAGTTCCGAGAGGTCGTATTTGGTGAGGTCTTCTTTGATCAGGTACCTATAGACTGTAGGCGGTGCGCAGAAGGTGGCGATCTTGTAATGCTGGATTTTTGTCATCAGCGATGCGGCTGAGAATCTGTCGGCGTCATGGACGAAGATGACTGCTCCGCCGAACCATTGTCCGTATAGTTTTCCCCAGACTGCCTTTGCCCATCCTGTATCTGCGACCGTGTAGTGCAGTTTTCGCGGCTGGACATTTTGCCAGTAGCAGGCGGTGATGATGTGTCCAAGCGGGTAGTCGTAGTTATGCTGGACCATTTTGGGGAATCCCGACGTGCCCGAAGTGAAGTAGATCAGCATCGGGTCGTCGTTGTTTGTCCCCAGTTCCTTTGGCGGTCGTTGGAAAGATTCGTCTTGTTTTGCGACTTCGAGGTCGTAGTTGAGCCATCCATCTCGCTGGTGGTTTACCGAGACGAGGTATTTAAGCAGGTTTCCTGTTTCCCGTTGTGCTTGTTCGATATCCTCCAGGAGCGTATCTGAGTTGACCGAGATAGCTGCGACGATTTCCGCGGATTGGATTCGGTATGCCAGGTCGCTGACCTTGAGCATGTGGGTCGCTGGGATTGCGACGGCGCCGAGTTTATGGAGCGCAAGGACGCAATACCAGAATTCATGTCTCCCCTTGAGTGTGAGGAGGACTCGGTCGCCTTTTTTGATGCCGATATTCCTGAGGAGATTGGCGGTTTTGTCAACTCGTTTTTTTAGTTCGCCGAAGGTCAGGAAGAGCTCATGCCCCTTGTCGTCGCACCAGACGAGTGCCAACCGATCGGGTTCTTGCTGGGCATAGACATCGAGGACATCAAAGGCGAAGTTGAAGTTGTCCGGACAGATAATACGGAAATTTTCGACGAAGTCTTCATAGCTTTCGAAGGTCGTCTTTTCGAGGAATCTGTGGACAAGAGAGTCGTGCTTGTTGTTCATTTTATTTCTTGTCCTTGTTTTCAGATGATAACTGCGATGAATTTAGCGGGTTTGTTGTCTAGTGCTTTCATGCTATGTGGGTGGCTTGAGTCAAAGTATATGCAATCGCCTTCATTGAGGACGATTTTATTTCCATGGATTGTTATTTGGAGCTTTCCCTGTAGGATGAAACACAGTTCTTGCCCTGCGTGGGAGTGCAGTGGGACCTGGTCGTCATCTGGCTTGGGGGAGACCATAACGATAAACGGTTCGGCTTTTTTCCCTACGAAGTTTTGCGCGAGTGCCTGGTATGTGTATTCTTCACGTCTTTTGATTGGGATTCCCTTGTTGTTCCGCGTTACCGTGAATACGTTCATGCGTGGAGTCTCGCCCGTCAAGATAGCCGCGAGGCTGACTTCGAGGATTTGCGCGATTTCGCAGAGTTTCGATGTAGGGATATCCGCCCTTCCGTTTTCAAAGTCCTCGTAGCTGCTCTTTGGCACCTGGAGTTTCTGCGCGATTGTCTCGGTTGAGACATTGGAGATTTCCCTGAGTTCCTTGACTCTGCTTGCTATTTCGTGTAGTGTCTCTGGCATCGTGGTCGGTTTTATCCTGCGTAATTTTTTAAATAATATGGGTTGAGTCGAAAAGCGCACGTGTCATTCTGGTGCGCTTTTCGGCTTCAGGCTGGTTTTTAGAGGTAGATGACTTGTCCTGTAATGACTGAGTCGATCGCTCCTTGGAGGACCTTTTGCGCCGCAAGTCCATCGGCGCCGGAGCCATTGATCAGTTCCGGCGGGGTATCGTCAGCTATTTGCTGGATGAAGGTAGCCAATCTCATTTGGAAGGTATCGACGAAGTCTCGGTGCCCTCCGAACACGGGATTGGTATAGACTTGCTTGATTGGGTTTCCGGCGGGGTAGAGGGTCGCTTCGCGCCACATGTCCTCGAGCACGAGCCTTCCCTTGATGCCGGCGACTTCGCAGCGTTCCATGGGATGGCCGCGCTCAATGTCGTAGCTGGCGGAAAGATGCCCGACTGCGCCGGACGTGAACTTGACGTTCATCGACATCGTGGTCCAAATCTGGCGTCCCGGGGCCTTGGTTACGAAAGCCTGGACTGCGGCGATGTCGCCGGCAAAGTGCCTCATCACGTCAACCGAATGGGGATTGAGCGCCTTGATCATGTAGTACGGAGAGCTTTCGTTGGGATTTTTGATCCACATCGACATGTTGACGAAGAGCTGTTGTCCGATCAGGCCGTCGTCAACCCATTTCTTTGCGACCTGTGCGGCTTTTGTGAATCTATGGTTGAAGTCAATGCCCAGGCAGCGATTGTATTTTTTCGCTGTTTCGACCATTTCCTCTGCTTCTGGGATCGTATTGCAGATTGGTTTTTCGCAGAGGACGTGGCAACCTGCCTTGAGCGCCTGGATCGTTGGGAGGTAATGGTCCGAGCCGTATTCGACTCCGCCCGTCGCGACCGAGACAACAGTCGGCTTGATCGCCTCGAGCATGGTCGGCGCATCGTAGAATCCCGGTACTCCGAGTCGTTGTGACGCTGCGTCGCAGCGATCTTTTCTGATATCGCAAACTGCGACGAGTTCTGCTTGCGGGTTGGCCTTGTGCAGGTCTGCGTGTCGGTTTCCGATAGGTCCGCAACCAATGACTGCTACTCTAATAGGTGTTTTCATGGTAATTTGTTGTAGGGTTTGAAACAATGCGAAATCGAAAGGCGTTTTTTGAGGACGCCTTTCGATTTCCTTAGATACGGGGGGGATAATTACTTGTGATCGGCGCCTTTAGCCTGGAGCTTGGCGGCTTCGCCTGGATTTCCGATATGGAGTGAATCGTAGGCTTCCTGGGATGATTTGAAGTAGGGGCCGGCATTCTTGCATCCGTGCCAATACTCCTGGTTGTACATCGGGTTTACACGCTTGGTTTCCTTTTCGCGCTTGGCGATGAACTTGTTCATTCTTTCGGTAAGCGTCTTGACGATATCCGGGTTCTTGGCGGCGACGTTGTTGTTTTCTTCCGGATCCTGGATCAGGTCGTAGAGTTCGACTTCAGGCTTGAAGTGGAAATCGGGCTCGAGTGCGCGGATCAGCTTCCACTGGGGGGTTCTCCAGCCGTGCTTGCGCATCCAGGTGCATTCGGTGATGTAGAATTCGGAGCAAGTCGTGCTCTTTTCGTCTCTGACGAGCGGGAGCAGCGATTGTCCGTCGAACTTGACTCCGGGCTTGATTTTCATCAGATCCATCAGTGTCGGAACCAGGTCCTGGTGCCTGACGATGCCCTTGACGCGCTTTCCTGCGGGGAGGACGCCGGGGTACTTGATGATCAGCGGAACGCGGAGGGTGTTGTCATAGATCGAGTGGTGGTCGAAGAAGCAGTCGTGGTCATAGAGTGTTTCACCGTGGTCGGAGTTGATGACGACGATCGTGTTGTCGTCGAGTCCGAGTGCTGTCAGCGTGGTGAAGATGTTTTGGATGCAGGTATCCATGTAGGCGATCGCGCCGTCGTACTGGGCGATGACGTAATCCTTGTCCGTCAGGCCTGCCGGCATCCATGATGCGAAGTAGTCGCAGAAGGGCTTGAAGCTGAAGACGGGATCCATCGACTTGTTTTCGGGGTCGAATTCGTTTCCTTCGTAGAACATCCTGTCAAAGGGTTTTGGCGGGAGGTATGGCGAATGGGGATCCATGTGCCTGAGGAAGAGGAAGAATGGCTTGTCTTCCGCGGCGAGGCGACGGAGTTCGGGGAGGGCGACGTCGTTCATGTTTTCGGCCTTATGTGCCTTTCCGTCTCCACCGGCATTCCAGTTTGAGTAGTCAATGTAGTTTTGGAAGCCACGCGCAGCGGCGTTTCCACGGAAGCCGATGCTCGTCGTGTTGTATCCCTTGTCTCCGAGGATTTCAGCGAGGGTTTTGCCTTCGATCGCGCCTTTGTGCCTGAGTGCGACGGTGTTGGTGCCGAAGCAATCGAGTCCGGTGAACATGCCGGCATATCCAGGCGTGGTGGGGACGTGGGGCGAGAAGCAGTTTTCGAAGAGCGTTGCACCTTTGGCGAACGTATCCATGTACGGGGTGGTCTGGCGGAAGTAGCCATAGCAGCTCATGTGCGTCGACAGGAGGGAGTCAATACCGATCAGAAGAAGATTGGGTTTTTTGGCCATGTTTTGTTTCCTGTTTTAGATTTTATGTTTAATTCGTCGAGAGGTGACTTGTCCTCTCGACCTTGGGACTGGTTTGGGGTTATCAGATCAATCCGCGTTTGAGCGGGAGCGGGATTTTGTCGATTTGTGGGTCGTCGAGGTAGACTCTTCTGCCTTCGACCGAGGAGAGGATTGAGGCGAGCACGATTCTGAGTGAATCCCTGCCTTCATAGACGGTTGCGATTGGTTTCGCCTTGCCATGGAAGAAGTCCGCCATTGGCTTTGCGAGTCCGCCGATCCTGACGCCTTGGGAGGTGGGGGACGGGAGGGTGTCGCAGTTGGTCCACTTCTTGTCTGCTGTGAGATAGTACTTGAGTCCGACGGCGTTTTCGTCCCTGGGTAGGGATGAGGTCACGGCATCGCCGTACTTTTGGACGACCGTGCCTTTTTCCGCATAGATTTCGGTGGTGAATTCCGCGGCCGAAGCGGTGAATGAGCAGGCGACTTCGGCGATCAGCTTCTTGTCGGGATACCTCAAGATGGCGATTCCGTTATCGTATGTCATCTCCGGGTTGTAGAGTGTCTCGATTTCTGCCGTGATTGACTTCGGCATGCCGAAGAGCCAGTACATCAGGTCGATTGGGTGTGCGGAGTCGTCAGCCCAGATGTCGCGATTGAGTTCCGGGATGAAGTGCCAGAGGCTTGCGTTTGCGGGGTTGAGCGCCATTCCCAGATTGTGCCTTCTCCTGAATTGGAAGACTTGTCCGAGGATGCCGCTTTCCATGAAGTTCTTCATCCATTGGTTTTGGGGGTCGCACCGCATTTGCCAAAGCATCGTGAATGGCGTGTTGTTGTCCTCGACGGCCTTGACGATGCGGTCAGCCTCGGCGATGGTGAGGGCCATCGGCTTCTGAAGGGCGATCGGCTTCTTTTCCGGGGCGAGCTTTTCAACGATTTCGGCGTGCATTGAGGTTTCGGCGGTGACAAGGAAGGCGTCGATCTCGCTGTCTCCCAGGAGATCGTCGAGGTTTTCGACGGCTTTGAGCTTGAGGTTTTCCGCAACTTTGGCGAGTCTGCCCGGGTCGTGGTCCCATCCCTTGGTAGGGGTGATGTCCCAGTCTGGATGAGCCGCCCATTGTGTGCAGTACGCTCCATAGTGTCCGTGGGCGAAACCGACGATTGCGATCTTCATTGTGTTGTCCTCGGTTGTTTGGGGTTGTTGTTCTGACGCTAGAGAAATTATTTGACGGTAGAGAGATTTTGTCCAGTTATTGCGGCGAGGTTTTCCCGTGACTGCCAGTATCTGATGACGGCCTTCACCCTGTCTCCTTGTGCGTTTACGAGATCGGTTTGAGCCTCGTTGAGCCTAGTGGCGGTTACCCTTCCGATATTGTATTCTTTTCTGACGAGGTTTCGTGTTTCCTCCGCAAGTTTCATGGTTTCGGCTTTGAGGTCTGCGAGTTTTCTTGCTTGCAGTGTTGTCGCGTGTTGCGAAGCGATTTGCCTTTGGATTTCCTGCCTGAGGACATTGAGCTGTTGCCTTTCTTGGTCAGCGGCCGCCCATGCCTGTGCGACTTTTGCCCTTGTTGCGTTTCCGTTGAAGACATTCCATCGGAGTTGGACGCCGAAGACGAGGTTGTCGTCCTTGTCGGAGAATTTGAGTTTTGATCTTCTTGTGAATCCGTAGTCTGCAAAGAATTCGAGCGCAGGCAGGTTTTCAGCATCATAGACGTCCACCATTGCTTCCTGTTGCTTGATCGCTTCCGCTTGCGCGATCAGGTCGGGTCGGTTCTCGAATGCATATTGGAGATTTGCCTCAACGGAACTGACTTCCGGTGTTTGCGTATAGTCTTGCGCCGTGTTGAGGTGGAATCCCTCTGGAATGTCGTTTTGCGTCCGTCCCAGGAGTTCTGCGAGTACGTAGTGGGAGGTTTTGACTGCAAGTTCCGCCTCGAGCAGGTTCGCTTCTGCGTCCTTCGCCCTGATGTCGAAGTTGAGGACGTCCGACCTTGTGCCGTACCCATTGTCGAGTTTCCGTTGTGCGGTATCCTTGAGGTCCAGGTTGTACTTGTGGTCTTCCTGTGCGATTCTGATGTTCTCGAGTTCCAGGAGCGAGTTGAAGTATGCGGTTGCGACGGCAAGGAGGAGGACTCTTTGTGCGTCCTTGTGGTCGTGTTCGGCGATATTGACACCGAGTTGCTTGGCAAGGTTGTCGTATTTGCGCGCCATTCCGTCAAACAATGTCCAGGTTAGTTCGAGTCCTGCATGATAGGTTGTGTAGTGCGAGTTTGCGTCTCCGCCGTTGTCCCGCGCGACTTCCTGTGTGCGTTGCACCCCTGCGACTGTATCGAGCCTGGGGTAGTAGTCCGATTGTGCTTCCTGCAATCTAGCTGCCGCTGCGCGGATTCTGGCCGTTGCGACCTGGAGCGTAGGATTGGCTTGAAGTGCAATTTCCTTGGCTTCCTTCAAGGAGAGATTTTTCGGAAGCATGGTGCTCTGCTGTGCGACAAGTGTGGCAGCAAGCAGGAGGAATAGGATGGTGGTTGATTTCGGCATGGGAGTTTCCCTGTGGTTTTAAATTGTTTGTGGTCGTTTTAGGTTAAGCAAAGCCATCACCTGTTGCAGGTCAGACCAGACTTTGCGTTTTTCTTGTACGAATCGCTCTTGGCTTTTTTCGAATCTGAGAAGATATGCGGGATGGAAAGTAGGCATGACAGGGATGCCATTGTATTCGAGCCAATTTCCTCGAGCTTGTGTTATGCCTCGTTTGCCCATGAGGAAATTGAGTGGCACTGCGCCGAGTAGAACGATTGCCTTCGGATTGACCAGTTGGATTTGGCGATGCAGGAATTGGATGCAGGCATTGCCTTCCTCGAGGTTTGGATTCCTGTTCCCTGGCGGTCGGCATTTGATGATGTTGGCGATGTAGCAGCCTTTTTCAGGATCCTGGCTTTCACGATCCAACCCCATTGCGGCGATCATTTTGGTGAGCAATTGCCCTGCGCGTCCCACGAATGGCTTGCCTTGGCGATCCTCTTCCTCGCCTGGTCCTTCGCCGATGAACATCAGCTTCGATTGCCTGCAACCGCAGCCGAACGTCAAGTTCTTGCGTCCCGCGTAGAGCGGACAAGCCTTGCAGGCGAGGGCGGCGGCTTCAAGTTCAGCCCAGTCGTGGTTGGCAACCAAACCGGTTGGCACGACCTTTACAGGCTCGGGCTTGGGAGCGGGAGGTTGCGCAACTGGCTGCGGCTGGACGATTGGCCTCGGCTTGGCGACAGGCTTGGAGGGGGAGGGGTGCGGTTGCGACTGGAGAACGGGCTGTTGTGGCTGCCTTGTGGGGGTGCCGTAGAAGAAAGCCTGTGCGTTTTGCGGCGAAATCCAGGCACAGGTCTTGCCGCTGGCCTTTTTGGCGGCCAGGATTCGTAGCAATTCCTCTGCGATGGTTCCGGGCATTTTCAGCAATCCTTAGTTGACGTTGAGCATGGACGAGGTCTTGTTGCCTTCGACAAGGCGTCCGACGACGCGTGCGCCAATCTTGTGCTTCTTGCAAATCGCGATCGCTTGGCCAATGGCGGATTCCGGCATGAACCAGACCATTCCGACGCCCATGTTGAAGACCCTGTACATTTCGTGCTTGTCGATGTTGCCCAGCCTGCCGATCAGCTTGAAGATTGCCGGCGTTTCGATCGTTGTGGCGTCGAATTCGGCCGCGACTCCTTCCGGGAGGATCCTGGGCACGTTGTCGTAGAGTCCGCCGCCTGTGATATGCGCGATTCCGTCCAGCGGGAGCTTTTTGCCCATCGCTTCCTTGATCGCAGGCCAGTAGCAGCGATGGGGTTCCAGCAGCGCTTCGCCTACTGTTTTGCCTTCAAGCTCGGCGGGCTTTGAATCGACGGTGAGTCCTGCCTTGTCAAAGAGGACCTTGCGCGCCAGCGAGAAGCCATTGGTGTGGAGACCGACGGAATCCAGCCCCAGGGCGATGTAGCCCGGCTTCAGCTTTTCGCCGGTGATGATATCGTCCTTTTCGACGATTCCCGTGATGCATCCGACCAGGTCGTAGTCGTTTCCGTACATTCCCGGCATTTCCGCGGTTTCGCCTCCGATCAGCGTGACATTTTGCGCGAGGCATGCGTCCGCGATGCCGATCAGGACGTTTTCATAGAGGGGCGAGCGGAGCTTTCCGATTCCGATGTAGTCCAAGAAGTAGAGGGGCTCGGCACCTTGGACGGCGATGTCGTTGATGCAGTGGTTGACGATGTCGTGCCCGACCGTGTCGTGCTTGTCACACATGGCGGCGACCATCAGCTTTGTTCCGACTCCATCGATGGATGTGACCATCACGGGTTGCTTCCACTTGGTGAGGTCGATTTGGAAAAGTCCTCCGAAGCCTCCGATTGGCGCCAATGCTTCCGGTCTCCGGGTGGACGAGATTTTCGATTTTACGCTATTGAGTAGGTTCGTTGCCAGGTCAATGTCAACTCCAGCTTGCTGGTATGCGCTGCTTTTCATCGCGAAGATTTCCTTGGGTTGGCTTGCGGGTTACCTAGTTATCTATGGATAAATCAGAAACAAGTAATATAGTTTGAATATAATATTTTTTTAGTGCGGCGACGATATCTTTTGGTTTTTCTTAGTAATATTAGGGTAAAAACATAGGGCAGGAACTGCTTTTTGCCCATAGGAGAAAACAAACAGAAAGACATTCAGGTTGAAAGCATCGAGGAGGTTAGCGATGGATTATTCGGAACGTTTGGGTAGATTCGTTAAGTTTTTGAAGGCGAGCCAGAGGATAGCAGTGTTGAGTGGTGCGGGGATGTCGACCGAGAGCGGGATACCGGATTTTCGTTCATCATCTGGGTTGTACAAGACGGTTACGAGCGAGGAGGTATTTGACATCGGCTGTTTCCGTCGCTCTCCGGAGAAGTTTTACGATGTCATAGCGCCGTTGTACGTTTCGATGTTGGAGGCCAAGCCGAATTCTGGTCATAAGGCATTGAGCGAGCTGGAGTTGGATTGTGGCAAGGATGTCATTGTCGCGACCCAGAACATCGATGGCTTGCACCAGAAGGCAGGTTCGAAGGTTGTTCACGAGCTGCACGGGGGGATGTTGTCTTTGACCTGCCAGTCTTGCGGCGGTCAGGTGCCGGCGAGTGCCGTTGACACCGACTTGCGGTCTGGCAAGGTCGTCCGCCACCGTCCTACCTGCAACGGTGTCTTGAAGCCTGACATAGTGTTTTTCGGCGAGATGTTGCCCGAGGGAGCGTTTTCGGCATCGATCTCCGCGATGAAGCGCGCGGATTTGGTTCTTGTCTTGGGTACGTCCTTGGCGGTTTATCCTGCGGCCAGCTTGCCGGGGCTTCGTCGCGGCGGGACTCCCTTGGTGATCGTCAACAAGACCGAGACGAATCAGGACGACAACGCAGACTTGGTTTTCCACGAGTCCCTTGGCGAGGTGTTGCCCCAGGCGTTGAAGCAGCTCAAGGCTAGTTTGTGAGTGTCAGAATTTTGAATGAAGGAGATTCACATGGCGATTTCATCATCGGTGCATCTGGCGAGTTGCCTTGCCGTTTGCGTTCTTGCTTGCATGCCTGCCGTCTCGCAAGGGGCGGATTGGGTGAGTTGCGGACCGGCGAGGCAATTGACTTTTGGAGCGGGAAACGATTCGGAACCTGTAGTGGGACACGATGGAATCATCGCTTTCCAGAATGACGAGGCGGGGCGCTACGTGATCAAGTGCCTGAAGCCGGGAGGAAAACCTGAAGTCTTGGTTGATGTGAAAGACCATGCGTTCCAACCAACCTGGACCCAGGATGGCCGGCTTGTCTATGTGGTCAGGCATCCGATGGAAACGGCGGCCAAGGCGATAGAATCAGGCAGCGAGGATGGTGCCAACCTGTGGATAAGACAGCTTGACGGAACGCAGGTTAGATTGACCAAGGGACTTTGGTGCGACTACACGCCGTCCATCGCCCCCGATGGAAAAACCGTCCGGTTTGTGACGACTCGCGGTCGTCACAAGGTCGGGGATGGTGCGCATTTGGCCTCGCTGGATCTGTCGAATGCCGGGGGTGACATTCGTGAGTACACCTTTGCTGCGTACTCGAGTTTTTCCTCTGCGGCTTCTCCGGCGGTATCTCCTGACGGTCGTTTGCTGGTGTGGGCGCAGGTTGATGGGACATACGGGAATTGGCGGCTTCATTTGGCATCGACATCAAAGTTGACAACTTCTGTATCGATGACTGAGGGTTCGATGTCGGCGTTGTCGCCACGCTGGTCTCCTGACGGCAAGGTGATTGCCTTCACGGGTTTCCGCCTTGGCGATCCTGGTTGGGGAGTTTACGTGATGGATCCGCCTGCCGGCTTGATGCGGCGTCTTGAGGTTGGACCTGGGAATTCCCGGAATCCGGCGTGGTCGGCGGACGGTAAGCGGATTGTGTTTGAGAGCAACCGGAGTGGCTTGTACAAGTTGTACGAGGTTGACGTTGACATCCGCCCAGACAGGGCAAGGGGACGGAAGGCCACCCGCGTCCAAAGTCGCGTCGAGGGTACTTTGGTCGTCGGGGAACTGGGTTCCGCGCCTCGCCTTCGTTTTGCCGACGGTGACCTGATCACCGCCGAGAAGGGACCTGTGGGGAATTGGCTGTTCAAGGAGCCGAAAGGCTTGGATTTTGGCGACGGTCCCTTTTACGTGAAGGCGACCTTTACGTTGAACAAGGTCAAGAAGGATCCCCAGGTTGTTGTTGGCGGATACTATCCAGGGATGATGATTGCATGGCAATTCCACACGAATGCAGAGGGAAAGCTCTGTTTTACGTCCCGTTCGCCCGAAGGCATGTACTTGGCTGTAAACAGCTTGTCGCCGATTCCGCTGGGCGTGCCTTGCCAGGCGATAGGAATCCATGAACCCGACGGGACGCTGCGCTTTTGGGTCGAAGGGCAGCAGCCCGTCGTCATGCACCATCCGAAGGCGGCGTTCCTGGGACAGGCAAGGATGTTGACAATTGGCGGAAGCGACGGAACGATATACCCGCTGGACGGAACCGTTCATGCGATGGAAGTGGGGCGTGGATATCCGCAGGGGGTTGAAGCACTGCCCACCGTGGAAGAGCTTTTCAATCAGGAGGTGGAACGATGAGGACATTGATGACAAGCTTGGCACTCGCCATCCTGGCAGGAGGCGTCGTATCCGGACAACAGCAAAAAGACTTGGAAATCCTAGCGCTGGTCGATCACTATGACTTCTATAATGTCCGCGAACCCAAGGACCGGAGCAAGTTCATGTTTGATACGGAGACTGCGGAGGGCTGCGAGGACATCCTGAAGCATGTGCTGCTGACAGGGGCAACCTCGGTGCTCTGGCGTCCCTGTTCGGGTTCGGTGATGAGATACCATTCCGACGAGGAACGCTTCCCGCTGGCGGTGACGCCGACGGACAAGCGCCGTGTCCACCAGAACGAGAGCGCGGTGAACGGATTTATCTCGTACAACACAGCCAAGATCGACATTATCAGGGAGATGATGGCTTCGATAGCCGCGTCCGGTCGAGTGCCCGGTGTCCATTGGCCCTTCGAGGAGACCCACCACATGGGGTGGACATTTGGGGCATGGAATTTGGAGCATCCTGAATACTGGGGCGTTACCAAGACAGGTCAGGTTTGGAGCGGACGCACAAGTCTTGCGTATCCTGCTGTTTCCGACCATAAAATGCGTGTTTTGGAGGAGCTGCTTGAACGTGGGGCGCGCCATATTTTCATCGATGCTTGGCGCAGCGGATCCTGGAGCCCGAGGTTCGAGTATGTGAAGCCCGAACTTGAGCGTTGGAAGGCGCGATATGGCACCGAGCCGCCCTCGGATTCCCGTGATCCTGTATGGTGCAAGTTCGTGTCCGAGACTCAGCACGCTTGGTTCAAGCGGGTAAAGAAACGCCTGGAAGCCGAAAAGATTCCCTTGACCTTGGGGGTGCAATTGGTTGGCGATCCTGACGATCCCTGTGATCAGACGTTGATTGGCCGAGGGATTGACTGGCGGGTTTTGGTTGACGAAGGCGTGCTTGATGGACTGGTGGTGATGGGCATCGCCTGGGATGCGAAGGATCCGTTCGGAAGCACGGAGAAAATCTACCATGACATCGTCGCCCGTTGCAAGGGCAAATGCAAGGTCTATTTCCCGATCCAAGCCTACGACTTCACCAGAAAGAGCTTTCACAGCTATGCCAAGGCGACTGAACTCACCATAGCCGAGGTGACGGCGAAGCTGCTTGAACTGACGCGTGAATCGGGCGCAGACGGCGTCGTGCTGGAAGTCGTCGACTACAACAACTATCCCCGTGCGGTCAGGCGGGAGCTCAGGAAGGTGTCCCCGTACAAGTCAATCGAAGACTAGTTTGCGGTTTCAACAATATTATTGTTTCTGGGGGGGGGAATCGCCATTTTGTTGGAAAGGTCAAGAAACCATTAAAGGAGCTAGGCAACGATGAATGAGCGTATTTTGTTTTCCGGGCATACGATGGGCGCGCCGGGGCGGGATGTTTTTGAAGTGATCAAGCTGTTCAAGCAGATTGGCTATGATGGGATCGAAGTGAGGGTGGCTGCCGATGGTCAGGTTGACAGCGAAAAGCTCAGCAATGATGAAGCCAGGAAGATTTTCACGGCTGCAAAGCAGGAATCAATGGCATTTTCCTGCCTGACCTCCTATTACCAAAACTTTGTTGCGGCTGGAGAGCGCGAAAAAGTCATAAAAAACCTGAAAAGGGTCATAGAAATTGCAGCGATTCTGCAGTGTCCGCTTGTACGAGTTTACGGTGGAGTCGAGCCATCCAGCCAGCCTGGGATTTGGTTCAACGATGTCTGGAGCCGTACGGTGAGCGGGATTCAGGAGACTGCGGAATATGCCGCCCGTTACGGCGTGCGCATCTGCATTGAAACGCACATTGGGTCTTTGACCATGAGTGTGCGAGACACGGTTCGTCTGATTGAAGACGTCAACATGGCCAATGTCGGCATGTTGTTTGACTATGCCTGGGTTGAATTGGCCGGGGTTGAAGGCGGGGCTGAGGCCGTTCGCAAGGCCGGCCGGCATATTTTCCATGTCCACGTCAAAGACTGGGTTCTTGAGTCGCGCACCCCGTTGAAGAAAAAGTCCTGCCTGATGGGGCAGGGGACCGTCCGCTGGGCGGAAGCTTTGGCGGAACTGAAACGGATCGGATATACCGGATATGTTTCCGATGAATATGAAAAATACTGGTATCCGGAAGACTTTCCCGAGCCGGAAGTCGGCATGAAACACAACTTGGAGTACGTGAAAAGGCATCTTCTTTGAAGGAGAGCAGGCACATAACCAAACTCAAGGAGGCCATGATGTTCAAGGTTGGTGTTGTTGGCTGTGGCGGAATTGGCATGACCCATGCACGCACCTGGAATTCACTTGAGGGCGTACAGGTGTCTGCCGTTGTCGATACGAACCCTGAGAAGGCGAAAGCGGCGGCAGAAGCCTGCAAGTGCCCATGTTTTTCAAGCGTTGACGAGCTGCCGGAGGACTTGGATGCAGTCAGTGTCGTCACTCCGCCCGCATCGCATTTTGCGATTGCCAAGCGGTTGCTCGAGCGCGGCTTTCATGTCTTTTGCGAGAAGCCATTGACGATGGATGTAGCTGAGGGGGAATTGCTTGACGCCTTGGCGAAGCGGCAGAAAAAAGAGCTTGGAGTCGGTTTCAAGATGCGATTCGAACCCATTTTTGTCGAGGCAAAAAAGTATTTGCCTGAGATTGGGGCTTTGCGTTCGATTGTCACGACGAAGCAGCAGGCTTTCAATCCTCGTCCTGAAGGCGCCTGGGTGAAGAAAGTCGGTGCGATGTACGAGCTTTCCATCCACGACTTCGACTTGATCAGCTTTATTACTGGTGTCTTTCCTGAAAAGGTGTTGGGAGCGAAGCTTCGTCATTTGCGTGGCTGGGAAAAGGAAGACTCCTTTGTGGCGGTTGTCGAATATCAGCAGGGAATTACAGCGACCTTGCAGGGCATGTATTGCGAAAAAACCACGTTTTGCTTCCGGGATTTGACCCTTACGTTCCTCGGGGAGCATGGCTATATGCGGGTGGAGCGACCGGATCGGATCATCCTGCATACCGATGAGTTTCGAGTCGTCGAGGTGCCTCCGGCGAAAATCAGTTCCTTCGCCCTGGAACTCGAGCATTTCCGGCAGGCGGTACTGGGCAAGGTCGAAAATACCTTGCGGGCTTCCGATGCCGTCCGCATGACCTGGCTGATCGAGGAAATCCGTAAATTCGATGCTTGAACAATTCCGGCGCCAATTCAGGGAGACGAAGAAGATGAAACGAGTTTTGCCTGTGTTGTTGATGCTGACGGCGCTTGCCGTCTACGGAGCGGACAATCTGCTGAAGAATCCAGGCTTTGAGGAAAAAGGCGACTGGGGACCCTACGGAACCATCGCCGGAATGGGAGATACGTCCAAAATCATCACCTATTCGACCGACAAGCCCCGTGCCGGAAAAACCTGCCTCGCGGTGAACGATACCTGGACAGATGCCGGTCCCTACGCCACGCAGTTCGCCGACCTCCCGGCCGAAACCACCCGGCTGGAGCTGCGCTTCTTCGCACGAGCAGACGAGATACGCAGTTTTCGAGCCGGACTCCTCTTCAACCGGGATGCAGGCAAAAAATACATTTCCGGCGAAATCAAAGTCTTCGATGCCGAACCGGAGTGGCAGGAGTACGTAATGGAAATCGATCATATTCCCGCCAATGCTGACAATACCAATCTGATGCTGGCTTCCACCACCAATGACAAGACCGAAACAGGTACCGTGTATTTCGATGACGTTTCCCTCAAAGTGCTGCCCCCGAAAATAGAAAGCCAGGCCGAAAAGCTCGGACTGGACCGCGAACCGATCAACCAGCGCAATTATCCCTTCACCCCGGCAGACGGGGCGGTGCTGACGGTCAATCCGTCGCCTTTCGCCTTCCTGCCACCGCTCGACTGGAGATTCGGAAAATATACTTACACCCTCGAGTATTCCACCGATCCCGCCTTCAAGAGCGCGGACACGGTGCGGCAGAGCAAACTTGAGATCCACATGTTCATCCCGCGACAAACCCTTAAAACAGGCAAGTGGTATTGGCGTTATGGCGTCGAGAACGCCGACGGTACGGTGGTCTGGAGCAAGAGCCGGAGCTTTACTGTCCCCGAAGGCATCCCAGCCAATCCCTATCCCGACCTTGACGAGGCGGTGAAGAATATTTCAAAGGGACACCCCAGGCTCTACATGAATCCCGACGCGGTCGCCGAAATCCGACGCCGAGCCGAGTCGGGCGACTTGAAGAAACTGGCGGACGAACTCAAAAAGTGGATGGATAAGCATATCGGCGCACAGCTTATACCCGAGCCGGATTATTTGCCGCCACCAGGCGACCCCACGAGGCTGGAGGTTTACACTAAAATTTTCCGGTCTACCCGACCCGACCAGCATCGGATGAATATGTGTGCGCTGACCTATCTCCTGACCGGCGACCCCAAGTACGGCAACGAGGCGAAGAGGCGATTGCTCTATTTCTTCGTCGATTGGGATCCCGAAGGGGCGACCTCGTTGACGAACAACGACGAGCCGGCAATGTGGATCATGCGCTGGGGCGTTTGCGCCTACGACTGGACCTACGATCTTTTTACCCCGGAGGAACGGGCAAAGATCGAGAACTCGATCCTGATCCGAACAAAGCAGAACTACGATTTTCTGCGCCGAAAGCCGATGGACTCCAATCCCTATGAGAGCCATGCCAACGGTTATTTGCAGATTCTTGGCGAAGCGGCAATCATGCTTTTGCCGGAGCACCCTGAACTGAAGGAGTATCTTGACTACGCACTGACCGTTTTTTGGGTGGCGGCTCCGACCTACGGCACGCCGGATGGAGGGTGGAACGAGGGACCGGGCTACTGGAGCTACACCGTCGACCGAACCATGCGTTTCCTTTTCGTCGTCCGAAACGCGACTGGGATCGACCTCGGCAAGAAGCCGTTCTACATCAACACCGGCTATTATCCGATGATTGGTTGGCCTGGTCCGAGCAAGCAGACTAGTTTCGGTGATGGCGTCGATCCGTTCAACCAGGCGCGGGTATTGAAGGTGATGGCGGTGTACAATCGCAACGCCGATTTCCTCAAGCCGTCGAGCACGTTGCCGCCTCGCATTGATTTCTCGATTTGGTCGGTGTTGACCGGCGGAGTAGAGCTGGGCGAGCCGAACTTGTCGAGACTGCCGAAGGCATGGCATTTCCCAGGTATCGGATTTGTGGCGATGCGGACGGATCTTGATAATTTCGACAATGATGTCGGTTTGCTTTTTCAGAGCAATCCGCTTGGCGCGGTGTCGCATCACCACAATGCCCAAAATTGTTTCATGCTGGAAGCCTTCGGTGAGGCGCTGGCGATCTCGAGCGGATATTACGACTACTACAGTTCACCGCATCACGGGGGCTGGACCCGTGAGACCAAGGCGCGAAACGGGGTGACTTTCGACGGCGGCAAAGGGCAGCTCCGTGGCGGTCAGGCGGTGGGCAAGATCGCCCAATTCTCGACCGGCGAGGACTTTGATATTGCGGTCGGCGACGCAAAGGCGGCGTACCCGGGCTTTGTCAAGGCGGAACGGATTGTCGTTCATGTGCGTCCGGGAATCTTTGTGATCCGTGACTCCAACGTGGACAAGAAAGAGCATGTTTTTGAATACAACCTCCATGGCTTCAAGCCGGGGACATTTGACGAAAAGGCGCAGACGGTGACGTTGAAGATGCCGAAGGCAGAGCTGGAGGTGCGTTTTCTGGCAGACAAACCGTGGATATTTGAGGCGTTCGACAAATTTCCAGTGGCGCCCCAGCCGAGTCCGAGACGGCCGGAGCAGTGGCATTTTCGGGCCTCGGCGCCGGAGAAATCCCGGGAGATGGATTTGATTACGGTGTTGTTGCCGTACCGGGTGGGAGAACGGGACAAGTTGCCGGAAGTGAAGAAGTTGGCGGATGGGGTGGAATTGACGTTCAGGGATGGGAAGAAAAACACGGTGCGCTTTGACGGCGACAAGGTAATCACCGAGAAAAAGTAGTTAATGCGCGAATTTTTCGGCAGATTAACCGATCGCAGTTTAGGTACGGCCCCCGGGTGCTCGTACTCAAGGGATGTCGCCGCTAAAGCGGCGAAACTGGGGCGTTCCTAGTCGGGATGGGTCAGGCAAATTTGCCCTGTTTCAGGACGAGACGCTTTTAGGTACGGGCACCCGGGGTGCTCGTACTTGATTCAGTTGGAGCCAGAGAGTCCCAAGGCAAAATTTGAAGACTTTTATTTTGTATTCAAATCGGTATGGGGAAATAGCTTCCTAATCGAGCGGACTGATTACTGGATGGTCCCGGAGGGGCTTGATCCGGAAGTGCCAAAGGAGCCAAATATGGAGAGGCTGATAAGGAAACTGTCAAAAAAGAAAAAGACAGTGCTGAAAGTCAAATATAAATACAGAAAAGGGACTGCCGCAAAACGGTAGGTTTTGCAACAGCCCCATGTGTTTTAAGCCATGTATGTATCTAGCCGACAATCAATAATCGGCCCAGTCGTTGAACCATTTGGCGGGACTGATCGTGTAGCGCTTTCTGGTTTCGACGTGGCCATCATGGAAGACGTTGTTGTTCATATCGTTGTGGTCGAATTGGAGACGGAGGAGGGCGTTGACTGAAAGAAGCTGCGGCCAGATGAAGCCCTGGCCGTCAATGGCGCCCGGGATGCTGTCCCTGCCTTCGGAGAAGACATAGAGTTCGGACGGCTAGATGAGATTCCTACCGGCCATGTTGCGGGCGTGGGCGTTGTAGATGTAACTCGTGGCGGTTTCGCTGGGGGTGATGTTGCGGCGTACGGGGCAGATCCAGCATTTGTTGTCACCGAGGTAGGGATTCAATTCGCCGCGCCAGCGATTCGGATGGGGTTCCCAGCGACTGTTGGCAGGCGACCACGCCATGTACGGGAGGGTTTCATCATTGTCTGTCAAGTACATGTGGCAGGCAAGCCCGATCTGCTTCATGTTGCTGACACAGGAGATGGTGCGAGCCTTGTCTCGAGCCTTCGCCAGCGCGGGCAGCAGCATGGCGGCCAGAATGGCGATGATTGCGATAACGACGAGCAGCTCAATCAAGGTGAATGATATTATCCTCTTCATTTTGACCTCCAAAGTCTTCTTTAACTCTTCTAAACATTAGTGCTATGGCATAAAAAACATTAATGGAAATTATAGCAAACCCAAAGCAAATTGTCAAGACCTCTTCAATTAATTATTGCAAGCCCAAAGCAAATTGTCAAGACCTCTTCAATTAATTATTGCAAGCCCAAAGCAAATTGTCAAAACCTCTTCAATTAAACCTGAATCCGTGAAGCAGTACTCAGTCATCCTAAAATCGTAGTTCCACTCGCCAGCGAGGTTGTCAACAATGAAATTAATGCAGGGTTCTGAAGAAATCAACTCGAATGGCGTTTTCCCCTTGTAAAAAACAGTCCAAAAGAATCAGAAGCCTGCATTTCCCTTGCTTCGCCTGCCAGGCCTGCAAAAAAACTTTACGGGCGTGAGGTAATGCGCACGAGGAAGAGGAAGAAGTTGCGAGGTCGGTGGGGCGGGTCGGACGGGTCGGACAGGGTCTGATTATTGGGCTGGGACTATGGAACATGACGTCGGGTTTTATGGGCGTGGAGGTTCTGGGACTCGGATTGGTCGTGCCTGGTCATTCATCATTCATCATTAGGTATGAGTACCCCGGGTGCTCGTACTTGATCCAGCCCGTTAATTTTCTCGGAGTATATGGGAGTTTTGTTGCGAGGCATCCTACTTGTTGAGCCAGTTGGAGCCAGAGAGTCCCAAGGCAAAATTTGAAGACTTTTATTTTGTATTCAAATCGGTATGGAAAAATGGTCTGCTAGTCGATTGAAATCATCAAGAATCATCCAGATTACCTAATGGGTTGTGAATCTGGAAGATTGACGATGTTTGTCAATGATTGTGCATGATTCTTGCTTG
>DBPZ01000098.1 GCA_002305655.1 Lentisphaeria bacterium UBA1407 | reverse complement strand
CCCACTTTTGGGAATTGCACCCTGATTCCTCCTAATGTTAAGGATTGACTCTTACTCAACTATGGGAAATATCCATTTTATGGTAAACATATCCAATTCTTCCTCAAAAACAAGTGTCCATGTTTTTTTTGCCAGAAAAAAATTCGACTTCTACTCAAAAGGCTTATGAAACGCTACTTTGAGTTCAGCATGGTGAAACCCCTTCGCCATAAAGAAGACACGAAATGGTCCGCATGACATTGGGGACGCCGACCTGCTTACGCATCCTGAAGCATTTGCGACAATTTTTCCCACACTTCCTCAGGGCTTATTTTCTCCATGCAAGGATGGTGTGGCTTAGGGCATGTTTCTGCCAGGCATCCGGAGCAATCGATGCCTTTTGCCATCATGACACAATGCCCTTTGCCATAGGGTTCCCACATTCCGGGAGATAGGCGCAAGGAAAAGATTACAAGGCAACGAATGCCCACCGAAGCCGCCAAGTGCATCACCCCCGTATCATTGCCCAGGTAAAGCTCACAACGCCGCATCACTGCTTCAACCTCAAGCAATGGACGACCAATCATCACTATCCCATCAATGCCTTCGTTGAGAGTCACGCAAATCTCGCGTTCGTTCTCCCCACCAAAGATTATCGGCGTCATTTCCGGATAGGCCTGGCGAAGTTTCTGCAAAACAGCGCTGTAGTACTTCACAGGCCAACATTTAGCACGCATGTTGGCAGCAGGGGCAACGGCGAGATAACGCCCAGCTGGGATATTCGCTGGAAAATGGTCAACCGACTTCGGCAACGCAAAGTCGGCGTCCCCTGCAACAGGCGCGGGGATGCCAAGAGGTGTTAGAAGCGCCAGCATGGCATCGACGACGGAATCCATACGCTCCAATTCACCGGAGGCATTGCGAGTCATCGGCATGATCAATTCAGGAGCAAGAATTTTCCGGCAACCGGATGCTCGCAGGTACAGCCGAAATCGCTTCACCAAACGCATGGTCAGAGGAGGATACGGCGGCATCAGCACGATTCCCAAATCCCAACGTCGTTGTCGCAATACCATAAACAACCGCAAGCGTTTCCAGGCACGACTCAGCCAACTGCCGCTGCAATCCATCGGCACAAACTCGTCAACCAAGCCACGTCCCTGAAGAATCTCCTTCGCCCCGACAAATCCGCCACCGCCGGCTTCACTGACCAAAACGATGTAGGTTCCATCGCCAAAATGCTTTCGCAAAGCCTGAAGCGATGGTATCATCACCAAGCTGTCGCCCAGCCTGCAATTAGCGATGACCAGAATTGATTTTCCTGTTTCTGTATTCATTTGTCATGTAAGCAGTTCATGTCGATGATATCTCGCTACACGTCCTCATCTGTTATGCATTATTACAGAAACCGGAAAGACCATTGCTTTGTAACAACTAGTTGAAAGCATCTCGAAATAATTCTTTCACTGCAGCCTTGCTTTTGCCATCGAGACTCAAATTAAAATCAGAAGAGGCAAGAATGTCTGGAATGACCTTAAAAAGATCTTCCAATGCAGTTTCACAGCCTGTGACCAAGGCATAAAAGCGTTTGCCATCAATTTCCATTATGGCGGGATCGGCTGCTGGCTTTGTTCCTGTCTGGTTATCCGACGGAGCAAAGGGACGCAAGATCCCTTCTGGCTTTTGGGGAATTATGGTCACATAGTAGCCCTTGTATCCACGGAAGCGGCTGACCTTGTCATATATGCACGAGTGAAGTGCCTTGTATATGTTAATTTTGTCAGAACCTTTTACTGTATTATACTTGTTTTTCAATTCCGCAATAATTTGTCGATTTTGATTTACCAAATCGACAACAGCATTTTGCCCAAGATTTTCCCATCCTTCAACACTGCCAAGAATCTGTTGATGAAATGCTCCAAGGGCATTTGTCAATGTTTTGTCTTTCTTTCGAAATTCTTCCATGTGTACCCAATGCTCATGGCTCATCTTAAAAAAAGAAAGAGTAAAGACAGTAGCAAAGGGATCTATCACATTACGCCCGCTATTCTTTGCGTTTTTCTCGTCCCCTCTTGAAAGCGCTGAAGCGAACTCCTTGAGAGCATTCAAAAGTTTCTCATCTGATATCCATGAAAGATATGCCACTGCTTTCTCCTCCTTAAAGTTGATTCAACATTCTAACCAGAGCGCGCCCCATGGCATAGGCGAGATTGACAGGAACCGCGTTGCCGATCTGCTTATATACGCTATCCATTTTCCCGACAAACTCCCAATCGTCCGGGAATGTTTGGATTCGTGCATACTCACGCGTTGTAAGCGGTCTTGTCTCATCCGGATGACAGCGTTCAGTTTGCTTTTGCGCTGGAGCACAAGTCAGTGTCAGGCTTGGCTCATCCCATGACAGGCGTCGTGCCATTCCTGTTTTTCCGCCTGGCAGATTAAAGGAGCCTTTCATATACTCTTTTTGCATGTCCAAAGGCAAGTCTCTCCAGTATCCCCCTTGAGGGACATGCGAAAGGATTTCTCGTTTTCTTTGCGGATATTTTTGACCAGGCGAATCCGGAACATCGGTCTCATAAAGCTCCCCCGCTTTAAGCGCATCCCTTAATGTTAGGATTCTTTTATATGGAGATGGCCAGTTAAAGGTCATTTTATCTGCCAAATCATTTCTTATGCCGACAAGGAACAACCGTTCGCGTTTTTGTGGAACCCTATAAAAGATTGCCTTAAGGAAACGTGGCTCTACCAATGTGTACCCTAACTCATTGATGACATCCTTGATTGTCCCCAAAGTCTTCCCTTCATTGTGCTCCAAAAGACCACGTACATTTTCCCCAAGGAATATCTTGGGCTGTACTTCCTTTATAACACGTGCGAATTGATAGAAGAGCGTCCCTCGAGTATCTTCAAAGCCAAGCTTTTTGCCAGCATATGAAAATGCCTGGCATGGGAAACCACCCGAAACCATGTCAACCTTGCCACGATAGGCCTCAAAAGATAGTTGAGCGACATCACCTTCCAGGATGTTCCACTGGGGACGGTTCGCACGAAGTGTATTGCAGGCGTCGGGCATGATTTCATTGAGCGCCACATGTGTGAAACCTGCTTTTTCAAGACCAAGGGCAAGTCCGCCAGCTCCAGCAAAGAGTTCTATGCCAGTATAAGGAGACTTGGGTTTCGTTTTCATCTCCTCGTCCCATCTGGAATTGAACATCAATCTAGCCTCATCGAATATTTGTAATTGATCGAGGTGATATACACGGTAATTGTTAATAGGATGCCTGATAGGAACAAGTTTCCCGTTGGCATCCCAGCGTCTCAAAGTCTCTTTTGAGACGGATAGCATATCCGCTACCTCAGCAATGCTGTAGTATTCGTTAGGCATGTTTTTCGCTTTTTTCTTGTAAGGTTACACAACATTAATCAAGGTTATCCAATACAAATTAGGGCACCAAATCACATCAGGACATTAGCCGTGCCCTTCGCAGTCAAAACCTATGATGTATGTTGCAATATGGCTTGTTGAATTCTTCTGAATTTTCCATCTCCACCTCATGCTCCATCAATTGATTCATAATGTAGCCCTTTTCCACTTATGTGTCAATGATGTCGAGATGTCCCAGGACGACCTTGGTGCCTTATGAATCGCGAATCATCTGCTGCACGACCTGATAATCACAATGCCATAACTTCACACTTTTCAGCACGGCTTTTTGTCGCAAGACCAATATAGGCAAGCTTTTTCGTTTCTTGTCCTGGAGACTTTCTTCTACTTCCTCACCACAGGAACCAGCATTTTCTGGGCGGCACCCCCCACGCGGTAAATCAAAAAGCCATGCGCTGTCGCCTCGACGCTGCGCGATGTCAGCTCCTTGACAATCGGCAAGCTGGAAAAGGTCACTTTAAATGCTTCCAATGCCTTGTTGATGCCTTCGCCAAACGCCTCTGCTCCTTCTTGGACATAGCCAGAACAGAAGGTATTGACGATGACCTTTGACAGAAGAATCGAGGTATTGAGCCTCGATGGCCTTATGTTGTATATCGCAAGCAAATCCTTGACAAGTCCGAACATTGCCGAAAGCACGATGAAGCGATCCAGCGCCGGAAGATGGGAAATTGTGGCGGCGATCCCTCCACGATAGCTGTAGTACTTGATGCGTTCCTCAGCATAATGATCAAGCTTTGTCTGATAATCGTCCGTAAATGCTTCAAGCCATTCCCGAGACGATTCGCGTGCCTTTCCGACCAGGCGAGCCTCATGACGCTTGCAAAGCTCCTGCCTGGAAGCGAACAATTCAGAAACCTCTTCTTCGGTGACCTGCATTGCTTTCAGTGTTTTCTTGTATTCCTCCTCTTTTACGCTATTGATAATCGCATACAAATCATTGCATGCTTCGTCCGATTTCTGGTAGCATTTCTCCTGAAGGTCCCGGCGTTTGGAAAGCGTTGTAAGCATTCCGAGCGAAACCTGGGGGCTTCGCTTCAGCATGAACCATGAGAGCAGAAGCCTGAAGATAAAATAGAAAATCACCGATGCAAAAGCGCCGACTGCTACATACAAGGGGTACTTGACAAACGAAGGCGAATCCTTCAGCTGCACGATGAAGTTCGTCGTCTGCGTAATCGTGAAGAAACCAAGGAATGCCGCCAAGACAACAAGTCCCGAAAGATAAATTTTCTGGAGACGAGTTAAAATTGTTGATTGTGTTGTTAATTCTTCAAATTCTTTCTCAATTGCCGCGGCCTTTTTTGCTCTTTGCTTATCCAAGAAAGAATATTTGGGTTCGGGAACGCCTGCCGCCACTGGCTTATTGTCGGCTCCTGCCAATGCCACATTAGTATCACCTGAGGCTTTTGGAATGCCAAATCCTGAACCGCCCTTCCGAATATCTCCTGAATCTTGTGATAGCACTTGCGCTTGAGAAGTTACTTTGATTTGGGATGAATCCTTGATTTCATAGTCCGTAGCGGTAGGGATACCGAAGCCGCTGCCACCTTTTCGTTGATCTGACATTGTCATTCCCTCCAATATTGCGAAATAAAGTCCATCTTTCTCAATCATCATCTCCCGTAATATAGTCAAAAAGTTTGTCCAAGTTGTTTTGTTCCGGCGGAGCACCAGCCACAACTTGCAATGGGATGCCTTCGCACAGGAACCCACGATACTGATCTTTATCCCACTTTTCCCACGAAGTTGGCAACTCAGGACATTTGTCAAGCGGCACATGGTTTTCACCTCTTGCAGTCAAGAATACAATCCGGTTTGAATCGGGATCGTACTCAAAGGTTTTTCCGGCACAGCAGGTGAAAAGTTTACTGTTGACATATGAAGAATTATTGACGTTGCGGACCAAGTCACCTAGCAGCTTTTCAAGCCGATTCTTGCCGTTGCCTGAAATCGCCATGTCTGATTTAGTCGCCACATAGGCAATCTTTGGCGGTTTTGTCTGAATAAAGTTGGGAAGAAGATAATTAAGTCCAATATAGTTCATTGCCTTCTGTGCATTTATAAGTATTTCACCAAACTTGCTTGGGCGAATCATTTGAAAGAACATATTGATTTCTTCTTTCACCTGGTAGAATCTGCTCAACCCAGAAGCAAGTATGTTGAAAATATCAACGCAAACAATAAAGCTGTCGCACTCGTCAATCTCTTTATAGAAGGGCTTCAGAACTGTCTTCTTGTATTTCTTGAAGTTGCTTTCGCATCTCTCATAGAGACTTCTTAGCACGTCATTCTGGCTATTCCGCCATTTGCCCGGAAGCGGAAAGAAATCCCCCTCGTTCCAGATTGGACGACTTTCAATGTCTTCCTCTGACAATCCATCCATTGTTTCGCCACCTGTTGTCAACACAAATGTCGAGGGCGTGATGAACGGAGAAAAATTGCCAGCAAGGGCAACTAGTCCATTTCTGTACTCCTTGACAAGATCATCCCAACTTTCCGAGGCAGAAGCTGAGGTTGTTTCAACTTGCTGGCAGCATTTCTTGAAGGCATCCATGCTTGCGAGGATGTTTGTATCTCCTGACCAGAAGCGTTCTATCTTCCAGGTCCAGTCGGCATAATCTGTTGCCTGCCAGATAAAAACATCCGACACACGTTCTCCAGGGATATCAACGAAGGTCACATCATGTTCCCAAAACGAATCGGTTCTGTTATAGGTGCATCGGGCTATAGCGAAATCCTGTGTTTTGTCCGGCCATCTGCCCTGCTCGACAAACTGTCTTCTGTAGGCTGTATAGTTGAAATCCCTATTGCCTAAATTATAGACGGGGTTGGCATCCTTGATTTCCGCATTTTTTTCCTTCCCGATACGGAAGCTGCCAGGGGAAAACTCATACAGATGCCACAGCAACGATGTCAGCAGCACTGTTTTCCCGCTATTCACTGTCCCAAGCACACCGATCTTTTTATTTCTGAACATGTTTAGCCCTTAATGTACGAGAGTCTGTCAAACTCGAGGTTTCTGTCTCCGCTTCATACTCTATCAGTCGAGTCATAATATAGCCCTTTTCCTTGGAGTCCTCACGGTGAAAGGCACATTTGGGATTGAAAACAAAGATTGTAGTGCCTTTCCAAGGCGCTACAAAAGACCGACGCACTTTAATTCACTAGCATTGTGAATTAAATAAACATTATAACTATTTTATAATCAATCAATTAGGAATAAAAACCAGTCTCAGCTGCTTTTTTAGGTTAATGTTTCTTCATTCCTCATTCAGCACTTATAATTCATAATTCAGCATTCAAATGCCCTCTAAGACCGATCTTGGGAAAAAACTTGTTTTGCGCGGTGTTTCAGTTCTCGCCAAAAACGATTTTCGGCTTATATTGACGGGATTATGGAAGGCGGCTTGGCTCGATCCGTTTTGAGAGGGTAGATTTGTTTGGTATTCAGGTATGCTTCAATCATTGCACATCAGAAATTTGGCATTGGTGGCGTCCCTTGACCTGGATTTGTCTGGAGGTTTCAACGTCATCACCGGTGAGACTGGTGCCGGCAAGTCTCTTGTCATCGGTGCGTTGCAGTTGCTTGCAGGCGGTCGTGCGACTCCTAGTTTGATTCGTCGAGGCGAAAAGAGTTGCGAGGTATCTGCCTTTGTGAATTTGTCTTCGGCCAAGCCTGATCTGCGCGAAATGATTGAGTCGAAGCTCCATGATGCCGGCTTGCCAGCTTGCGAGGACGGCGGATTGCTACTGCGTCGGACGGTTACTGAGAATGGTTCCCGTCCCTATGTCAATGGCTCGCCGGTGACGGTTTCGTTCCTGAAGGAATTGGGCGAGCTAATCATCGACATCCATGGCCCCCATGACAATCAGACAATCCTCAAAAACGCCAGGCAACTGGAACTCCTCGATGTGTTCGCGCAAACGCTCCCCTTGCTGAAAACCTGCAAGAAGCAAGCGCAGGAACTGGCAGAATGCAAAAGGCAACTCCAGGAACTGGAACGTGAAGGGCTGCAACCCGAACAACTCGACCTGCTAAAGCATCAGCTCAATGAAATCGATCATGCCGAATTGCAGCCGGGAGAAGATGAAGCCGTACTCAAAAAGTACAAGCTCGCAGAAAATGCAAAACGTTTGCTGCAACTGGCCAACCAAGCGGCAACGATCATCTCGGGTGACGAACATTCAATCCTGGACCAAATCGCCGCAGTCTTCAAGATGGTGCGTGAAATCGATCAGCACGACCCCGAAAAAGCTGAGGAATTCAACGAACAACTGGAAGCCGCACACGACAGCCTCCAGGAACTGGCCACGCAATTCGAAGACTATGCGATGGGACTCGACCTGGACCCGGAGGAAATCCAGGAAACGGAAGCAAGGCTGGAACTGATACAAAAGCTTAAACGCAAGTACGGACCGTCCATGCAGGATATCTTCGATACGAAAGAACGACTCCTAAACTCCATCGAAAAAATCGAAGGACGAGGAGAATTGATCGAGAAGCTGAGGCAAAACGAGGAAAATGCACGGCGCCAATTGAACAAGACCTGCGATGAATTGGACCGGATGCGCCGGGCGGCGGCGGATCCACTGGCAAAAGCAATTACCGAAAAACTTAAGAATCTTGGGTTTGACAAGGCGGAATTCTCCATCCGCCTAGACAAGGCGGAACCAGGTCCGAATGGCGCCAATACCGTGGAATTCCTCTTTGCCGCCAATATTGGCGAAGATGCGAAGCCGCTCAAGTCAACGGCGTCGTCAGGCGAAACCGCCAGAGTGATGCTGGCCTTGAAGACGGTCTTGTCCGATGCCGATGATGTCCCGGTGCTGGTTTTTGATGAGATTGACGCTAACGTAGGAGGCAGGACAGCGCCAGTCGTCGCTGCGGAACTAAAGTCCGTTGCGACGAAGCACCAGGTTTTTTCGATCACGCACTTGGCGCCTATCGCCGCCGCCGCAAACACGCATTTTTTAGTACAGAAAACAACAGACGAGACGAGGACGACCGCCACGATGCGGCAATTGGAACCAGCCGAGCGAATCGATGAAATCACCAGAATGCTCGGTGCGGACCAGACATCGACGGCAGCCCGGAAACACGCACGTGAACTTCTTAACATGTAGAGTGAAACCAATGATACAAAAACACAACCATTTTTTCATGTTGGCGCTTGCGCTGCCAATCGTCCTGATGGTAACATCATGTTCTCCAACGGATTCGGTGGCGGAATTCAAGGCAGGCGTGAACTTCGTTGAGCAGGGCGATTATCCATCTGCCCTTGAGAAGGCGTCCATATGCTTGCGTGTTGACCGCGATGACATCGAGGCTATCAAGCTACATGCGTTGTCTGCGTTTTCCTACGAATCCGGGGAAAAGGAACGGACGAGCGCAATCAACAACATGAAGCGGGCGGCGACTTCGGCGGGCAAAAACGATTTCGAGCTTCATTTCCTGCTTGGTTGGGCATACCTGCAAAATGCGCGTTTTGACGATGCCCGGCAAACACTGGAATATGCGCAGGCCATCATCCCGAAGGAGCTGGTTCCAGCTTCGACCGAGTACGCACGGTTGATCTACATGCTAGGAATCTGCTATGCCGAGCACAATCTTCCCAAAGGATTGGAATACCTGAAGCTGCTGGAAAAGATCCCGCCGTACAACACGTCCCAGGAATACTATGCGACATACGCAAGGCTCGCCTACAAACTCAAGCTGTACCACGATGCAATCATCTGGTACAAGAAAGCGCAGGCTGCTGACAAGACACAGCCGCATCCATACTTGAATATCGCCGTCATCTACGATACGATCTACCAAAACCCCAACCAGGCACGGCTGTTCTATATCAATGCGCTGGCACGATTCCAGCAACTCGACGATTCATATTATGCCAAGAAAATCCAAAATCGCCTGATGACTATGGCAGCTAGCGACAACTAAACTGTGCCTGGCATACGAATATCCTTCGGGGGAGTAGCAATTTGTGTATATCCCAGATGAAATCCTAGACGAAATCAGAAGCAAAGCCGACTTGGTGGAGCTGGTTTCGCAACAAACCCCGGTCAAGAAAAGCGGGAAGGATTACTGGGCTTGCTGCCCGTTCCATAAGGAAAAAACCCCGTCATTCAAAATTGACCCGCAAAAGCAACTCTACTATTGCTTCGGGTGCAAGAAATGCGGAAACGTATTCCATTATGTCCAGGAATTGGTCAATACCGACTTCCCGGGCGCCGCCCAATGGCTCGCAGTTCGATACGGCATCTACATTCCAGAAAATTCGGCGACGTCCAAGCAGGAACAGGATCGTCGGAAGACCTGGCAGGAAAACTGCATGAAACTCCTCAACGACGCCGCCAATTGGTTTCAAGCCAACCTGTCGAAACCAGAAGCGGCCCCTGCGGTCAACTACCTCAACTCGCGGGGGCTGGATCAGGAATCCATACGCAAATTCAAGCTTGGATACTCGCTTGACAGCTGGGACGCCACTATCACATGGGCGGAAAAACTTGGCTATACCCAGGACATGCTCACGGCGACAGGACTGACCACGAAAAAGGACGAGCCAAATGCAAAACCATACGACCGATTTCGAGGACGGTTGATTTTCCCGATCTCCGACGAGCTGGGGCGGGTCGTCGGATTCTCGGCGCGTCTCCTGGATCCGGAAGCCAAAGTCGCCAAGTACGTAAATTCCCCTGAAACGGAATTTTTCCAAAAAGGCAAGTTGCTCTACGGATTGCACTTTGCCCGGCAAGCCTTCAAAACCGCAGGGAAGGCGTTGATTTGCGAAGGCCAGCTGGATGTAATCGCCTGCCATCGAGCCGGCTTGACCCACGCAGTCGCTGCGCAGGGAACGGCATTTACGGATTTCCACGCCAAAATCCTAAAGCGCTCAACCGAACACGTAACCCTGGCTTTCGATGCCGATACCGCAGGGCAAAAGGCGACCCTACGAACCACCGCGCTGCTTCACGAACAGGGCATCAATGTGTCAATCGCAACTCTTCCCGAAGGCGATGATCCAGACGGAATCTTCCGAAAAGGCGGCCAGCAAGCGCTTACTGCAATCCTCGAACAGACTTATCCAGCAATACCTTTCATCTTCGAATCCTCCAAGAAAATTTATCAAATAGACAAGCCGGACGAATTGAGCAAGGTAGTCAGGCAGCTTTTGGAGGTGATTCAACCATTTCCAGATTTGATCGTGCGCGCAGGCCATTGCAAGTGGCTGGCGCAACAACTCAACCTGCCCGAACGATTGATCATGGACGAATTGGCTACGATGGATGCCTCTGCCCGAAAGCAGGCGATGCCATCGGCAGGTCCTACTCCAATCCAGACCGCGCCTCAGCCGTCTCAACGAAGACCATTTTTGCCGCCTTTCGCAATACCTCAAGTTGGGGAATCGACGCTTCAGGCGTTGCTTGAGCTTATCCTGCAATCCAAGTCCCTTGCCGAAAATCTTGCCCAAAACGAGGAAGTGGGACCACTTATTCCCGATACCTCGTTGGGAAATGCAATCAATCTAGTCCTAGCGCATGCGGATCAGGATGAGTGGGACCTGGCGCAACAAGCAATCCTTAATTCGGATCTGATCGCCGATCCGACGATCGCAAAAATCTTTAGCACTCCCGCATTCGTCAATTTCTCCCCTGAATCCACTGACGATGACGCACAGAGAAATTTCAAGGAAGCCAAGCAACTTGTCGCCTTCCAGGATTGCGTCAACAAATTGATCCTCGAGGAGATCAACCGACAACTAGCCGAACTGAAAACCAAGCTTGTTGCATCCACTTCAAAGGAGGAAGTGCAAGTGCTCCAAGACGAAACACTCCAGCTCATCACAAGAAAACAATCCCTGCAAGCTTCAGCAGGACGATGACTGAAGTGTCGTGAAAATCCACCCCTTGTGACAAAATTCCCGCATCATCCGCATTAACCCATCTTTCTCACCTTGATTTTTTTGAAAAAAGTTTTCCTACCTGAGGTCGGCACTCGCCACATTGGCTTTGTACTTAACCCATCTTTCTCACTTTGGCC
>DBPZ01000135.1 GCA_002305655.1 Lentisphaeria bacterium UBA1407 | reverse complement strand
ATTGTGAATGCTGAATTGTGAATGGTGAATGGTGAATGGTGAATGGACTTATACATAGTGAAGGAGGAAGGCTATGAGTCAGATACATCGAATCGACATTAATCGCGAGACTTGCATCCGTTGCGGCGCTTGCATCCGCGCATGCGTTAGCGGGAAGTTGGCTTTCAATGCCCAAGGATATACCGATTTCAAGGATGAGGAGAGCCGCTCCTGCATTGCATGCCTGCATTGCATGTCTGCTTGCCCAACGGGTTCCCTGTCCTTCGATGGCAGCAAGCCAGCCGAAAAACTTGATGACGTGAAATCACCAAGCAACTTGCAAGTGGCTAAGTTGCTCAAGATGAGACGAAGCTGCAGGCAATACAAGCAGGAAAACGTATCACAAGACATCATCAAGGATCTGATGGATACCCTAAGTTGGTCGCCGACAGGATGCAATGACCGTAGATTGCATTTCTTCGTCGTCGATAAAATCGAAGTGATCCGCGAAATCAGGGCCGACCTGGAACGTCTGCTTCCCGCCGCGATCGAACGGGGCGATCTTTCAGAAGGCTATGTTGCTCTTCTGAAGCCTATGAAGTCGGGACACGATGTGGTTTTCCGGACTGCACCGCATATCATTTTTGCCGCGGTCTCCGATGAAGCGCCATGCAAGATTGAAGATCCTGTGATCGCCCTGGCGCAATTTGAAGTCCATGCCCAAAGCTATGGGTTGGGAACCTGCTGGTGCGGAATCGCCGCCCATTGCATTTCTAATGTTCCCGAAGTGCTCGCCAGGTTGGGAGTGCCTGAAGGATATTCCATCAGGGCGTCAATGCTGTTTGGGTATCCTGATTTCGAGCATAGCCGGCCGACCTCGCCTGGACCGTATCCCGTGACCTTCGTGAAGTGAAGGTGTGAAAACCTAGTTTTGCAGCGGGAGGACTTCTCGGTAGCGTTCGCTGCCGCCTCTGGTTCGGAGGAGGCTGTAGTCGAGAGGTCGGAAATAGTTGCCCATGTACGTGGTGTCGAATCGTGCCCGAAGCGGTGCTTTTTGTGGTGATTTGACATAGATTTTCACCAGGCCTGGTTCTTCGACGAATTTCAGTTCGTGGCCTTGGCAGAGCTTGTTGAGCGGGGTGTTGGTTTTTTCAACCGTACCTGATTTGTCCTTGGCAAGCACGATTTTGAAAGCTGCTCCATCGTCCAGGGTGAGGATGCCTTCGCAAGCGCCGGTCTCTGCGACTGTGAAGATGTCCGCCACCTTGCAGAATCCCTGGTCGTCGTAGAGGACTGCGTACGAGGGGAGGCTGTTGCTGAGGCAAAGCTTGTCGATATGCTCTGCTTTGATTGGGAAATCGCATCTAAGGAAGACATTGTTGATCTTTGCGTCCGGCATATAGAGTTTTTGCATTCTGCCGACGTTTGGCTTATCTCCTTTTACTCCTATTTCCCCGCCGTCGATGACGAGTGTTCCGTTGGTTCCAGGTGGGCAATGGAAGAATTTGCCGTCGAAATCCGGGCTTCCTCCGGTTGAATTGTCTTCCCAGTACATGATGTTTTGGATGACGAACGCGCAATGTGGTCCTGTTTGCTCGAGGGCGTAGAAGGACGTGTCTGGATAGATGTTCGAGCCTTCGAAGTGTGCTCCGTTGCCGAGTACGATTCCTCGTGTTCCCCGCCACCAGGTTCCGTTGTCCTTTTGTGCCAAACATCCCGTCCAAATATGAAGATTGCTGCCGTAGGTATAGCCCGCATAGACTTCCATGCCCACGCGGATGCCCATCAATTCAATATTGACGAAGCGATTGTCGCTTGACCCAGGACCATTGTATATGCCGACGCAGGGCTCGGCGTGGTCCCTTGCGCCGAAGATCGTCATGTTTTGGGCGAATATCAGCCTGGAACCTCTGGCGCGGATGAACATGCCGTAGCTTCGCATGTTGTAGATTCCGACACTGTCGATGAGCGTGGCTGCGTAGTTGTCAACTCGAATGCCGCATTCATGGGAGTTGCACTTGATGTTCAGGTCAGTTATGTTGATTTGGTTGGAGGTTAAGAAGTTGATGACTCCGACTGAGGCGTCCTTGTTCTCAATTGCGGACACCAACCAGGTCCTGTTCATCTTGACGGCAGGATGCCTCGAGTAGCCATCGCCCTTGATCGGGTTCCTCAGGAAGATCGGCTTGTCAACCTTGTAGATACCTGATGGGAAATAAAGCGAGTACTTTTCAGTGTACCTGTTTACGATGTCGCTGACTCCTTGGGAACCATCGTTTTTGACGCCTAGTTCAAGGACGTTGACCATGCCGACGTTGAATTCCTTCAAGGGTTCTTTCTCCTGGGCGAATCCAGTGGCAGTCGTGAGAAGCAAAACCATGGTGATTGGATAAAGGAATTTACGCATGCGATCTCCTGGTTTTCTGGTTTCTGTACGCGTTACAGGATGCAGTTACTGTGTTACCGCAAAGTACTTATCGTAGGTTGCATTGACATGGTTTTGGAGCGTGGGGAGAAGTTGCTTGGCTTGCTCGTCGTTGGCGTCGAGGATCTTGTTGAAGGCATCGGCTTCGCTTCGATAGGTCCCGTTGAGCTTGGGGAAATAGTACCTGAGCAAGAAGGCAAAGTAGTGTCCAAGCCGGAAGTCTGCGGCAATTCTACGATAGGTGGCTGGGGGCTGGAAAACTGCGGCGACATGGCCGGACTTGATTGCGGACATGATGTCAGAGGCAGAATTTGACTTGGCAAGGACTACGGTTATCGAACGCGCGAGGTCGGCCTGGGGCACAAAGCCGGGGCCTCCGACGGCTGGGACGCGGGGACCGCTGGCGCATAGCTCGAAGTAGTCGGTGAAATCCAAGTCGACTTTCTGTCCGCCTGCGACTTGCAGGGCATCGTATTGCCTTGCGTTGAGGATGGCTTCGAGCGCAGGTCTTGGCAGATAGGGGAAGTCATCCTGGCCATGGTTTGGATGCACCAGGATGGCGAGTGCGTTTTCTTGCTTGATTTTCTTGATGATGGCGTGGGTCGTAGCAACTTGCTCGGTGAATTCCTTGGAATCGACCTTAAGGCTGTTCGCTTCGTTTTCGATTGTTTTTAGGAGTTCGTTGGGGTTGCCGGCGAACCACTTCCCGACTGATGCATTGGGATTGATGGCGAGAAGCTTTGCCGATTTTCCCGGGATGAAGACTTCCTCTGCGGGGATCAGTGTGAAATCTGTTTTGAATGGAAAGCCTGCGATTGCGTTTTTCGCCTTGGCCAGGTCGTTGTCTGCGATGCAGGCGAAATCGTATCCCAAGTGCCTCAACTGTGCGATCAGCTTGTGGGGTTGGAGCTGTTCGGCTTCAGTTGGGAAATTGAGGACTGTATGGATTGAACCTCTGTAGGGTCTAAGCTGGAAGAGGTCGTCAGCGAGGGAATATGCAAAGTGGATTCCATGGACTTTTGGGTTTCTGAACTTTCCTTGCGCGTCTGGCGAGACGAGCCTGAGCGTATGGATTGTTTCGCCGATGATTTTGATCGGCTTCGTAATCAGCTTGTTGCCTTCAATTTGAAATTCGATTTTGTTGAAGGCGCCGCCAAATGCCTTTCCGCTTTCCCTGACTGAATCCGCCTGGACGTATTGGAGCGTCAGCTTTTCAGGAGTTTGGAGCATTGGCTCGCCTTCGAGGACAAACGTGAATTGTACCATGGAATCTTGCTTGACCACCAGCGGCCAGGAATCGACCAGCTTGGCGAATGAAACTTGCGTTGCGAGGACGAAAATCGTAAATGCTAATGAAATGTATTTCATATCGAAGTTCCTTTTGTTCCGATTGTTGGGCTAAGACGGGCTACGAAGTTATTTTTGCCAATACTTGTCAAATAGCGCCGGGACTCGTCCCTTTGCTTCCTGGAGTGCTTTCGTTGCCTTGTCGACCGCGTCTTGGTCATTGAGTTCTCCTGCCTTTGCCTTTGCGAGTGTCAGCAGCCATTCGCCTTCTTCCTGGCAGAGTGGGGCGTGCTTGAGATCATAGTAGTGCTCGAGCAGGAAGAGTGCGAATTGGGAGACCCTTTTGGGCCCATGGACGTAGTGCTTTTTGGTTCTGGCGACATATTCGACCGCGACGGAGTTGAGCTTCTTGATATTGGTTGCCAGGTCTTCGAATTTAATCGATTCGGAAAGGATTAGGGTGAATGCTCCGGCGAGATGCCTTGAGTTGTGTGCGTCAGTCGTTCCGATCAATGGGATTTTCTTGCCTTGCGCCCTGAGATCCTGGTAATGGAGGATTGTGTTTTCTGAGCTGCCTCCGTTGACGACTTCGATTGCGTCGCAGTAGAGTTCGCTGAGGAAGTAGTCCGAGATTGGTTTTGGGATGTACTGTCGATAGTTTGGCCTCCAGTACGGATGCGCATAGACTGCCAGTCCTCCCTTGGCTCTGATCCTATCCCAGATGACATGGGATGAAGCGACGAACCATGCGTTCATGCCCTTTGGCAGGATGTCTGCCGGGAGTTTGGCGAGCGCTTCCTTGACTGTTGCATCATATTCTGCCCTGTGTTGCTTGAACCATTCTCCCATTCCTTCCGTGGCGCCGAGCGAGAGGATGTGCGTTCCGTTTCCTGGTCCGTGGACTTCTTCGCCATGGTAGGTGACCATGTCCGTCGGGAATGTTGCGAACGTAGACACTGCCTCTTGCGAGCCTGCGTAGTTGTTGTGGTCTGTTTCGATGGCAAAATCTTGTCCGACTTTTCTGCATGTCGCGACCATGATGGATCCTGTCTTGTCGACGCCATCGGAGTACTTGCTATGCATGTGCATATTTCCCTTGAATGGTCTTAGTGCGAAGTAGTCTGGCTTGAGCGAGTAGAGTTTGACGTCTGCGACGGTATTGTTTTCGTTGTTGACGAGTTTGAGCGTATGCCTTGTTTCGCTTGGGAATTTTGTTGTTGCGACGATTGTGTTTCCTTTGATTTCGAAGGGGATTATTTCTGGTGTTGCGTACTGGAATGGTTTTCCGTCTGCCCGGATTCCGTCATCGTTGTAGTAGAGCAGCTTGAGCTTGTCAGGTTGCTTGAGGTCTTCTTCTTCGAATTGCATGGTTATGGTGGCTGATGAGTCTGCCCTGACCACCTTCGGCCATGCGTCAACGCATTTTGCAAAAAGCTGTGTGGATAGGACAATGAGTGCGATTGTAACGAATTTTCTTGGCTTCATCGAATGCTCCTTGGTAATGTTATAGTAGTTATGGCAGAACCCAATAGGACTTCGGAGGAGTTCCTGTGATCCAGTAATAGATTCCCCCGGCTAGGAAGACCATGATGGCGGAGAGGAGGTCGCCGGCAATGACGCCGATGAAAAAAGGCTTGAGCCTATGGTAGAATTTGCTGCCGCCGAATTTCATCGTGATGACCTTGATGATGCCGCCAATGACGAATGACCATGCCAGGACATATCCTGCGTAGCCAGACCAGGCGCAGAAGATGATCGGATGAATCGGCCACCAATGGTGTCTGAGGCGCATCGTCGAAAAGAAGATGAACCCCGCGAAGACGGTTATGAAGGCGATGATAAATGGTTTGCTGGGCTTGGCCATCGCGAGTCTGCCAAACCCCTTGGCTTGTTCCGATTGCTCCAGCAATCCTTGTGCTTCGAGCTGTGTGCGAGCCGTGACAACTCCGTTGAAGGTATTCGTCGGAGTGTTTCGAGTTCCGAACCCGTCACGCCAGTTGATTCCGCGATCGTATGAAAAGTACCAGGTCGAGGAAATGGCTGCGACAAGGGACAATGCCATTACGACGGCGAGCATCGGGAAGTAGCGCTTGGTCTCGGGCTTGCGCTCCGGTCCTGTTCCATCGAGGAATTTGAGCGCAGACGACATGAACGGGAGGAATGTTTCCCTGGTGTCCATGAAGAACATTGTCGTTGTGAAGAGGATGATGGCTAGCGTTGTTGGGCCGAGTGCCTGTTCGCCGAAGAGCGCCATCAGCAGGACGCCAGGATAGAGGTTGGGGTTGAGGTGGTACATGCCGGTTTCCGCCAGGATGCGCGCCATCACCAAGTATGCGATGACCATCATGATCGCAAGGATGATCGACAGTTGCCAATCCAAGCCGCCACGGGTAATCCCGATGATGAAGGCGATGATGCCGACGACGAAGACCCGCATTCCCCAAACGCTGGATTCCTCGATCTTGACGTCGCCGCGAAGGCCAATCGCACGTTTGGCAGTTTCCCAGTAGTAGTGCCTTCCGGTATAGAGCAGGACTGCGAAGAATCCGCAGTAGGCTCCGAAGACCATGCCCCAGTCGGGCCTTGGCGAAAAGAGCGTTCCGATCCTTAGCGGATATCCCAGGTTGATGAAGATGCCGAAGATGGTAAAGAAGACGAAAGGCGAGAGTCCGATGGAGAAGCAGATGTCGGTAGGAAGCATAAAGGCGAGTCCTATGACGGTGTAGTAGCATCTGATCCACATGAGCGTTCCGTATCCGCCTCCCTTGACGAAGGTCGGGAACGTATCCCTGAACGCTCTGAAGTCATATGTTCGCGTGATGGGGATCAGCACGTCCGGGAAGTACAACCTGAGGTAGTTGTTGAGGTGGATGGCAAAGATGATTGAAAGCCCGATCCAGAAGATTTTTTCCCTAAGGATTGGGTTTGGCTTTCCGTTTGCGTCTGGGAGTATCGATCTTGCTACTTGAACGATTGGGTAGGGCAGGTGCTCGTTTGAAGCCCATTGCCTATGGAAGACAAGGGAGAGTCCGGCCAAAGCGGTCCACATGATGACGAAAAGCGGGATCCAGTAGGCCAGCGGCTTTTTCCAGGCTCTCCATGGGATTTGCGAGAATGAGATCGGCTTGTCAGGAGAGGTCCTCGCCCCTTGGATCATCGTGGTCAACGCATCGTCCATTTCAGGGTCTGCGAGCATGAATTCCGGCAGCAGCGATGTGACCGGCTTGTATGTTTTTCCGTCTGGTTGCAGGAGCTTCCAGCTCGATGTGGTCTTGGCGTAGTGGTGCGGAAGCATCATCGCACGGGGGACGATTTTCAAAAATGTGCATGTTGACATGCCGCAGGTGGGGAGAACCAACGCCATGATCAGGCAAAGCTCCTTGCCTGAAAACGGTCTAAAGGCCTTCCAGCGTGTGTAGCGGTGGATGAGCCAAAGGGTGGGGTTGACCAGGATCACGCTGACCAAAAGCGAACCGTAGATCGACTGTGGAAAATGTGTTCCGACGATCAAGTTCTGGAGAATCACAACGTCGTTGTAAAATGCGTATGCGGCCAAGAAAAGCGCGCTGATCAGACCGATGATGAATGCCCTGAGTGTCATATGCGACCTATAAGTTTATTTCAAGAAGATGGGTTATTGGGCGAGTTTCGTGTTCAGGTTGTGGATGGCTGTGCCGACCTCAAGTCGCCATGCGTCCACCAGGCCCTGCGACTCTTCGGAGATGTATTGGTCGATGTCTTGTGCGATGAGCTTGTCGTATTCTGTTGTGTCGATTTTCTTGTCTTTGGCGAGTTCCATGACTCTTTTGAGTTCATGCAGGTATGCGACGTCTTCGAGTCCTTCCCTGAGTGCGTGGAAGCGCTTTGTGGGAACTGGCTTTTTATCCAATCCTCTCCAGTTAATTCCGTCATCGTATCCGTCTCGGTGGTCGAATCCATCATCTCCCTTTGCCGAGTACGAGCACCACATGGCGATTCCGTCCAGTCCTTTCCTATAGGATTGTATTGGGTAGAACCTATAGTATGGGAGGATTGGGATTGTTGTCATGTTCTGCGAGCATCTGTATGTCCAGAGTGTTCGTTTTCTGTCCTTGAAGAATTTGATTGTTTCATCGGCTTGTTCTCCTTCGAATCTACCTGAGATGACTGTCCAGACCTTGAAGAAATCTGTGAGTCCTTCGTTGTCAAGGTCTTCGAGTGTTGCTCCTGCTGGCGGTGGCGTGCTGAGGTAAGTCGCCATGAACTGTGCATTTGGGAGGATCGCCTTTGTTTCTGCCCGTGCTTCTTTTTGGTTTGGGATGTCCCTTTTGGCGAATTCGTCCCTAAGGAGTCCATGGTAGATGATGTCCTCTTGCTTGAAGCCGATCTTGAGCAGTCTGTCATTCATCATTTGGTGCCAGCGCGCGTCAGGTCCGGATCCCCATGCGAAGACTATTTTCATCTTCTTCTTGAGTGCCTGTTCGAAGAATTCCTGGTTTGCGTTAAGGACGAGGTCGTCATTGTACCTCTTTCCTTTGGGCGGCGCTCCCAGCCATCGCCTGTCCCTGACGAAGCCGTTGATGTAGGAATGCGATTCGGTCATCGTCCACTTGAAGTGGAAGTCGTGCATCAGGTTCATCATTTCGATTTCATCGAGCGGGGAGCACATGGGACCCCACATGAAGGCGTCTATCGGCCATTGGTCGGTCTCGGGCAGGGTGAAGTTCCAGACCTTGACCATGGTGTCAAGCTTGCGTGTAGGGATGTCATAGTCATTGAGTGGCTTGATGTCAATGGTTGTTTCGTACTCGCCTGGCGGGATGTCCTTGGAGTTGAAGACAATCCAGATCCTTGTCGCTTCGCCGGGCGTTATGGTGACGATGTTGCCGGGAATCCTGACGAGCGGCGCGGTGATCAGCGAGCCATTGTGGTTGACGAAGGGTTCGTAGGAGACCTCGAAGTTGTCGTTGGACAGGAATCTCCTGTTCTTGTCATAGGCGATTGGTTGAATCCTGAGGTCGGTTCGCTTGCCGCAAAGAAGCCCTGAGATGATGATGCACTTTGCTTCGCGTTCGTTTCCTGCGACTTGGAATTCAAGGTATGGGCTGAACGGCGCGTCTTCCGGTGGGAGTGCATTGGGGGCGCCGACTTCCCAGGGCGAGGTTTCCCACACGAGGTACCTGTAGTTCTCGCGGAAGAGCCTGAATCCATTGGCTTGCGCCGCGATGTGGTCTACGTCTTGCTTGGATAATGTGATCTTGCTTTTGATCGCCTGCTGGAGCTTGTCCCTGAAGAGCTTGATTTCGTCTTGCATCGTCCAGATCGACTTGACGACACCGCGATGGATGGGGTGGTCGATTTTCACCCAATCCGGTATGCTCCTGCTGAGTTCCTCGAGAGTTTTTTCAAGTGCATTGAGACCGCCTTCCCCCGTGTTTTCGGAATTCCGCTTCAAGGTGCATCCTGAGACGACTTTTTGGTTGACAAGTGCGGTCACGATCAGCCTATCTACCCTGTCGTCCTCGACAATCGGATTGATTTGGATGGTGTCATTGGGCTTGTGGTCTTCCTTTTGGATTGCGATGACCTTGCCGTGTGAATCGAACTGCCTCATTTCCAAGGTTATTTGGTCCCTTTTTGGGTCGGTGTTTTTGCATTGCAGCTGGATCGTATTGTATCCCAGGTCAAAGTTGTCTTGCTTGGGGATGATTTCCAGTGCGTCGTCTTGGGATGCGATGGTGAAATTGAGCTTGGCGAGGAATGCCCTTTGGTTGAATGAACCGCTCTTGACCCGAGGATTCGCGGTGTATTCGGTCTTGCCCGCATGGCGTTCACGGCAGAATCTGACTGCCCATGCTTCGCCAATCTGGGGCTTCGGGAGCTTGAAGGCGGCGAAGGGAAGGGTGAACTCAATGGTCCAATTGTCGGAGTTCCTGGCTGTTTTGATTTTTGCTCCGGTCGCATTCCAATTTTTGTCTGCGCCTAGGGCATCGTATTTGCTGCCCAAAGCATTGATCAGGATGTGGTAGAAGCTATCCTGTTTCCCTCCTGTGTCCAGGACCATTTCGAAGGAGTCGTCCGACCAGATTGCCATGTCGTCCTGGTCGAATTTAGCGACCAGGTCATTCATATTTTGTTCGGCGAGTTTGACTCCGAGATGGATTGCGTTGGAGTCATGGTAGATTTTGACGGTAGTTTCCGCTTCTGGTTGTCCTCCGTTTTTATGCAGGAATTGGCTGACTGTGAAAGCGTGTTCCCAGGGGGCGTCATCGAGGATGCCGTCCAAGTTCGGCGGTGTATCGATGAACGGGCAATTGAAGACATCGTCTGTAAGGGTTGCCGGTTCTTGTATTTTTGGGGGTTGCACGGGTTGGAATGTGACGTCAGTCGGTCTGCTTCGTGGCGGCGTCGGGAATTCCTTTCCTTCGAGGAGTGCTTCGTAGTCTTGCTTGACCTGTTCTGGTGTCAGGGGGACTTTGATGATTCTGAGTTCGTCGATGAATGCTTGCGCATTCCAGGTTTTGAGTCCTCCGATGCAGATTTCTTCCGGGTCTTGCGGGAATCTGACATAGAGCGCAGATCCGACGAGTTTTCCGTCCAGGTAGAAGGAGCGCGACTTGGCGTCTGCGTCCCAGGTGACAGTGATCTGGTGCCACGTATCGGTACTGTATGGGATTTCGGTTTGGATCGTCGAATTTTCCCGGTTTGCATTTTGCGTGAACTGGATCACGTTTCCCGTGTGTGGTTTCTGGATGTAGAAGGAGTTGTCCGACCCCCACGCGAAGGATGCTCTTTTCGTCCTGTCGAAGACCATGTGCAGGAAGATGCAATGCCTGTAGCCCGTTGTTGCCCAGCGTGGCTTGACGAGGAATTGGATCGTGCCGCGTTGCGGATCGAAGTTGTTTTTCGCAGGGATGGCGAAGTATCGTCCGGAGCCTTTGAGGTCTAGGGCTTCAGGTTGTGGCGAGCTGTCCTTGAAGGGGAAGCCGGCTTCGCCGCCGGTGATCTCGCCATTGTCAATCAACCCCTTGATATTGCCGATCTGGATCGACTGCTTGGAGTTGAAGTGCGCGAGCAGCAAAACATCGGCAGGATCGATCGGTACGTGCTCGGCTGCAAGGAGAGCGAAGGACAAAAAGACTAGAAAATAACTGTGTTTCACGATGGAATCCTGAAAAAGTTGAAAGTGGCGAAAAACAAACCATAACGCAAAATCTTTACAAAATCAACTCAAAGACGACTGTTGCAGACGAAATCAACTCAAAAAAATCAATTCTTTACAAAATCAGCTCAGAAGCAAGGTGAAAAATTCATCTGTTTCGTACTCAAAAGGGATGTGACATGCCCTTTTTTGGAGGATGGGACTGGGATACGAGACTGGGACGGGTCGGACAGGGTCGGGCAGGGTCGGGCAGGGTCGGACAGGGTCGGGCAGGGTCGGACAGGGTCGGACAGGGTCGGGCAAATCTGCGCTGTTGAAGAATAAGGAATGTTGAGCTTAGAGCATGGAAGAGGGATGCGGCACAATTGAGTTGGAAGTCTAACTTGTCAAAGCGTGGTTATCGCCTATATTTTATGGATATTCTTTTATGCTAGGTTATGTATATTTTAAGCAATGTATTCAAAGGGGGTAAACTTATGGCGAAAAAAGTGTTGGTTCTGGGTGCAACGGGCGCGATGGGACAGTATCTGGTTCCCAGGTTGGCGGATATGGGATACGAAGTCGATGCTGTTTCGCTTGACGACGTGACGGTGGAGCGCCCAAATTTGAAGTACATCAAGGCGAATGCGAAGGACAAGCCGACTTTCCATCAGTTTCTGTCGAAGCGCTATGACGGAATCGTTGACTTCATGATTTACACTACGAACGACTTGTCGTACTATTTGCCTGCGGCTTTGGATCATACGGACCATTATATCTACCTGTCCAGCTATCGTGCGTATGACAACAAGCAGGTGCCGGTGACCGAAAGCGCGCCTTTGCTGTGCGATACTGCGGACGACCTTGTGCTGCGCCACTCGGACGACTATTCCGTGTTCAAGGGGCGTGGCGAACATGTGATCAGGGCGCTCGGCAAGTCGAACTGGACCATTATTCGTCCTGCGATCACGTACAGCAAGATGCGTTACCAGCTGGTGACGCTTGAGGCACCGAACACTGTCGGCCGCGCGTTTGCGGGCAAGGCGACTGTGTTGCCGGTCGAAGCACGTGATGTTCAGGGCACGATGAGCTGGGCTGGTGACGTTGCGCAGATGATCGCCGGCTTGCTGTTCAACGAGAGGGCGCTTTGCGAGGCGTTTTCAGTCTGCACGGCAGAGCACCATCCCTGGCATGAAGTGGCGGAATACTATGAAGATATCTGTGGGTTGGAGACTGTATGGGTTGACAAGGAAGACTACCTGAAGATCATCAGTCCCGACAAGTATGCCCGCTGGGCACGTTGGCAACTCGACTACGATCGGCTGTTCGATCGCGTGATGGACAACTCAAAGGTTCTAGAAGTGACCGGCATGAAGCAGGAAAACCTGATGAAGCTGTACGATGGTCTCAAGTATGAGATTGGTCGTTGCCCACGGGACTTCCAGTTCCCTGTGAATACAGCGATGGATGCCTATTTGGAGTCGCGTGGCTGAAGTCGAAGGGTGTTTCTTGAGTCGTTGGGAAGTTCGTTATGGTATCGCTAGGCGATTCTGATGTATTTCGTCGCAAGGTCGTGATTTTCCGGAGCGGTGTTTTGCTGATGTTTTTCACGAGCATGAGCAAGATACTTGTTCCTGGTGCCGTATTTGACTCTTTGCAGCACGAGCTGGGTTTTGACGCATCGTTGATGGCTGGCTTGGCATCGTTCTACATGTATTCGTATGCGTTTTCGCAGCTTGCGCTGGGGATGCTTGCGGATCGTTTCGGCGGCGTACGGATTTTGCTGTTGGGCGGCGGCTCGTTTTGCATTGGGATGACGATGTTTCCCTTATGTTCGTCGTATTGGCTCTTGTTGATATTCCGTGTCTTGTCAGGTTTTGGAGCTGGGATTGTCTTTTTAGGTGTTGCGAAGCTGGTTGCCGACTTGTATCCGGACCGCTTTTCATCGGTTTTGGGCATTACCCTGCTGATTGGCTATTTGGGGCCAGTCACCGGGACGTCCGGGATGGTCTGGCTTGTTGCGTGGTTGGGTTGGCGCGCCTCGTTGCTTGTTCCGGCTGTGCTGTCAGCGATTGCGTACTTGGTGATTGTGTATTATTCTCGCGGGACGTTGAAGCCAATTGAGCGCGGCGGCACCTTGTGGGGACCTGTGGTCGAGGTCATGCGCCGCTGGGATGTCGTCCGGTTGTTTGTGGCGAGTTCCATGATTTTCGGCTCCTACTACGCCTTGCTGACCTTGATGGGGCGGAAGTGCCTTGAGGACGTTGGCGGTTTTTCGATGCGTTGGGCATCGTTGCTTGTTACGATGCTGACGATTCTGGTTGCGTCACACAACTACCTTGGTGATCGTGTCTGCAGGCTGTTCCGGAATCAGTATGGTCGGCTGATGCGCACGTTGTCTGCCATGAGTCTTCTTGGGGCTTGTCTAGGTTGGTTGACGTTGCGTTGCGGGCTAGTACTTAGTTGAATTAATTCG
>DBPZ01000053.1 GCA_002305655.1 Lentisphaeria bacterium UBA1407 | reverse complement strand
GTCAACGTCCCAGTCCCAGTTCAAATTCCCAGTCCCATTTGTCCCATTTGTCCCATTTGTCCCATTTGTCCCATTTGTCCCATATGTCCCAGTCCCAGTCCCATTACTCTTCTCGCCCAAAAGGGGGCATGTCACATGCATTCTGAGTACGAAACCGGTGAATTTAGATCTACTCGAAGACGACGTCCCCGAATATCTCCGGTTCCTGGAACTTCATGGTTTCCATGTTTGGCGACCAGAGCAGCAGCTCCAGCTTCTTTTCCCCATGTCCAACAAAATCCTTGGGCAACGGGGTATAAGCCTCCATTCCGACATTCATCGTCCAATTGGTGCCGCTAGTCGGCTTTTCGCCCAGCGTCTCGAATGGGATCGTCACAAAAGAGCGCCAGGTATCGCCTTCGACGTTTGTTGTAAAGCTCCATTTTCCATCCCAGGCCTTGTCTGATTCCCGATACAGGGGATGCAGTGGATCCGTTATGTAGCCGAATCGGGCGTCGAAGTACGATCCCGCCACCGGATTGATGATTAAATGGTAGAATGTTTGACGATCTCCAGAAGGATCGAGCATGAATTCAAGGCAGTCCTGCCGCCAGCAAGGGCCGTCCTTGCCAAGTTCCAGGTAGTCCTGTCCGGGAATCACCTTTGCCTCGCAGGCAAAGTAGAGCGCCTTGTCATCGTAAACCACCTTGAATCGAGCCTGTGCCTTCGTATCGGCAAGCTGAATGCCGGCAAGCGATTGCCAAGAGGCATCCTTCCAACCTCCAGAAGACGCATCATTGCCGGGATCCCCCTCGACCCGCCGGATCTGCATCGACTTGTAGCTAGTCCCCGGAAGCACGCCGATCTCAAGCAAACGCTCCACGTTCCAGGTCAAGGGAGCACCGACAGGCGCGCCCAAGCGACCGTTGACCATTAACGCCGATTTTCCAATGCTACCCAAGAAGGGAATGCCGCCGAACTCCTTGAACGTTATCATCCTATTCTTGGCGTCATAGTAGGAATCGACCAGCTTGTTACGTTGGAGCACCCGATCCGCCAGAACCTTGAACGACGCCTGGTTGGGGTCGGTTTGGTACATGTTGTAGGCCGCGAGCGTGTTTCCCAAGCTCTTCAGGTATTCGAACTCCTTGCGTACCAACTGCAAGCGGGAAGCGATTTTCCCTTCAGGCGCCATCTTTTCAGCCCGTGCCAGGTTCTTCTCCAAGGAATTGATCAGGTCGGGACTGTAGATTGCGCTAAGGATAACGGTTCGGTTCTTTGGGATGCCTCCCAATCCGTCCGTTCGTCTCGATCCGACATTAGGCAAATACAATTGATTAAGCCTTGTGTACAGAATATCGAAGAAAGCCGCCATTGGCGCATATGCCGATCCATAGGCGCGACGGTAGAACTCATCTGCCAAAACATGGCTTTCGCCGTCTGGATTGTCCAGCATCTTGCCGAAAACATAGTAGGCGGGTCCTTCCGTGCCGAACAATTCGCCGAATCCGCAACGGTAGATACCCTTCACATTGTTGGCTGCAAACAGCTTCACCTGGTTGGCGACGAAGCGAGGCGTCGTCTTCGGAGTAATTCCCACCGACTGATACCAGCCCCAGTTGTAGATGTACGTCGTAAATCCCTGGAGGACCTTGATCGGTTTCCAGGCATCGAAATCCGCCTGGGAGTATCGGCACATCTCGATGATTACATTGTCGGGAAACTCCGAAAACGTCTTTGGAGGATCTTGGTTTGGCGGGTAGCACAGGAGATGGAGCATTTTCCCGGGCCTGTCCTTCAGGAGTCGTTTTGCCAGCCCCAGTTCGAGGATCCATATTTTTTCGCCTTCGTCGTCTGTATTTCCATATTCCTTGCATTGCTTGCATTCGCAAGGGACGTATCCGTCAGTTTGGGCGACTTGCACTGCGGTTGCGCCCTGGTCCAGCCGTTTAAGCGCTTCCTGGTAGATCAGTTCCTGGACTTGCTTGTTTGAGATGCACAGGTGTCCGCCGTCGCCGCTTCGTCGGTTGCCGATCAGCGCAAAGTACTCTGGGTTTGACTTGGCGTACTTGCTGGCTGGGCATGCGTCATAGAACGAATGACCGCCGTAGGTATGGAACGAGGAACGACCGAAGTTGTTGTTGGCGTAGTCGTAAAGCAGCGAAGAATGGCGTCCCGTAGCAAAGATCAACCTTGGCGTCACCTCTCGACGCAGCCCGCCTGGAACCACAATCCTGTCGCGCTTCTGAAAATCGATCCCCGCCTCGCCCGGAAGCAAAAACCTGGTTCCAAGGTAATCTTCCATAAACACGACTGACGCCTTGACCGTACCCAAAATATAGTTCAGGTAGGATCTCTCAGGCTTGTCCAATCCGTACCTGTGACGATCGTATCCCGCAACGAATAGCTTCCCGTCCTTTTCCAGAATGATTCCATTGAAGTATTCGAACTTGGTCACGTCAACCCCGACTTGCGAAAGGGCACGGGTCGCACCAAGGTAGATCGACTTGACTTGCGGCGAAGCCTCGCCTTCGCGGACAATCACAGCCTCGGCGCCGACACCTTCCTTCAGCGATGCCTGCAGCACGCCAGCGACCTCGCGTAAATATGCCTCAACCCCAGCATTTCCAGCATACGAGTCGGGCAAGACAATTTGCGCCCTGCTCCCCGATTCCAAAACCCAGTCGCCACACAAACCAACCAACGACAACGACATAATCAGCGCCAATAGTCTCATGACTTCATTCCTTTGTATCGATTGTGCTTGTTCCGGAAAACTGAATGAAACTGTACTTGCTCACAGGCAAAAAAACAACCCCCGACGAGGATTTCTCTCAGCGTCGGGGGCGACTTCAGTTTTTAGATTACTTATAATGTTAGCTCAATAGTCCTTGGACCATTGTCCCATGGTGGTGCTGTACTGGTTTCTTGATTCCACGTGACCATCGCACCACAGGTAGTTGTTGTTGGTTCCAGAGCTATGGATGGCGTCCTTGGGATTAGCGATACGATCCGTCTTGTTGTCATATCCAGCTGCTGGCAAAACCGATTGGTTTTCCCCGCCTGGGAACTCAGTGGTATTAGCTGTACCATACAATCCGCACCAAAAGTCAGCTGAACTTACTGCACGATTGTCTGTCCAAAGTATGGTATTGGACGGGTTCTTGATGGTAGCCAGTTTGCATCCCTTGTCTAGACGGGTCGCGTAGTTTGCACTGTCGCTACAACTCTGGTTGATCGCGTATGATACCTTCCAATCAGTATCCCAATTGTCAGCCGTCTTCGCGGCAACTAGAGTAAAATGATCCGTGCACGACGGACAAATAAAAATCTTCTTGTCACCAACAAAGTCAACAACCATAACCGGAGAGTACACACGATAGTAGCCTGGCCAAGCATTCGTGACATAGTTCGGAGGAAGCGTTTCATCATTGGAATCGGCATACATCATGTGAGCCAATCCAATTTGCTTCAAGTTCGAAACACAGGAGATCGCACGGGCCTTCTCACGAGCCTTCGACAACGCCGGCAACAGCATCGCAGCCAAAATGGCAATGATGGCAATCACAACCAACAACTCGATTAACGTAAACCTTCTGCGCTTCAACATGAATTGACTCCTTTTGGTTTTTCGACTCTTAAACTCTTCTAACCAACACAAAACGGCTCTTATCGACCTGAAAACGATCAATAATTAATATTCTACAAACAAACTAAGTCAATGTCAAGGTGTTTTCGCAAAAAAATGCAAAAAAACTTTCAATTGTTTACTAGAATTGCATCGACGCCATCGATCGCCAATTGCTTTCTGGCAGAAAGAAAAGAGTTCACGAATCTTATCCCAAGATTGAACCCAAGGGGCATGTCAGATGCCTTTTGAGTACGAAACCGAGGAATTATGAATGCTGAATGCTGAATGCTGAATGCTGAATGCTGAATGCTGAATGCTGAATGCTGAATGCTAAAGTCCGACCCTGTCCTTAATTATGAATGCTGAATTATGAATTCTGAATGAGGGCTGAAGAAAATTCCAGTCCCAAAACCTCCACACCCACAAAACCCCGTCACGTCCCAGACCCAGTTCCTTTGCCTCAGAGTTCTGGGACGATTCCGTCAGACGCCAATTGGGCAGCGCCTCTCGGGGAGAGTCCAACAACTGTGACCTGTGGACCGTCAGGCATGCAGGAACGCTTGAATTGATGCGTGAAGAACCGCTTGACAAATAGATCCAGGTAGGATTGCTTAAAACGCTTTCCAAAGGCGAAAGTTGCCAGGAAAGCGACTTTTTCCTTCGATGCTCCGCCATATGCAAAATGATAGAGGAAGAAATCGATAAGTTCGTAGGGACCGATGATATCCTCGGTTTTCTGCTGGATTTCCCCGGAGTTTTTGGGGGGCAGCAGCTCAGGGCTCACGGGCGTTTCGATTACGTCATGCAAATACTCGGCAACATTGGCGAAATCCCCGTTGGCGCACCAACCGAGCACGCTTCGGATCAAGGTTTTCGGAACACCGCTATTGACGGCATACATGGACATGTGGTCGCCGTTGTAGGTGCACCAGCCGACTGCCAGCTCGGACATGTCGCCAGTTCCCACCACCAAGCCATTGCACGCGTTTGCCAAATCGAACAAGATCTGCGTGCGTTCCCGGGCCTGCGTGTTTTCATAGACAACATCATGCTTTTCAGGATCGTGACCGATATCCTTGAAATGCTGCAGGCAGGCATCCTTGATGCTGATCTCGCGCAATTCGACGCCGAGTTCATGACAAAGAGCGAGTGCATTTTTATAAGTCCGGTCTGTCGTCCCAAAGCCTGGCATCGTCACGGCAATCACATCGGAAGCTTGTCGCCCCAAGACGGACATTGTCCGGACGCATACCAGCAACGCCAACGTCGAATCAAGACCTCCGGAAACCCCCAAAATCAACTTCGACGAATGAGCCGCTTCAAAACGCTTGCACAAACCGGCGACCTGAAGCGAAAATACGTCAGACAACTCATTGGGATCCTCGGGGACAAATGGGGTCTTCGACAATGGACGGTGCAACGATTTCCCAAAATCAATCTTAACCGGAAGCTCATTCTCAAGAAGACGATGGGTTGACGCATCAGCCAGACAGGAGATGTCGCGAAAATCCATATCCCTCAGGCGGCGGGAGGTGACAAAACCCAGATCGACGTCCGCATAAAGCACGGCATTCTCACGCTCGAACCCTGCGGATCGGGCAATGACTTCGCCACATTCGGCGACGACGCATCGCCCCGAGCACACTCCATTAACCGTCGATTCCGTCACTCCCGAACTGCACACCGCATAGGCGGCAACCAGCTGTTCGCTTAAACTGCGACAACGCCGGACTTCGGCATCGCCGCGCCCAACATAGTGATGCGAACTCGTGATGTTCACCAGCAAGTTGGCGCCGCCCAACGCATAGCGCCGGCTCGGTGACAGAATAGATTCGCCATCACCGCCAACTTCGACTCCAAAGCGCAACGAACCGCCAAAGTCAAACACAAGATCCGTACCAAAGGGAATCTCGTCCTGCCAGGCAAACTCGACCAACTGACCGAAAATGCCATGACCTGATGAAAAATGACGTTTCGACGCACCAAGGAAGCTCCTGGGCACAATCCCAAGAATAAGACCATCTTGGACGACCACAGCGCAATCGTACAGGCGACCACGCACCAAAACCGGTGCGCCAAATACATACACTGGATCTTCAGGCAAGCTGGAAACAAAGTCCGATACGCAATCCGACACATGATCCAGAAAGCCGGCGTTAAGAAACAAATCCCCGCAATACGCGGACGTCACGGACAACTCTGGGAACACGACAATATGGGAAGACATCGCCGAATTGGCGCAGGCAAGCATCTCATCGCAATTTGCCGCAATATCGCCAACATGGCATTTCGGTACGCAACACGCAATACGGTAGATATCCAGCATGGTCGCCCCCTGTCATCTTAATTGTTGTTGTTGCCTAAAAAATCACAATTTTGCCGACTCGACTGCCGCCTTGACCTTGGCGAGTCCAGTCTTGCACACGGTCAAGGCATCTTGCGCCCAGTAGCTTCGATTGAAGAGTTCCAAGGAAAGGACGGTTCCACCATTGGCGGCAACATCCTTCAAGATGGATTTAAGCGGCGCGATGCCATCTCCTGGATAAACCCGGTCACCGTCTCCAATCTTGTCCCGGGGTGGATCCGCAGGATAGTCGTTGATATGGAGGACGGGCATCGCATTCTTGCTGAGGAGACGCAAAGGAACGTAATTCCCGCCGCCCTTGTAGATGTGATACACGTCAAGAACGACAGCCGCCTTCGGATGCTCAGTGCCAAGCACAACCTTCATCACCTGGTCGATACGATGCAAATTCGCCGAAAACCCCCATAGCTCAAGCAAGGGAACCACGCCATGTTGATCGCCAATCTTCAGCACTTCGACATAGCGTTCCTGCAAACGCTCCAGTGCAATCGGACTAGACGTGGCACCAACGGGAGGACAAGCAAGACGCTTGCCGCCGATTTCCGCCAACGCAGCCAGGTCGCGCCGCACCTCCTCCAATCCGGCGGCGCGTTCCGTCGCATCGTCGGAAGCCCACTTCCCGAATCCGATTGCGCTTTCCACGGCCAACCCCAAATCCGCGATTTTCTGCCCCAGCTCCCGGAGCGTGCCGCCCGCATTTCTGTACCCGTGGACTTGCTGCATCCAAGGCTCCACGCTATCATACCCGGCGCGTGAGGCAAATTCCAGCTCTTCGACGAATCTGAGCTTTTGTCCTCTGATGGTTCCTGTATTGAGGCAGTACTTGAACATTTTGGGCATCCTCCTGGGGTTTGATTATTCCGCCATGACTCCGCTTGCCTTGTCTTCGCCCAGTTCGGGGATCCCGTTCAGCCATTCGAGCAAATCTTCAGGGAGCGCTTCAATCTTAACAATCTCGGCTTCCGAGCCATTGGGCATTTCAACTAAATCGCCCTTCTTGCAATTGAGCAGGATCTTGGCGACTTCCGTCTCAAAGGAAACCAGCCTGCGTTCGGGAATCGTATCAAGCAAGCCAAGAATGCAATACGTCGCTTTTTCGCCGCCAATCACGTACTTGACGGTGACCTGGCTGCCAACGACAACCTCGCCTTCGACGACAACATCCCTGAAATCCGTCCCCTGGACACCAAGAAGGCTCTGCTCGTAACGAGCCTGTTCCTTGCGCAGCAACGCCTGCTGCTCCTTGGCGTACTTGAACTCGGAATTCTCCCGCAAGTCGCCGCGACTGCGGGCATCGGCCAATGCACGGGCATTCTCGGGAATCATGACATCGATCAAATGCTGCAACTGCATCTGACGCAAACGCAAACAACGCCAGCTCGTCACACGCGGCAACGCCGCACGGACAACCTTCTTCTCCTCAACCAAATACAAGTACTGGGGATACAAACGAACAATCTTGACAACCAAGCTCTGGCGGTCAGAGGCGTCAAGCAGCGGCAAACGCTTGATGCAATGCACAAAATCAGATACCGACTTCTCGTTCCCGTTCCTCATCAGATGCTTCTGGAACTTCTCGTCGTCCATCATCAGCTTGAACAAATCGCGATGAGCTTTCAGATAACTACCCTTGACCCCCTTCTGAAGAGTCTTGAACAGCAAATTCGGATTGGTCAAGTACTTTTCTTGCAGGTCGACATACTTGGATTTCCATATCCAAAGCAACGCATCCGCAGAAACCAATTCATTGTCCAACGCTTCAGCGACTCCCTTCGGCAACAAACCCGACTCGGAATCAGACAACGCCTTCTCGGTATTGCTCCATAGGCGATACGGCAAATAGCATGTGCGTTCAACAAGATAGCTAGCCCCCATCGCAGAACGCGTTACCTTGAACCAGGGCAACACTTGCCTCCCGGGCATCTTGTCGCTCGTATCCAAGAACAGCTGGTGATCCACCCAGACATCGGCTTCCTTCTCAACCAACTCGCTCAGAACGCCAGCAAACCATTCCCCCATGGACTCAGGAAGCTTCTGCTGAAGCTCGGCAAGCGAGGTAGCCAAATTCAAAGCCTCTTCCTCCTTGCGCTTTATGTCATCGCTATCGCGCTTGGCGCCAGCGATCAAAACTGAGCGCAAGCCGTCAACCTTGTACGCCTTGCCTTCTTCCAAGGCTGAAACCGACTTCATGCGCTCGCTCAATTCCTTCAAGCTACGGCTTTGCTCCCAACCTTGCTCGGGAGATGAATCAGTTGAAGAATAACTTGCCTCGTCCGCCTTGGGCACTTCGGCAACAGCAGTCAAATTCCGCAATTGCACATCTGACATCACATGGGGAACAAGCAAGGCACGAGCAGGATTCATCAATGGAGGGAAGACACTGCATACGGCGCCCTGGATCTTCTCGTTCAACGCCGGCAACGGCATCTTCTTAGGGCGATCAGCCTTCAAAAGCCAATTGTGGACCTCAGTATCCATCTTAACCAACAGCATGCTGTCAAGGAAATTGCGCAAGCCCAACGTCTGGCGACGCTGGAACGTGACCTTAACCTCGTTGCTGAAATCGTCAACCGTACCTACGACCCCAACGCCAAACGCAGGAGCAAAGCAAAACGCTTCGCGCTTGACATGGGCCATAACCGCAAGACGACGGTTTACCTTCGACAACGGTTCCTTCTCGTCACGAACGCCCAATGCCTGAATCAAGCCAGCCGGATCGCCGTAATCCGGAAACTCGTTCTTCGCCAATATCGCATACAAATTCCTGAACATCGTGCCCTCAAGGCAGCAATTCAGCATCGCCGAAACAAGCTCGCGCTGCTTGCCATCCAAACGCTTCAAATCGCATTTCTTCGCAAAATCCTGCAAGCCGCTTTCCCAATACATGCGGATGTCCTCGTCCCAATCGGCACATTCACAGGGTTCGGCAAGACGAAGTATCTCAGTCAACTTGCCTGCAGCGCCCAAATCACCATCGCCGGCAGATATGAACAACATGCCTAGCTCATCTGTCATCGAAGAATACGTGGTGGAATCCGCCATTGTCTTTCCTTATTCTTTTTTAGTTTGCAAAACCATCTAAAATTGTAACTCTAGTCCGTTCCTTTGGGCCGCCAACCTGCTCTCTAGCGACGGTTGGTCTTCCTGTAGTTGCTCTCCACGTGCCGGGCAATAGTCCTGGCATCCGCCTCGTTCCATAACGGGGGTATCAGCAAATACTCGCTCGCATCATAGGGAGGAATGACCATGGTGCCGCACACGTAGCCATCCAGCAACACAACCAATCGACCGCCAGCGAACTCCCCGGCAGTCTGACGCCACAACCCCATTCCCTTGCGATCCATTCTCAAACGCAAGCCCCAAAGACCGCTCGCTTCGTCAGGAACCAATTCAACACTTCCAAACGACGACGAATCAATCGCAGGAAACCGAGACACCATATGTTCGTTCTGCCCCATCACGTCAACAACACTTCGAATCAGTTGCGTGTCAGGGCCAAATGCCCCAGGACTGACCACCCGATGCAAACTAAGGCAGAAAATCGGACCTTTCAACGACTCGCATCCCAACGACAGCAGCAGAATCGCCGCCAGAAAACACCACTTGCCCCATTGCATCTTTTGCTTCATTGTCCTGTCAATCCTCTTCTAGCTTACGATACAACGTGCCGCGACTGATCCCCAGGAGCTTGGCCGCGGCCTCCTTGTCACCTCCGCAAGACTCTATCGCCTCGCGGATGTAGTCCCGCTCACATATGCGCAAATATGCCTTCAAAGACATCCCGGCACTGCGAGGAGGACGAGAAACCTGAACAGCAGAAGTCCGCTCGCCTTCAACTGCAGATGGCGAGCGACGAAACTCCTCAGGCAAATCTTCAACGCCCAATGCCTGCTTCTTGCCACCGGACAAGGCAATGATGCGACGCAGCGCATTCCCAAGCTCGCGAATGTTGCCAGGCCAGTCGTAGCGAGTCAAAACCTCAAGGGCCTCTGCCGTGAACCCAACGAAACGGACGCCGCTGGAACGATACTCGCATTCCAAAAAATGACTGACCAAAACCGGTATGTCGCTGCGACGGTCGCGCAACGGAGGCAAATGCAAAGGAAATGCACTCAAGCGATAAAACAAATCCTCGCGGAACTTGCCTTCCTTCATCCGAGATTCAAGATCCTCGTTCGTCGCCGCAACAACGCGAACATCGACGTGAGTCGACGAAACACCGCCAACAGGACGCACCTGGCCATCCTGCAAAATCCTCAATAGCGACAATTGCATCCCCTGCGGGATCGAGCCGATTTCGTCCATGAACAGCGTCCCGCCGTTGGCGGCCTGGAACAACCCTTCCTTGTTGCGAACAGCACCCGTAAACGCCCCCTTGACATGACCGAACAACTCGGACTCAAGCAAATTCTCCGGAATGGACGTGCAATTCACCGCGATGAATGGACCGCCGCGACGACGACTGTTCCAATGAACCGCCTTCGCAATCAATTCCTTGCCTGTGCCGCTCTCTCCACGAATCAACACCGTCATCTCAGTATCGGCAACAGCCTCCAACTGGGAGTACAATGCCTTCATCAACTCATGCTCGCCAGCAAGCAAGCCGTACTTCAAGCTCACCTCAGGCAATTCAACCCCGTGACGACGATCGCGAGAAGGCTCGCGAATACGCCATGAGGACAACTCCAAGCCGTGCTCAAGCAAACGCAACGCCTCCTCGGCACGTACAGGATACGTCAACCTGCCGCAGGCACCAAGACGAGACGCCTCCTCGTACAAACCCAATTCAGAATAGCTGCAGGTAACCAACACGGAAGGCATGCCCCCAGGAACATTGCTCAAAAGATCACGCAATTCGCCAAAACGAGCGACCGGACAAATCACGACGTCCCAATCGCCATCGCCATAAACTTCAATAAACGAGGACACATCGCCGCAAACGCGGACTCGATGCTCCAGACTCCTATACAGACTCCGGAGTACTTCGCCCACTGTCGACGTCTCGTCAAGTATCAGTACTTTGCCTTTCTGCGACATCTTTTCGTAGCTCCTGCGAAACTTATAATGTATTATTGTTTGCCCACATATACAAGCTTTATAACTTTTTTTCAAAAAACAATCGACGCATTCCGAACCTGAAAACATGCCATTTTTTTTGCGTCCGACCCGTCCGATGGGATTCCGCTACTGAAAAAGGGGCTCCCCTCAACTTTTTTTGAAAAAAATTTATTATATTCGTGCAACTTTAGTCATTATGGAGTATAGTGTTAACCACATCCAAAAACATAAGGAAAAGAAAGAAATGGAAGAATATCTTTGGGAAAAAGTTGAAAACAACGAAGATCGAGTACAGGCACTTATTAACGAAGCAGGCGTGACCAGGCCGATTGCGCTTGTCTTGGACATGCGCGGGATCGGTCCTGAGAAGATACGTGACTTCTTGAATCCGTCCTTGGCGGACATCGGGGATCCCTATCTCCTCCCTGGAACCAAGGAAGCCTCGGCTAGACTCTGGCAAGCCATCCACAACGGACAGAGAATCCTCATCCACGGAGACTATGACACGGACGGCATTACGGCGTCCGCGCTTGTCGCATGGGTCCTCAGGAAAAACGGCGGAATAGTAGAATGCTATCTTCCCCATCGGATTGACGACGGCTACGGGCTTACCGTCGAATCCATCTCCAAGACACAAGCCAACAAGTGCGACCTGCTCCTGACAGTCGACTGCGGAATCACCTCGTACGACGCCGTCCAACTGGCGAAAGACCGTCAATTGGACTTGATCATCACCGACCACCACACACCCGGCAGCGAACCGCTGGAAGCCCTCGCGGTCGTCGACCCCAAGCTTCCAGGCGCCCCCGAGGAGATCCAGGAGCTGGCAGGCGTCGGCGTGGCCTTCAAAGTCTGCCACGCTTTCCTCAAGTACGGACGCGAAAATGGTTATGGCGGCGAGGATACGGATCTGCGCCAGGGACTTGACCTGGTCGCGCTCGGAACCGTCGCTGACATCGTCCCGCTGCTCCACGAAAACAGGATCCTCGTCAAGCATGGATTGAAGATCCTCGCCGGCAAGCAACGTCCCGGCATCCACGCACTTTGCGAAATCTCAGACGTCAGCGAAAACCTCGCAACGTCAGACATTACCTACAGGCTAGCTCCTAGAATCAACGCAACAGGACGACTGGGAGACCCGACTGATTCACTGAAATTGCTTGAAGCCGACAATATGGTGGACGCTGCAAACCTGGCACGAAAGCTGGACGCACAAAACCGTGAGCGCCAGGCCATCGAGGAAATGGTGGTCAACGCCGCGGAAGCCCAAATTGCCCACAGGTACAACCTGAACACCACCCGTTCCATCGTGGTCTGGGAAGAAGGCTGGCACCAGGGCGTGGTCGGCATCGTCGCCTCCAGGCTGACCCGCAAATACCATCGGCCGTCCGTGGTCCTGACCCGCGATCCATCTGGTCAATTCACGGGTTCTGCCCGATCGATCAGACGCCTGAATCTAGTTGATTTGCTAGGCGAATGTTCAGAATCCCTCATCCGTTTCGGCGGTCATGCAATGGCTGCAGGACTCTCGCTCACCGAGGAAAACCTGGATCTCTTCTGCCGGCAGTTTGACAATGCAGTCCAAAAAGTCCTTGGCATTGAGTCGATGAAGCCCATCCTGGCGGCATGCGGAGAAGTCGCCTTCAACGAATTGGATGACCACTTTTTCCTGGAGCTTGAATTGCTCGAACCGTTCGGGCATGGAAATCCAGAACCCATTTTCATCACCAAGAACGTGGTTCCCGAACGGAAAATGCCTGCCGGCAAGAACCATACAAGGGGAATGGTCGTGGACGGTTCGGGAACACGAATGCAATTCATCGCCTTCGGGCGCCTCCCCGACCTCTTCCCGCCGCCGCCATGGGAAATCGTATACTCGCCCCACATCAATCGTTTCAACGGAAGTGCCGTCCCGCAACTCCGAATCCTGGACGTGAGACCAGCCGGGGGCAAGTAGGGTTTTCCCCAACCTTCCATCTCAAACCAATTGGATCTACGCAAATGAGCCACCTTTACGCGTACTTGCTCTCGCGCTGGATTCCCTCGACGCGCCGCCAACTGAGACCTTTTCCGGGCAATGGTGGCCTTTTGTCGTATGGACCTGGCAATCACGGACATTGGTCACAGCAAACCAACAACACGGCCTTGACCGCCTTCGCTGAACTAGCCGTCAACCCCCACGCCAGTGCTGGGGCGGCAAAGATGTCCCGCGACCAGATGACGGACACCGCCCTCAAGCTCCTCAGGTTCACCCTCCAGGGGCACCACGCCGGCGGCGGTTGCTGCGTTGACGGCGAAACCTGGGGGCACTCGTGGATCTCAGCGCTCTGCATCGAACGAATGGCGCACGCCATCGAAACCCTGGAGCCCCATTTCACGGAGCAGGACAGGCAGCAGCTCAGGAACGTCCTTGTGTCCGAGGCTGATTGGCTCCTGGACAACTACACCATCTCCGCAGGCCTCGTCAACAACAACAAGCCGGAAAGCAACATGTGGAACGGAGCACTGCTCTGGAGAACGGCTTCAATGTACCCAGACCTGCCGCGAGTCAAGGAATACAAGGAAAAGGCAATCAAGTTCTTCGCCAATGCAATCTCGTTCCCAAAGGACGCAGCATCAGTTAAAAACATTGACGGAACGCCACTTAAAAACCTTCACGAAGGCGCCAACTTCTTCGAAACATGCGCCTGCAACCACCACGGATACCTCAATATTGGATATATCAACATCACCCTCTCAAACCTGGCAATGCTCCACTTCTCGGGAAAGCACAACAACTGGGAACTCCCGAAAGCGCTTTACCTGCACGCAAAAGACCTTTGGCCATTCACCAAAACATGCGTATTCCCAGATGGAAGACTGCTCAGAATCGGAGGCGACACAAGAGTCAGGTACTGCTACTGCCAAGACTACTCAATCCAAACCTGGATCCTTTTCAATGACCTGCTCCGGGACAGGGATACCCTGCAATTCGAAAAAGGCTGGCTGGAAAATGTCAAAAAAGAACAAGCCAGCAATGACGACGGTTCTTTCCTCGGCAATCGGCTCCGCTCACTGGAAGCCGTCTCGCCGCTCTACTATACAAGACTCGAAGGGGACAAGGCCGCTTCGCTGTCAATGGCGGCGGCATGGCATCGGAGATTCCCCGAACTCCATGACAAATCCAAGGGGAACAACACACCGCTGCTGCAGGACTGGGAGGACGAATACCATGGAGCCTGCTTTACACGATCGGAAAACAGGGTCGCAGCATGGACATGGCTCGCAGCAGAAAAACCAATGGGGCTAACAATCCCGACCAACCAATCGTCCATGGCAGAATGGAAACTCAACTCCGCAGGGCAAATCCTAGGAATGGGAGCACTGGCGGAAAATATTAATTCTGTCGCAACTCGAACAACGTTCCCAGGCGGATTCGTTACTTCAGGATCCTTCATAACAAAGTCAATCCTCCCAGTGGCTGAAGGCGAATCGGAAGACCAAATCGCAAAAACATGCATCGCGTTCGCAGCACTACCAGACGATGCGACAACCCTCGTCATCCAAGCCGCGCACGCACTCAACCGATTCTTCTTCAGAGCCGTCAAGGGACTCGCAATCCTGATACCTAACGACGTATTCAACGGAAACAACAGAACCTTCACTGCCCAAAAGATCAAAACACAAACACTCGTCGCACCACCAAAGGAACGAGAAACCATCGAGTGCGGAACCTGGCTCAACATCGATGGAGCGATCGCATTCAGGGCGCTCAATACAAACCTCATCCTGAATCGACCTCAGAAGCCGCAAATCACCATCAAATCCTCGAAAAGCCAACCTGCATACCTCGCAGGCGGACTGCTCTATGCGGAAGAAATCTGCGCACATACCTGCATCGAAAACGAATTCCCCGTGTCCTTCGACCCCAATGAAACACTCTTCGACCTGGCTGTCGCCATCAGGACCAATGCTACAGCGCATGACACCAGAAACTGGATGAGGCAGCCATTACCCGAAAAACCAACCGCAGACAAGCCAAAAGACCTGAGATTCGCAACCATTCGTGGACAAGATGACATCGACTACGCACTTGTCTTCAACATTGGTTCCGAGCCGATCCAGGTGGAGGCCTTCAAGCAACAACTGGAACTGCAACCCATGGAAGCAAAACTCATCGCAAGCCAAACCACAAACTAAAGGAATTTCACAATGAAAAAATTCATATTGCTCCTCGCAGCCACCACAGCCTTGGCACAGGCGGCAGCCATCAAAGCCGATTTCGAAAACTGGGATGGGAATCCTTTCTCCTGGAAACTCATTCCCAACGGATTCAGCGCCTACCAGCCCGGCGGCGACACCCTGGCCTACACCGGCTTCAAGCACTCCGAAGACGCCAGCATCGAAGCGGTCATCACAGTCGGAGAAAGGCAACGTGAAGCTCGCTACCTGGTCGCCGGCGTCGGATTGTTCCAAGACGAGAACAACTTCTACCATATAGCACTCGTCGAAAACCCAACTGGCGATCACCATTTCATCGAATTGCACCAGCGCTTCAACGGCGTCTGGCCCTCGAACGACAACCTCAAGACCGTGGAAAGCACCGTCAACGACGAGAAGTGGCAGGCCGGAGTCCCCTATCGCGTCAAGCTGGAAAAGAAAAAGGACATGATCACGGGCACCGTCCATACGATGCAGGGAGAACTCTGCTGGAAGCGAATCATGCAATTCAAGGACAACACGCCCGTCAATGCCGTCGTGCCCGTGATCAGAAACGAATTCGTCAGCGCAACCTACACAGACATCAGCGCCGAAACCGGAAAACCAATCCCCGCTGACAGCTTCGTCAACCAGACCTTCCCTGAGTATTGGTCAAAAAGCTTCGTCAAGGAAAAATCCACTGCCCCAACGGGTTTCTTCCAAGTCAAGCAGGATCCTGATGGGAAATGGTGGGCATACGACCCGCTGGGACGGGGATTCGTCGTCTTCGGCATCGACTGGGTCTCATACGGAGGGCATCGTTGCGAATTCCTAAATGGAAGACTGCTCCACAAGGAATACAACGACAAGAGGTTCAATTCCAAAAAGGAATGGGAAGACGAAACAATCGACCGCCTGACATCCTGGGGATTCAACCTCATCATGGGAGGAGACAGAAACCTTCTCTACAGGGGACTCGCCTACGCATCGACCATCGGAGTTGGAGACCCAATGGCGCTGTTGGGAGACGAATACGATATCACGCCAAACGAAATGCGCCCATGCTCGGCTTTCCCAAACGTCTTCCACCCGGACTTCAAACTATGGGCAGAATACAGAGTCAGGAGAGCATGCAGGCCAAACGCAAACAACCCATGGATATTCGGATACTTCATCGACAATGAACTCGCATGGTGGGGACGTGGAACAAATTATGGAGGACTATTCGACGCCTCGATGAAGAAACCCAAAACACACCACGCCAAAATCTTTATCAGAGACCTGCTGAAAAAACATGCCGATGGAAACATTGACAAGCTCAACCAAACCTGGGACTTGAACCTGACGAGCTTTGACCAAATCCTTGAACTCGACAGGCTCCCGAATGCAACGGAAGAACAGAAAAACATCAAAATCGACTTCCTTAGAAACGCCGCAGAACGATACTTCGGCACCGTCGCAAACATTTTCCGAAAGGTCGATCCAAACCACTTGCTGCTTGCATCGAGATTCGCGGGAATAACTGGAAGCCACGAAGTCGTCTGGGAAACGGCGGCCAAGTATTCAGACGTGATTACCTGGAACAACTACTGCTTCGCCGACCTCGACCAAGAAGCCGTATTCGACAACCTGACTGCAAACAGAAAGCACATCCCGGACCTCTACCAGGAAGTCTATGACATCATCAAAAAGCCGACCCTGATCACCGAATGGTCGTTCCCCGCGCTCGATTCGGGACTTCCCTGCACCTACGGGGCAGGACAACGGTTCTTCACCCAGGCGGAACGGGCAAAGGCAACGGAACTCTTCGCAAGAACAATCCTCGCGCTCCCATACATGATTGGATACGACTACTTCATGTGGGTCGATCAACCGCCGCTCGGGATCTCAACGCCATTCCCCGAAAACACCAACTACGGAATCATCAACCTTAAGGGAGAACCCTACCCGCTGATGGTCGATCTCTTCAAAAGAATCCAACTCGATCCATACAAGGCGAGAAACGCAACGATCCCAAAACCAAAGCCGGTCACCAACCCAACACCCCAAGAACACTACGAAAAGTACTTGGCGAAACTCCCGGCACTCAATCGATCGGCGCCAAACCCAGCCTTCAAAGTCCAGAAAACAGGACAAAACACCTTCACGGCTACCAATGGTATCTACACTCTGCGAACCACCCCAGAAGACTATAGGATCGTCATTGAGAAGGACGGCAAAAGCGTGACAAGGTTCGGCTTGATGCTCCACTTCGTAAACAAGGAAGGCAACCTCACTTGGGTCAATGTGAACAGGATCGACAATGTGGATATCGCAAGCAACGACCAGCAACTGGTCATCGAAATCGCAGCAAGCCACGAAGCGAATGATCCAGAAGCCACGGACAACAACTTCCAAATGAAGGCGAGACTCGTGCTTGCGCCGGAACAAGATTGGTTCCTCGCGCAGATCATTCAAGCCAAAAACACACAGCAGAAAGACCTCCCCATCAAGGGACTCTTCTTTAGGTTCTACCCGTTCTTCGATGGTAACCCAACATGCAACACAGACATCCCGAAACGCCCCGTGCCAAACCTGTGGTCCCCGGTCAAAACCACGGGATGGCTCTCGGAAGACGGCACGACACACCTCGGAATCGTCGCAAATAAAGAACAAGATATCGTTCTCAATTGCTGGATTGACAAAAAAGGCTCAACGTATCCAGACGTGATGAGGTTCCTGCCGGAAATCCTTACCCTGAAACCAGGAGAGGAATACGTCCCGGACAAACCGCTCTACGTACTCGTTTTCGCAGGAAAAGGACCGCTCCAGCAAATGCAGAAAAACGCAGCCAGCTACTGGAAATAAAGATTGAGGAACATGCGCGGCCGGAAGGACAAGGAAAGGCGACCAAAAGAAACCGGAAATGCAAACTAATTTTTTGAATGGCTCCGCAGCATCAACTTGACGCAACTGACTTCACTTATAGTGTATATGCAAGGACATATAACCCAGTCAAACCGGGGAATTGCATGGGATGCATGAATAAAACAAGAAGATGCAAGACTTTGCGCCGCAGGCGCGTAACCATGCTTAACCCCTGGCTTCAGCCTGGGGTAGGATGCCCTCCAAAAAGATCAGGCGCCTTGTAAAGGCGCTACAGAAGACTGCCCCATTTCCATAATTCCACCCTGCAGTTAGGTTGCATCAAGTCGATACATCCCATAAAGCCTAAAAAGACAACAATGAGACACGAAATATTCACAAAAGATGAAATCGCACTAGTAAAGGCGAAACTCCCGGAAGTCATCCAACTCTTCAAGGACAATGTCAGGAAATTCTCACAGTACGACAAGCCGCTGTTGCTCGTTGGACCGCAATATCCCGGAATTTGGCTCGAGCACAACCAGGACAACATCTTCCTGGCAGACTACCTCCCCGAAGACGCCTGGTCGTCACAAACAGTGTTCGTCGACTTCCAACGGGAAGACGGACTGATTCCATTCGTCATCCCCTACAAGACAGGCGAGGGAACGTTCTTCAAAAGCGATGCCTGCTTCTGGCAAATCCAAAGCGTCTATCCCTTGTCGCAGTGCGCACTTGACATCGCGACCAAGACCAATCGGCCAGTCCAGGATCTGGAACCGATCTACAATGCCGTCGCCAAGTACGACGCCTGGCTGATGAAATACAGAAACGTCGCCAAGACAGGACTCGTCGAAATGTTCTGCGAATACGATACGGGTCATGACAACGATCCCAGAGTCACCGATGGCGGAATCCCACACTCATGCCCCGGCAACGACGCGGCAAACATGCCCGACCTTCCTTGCATGCCCATACAATCCGTCGACCTCTCGGCAATGCTGTACGGCTCAAGGGTCGCGATGGCAAAGATCGCAACGCTTCTGGGCAAGCATGACGAAGCCAAGAAATGGGAGCAAGCCGCAAAGGATATCCAGGCTAAAATCAACGAATTGCTCTACGACCCCGAAGACAATTTCTACTACGACCTGTCCCCGCAAGGCTTGAGGAAGTACAAGACCGAGCATATCACCAGGCTTTTCCTCAACAAGGTCTTGACCCAGGAGCAATTCGACTCCATCTACGACCAGTACTTCACTGTGCCAAGCAAGCATTTCAACCCCAACTACCCGATCCCCGCAGTGTCCGTCAACGATCCACACTTCGTCAAGGAATGCCCACACAACTCATGGGGATCAAACTCGCAAGCCAATACCGCCCTAAGGGCAATCCTCTGGATGGATTACTACAAGAGAGCCGGCGAGCTCGACGCACTCCTCGCAATCTGGCTCAAGGCCTTTATCAAAAACGACTTCAACTTCGCCCAGGAACTCCACCCGCACCTGGGAACCCCAGGCGGAGGACTCGGAAACTACTCGCCGTCCCTGATCATCTTCATCGAAGCCGCAAAACGACTCGGCTTCGCATAAAACCCCAAACCAACCACCGTCGCCTCGCGCTCTGAAACGAAGCCGAAAAATTTTTTATCACAATGGCGTACCCAGAAGGCATGTCACATGCATTTCGAGTACGAAATCGTGAAATTTTCGATGCTATTTCCGCGAGACGACAATGCAATGATTGTGTATAACTTGTCAACGATTGGAGTATAGTTTCGATGTGTTTCATTGAGTTGTTTGTGCCCGGTCGGATTTGTCTGTTCGGCGAGCATTCTGATTGGTCAGGCGGTTTTCGTCGCATGAATCCCGAATTGGGTTGCGGGGAAGTCGTGATTGCCGGCACTGAAGAAGGCTTGTATGCCCGTGCCCGCAAGTGCGATGATGGTTTTCGAATCGTCGGAACACGTTGCGATGGCGTTCGCAAGGAGGCGCTGTTTCCGATGGATGCCGAGGAGCTGCTTCAGGTGGCCAAACGAGGAGAATTTTTCAGCTATGCGGCTGGGGTCGCGAGGTATATGCTGACACAATATGGGGTCGGCGGATTGGAGCTGGACAATTACAAAACGAGCTTGCCGATCAAGAAGGGCTTGAGTTCATCGGCTGCCATTTGCGTATTGGTTGCCCGTGCGTTCAATCGCGTTTACGGGCTGAACTTGTCGATTCGCGATGAAATGGAAGCTGCCTACCAGGGCGAGCGGATGACCCCGTCCAAGTGCGGACGAATGGATCAGGGCTGCGCCTTTGGCTCAGGCGCATTGAGGATGACCTTTGACGGTGACACCCTGTCGACACAACCTGTTGCAGTGGGAAGTACGATTCATTTGCTGATCGCCGACCTGAAGGGCAAGAAGGACACTGTGAAGATCTTGTCTGACCTGACCCGTTGGTATCCTCGCACGGACGATCCCATCGGGCAGCATGTCCAGGCGTATTTAGGGGATGTGAACCGCGCCATTGTCTCCGAGGCGATTGCTTGCTTGGAGCGAGGCGATGCTGCCGGCTTGGGCGCCTTGATGACTCGCGCTCAAAAGGAGTTCGACCGACACCTTCAACCATCGTGTCCAGAGGAATTGACAGCTCCCAAACTGCATGCCGTGCTGAACGATCCTCGAGTTCGCGAATTGGCGTATGGCGGCAAGGGAATTGGATCCCAAGGCGATGGAAGCGTGCAACTGGTTGCGAAATCCGAAGCGGAACGCAATGAATTGGCAGCGTACCTGCGCGACCAGCTTGGCCTGGACTGCTTTACCTTGAATTTGCGTCCTTCAAAAAGCGTCAGGAAGGCATTGATCCCAGCTGCAGGCCTTGGAACACGCATGTTCCCCGCTACAAAAGTGGTCAAGAAAGAACTATTTCCCGTGGTGACTCCAGAGGGACGATGCAAGCCATTGATCCAAACAATTGTGGAAGAGGCATTTTCAGCAGGTACCGAGGAAATCGGAATCATCGTTCGCCCCGATGACGAACCGACGATTGCAGGATTGTTCTCCCCTGTTCCAGAAGAATACTTCAACCGCCTGCCCGATTGGGCTCAGGAGGAATGCCGAGAACTCCAGGGAATGGGACGACGAATCACATTCATTCACCAAACAGAACAATTGGGCTTTGGGCACGCCGTCTATCAAGCGCGTCAGTGGATTGGCAACGAACCTGTGCTTCTGATGCTTGGCGACCATATTTACAGCTCGAAGACCGAGGTCTCTTGCGCCAGGCAACTAGTCAACGCATTCGAGGCCGCAGGCGGCGAACTGGCGATAGTCTCGGTCTATCCCGCCCCGGGAAGCACGGTTCACCACTACGGAACCGTAGCCGGCGAGTGGACCGATGCCAATCGCAAGGTGCTCAAGTTGTCGCAATTTGCCGAGAAACCCAGCTTGGACTATGCTCGCAAGCACTTGGCGATGAAGGGGCTGATAGACGACGATCAATTCCTGTGCGTCTATGGACAATACATCCTCACACCTGAATTGTTCGACATCCTCGGAGACCAAATCGCACGCAACATCAGGCAGAAAAACGAATTCCAATTGACTACTGCCTTGGAGGAATTGCGGGCAAAACGCGGCATGCTAGCCCTGATGGTTGACGGATGGCACTACGACACCGGCCAGCCCAAGGAATATCTCGAAAGCCTACTGGCATACTCAAAAAAACAGTAGCTTTAGCGGCGACACAGCTTGAGTACGACCACCCCGGGTGCCCGTACCTAAAACCGCCGTCTTCTGCAGCAGGGCAAATTTACCCGGCCCGTCCGACCTTCCGTCCCAGAATCCCATATCCCAGTCCCATGGGTCACATGTGTCCCATAGGTCTCATTTGTCTCAGTCCCAGTCCCATCCCCCCCTCAAAAACAAGGCATGTCACATGCGTTTTGAGTACGAAACTGAAGATTTTTCGTTTCGGTTTCGGGATGTTTTTCGGTCGCTATCCCACCCCCAAAGTTGCTTTTACGGGCGTCGTGGAAATAATATCGCCCAAAGCTGGTTTTAGGTTGCAACTCCTATCATTTTAGAGTACATTACTTAATTAGCTTGTACCTAATTCCACAACCACTTCCAGAGGTAAAAAATGAGAACCCTTCCACTATTCCTGCTCCTTGCCGTAACCGTCTCAGCCCAACAAACCAAGGTCATCCCGCTCTTCGACGGCACACAGTCACTGAGGCTCTGGTCCAACCACAGAGATTCACAGAGACTCAACAGGGAATTCGAATCCGCCTCCCACGACTATGACGGAAAAGTCCTCAATTGGAAATTCGTCCCAAAGCCAGGAACGGCTTTCAACGACATTTTCCTGATGGTCCCCATCAAAAGACCCTTCACCAGCATCACATTCAAGGTGGATAATATCGGAGAGCCTTTCCTGATTTCCTCGAAAATTACCGACGGCATCAATGCCGAATGGTGCTTTGGTTCAAAAGAACTGATCATGGGAGAGCAAACCGTCACCGTGCAATGGGACGAATGGCAACACGCATCATGGTCAAATATCAAGGAAGGTCCCATGGTCTTCCCGACTAAATCCATCGCCGTTATCGCATTCGGTGTCAAAACAGGAAAGCTGCACGAAATCAACATCCAGGGAATCGATATCCAGGAATCGGTCGTCGACATCACTGACATCAGCGGCTTCCAGGCCCCAAATACAGCAAGGGCAGGATACGACTTGACTATCAACCCTTTCAAAGTCAAGCTCCAGCAAAAAATCAAGCCAACTGCAGTGACGGTCGCAATCCAGAAAAACAACACGACAGTCGCTTACGCTACCGCTGACTTCGAAAGCCAATTCGCAGATCAGTTCGACATCAACTGCAAGCCGATTCCACTGCAATGGATACTAAGAAAAGGTACCTATGACATCGAGGCCATCATCCTGGGCGAACTCGAAAATGGAATGAAAAACGTCACCGCAAGCAAAAAACTCGGAACTGTCGATATCATCGAGCACGAACCATTCCACCCTGAAACCTTCGCCGAAGTCAAAAACCACAACGGAACGCCAACGATCTTCATCAATGGAAAACCACACAACGGAATGGCCTACGCAGCGTACGGACCAAACTACAAGGTCTTCAAGGACTTCACATCCGTAAACGTCGACCTCTTTACAATCTGCGCAACCCCAACAGAATCAGGATACAATATCTCGCCGACAGCCTGGGTTGACGAAAATACATACGACTACACCCACCTTGACAAACGAGTCGAAATGGTCCTTGCCGCAAACCCGAAAGCATACATCTTCCCAAGGCTCTACGTACATGCACCAAGATGGTGGTCAAGCCAAAATCCCGACGAACTCGTCATCGCGGAAAAACCAGACGGCACAAGATACGTCTTTGACCACTTGGGCAAGCCAGCCCCTTCCTGGGCCTCGAAAAAGTGGCGCCAAGATACGATCAAGGGACTGCAGAAACTGATCGAACACGTCGAATCCTCGCCCTATGCAAACAACTTCATCGGATACCACATAGCCTCGGGAACAACCGAAGAATGGATGATGTGGGGATCAAATGAAAACGAATGGGTCGACTACTCGCCAGCCAATACAAACTACTTCCGAGAATGGCTCAAAAACAAGTACAAAAATGACGAAAGCCTCAAAAAGGCATGGAATAACAATGACGTCACGATCGATACGGCCGAAATCCCGACATACAAGGAACGGGCAAACGCAAACTTCGGCATGATGAGAAATCCCGAAAACGAAATGAACGTCATCGACTTCTACCAGTACAACTCCTGGCTCGTGGCGGACACAATCAAGGTCTTCACGAAAGCAGTCAAGGATGCAACAAAGCGCAGGAAAACTGTCGGAATCTTCTATGGATACCTCCTCCAGCTCTGCGGCGGGCACAGGCAGCAAAACTCGGGACACAATGCCTTGGCCGATGTCCTCGCTTCGCCGGACATCGACTTCATCTGCTCGCCAACATCCTACTCCTTCAGGCAACTCGGCGGAAAGGGAACATGCCACTTCATGTCGCTCATCGACACAATCAAGCTACACGGAAAACTCTGGTTTAACGAAAACGACGTCCGAACCTCGCTCTCCCCAGGCAAGCTCGGAGCCTGGGGCAAGCCCGAAAACGTCGATGGAGACATCATCCAGCAAGACAAGGAAATCGCGTGCGTACTCACAAACGGAGTCGTCCAGTGGTGGTTCGACGTCGGATCAAACCGATATGACGATCCCAAGCTCCTTGATGCGATCAAAAACTACACCAGGGTCGCCTCGATCGCCAACACCCTCGACCGTTCGCCGATCACGCAAGCCGCCTTCGTCATTGACGAAACATCCCTCGCCTACCTGAAGGTCGCACATCGGCAGGGCTGGCACCTGACGCTGGGACGGCTCCCGCAAATCCATCGCGCCGGATGCTCATTCGGCCACTATCTTGCTTCCGATCTCGACAAAATCCAAGACCACAAGCTGATTGTGCTGACCAACATCTTCAATCCCTCGGACGAATGCAGGAAACAAGTCGAAAAGCTCAAGTCCGACAACCGAGTCATCGTCTTCTACAATGGCGCAGGCACGTACACTGACAATCGCATTGACATTCCGAATATCAAGGCCTTCACCGGCATCAACGTGAAGCTTGACGAAGGCATCGCAAAAGGACCGTTCACATTCAACGACACGCCGGTATTCTGCGATACGATCCAGGGTCAGTCATTCGGTTCCGAGCACTACGTCCAAGAACCGGCTCTCATCCCAGACGATCCGGAAGCAATCGTCGTCGCCACATTCCAGGACGGAAGACCAGCCGTCGCAGTCAGGAAGTTCCCGAACTGGACCGCTGTTTACTGCGCAGAAGTCGAACTCCCGCCTGCCTTCTACGCAAACCTCGCAAAACTCGCAGGCATCCATCGATTCATTGACACGCCGGACGTTGTCTGGACCAACAGATCGATGCTCGCTGTATCCGTTGACAAGCCTGGAAAACGAACGGTCAACCTGATCAAGCCCGCCAAAGTCACGGAACTCTACTCGGGCAGGCAAATCGCCGAAACCCCTGTCAAAACCTTTGAAGCGGATTTCCCCGAAAACGCAACGCTCCTGTTCAAACTCGACTAGGCAACGATGCAACCGGAGGATAAAATGGACTGGAAAATCGTACTGGACGACCAACGCAAAATTGCCACTCGCCCATTCCATCTCGGATACTACTGGCAGGGAAAATACAGGTTGGACAACCCCGTCGGCAATGAGCATGCAGCGATTCGCCGCGCCAAGTCCGTCGCCTACATGCTCGACCACCTCCAACCCAACATCCATCCACAGCAGATGTTCCTCGGTGGAAACGAAATCTTCCAAGCCCAATCGCTCCCCCAAGGCATCTCCCAGGAGGACTACGACCAGGCAATCAAGGCAATCCATTCAGAAGGCGGTTTCAGAAACTTTACCACCGCCTCGTCACATACGGCCTATGACGCCGTCAGGCTTTTCAACGAAGGACTCGGAGGACTCGCCAAGCGGACTCGGGCACAAGCACAAAAGCCCGGTGCGCCTCCAATCTCAATCGCAATGGATATCGTCGTACAGGCAGTGATCAGGACATTCCGCCGATTCGCAGACGAGATCAAATCAACACATCCAGAAGCCGCAGGAAGAATCGCATTTCTCGCAGACGGAAAACCACGGGACATGGCTGAGGCGATCCAGCTCCTTTGGCTCGTATTCTGCCTGATCTATGCGGATGGAGACAGATACGCCAACGCACTGGCAAGACTCGACCAATACCTCGAACCCTACTACAATCCGGAAGAAGATACCCTGGACATGCTTTGCCATCTCTGGACGAAAGTCGATGGGTTCCGCTCCGTAACCAACATCTGCATCGGCGGCGTCAAGCAAGACGGCACAGACGCCGTCAACCCACTCTCGTTCCTGATGCTCAAGGCAACCCATCTGGTACATTCCCCGTACACCAACCTCTCCGCGAGGATCGGTCCGTCAACGCCAGACGAGTTCCTGCTTGCATGCATCGAACTGATCGCAACGGGAATCGGATTCCCTGCGATATTCAACGACAACAACAACATCAAAATGCTGGAAAAGCTCGGCATCCCAATCGAAGACGCAAGGGACTACGCCCTCTTCGGCTGCGTCGAACCACTCGTTCCCGGCAAGCAAGTCGCATGGTCGGATGGACGATTCTCAATGCCTTCAGCATTCAGAAGAGCAGTCCTGACACTGGAAAATATCGACACATACGAACAGCTCTTCGACCTCTTCGTGCAAAACATGAGAGACGACATGGCGGCGTATGCCGAACGCTACAACAATGCGCTAAAAAGCCAACCCGTCGATACCTTCCCAGATCCATTCCTCTCGGCCTTCGTCTCCGATTGCGTCGACAGGCAGCTCGACATTAACGATGGCGGCGCTATCTATCCGCGCTTCCACGGAGTCGGAATGATGGGACTTGCCACGATAACCGATGGACTCGCGGCAATCAAAAAGCTCGTCTTCGAAGAAGGAAAGATTGACAAGGCGCACCTCGTCAAGGCTATCGAAAACAACTTCGAAAACGACGAACCGCTCAGGCAACTCCTGATCAATGGAGCGCCCAAGTACGGAAACGATGACGAGTATTGCGACGATATCGCACGGAAAGTCGTCAAGATCTGCGGGGAAATCTGTCTGGAGCAACCAGTCCACGGCGGCGGCTTCCTGCTCAGCGCCATGGCTTCGAACATCAACAACATCCCGGCAGGAAAAGAACTCGGAGCAACGCCTGACGGAAGATTCGCGGGAATGCCTCTATCGGACGCGGCATCGCCTTCAGCCGGCAGAGACCGCAATGGTCCCACTGCATTCGTCAACTCAATCGTCAAACCCGACTACACCCAGCAGTCTTGCACCGTCGTCAACATGAGATTCCAGCCCGAAACGCTCAAAACCCAAGACGGCAAATCCACCCTCCTCGCCATCTTCCATCGATTCATCGACGCTGGCGGGCAGGAAATGCAGTTCAACGTCACCAATCAACAAGACATGATTGACGCAATGAGCCACCCGGAAAAAGCAAAAGACCTGATCGTCAGGGTCTCTGGATTCTCGGAGTATTTTGTCAGGCTTTCCACCGATGTCCAAAAGGACATCCTCAGGCGTACCTCGCATTAGCATTAAAACTATAATGGCCAAACTCTTTACTCTTAAAAACAAACGTAGAATGCCCAAGTGGCTGGCATTTCTGGCAGCTTGCCTAGTCAAATGCTGGTCACTGACCTATCGAGTCACGATCAAAGACCGATACAAGCTTCTGGAAATGAAGAGAGACTGGCCTTTTGTCGGCACGATTTGGCACAACAGGCTTCTGTTCATCTCGCCTTTGATTCCTCGCGAAGTGCTCAAGCGTTGCGCCGTCCTGATCAGCGCCTCCCGCGACGGCGAATACATCTCCACATTCATCAAGTTCTTCGGGATGAAAGTCGTCCGAGGCTCCTCGAGCCGAGGCGGCTTCAGAGCCTTCCTTGATCTCCGCTCCTCGCTAAGAGACGGCTTCACAACCGTGCTCACCCTAGATGGACCGCGGGGTCCCAAGTACGAACCACATCTGGGAGCAGTCGTGCTCGCACAACAAACCCGTTGCCCCCTGGTGCCGATTTCCGTCAACGCAAAGCGCCGATGGAACCTGAAAAGCTGGGATAGAATGCAAATCCCATATCCCTTCTCAAAAGTCGAAATCGTCATCGGAAAGCCAATCCATGTCAAGTCCTTCCAAGATCCAGAGAAGGTCTTGACTACCCTCAAGCGCGAAATGATGAGACTCACCGACGACATTTGACTCCTAGACGACCATGGCATTGAACCCACATCAACAGGAAGCCGTCGACACCCTTGACGGTCCCCTGCTCCTGCTGGCAGGCGCAGGATCAGGAAAAACCCGCGTCATTATCCATCGAATCGCAAACATGATTCGACATGGAATCCGCCCCGAAAACATCCTTGCCGTGACCTTCACCAACAAGGCAGCCAAGGAAATGAAGGAACGGGTCGCGGAACTGCTCTCGCATGAACAGGCGCAGAAAGTCACCATCTCTACGTTCCATGCATTCTGCCTTAATGTGCTCAGGAAATACATCCAGCACCTGGGATATGGACGACGCTTCTCAATCGCAACAGAGGGCTATCAAAAGGGACTGGCCAGGGAAATAGCGTCCGAACTCAAACTCGTTGGAGAAGGTTGCGATCCATACCTGTGGCTCTCGAAAATCAGCCTGGCAAAAGCCAACCTCCAAGAACCGGAGGACATGGCAAACCAGGACTTCCCAAAAGCAGAGGACGCCGCAAAAGTCTATCGGAGATACCAGACAAGGCTCAAGCAAATGGACCTGCTTGACTTCGACGACCTGCTGACCCTGACCGTCAAGCTCTGGCAAACCGAGCCTGATATCCTCGAAGCATACCAGAATACCTACACCCATCTGATGGTTGACGAGTACCAGGACACCAATTATGTGCAATTGAGGCTGATGGTGCTCCTCGCAGGAAAAAACGCGAATATCTCCGTCGTTGGAGACGACGACCAATCGATCTATGGATGGAGAGGCGCCAACCTCGGAAATATCCTCGACTTTGAACGATTCTTCCCGGGCGCCAAAACAATCAGGCTCGAACAAAACTACAGGTCGACAAATACCATCCTCAAAACAGCAAACGCACTGATCGCAAAAAACCTCAACAGAAAGGCAAAAAACCTTTGGTCCCAACAAGGGGAAGGCGAAAAAGTCATCGCGGTCAGATGCGAAGACGAGCGTGCGGAAGCCGAGTTCGTCGCGGATTTCCTGCATGACAGGGTACAAGACAGACGTTGGAATCAATTTGCCGTATTGTTCAGGTCAGGTCATCAATCGCGGATCCTGGAGGAAGTTCTCAGGTCAAAACGGGTTCCCTACGTCCTGGTCGGAACCAATTCCTTCTTCCAACGCAAGGAGATCCTGGACGCTGTCAGCTTCCTGAGAATCATTGCAAACCCAAAGGACGACCTCTCGCTCAAGCAGGTGATCAACGTCCCGCCAAGAGGTGCAGGCGATGTCACGATCGACACCCTGAACAACCTCGCAAAAATCACACGCATCCCATTGGCGGAACTCCTCAACAATCCGGACTTCCTGGCCAAAATCCCAGCCGAAACCGCAAACAATCTCACGCGATTTTCAGAAGTCATAGGCAAAGCCCAAAAAGCATTCGCAATCCCAGGCGAACTCTGCGAAAAAACCAAGCGGCTTCTCGACGATATCGGATACATCAACGGACTCGTCAAAATGTACAAGCCAAGAGAAGACGCACTCAAGCGAAAAGACAATGTCCTCGAATTCCTGACGACACTTGCTGAATTCGACGAGGCAAACAACAATCGGGCAACAATCCAAGATTACCTCGAACAATTCGATCTGCAAGACGCTAACGACAGACGACGGGACAGCATGAAAAACCAAGGCGAGGCCGTGACGCTGATGACCGTGCACGCCTCAAAAGGATTGGAATTCCCAACCGTGCTCGTCGTCGGCATGGAACAAGGACTTTTCCCGCACCAAACAGCAATCGACGAGGGAAACCTGGAAGAAGAACGGCGCCTCTGCTACGTTGCAGTGACAAGGGCACGAGAAACACTAGTCCTGTCATACGCCGAACGACGACGAATCGCAAACAAGGTCGTCTTAAAACGACCATCAAAATTCCTCGATGAAATGCCCCAGGAACTCGTCGACTTCTCAACCCCAAAGAAGGTCATCAAACCGCCAACCCAAGAGGAAATGTCCGACTTCTTCGCCCAGCTCCGCAAGCAATTCGAGTCCTGACGTTACCTGAGTACGAGCACCTCGGGTGCCTGAATTTAAGAGCGGGCTGACCTGCAGCAGGGCAAATTTGACCGACCCGTCCCGACCAGGAACGCCCCAGTTTCGCCGCTTTGCGGCGACACAGCTCAAGTACAAGCACCCCGGGTGCTCGTACTCAAACCGCTACATTTTTTTGGCTTTGATCTTGCGTTGTTTTTTGGGAAAAAGGAAGGTATTGTTACCAGTCGGCTATCGATCCGTCAGCTCGTCTCAAGCTTGGGGTTCCCGCCACGATTCTCGGGTGTTTCCGACACAGTTCCATATCCAGTTCCACGCCCCATCCGGGCTTGTCGTTCAGAGCGATAAATCCATCTTCCACGACCAGCGGTTCCGTAATGACCTCGTTTCGCCAGTCGTTCAAGAACAAGCGCTCCTGGATCAGGAAGTTCGGGGCGACCGCATCCAAATGCAACGAAATCGCCGTGATTACCGGACTCATCGGGCAGTGCGGAGCCACGAAAGCATTGAAGGATTCAGCCAACGCCGCAATCTTAAAACCCTCCAGAAAACCGTGGCAATGAGCCAAGTCAGGCTGGACGACGGAGACCGCCCGACGATCCAAAAGACGACGGAATTCCTGCTTCAGCGTCAACCGTTCCCCTGAGGCAATCGGAATATCGACCCGTTCTGCGACACGTTGCATCCCCTCTTCGTCCTCGGGCTGGACGGGCTCCTCGAAAAACATCAGTCCCAGATCCTCCAGTGCTTTTCCGATTTGGATCGCAAGGTCGCTATCGTAGCGCCCATGTCCGTCAAAGAGGATCGGCGCGTCAGGTCCCACAGCTTCTCGAACGGCTTCCGCTGCTTTTCTGACCCTGCGAACGGTTTCCAGATCTCGCAAGGGCCAGGTCGGAATAGCCAGGCTAAACTTGAACGCCCGATATCCCGCAGCTATTGCCTCTCCTGCCTTGTCGCGGATTTCCGCAGGATCGGTTGCGCCGCCGGTCCATCCATTGGCATAGACCCGAATCTTGTCCCGAACCTTGCCGCCGAACAGTTCGTACACGGGCTTGCCCAATACCTTTCCCTTGATGTCCCAGCAAGCCAATTCAATCCCGGAAATAATCGACGCCTTCACTACGCCGCCTTTCCAAAAACGCTTCTTGATCAAGTCCTGAACCAGCGAACCGACATCCGTTGGATCGCGACCAATCACCAAATCGGACAAATCAGAAAGAACGCCAAGCAGGGAATCGTCATGGCTCTCCAAGGTCGCCTCGCCAAGCCCTGTAACCCCCTCGTCCGTATGAACCAGCAGATAAAAATAGTTTCGGTTGGACAACAATCCACAACCCGGAGTTGGCGCCCCGACCAAAATCGGCTCTATGCTCGTAATCTTCATGGTCACTTCCCTTGCTTCTTGCCAAAGCGGAATTCATACATTCCGTACCCGACCTCGCGAGAGGCGGCTATCGTCTCGGGATAGGGGGTATCGACGATGTCCAGGAAACCGATCTGGTAGTTTTCCTCGTCGAGTCCGCGCCCAGTCGTCGGCTCGTCCATGTACTTAAACCAGTGGCATCCGACAAACGTCGGATTGGCGAGAACGGATTCCACGTATGCCTTGTAGTGGTTTGCGCGGTCTTCCTGGCTTTCCGTCGCAACCAATCCCGTGTGGAACATCCCTCGATCCAGGGCGCCGAAATGGAATTCCCCGATAATCACCGGCGCATCCAATCCATCGGGCAGCTTGAAATTGGCAACATCGCGGCGATACAGATTGTAGCTGACGATGTCGCAATGCCTTGCCGACATTGCCGCGACCACCGGGTTTACCCATGCAAACCGGCATCCCGCGTACAGTTGATTCGGGGCGACCGCCTTGATCTCCTCTTTAATCACCCTGAAATACCGGTCTGCAAAGGCGGCATAGAACGCCCGAAGATCCTCGGCCGCCTTTTCAGGGTTCGGCGCTTCGCGGCTAGCCAGCAACGCATCCCAGGACGCATGTTCCGTACCCCACACTGCATTCAGCTTGCCGATTTCCACATACTTGTTGCGCAATTGCCTGACAAACTCAATCTTCGCGGCCTGTTCAGGAGGCGACTGCAAGGATGCCAACGCCAACGACTTATCATCGCCCCATGACAACTCGTTGTTCACAAAGTACCCGATGCACCAGGGATCGTCAACGGTCACGCCACGCTGCCCTTCCATCGACTTGCGGATGCCCTCTGCGAAGCTGGGATCGAACACATCAGCAAACTTGCCCCAATACCCCGTGCTTCCCTCGAGGATTTTCGCCCGGGAGCCGATCGTCACAAAGTACGGCGTCTTTTTCATTCCCCAAATAAATCGATCCGACCAGTTCCCGATCGTATTCATTCCCCAGCTTCTCAGCCGCTTGTGCGCCAGGTTCGCTGCCGTTTCCTGCCATGTTTCCCCGTATTTGCGACGAAGGTTCGCACGGGCGAAATTAAATAGCTTCGGCTGCTTGCCCTTGTAATATCCGTTCACCACATGCCATTGCTTGGCAAAGCAATCCTGGAACTCAGGCAATTTGCCTGGAAAATCCTGGAACCAATGGTCACGATCGTCCAACGGCGTCGTTCCTTCCAGGCCGACGCAATCGATCCCGTGGCTGAAGAACAGCTTTCCATCCGGATCAACCAGCCACCATTTTCCTTCGTGCTTCAGCGTCCGGAAGAATCCCGTCGCCTCGAAGCTTGGTCCTGCCGCCCAGCCACCCCACTTGTTCCATCCTTCAGGTCCAGGATACTTCGCCAAATCCGCGGCTTCTTCCTGGATGCGCGCCGGGAAATCCTTGGCGCCATGCAGCTTCCCGGGCCAGTCCCGATGGATGAACTGCCCAAAGGTATCGATGAACGGGAAAAAGTTCTCCTCAGTAAACTCTTTCTTTAAATTTTTTCCAGCGAATTCTCCATGCACCCAAACGCGTTCGACCTCAAACTCCATCGTCTCCTTCGGGGCATGGCCAAACAGCAAAAAGCAAATGATATTGCCAGGTTCGACAGTTTTCCCGGCGCCCGTGCTGCCTCCGATTTCCGCAGGATATCCGCGCATGCCGAACAGCTTCACCGTCGGGGTACTTTTTCGGTTGATTTTCATGGTCAGCACCCTGCGTTCGCCTGCTTCCAGCATAATGAATTCCTGCAGGCAGTGCTGGCTTCCGTTGGCACCTGGATTATCAAGCCTGAATCCAACATTGATCATGCTCTTCCCGATGTTCCGCAATTGGACGGACACCTTGTCGTAATCCGACACATCCCACTTTCCATCGGGCGCCTTCAAGGTAATTCCCGGCCACATTCCCTTCGGTTCCAAGCGAACTCGGAAGCGTCCTTTCCCCTCCCATGCTGTACTCGCTTCGCGATGTTCAACCAAATCCGCCGGAACAGCATTTGCAAAATCGTACAGATCCATTTCCGGCGACGCAAGCAATCCACCTACGCAAAGCAACAAACTCAACGATAGAAAGCAACGACCCATGTTAACCTCCTTGACTATGCATTGCCTGGAAAAATCCTATTCAATCCAATTCCATTTGATCCTTTAAGCAAGATCCAACTGCCCGCATCCAAACTCGGCAGCAATGCCTCACGGGCATCGTCCGAGTTGGCAAAATGCTCGCAACCAAATGCACCGGCATGCTCGCCGAAGAGAGGACCAACCGTCACAATCCGAGCGCCCCCGGAAACCGAACCAACCCACTCAAGCAATTGACGATGGTCGCGACTAGCTTCCACGCCCAACTCTAGCATATCGCCCAAGACCAGCACTCGAGCTCCGCTGGAGATCTCCATAAACCAGGAGATCGATGCACGCATGCTGCTGGGATTCGCATTGTACGAATCATTGACCCAATGGCGACCCTCGACCTCCTCGACCTTCATCCGCGAACCTGGCAGCGTACACCGCTTCAAACCAGCAGCAATGTCCTCCAGCGTCATCCCGAACATCAAGCCGATCGCCGCCGCGCCAGACGCATTCACCGCCTGGTGCTCACCACCCAAGCTCCACACCAACTCAATCGAATCGCCGCCAGCAACATCGTGCAAGCGAAGCCCATAACCGCCCGGACAAACACCTAAATACTCGCAACGAACATCGCAATTCGCACCCGTGCCGAAGGCCACGACTTGACGGGCACCGGCATGGCTGCGCAATATCTCCAATCCAACGCAATCGCCAGGCACCGCGACGCAAGAATCAAAATCCGTACGCGCCAGCAAATCCCCCTTCTCCGAAGCCACTCCTTCAAGATCGCCAAAAAACTCCAGGTGCGCTGGACCGATATTGCATACGATCCCAGTGGTCGGCTCGACCATCCACGCCAACCGATCGATTTCACCAGGCTTGTTGCTACCCATTTCAATCACGGCGCATCGGGTCTCGTCACTCAACCGAAATAGATTTCTTGGCACCCCGAAGAAATTATTGGTATTCCCCTCGGTCTTCAGGACGCCACCAGGAAACTTTACCTCAAGCACGGAAGCAATCATCTCCTTCGTGCTCGTCTTCCCACTACTCCCCGTGATGCCGACAATCGGCAGCCTGACGAACTTCCGACGCCACTCTCGCGCAAGCAAGTGATACGCACGAAAACTGTCCGAAACACGCAGGCAACCGCAACCCAATTCACGCAATGCCGACAGCGCCTCATCCCCCAAATCCCGTTCCACCAACACACATTTCGCACCTTTGCCCGCCGCATTCAAAACGTACTTGTGCCCGTCAGACAACTCGCCGACCAAGCACACAAACAAATTCCTCGCACATACAACACGACTGTCGTCAGTTATTCCGACAATTTCCCCCACAGTCGCCGAAACATCCCATTCGCCGCCGCAGATCGCCTGCAACTCATCGATTCGAAACCTAACTGACATCGCAACTCCCAATATATGATTTGTGAAAACTCGAAAAATAAAAGTTATCCCCAAGTCAACTCTTTTGCAAGAAATCCCCACCACGAATCATGTAAAGTTTTGTCCTACCCGTCCGTCCCAGTCCGACTGGGAACGCGCCATGTTTCGCCGCTAAAGCGGCGACACAGCTTGAGTACGA
>DBPZ01000081.1 GCA_002305655.1 Lentisphaeria bacterium UBA1407 | reverse complement strand
GGAGGCGGAAATGGCTGAAAAAATCGTGACCGCCCGGCACCGCCAGGTCTGCGACGTCTGCCACGGGCATATCGAGGCGGGGGAGAGATGCCGCCTCATCCGCGACGACTTCTGGCCGCTGATGGTCTGGTTCGAGCACCTCCGCTGCCCGGACCACCCCGCCGTCGCGGCGGAGCCCGTCCGCCCGAACCCGCCGAGACTTCTTCCAGCAATGGCACTTTCACACTAACCCACAGGAGAACACCACCATGGCAACCATCAACTTCAACGTCTCCGAAACCGCCCCTGCCCAGGAGTTCCAGCCCCTGCCCGAAGGCAAGTACGAAGCCGTCATCTCCGACTCCGACGTCAAGGCCACCCGCGCTGGCAACGGCAGCTACATCCAGCTCGAGTTCGAGATCGTGTCGGGCGAACACAAGGGCCGCAGGCTCTAGGGCCGCTACAACGTCGAGAACACCAACCGCGAGGCCGTAGAGGTCGGGCGCGCGCAGTTCGCCGCCGTGTGCCAGGCGGCTGGCGTCCCGAATCCGAAGGACACCGCCGAGCTGCACAACCGCACCCTCGTCCTCTCCGTCCGCTGCAAACGCCGCAAGGACACGGACGAACTCGAGAACGTCATCAGCGGCTACAAGCCCAAGGAGACGGCGGCGCAGGCCGCCGCCCCCGTCCAGCAGCAGCCCGCGACAGCACCCTGGGCAAGGAAATGAGCATCATCGCTATCGCCATCATAGCCACGGCCATAGCCTGGCCGAAGCCGCCCCCGCGCGAAAGGCAGTTTCCTCTGCCGCCGCGCAGGGAGCGGCTCGTGGAAACATCAAGCCGCAAACGGCAAAGGAGAAAGAAACCATGAAGAGAATCCTCACTTCAATCCCCCTCGTACCCCTGGCCTACATCGTCTTCCGCTTCCTCGACCTCTACGGAAACGCATGGGTTGCACGGATGAGGGAAGCCGACCCGCTGTTCCCGCAGACCGCCCTGGAGATGCTCCAGAAGACCTGCGTTGACCTGTTCCTCTTCCTCATCCCGTTCCTCCTCATGGTGACCGCCATCCAGTTCGTCGTCAGCCGCGTCTGGGGATACCTCGTCGAGCGGGAGCGCGTCCACTACGAGGCCGAGCTTCTGACGGTCACGGAAGCGACCCTCGCCCGGATGGACATCCTGGAGGGCTACCCCACCCTCTACCGCAAGGAGAGCGTCAAGGCCGTGATTGACGGTGACTCCGAGGCCGTGGTTTTGGTGTATGTGATGAACACCCTGCCGCGAGGTGCGAAGGTCATTCCAGACGGAGATTGGCGGAGTTTCAGAAACAAGAACGAACAATAGGAGCAACCAAATGAAAGCAAACGAGACACCACATGAAATGAGCCTCCAGGAGAAGGCAATCTGCCTCGCCCTTGCAGGCAGGAGGCCCGAACTGCCGTATCCGCTAAAGGAGGTGGGGTGCGCCGACGGAACGGTGCAGCGCATCTACGAAATCCCCGACGAGGACAAGGCGAAAGTGCTGGCAACCCTCTACCCGATGATGGATGCGCCGTCCATCGATGACACCCTCTACGACATCCATGAGCGTAAGGAGTTCAAGGTTCGCGACTTCCTCGTCATCCGCTGGTGCGAGGGCAACCTCCTCGCCAGCCCCTATTTCCCGCGCACTGGCGGGATGATGGTGGACTGGATCGCCCCAGCCAAGGCCGAAGCGAATGGCACTATCGTGGACTTGAAGGTTAGGAAATAGTCAAATTGTTCTAAAAACGTTTCTATATGGGCGAATAGGTGACACCTTTCGCCCAATTTATTTGTGTTGAATTTCCCCACGGCATGGTTCCTTTTGCCATCATTATTCATAAATGAACACCCCCATTTTTTGTTTCCGAGAACAAGTGGATGTATTTCCGATTTCATTTTGTGGAATTCCACGTACAGTTTTAATCCCCTTCCCCTTTGCTCTTTGGAATGCTTTTTTCCCACTGTTAATAGAAAATGGGTTCTTGGCTATTATATTATACAGAGAAACCAATGAAGTAAGGAAAAGTACCATGACAAAACTGTTGAAAACAATTGTGATTGTGGACAAAAACGAAAAATTCCACGCCAAGGCATCGGAACGCTATCTTCATGTCCATTTTATCTATACAGGGCATTCATGGGAGGGGTGGGTCCCGACTGAATACCGTCGTACAAATTTACACGTGGATGTCAATAACGAGGACGAATTGGCTGACTATCTTAATCGGATTTATGAGCAACTGAATCCTCAGCATTACAAGGAATGGCGCTTGGCCCAAGAGGAATTTTGGCGTCTGGAAAAACCAAATGCCAGTGTTACCAAAGGTTTTTTTGACCCATTGGCTGATGCTCAAGGAGAATGGGTATGCGCAAGGTGTCAACTCCCGCATAATACCAATCCTCAACGAAGAATTCAAGACATCAAGGATTTTGGATATACTCTGGCAACAGATACAAATCGTTTTTGCAAGCATTGCGGCAAAAAGACTACCCACCTTCTTCTGCTTCCCATTCCGCGTGCAGATTCAAGTGGTAACGGTTATGAGACTTGGACACCGGCCATGAGGAAGCGTATTATCCGGGTTTTGGGTGCATGGGATGTCTATGAGGCTGCTAATTCAAATCATTGCCTGCCAGACCATAAATTCCCAGAAATTCGCTGGGACGATGAGACTAAAGCCGATAATCCAGATACGATGTCAAATAAAGAGATTGCATCAAAATTCCAACTGATGACAAATCAACGAAATGAGCAAAAAAGGGAAGTCTGCCGTAATTGTTTCCAGACTGGCAAAAGAGGCACTATTTTTGGTATTGACTTTTTTTATGCGGGGACTGCGGATTGGGATACGACAATTCCTCCCAAGGGAAAAGAAGCTGAACAGGGGTGTATTGGATGCCCATGGTATGACATTGCCTTGTGGCGCAAGAAACTGATTGAGAAATTGCAAGAGGGAGAATGATAGTTTTACCCGAAGTTGAATGTCAATTGCTGCTCATCTTTTCTTGAACATACTTCGGGAATCTCGGAAACCAGAGAGGTTTCCTTTTGTGAAGTATTGTCGGGAGGTGTACTGAATCGTCCTCTTTTCTGAACTCTTGAGCGTTTCTCAATTTCCTCCATTGACATTTGCGAGGAGACTTGCCTCAACACTTCTTCAAGTCGTTTGTTCATATGCAAGTTTCTTTCTTCTTTTCGGCGAACCATTCCATAGCACCCTACAGGAGAAATATATAGCTCCTCTTCTGCATCAGTAGATATCACATCCTCAATTTTACCAAATGTACATTCTTCTGGCGTTACAGTACAATTGATTACCTTTCCACCTGGCAATGGTATCAGACCTTTTCCAAAATCAGCATAGTAATAACCATTTCCCAAATCTATTGTGTTTGTTGTAAAGTCAATTTTCTCTAAAGACAAAGCTAGTTTATCCCCTGTGTATTCTTTGAGCCGTTTTCCAATCCAGCCTACGACAGGAACAGCCCAAGAGTTTCCTACACCTTGGTATCGATTGGTTTTTTTTACCTCCGAATTTGTTATCAAGGTGTAATTATCAGGAAACCCCATCAACCGCTCACACTCCAGCGGGGTAAGTCTTCGAATTCTGCCATCCTGAACTACAAACAGAGAGCCATTATATGCGGCGGCATTACCGTTCCATTTTGTGCCATAAGAGGAATAAAGGCAGTCAGTGTATTCTCTAAACAATTCAAATGAATGTCCATCCTTGTTAAATACCAAGTCAGAATGCGGATATGTTGCAAGTGCGGACATATTGTCTTCCAAAAGGACATTTTCAGGGAAAAAGTCCTTGCCGCCTGCCATAACATAGAGCCTTCGTCTCTGCTGTGGCAAACCGAAGAATTTTGCATCAAGAATTCTCCAGGCAATGTTACGCTTGGGACCGTGAATAATACCGCTGTTTGGCCATTTCCCGACGGTTAAGACTTCCTGCAATCCAGCAAGGGAAGACAATAGGCATCCAAAAGCATTTGTCTTATCAGTAAGAACCCCCTCTACATTCTCCCAGAACACAATTGTTCTCGCCTTACCCTTCGACAGACGCTTTGCATCATTTGCTTCAATAATATCAACAAATTTCAGTGTAAGATTTCCCCTGTCATCATTGAGCCCATTTTGTGACCCAGCCAGAGAAAATGCTTGACAGGGGGTTCCTCCACAAATTAAATCTGGCGATTCAATTTCATCAGAGGTTATTTTTTGTGGAATATCATTCATATCTCCAACATTCGTAATGGTGGGATACTTTTCGGCCAGTAATCTGGACGGAAAATCTGCAATTTCAGAGAACCAACAGAAATCCCAGTCTAACCCCTTCCATGCTACAGAGGCGGCCTCTATGCCAGAACAGATGCTTCCTACAGTCTGAATTTTCATATTCTCATTATTTCTCATCATTTTGTCAGAAAGAGATCAGGAACGGTGACCATTCTTGACAATCCATGCTTCAATCTCTTCTTTTTTGAAAAACCACTGCTTGCCAATTCGCAGGGCTGGAAAATTCCTGTTCTTTATCCATCTATAAACTGTTTCATCTGTGACGGAGAAATACTCACACACATCCTGTATCTTTAACAGTTTTTCCGATATTTGTATTTGCTCGCTCATGTGCATCCTCAGTCTAACTTTCATTTGGTTTGCGTTATAATATAGTGCTCAATTCTGTTTTGCAAGCAACTTTTCCTGTCTTTTTCCTGATATTAAACACTTTTTCTATCATCTTCGTCTATGTCTCGACATAGATGACTTGGGGTTCCTCGCTGTTTTTCTTTGTGCCTTGGTGTGGCGCATCATGGTATGCAACTGTCTTCTCTGGCTTCTTGACAAAAATGCGTGCAATCGTTTGACGACATATCCTTGAATGGTGTTGCCATTGTTTTCAAGAGCTGTTTTCAGACCATTGAACAGGCAATCCCCAAGAAGTTTCCTATCATATTGGGCAAAAGCCTTGACAAGTGTCTTCATGCCGGCCTTCTGTGCCTTTCTGGGATAATCCCGGCTTTCCGCCAACATCATAATCGAATTGAAGCAGACACGGCGCACAGATTCCACATCCAGTTCAGTATTGTCTTGGTTCAAGTACCAGCAGAACTCCCTGAATGCTGGATTTAATGGGGCATTTTGAGTGGCGGCAAGTTCCACAATAGTGTCAGAATCGCACCATGTGAAGCGCATTTTCATCGTCAGCAGGAATATGTTGACAGATGTCTGCTCCTTGTCAGAGATAACTCCCAGATTGTGCAGATGCCTGAACACGACCTGGGTGAACACCCTGTTTTGCACTTTGAGTCTCCCGTCAAAATGCTGGCAGATATCCATTGTCGCCGCATCGTCATCCCACAGTATGGTGTTGGTGTCCGCCGTTGCAATCATCAAGGCGTGATAGTAGTCTCTGCCAAGAACAGCGCGAATGTTGAAGTCCTCTTCGTCGCCGTCCCCATTGGACAGGATATTCCCAAGTAGGCAGCCACTCTTATTTAGAAAATCGAAATAGCGGGACAGAAGCCTTGCACGTTCCACCCCGTAATTGTCGTGGTACATTCTTGGATGGTCGCCATCCAGACCGATTGTCTCTGAAGAGGCTGGCTGCCGCTTTTCATTGTGCAGGTAATCAAGCAGATATTCGCTTGCAACGAATTTCAAATTGGAAGCCTCAAGCCGGGCAATTACGTCGATGCCGGTTTGAGCCTCAAGGAAAATCAGCAATTCGACTGTCAGCCTTGTCAAGACGAGCCTTTTGTCCTGGCGCAATATGTACAGGGAAAGAAAACGCTCTTCTGCGGTGCCTATGGCCGTCTTGACATAGAGGTCGGGATAGCAGGAAAGGCATGCAAATGCCTGCTGGAAGGTAAGACGTGTCGCTCCTTTGAATAATCCAAAAGCTGGCGCAACGGTCCGGTAGAATTCACATCCCGCCTGGATTGACCGTTCACGTGCATCGCGAATGTTCCTCAAATGAAGAACCAATTCGGAGAAGTCCATGCCGCCATCAGCCTTTTCAGGCGTTGTGAACATCGTTATTCCGCTTCTGGGAGTTTGCGCCTCCTTGTTCAGCCATTCATTGTAGCGTCTCTGGTATTTGGACGATATGTCCTTGACTTTCCAATTGTGGATGTCAAGTTCAGCCAACTTGACCTCGTCACCGCATCTGAGTCCGCAAAGGCAGCGACCGAAGGCAGAGGAGGATGGGTATTCGTTCCAGGAATTCTGAAGCCAGTCGCTATCCTCTATGTAAATGCACTGTTCCCCCTTGCCATCGTCTTTTTCCAGTGTCACGGCAGTTCCAGCGGATACAACTTCCGGCTTGGGAAAGACGAAGTCCCGTCTGCTTTCCATCAAAAACAGCGCCAGGTAGTTTTTCCTGACATCTTCTTCCCCAGTGAAGACATGACACAAGGCGTAAGAGAAAGCGAAGGCCTCCTCTGGGCATCCTCGACGGAGAAGAAGCATGGGGATGTTAATCCATGGAACGTGGTTCTTTTCGTTCCGAATCTCGTCAATTGTCGGATAGTCATTGGCCGCATCGTCGGAAGAGGACAGATCGCCGCATTCGGCCTGTATCATGTCCCGCCAGACATTGACCGTTTTCCTCAATCTTTCCGGCAGTGGATAAGCCAGAATGTCAAAGACCCGTGTCCTTGCCTTGCGGAGGCTGATTTTGGCAACAAGGTCCAGTTCCCGCTGTATGAAATCAGCGTCGAAGCATCCATTGGCAAGCAGATGGCTGTTGAAGTCCGCAATGGCCTGCACATTCCTTGCCTGGAGCATCAAATCAAAATAATTACGGTCGCAATGGGATTTTTCGCTGTAGGCGAGATATGGCTCAAGCAAAGCGGCAAGCACTTCATAGGCCTTGAACCTCAAGGCCAGAGGGCGTATGAATCTGAAGAAGTCCGGCTGGGATTTCAGACCGTCTGGGCATTGCGCGACAATGGCCTCAAACAATGCCTTCCCGTCTTTCGGCTCTTCCATAAGCTCCAGGTCAAGAATCCGTCTCGCGGTGTTCATCGCATCTGAATTCTCATCCGATGGAAAGATGCCAACAAGTTCCTGTAGTTTGTTTTCCTGATGTCTTCTTCGGTAACTATCGATAAGGCTTATTGCGGAAATGCCTCGCAAATCTGAATCCGCGCCTTTGTCATTCAGAAGTTGAAGAAGAATGTGTTCACCCTCGAAGAAGGTGTCACCGACTTTTCTGGCAAGCAATTGACCAAGCAGAAGAAGAGCTACTCTCGGCAGACGTTCCTGCATCTTCTTCAGTTTATCAATTACACAATCCGATTGTCCAACCGCGCACATCATGCTTGCCATGCCTTCAATCAAGTCAGCCGCGACAACCCTCTGTTCAAAGAAACGACTGAACGCATACTTTAGGTCTTCGGTTTCATTGCAAACGAAATGAAGAATCGCGAGTTGGTAGTATGCAATGGACTGAAGCACCGGTGAATTGATTTTTTCTGCATAGTCAAGCAATCCAGAGAGCACTTTATTTATCTCATGATATTCCCCCCAATCCTTCTTGTCAATGTAGTTTCTGGAAAAGCCAAAGGTAATCTTATTGGACTTGAAACGCTGCCCATAGTATGCGGCAATCAGTGTCAAATGGCAGGGCACTACCTGTCTTGTCTTTGCTATCTCGTAGCTTTTCCTGGCATATTCAAGGGCTTTCCCATAGTCAGCTTCGGCGAAACACTTCATGGCAAGGACTTCCAGAATCGAGCAGTCATCAAGTTCGTCCGCTGACAATTTCTGGTGCATTTCCTCTGCTTTTATATCCTCAATTGAGAACAGCAGGGCCTTTGCCTCCATTCTAAATCCCTTGTTTTCTCCTTTCAATATCGACAACAGCAATTCCTTAGCCATGTCGTGTTTATTCTCCAAAATCCAATACCTAGCGATTGTCAACTGCCATACTGGATTCTCAATGGAAACCGACAAGGCCTTTGCAGTGGCAAGCAAGTCCTTAATCTGCTTTTGCCCATCTTCGATATCCCCCTTGGCAAGGTCAATCCTTGCATGGACGACTTTTGCCCAAAGCCTTGTCCATATCTTGTCTGCGTATTCCTTTTCATTCGCCAGCACCTCGTATTTTTTCATGGCGTTGGCAATGTTCCCCTGCGCTATGTCGTTCAGAATTGATTGAATGGCGGCATCGGCCTTTGTGTCCAAATTTGTCACGACTGTTTCTATGACACTTGTGCAGGCTATGAAGCGCGACTGGAATATGTCGCCTTGAACAATATGCTCCCTGTTCGTCTGGGCATCGACAAGGGTTCTCACGCCTATTTGGATTCCCTCCAGAATGGCTTCGCCCTTGTGAAGGATTGCATTTGACTCAAGTACTGTTTTCTTGACGGTCTTCAGGTCTTCCAGTAATGATGTCAGATGACAGGAGAATAACTTATGTTCCTCTTGTGTGATTTGCAGTTTTTCTGCAAGTTCTCCAATGCCTAAAGAATTGTCTTCAATGATGGCTATGGCATTCTCCTTGAATTTCTTCAATGTAAGTTCCGTCTCCAAGGAGTGTTCAAGAATGCTCTGTTCACGGCGTTTTATCGATGACAGTTCCTTTGGGAGTGCATTCCTAAATTCGGAAAACCTTTGTTCTATCTTTTTTGCACTGTCGTCATCGCCGTTGCTCTTGGAGATGTGGTAGAGAACCGCCAGTAGAGGCAGAACTACAAGGGCCGCCAAAGGAGAACCTATCGCTCCTGTAATCAAAGCGCCTACACTACCGCTCATCAGTTGCTCGACGAGAACTTTTCCAGATGCTTCTCCAAGGAAACTCAATAATGTTTTCTTTATGTTTTCCATCGATAATGTCCGTATTACAGTGACTATATTGTATCTATCCTCTCCAGCAGTGCCTTATAGACTCTGGCAGCATCCAGAGCATCGTCAAGTGCACGATGTTCCTGGGAACCCTCGATTCCCAAGGTCTTCCGCAGGTCGGACAACCCTAAATTCTCGAAGGCTGGCTTGCCGGTCTTGAGGCGCGTGAGGTCGTTGTAGGCGCAGGCGAGGCGCTGGGAATCGCGAAGGTAGCGGTGTCCGAGCAACCGCCCGAGTTCGGGAATCTGCGCTGAAATGAAGGAACGGTCGAAGTCCACGTTCTGCCCGAGGGCATCAATCTTCTCGACGCGGTACTCCTCCAGCCAGGCGAGCAGCCGGGCAAGGAACTCGTGGTACTCTTCACCCTCGTTCAGGTCCAGTCTGTTGACCTCCATTGCCTTTCTGCTGGCATTCTGAGGCCTCCTCGCCTTGATTCTCGCCACGAAGGGCGGGATGTCCTCCGACGGCTCGAATTCATCGTCCAAGGGCTGGATGGCGAGTTCAATGATATCGTGGTAGAGCGGGTCAAGACCGGTGGTCTCGATGTCGATTGCGGCGACGATTGCGCTCATTTGTGTTCCTCCTCCAGTTGCCTCATTGCGTTTTCGGTGACAGCCCGGCTGGCCGCAATCACATCCTCGACCAGTTCACGTGGGGCGATGGGTGTCGCTTCGCCACGCTGCGCGAGAATCCATTCCACCGCAAGATGCTTTGCCTTGGCGGGAAGGGTCATGATGAATGATTCGCCATCCGCCTTCTCAAATTTCTGCTTCGAGTGCAGGACGTGCGCCAGGGCGAACTGTCTTCCTGCTTTCGTGAGACGGATGGAGATGTTCTCGTACACTTTGCGTCCATCGAAAGTGTCGAAAGTGACATCCTCATAAAGTTCCGGGCGGGGCTGGAATGTGACATCCAGCAACTTCGCCGCTTCGATGCGGGCGATGGCGAAGGTGCGCTGACCGCCGCGGAGGTAGCAGTAGCAGCAGATGTACCATCCCATCCCGTGGAAAAGGAGTGCCTGTGGCTCGATGGTGCGTTCGGTGGTCTCGCCTTTCTCGTCCGTATAGCGGATGGTCAGGAGACGTCGCTGTGCCCAGCCCTCATAGACTGTCGCAAATATCCTCTCCGTTTCCGGGGCAAGCGGCGGCATGAGAATCTTCATTGAGGTGGTGTCCACGCCGTGGTCGAAGTCATCGGTGTTGGCCTCGAAGATGGCCTGGCCGACGCGGGCAACCTGCGTAGCGACCTCCTTCGGCAGACAGGCGGAGGCGAATTGCGTCCCGACCGCCACGGCAAGCATCTCGCTTCCGCCCAGAAGTGGCGCGGAGGAAAGTTCCCAGGACTTGTCCAGCAGCTCATAGGTGTCCAACTTTCGATTGAAGCGAAGCGGGCAGCCCATCGCTTTGAGCTCTGCGATGTCGCGGATGACCGTCTTGCTGACGCATCCCAAGGTCGTGCCGTCGTCCATCTTGATGGCGGCGAGGATGCTGGAGCTGCTGGTGGCAAGCGTCACGCTCTACGAAGACAAGATGGACATCGAGGTCCGCACCGAAGGCCTCACCTGCGCAATGGAGGAAATCGAAAATGAAAGTGACCAAGACTGAACGGCTGGGCAACGGAAACCTTCTGGAGACCGTCCCCGTGACCTTCAAGTGGCGCAACACGGGTAACGGGCGCGTCATCATCAATCCCGACAGCAGCATCGTCGACCTGCGGCGCGAGACAATCCTCACCGCCGTGGCGCGTGGGCGGCGTTGGGTGCAGTTGCTGGATGACGGCAGCGTGGAGAGCATTCGCGCCATCGCCGCCAAGATAGGCCGTGAGCCGAGCTACGTGGCGCGACTCATACGCCTGTCGATGCTCGCCCCCTCCATCATCGAAAGCGTCATCCGTGGCGATTACCCTGCCGACCTCTCGGTCAACAGCACTCGCAGGGCCGTGCCCGACCTATGGAAGGACCAGGTGACGGAACTGATGAAGTAAGACCACAATAGGCGACACCATAAACGCCAAAGGCCGTCGGACAGCGATGCCCGGCGGCCTTTTACTCATTTCATTCTCTGGCGGATGCCAGAGACGATATCGGCAACCGTCCGCGTGGACGAAGGCCGAAAGCACGTCCAGCGCAATGAGTATGCTTGGGAATATGTAAGTGTGTTTCATTGGAATCCTCCTGTTTTTGAGTGTGGTTTGACGTTTGGGTTTATTTTTCTGAAAATGCAAGGCAAGCCGCTTGCGGAAATTTGAAAGGCTATTACATTAACTAACGTTTGTTAAGATAGCCATGAAGGAACACAAAAGATGAAGCACGAATTGACGCCAAGGCAGAACGAGATTGTGGATGTCGCGCTGCACCTGATTGCGGAGGGCGGCATCGGCAACCTGACAATCCGCCACATCAGCAAGAGGCTGAATCTGACGGAGGCGGCGCTGTACGCTCATTTCAGCTGCAAGCTGGAGATTATCCAGGCGCTGGTGTCCCGTTTCGAGGGCAAGGTGGATGAAATGGACGAATCACTGCGCGGCTGGGCGGCGGTGGAGGCGGCTCTGGCCAGAAGGACGGAACAGGTGCTGGCGACGCCCGACCTCGCCCGCGTGGTGTTCTCGGAGGAGCAGTTCCAGGGCGACAAAGAGATTGCGCAGCTGCTCTACGGGATGATGCAGCGCCACCGCGAAGCCTTGCTCCTGCATTTCAGGGAGGCAGTCGATGCAGGGGAAATCCGCGGCGATATTCCTCTCGACACGCTTTTCCGTCTGGTCGTAGGTCCGCTTCGTCTTCTCATCAAGCAATGGGGCTTGTCCAACGGCACGTTCGACCTGACGCAGAAGCGCCTTGAGTTGCAGGAGAGCCTTCGCAAGATTCTTTCAAGACAATGATTCACAGTTGATTGAGATAATACCACCAAGAAACCATAGGAGACAATGCCATGGAAAACAAGATGTTCTGCTTTCAGTGCCAGGAGACCGCAGGCTGCAAGGGCTGCACAATCTGCGGCGTCTGCGGTAAGAAGCCCGAAGTGGCGGCGATGCAGGATCTGCTCGTGTTTGCGACGAAGGGACTGTCCGCCGTGACGACCAGATTGCGGGCGGAGGGCAAGGCCGTGCCTGCGGAGGTCAACCATCTGGTGACGGTCAATCTGTTCATCACCATCACCAACGCCAATTTCGACAGGGAGGCGATTGTCCGCGCCATCGTCCATACCCTTGAAGTGAAACGCGGCTTGCTGACGCAGCTCGCAGATGCGGCGGCTCTGCCCGGTGCGGCGACGTGGGATGCACCGCAGGCGGAATTCGACGCCAAGGCGGCGACGGTGGGCGTCCTCTCCACCGCCAATGAGGACATCCGCAGCCTCCGAGAGCTCATAGTCTATGGACTCAAGGGACTGTCCGCCTACTCGAAGCATGCCAATGCGCTGCTGCAGGACGATGCGGAAATCGACGCCTTCATCCAGTCCGCCCTGGCGAAGACGCTGGACGACTCGCTGGACGCAGCCGCGCTGACCGCCCTTGCTCTGGAGACCGGCAAGTTTGGCGTGCAGGGGATGGCCCTGCTGGACAAGGCGAACACGTCGGCCTACGGCAATCCCGAAATCACGGAGGTCGAGCTGGGCGTCCGCAACCGTCCGGGCATTCTCATTTCGGGACACGACCTGCGCGACCTGGAGATGCTCCTGGAGCAGTCCGCAGGCCAGGGCGTCGACATCTACACACACTCCGAGATGCTTCCCGCCCACTACTACCCCGCGTTCAAGAAGTATCCGCATTTCGCGGGCAACTACGGTAACGCCTGGTGGAGGCAGAAGGAGGAGTTCGAGAAGTTCCACGGGCCGATTCTCATGACCACCAACTGCGTCGTGCCGCCTGCGGAGAGCTACAAGGGCCGCCTGTGGACGACTGGCGCGGTCGGCGTCCCAGGATGCAATCACATTGACGGCGCATACGGCGCGGTCAAGGACTTCTCGGGCATCATCGCCCAGGCGAAGGGCTGCCAGCCGCCCGAGCAGCTTGAGACAGGCAAGATTGTCGGCGGGTTCGCCCACGAGCAGGTCTTCGCGTTGGCGGACAAGGTGGTTGCGGCAGTCAAATCCGGAGCCATCCGCAAGTTCGTGGTCATGGCGGGCTGCGACGGGCGCATGAAGTCCCGCGAATACTACGCGGAGTTCGCCGCGAAGCTGCCGAAGGACGTGGTCATCCTGACGGCTGGCTGCGCCAAGTACAAGTACAACAAGCTGCCGCTCGGCGACATCGGGGGCATCCCGCGCGTCCTCGACGCGGGGCAGTGCAACGACTCCTACTCGCTGGCCCTCATAGCGCTCAAGCTCAAGGAGGTCTTCGGACTCGACGACATCAACAAGCTGCCCATCGCCTTCAACATCGCATGGTACGAGCAGAAGGCGGTCATCGTCCTGCTGGCCCTGCTGCATCTCGGCGTGAAGAACATCCACCTCGGTCCGACGCTCCCAGCCTTCCTCTCGCCCAACGTCGCGAAGGTGCTGGTCGATAACTTCGGCATCGCGGGCATCGGCACGGTCGATGACGACATCAGGCTTTTCTTCGGGGAGTAGTGACATGAAGGAAAAAACAGGCATGGTCTTCTCCATAGCAAGGGACAATCCCCCTATGCCCGGCTGCACCGTCTCCCGTGAGGTGGCGCATGGGGGGGACGGCGGATACGTCGCCTATTTCTCGCTGGCGGCGGAGACCGACATCAGCGCGGAGTCCTTTCCCTGCCGCAAGCTTCTCCTTGTGGCGGACGGCGGCATGGAGGCATTCACATCGGATGGCGTTTCGCGGACGCTGTCGGCGGGCGACTGCATGGTCACGCCCTCCGGCATCCCAGTCGGGATGCGAAGCGGAAACGGCGTCGTGTACACGGAAATCAGCATCAACAGGAGCAGTGAAATGAACAAGGCAATCAAGGCAGGAGAGGTTTTCAGGCTGGCGGAACTTGTTCCGTACCAGGAAGGACGGATCGTGAACATGGACGTGCTGTCGAATCCCACGATGAAATTCGTGGTGATGTCGTTCGACGCGGGGACGGGGCTGTCCGAGCACGCCGCGCCGGGCGAGGCGCTCATCTTCGCCCTGGACGGCGAAGGCGTCATCGGATACGAGGGCAAGGAGCATCTCATCCGTGCGGGCGAGAACTTCCATTTCGCCAAGGGCGGAGCGCACTGGGTCAAGGCAAAAGGCCGCTTCAAGATGGCCCTGCTGCTCACACTGGAATAGCAAATCGGAGAACGGACAATGAGGAAAATCGCCTTTTTTCGATGCCAAGCCATACGACCGGGAATCCTTCGACAGGGCAAACGGCGGGCGCTATGAGATACGGTACTTTGAGACGCGCCTCACGGCTGCGGCACTGCCGCTTGCGGACGGATGCGACGCGGCCTGCGCCTTCGTGAACGCCGAAATCGACCGTGCGGTCGTGGAGGGGCTTGTCGCGAGGGGCATAAAGGTGCTTGCGCTGCGATGCGCCGGCTACAACAACGTTGATTTCAGGGCCGCATACGAGGCTGGCCTGACGGTCGTGCGCGTGCCTGCCTACTCGCCATACGCCGTGGCGGAGCATGCAGCCGCGCTGCTGCTGACGCTGAACCGCCATATCCACAAGGCGGCAGTGCGCACCCGCTACTTCAACTTCTCCCTTGTCGGCCTCACGGGATTCGACCTGCACGGCAAGACCGCGGGCGTCGTCGGCATGGGCAAGATTGGACGCATATTCGCTGGAATCTGCCTTGGCTTCGGCATGAGGGTGCTGGCATACGACGCCTTTCCGAAACCGCAGGACGGCGTTGAATTTGTCCCCCTGGACAGCCTTCTGGCCGAATCGGACATTGTCTCGCTCCACTGCCCGCTAACGCCTGAAACGAAGCACTTGTTCAATGCGGAGACGTTCGCCAGGATGAAGCGGGGTGTCGTCATTGTCAACACATCGCGGGGCGGACTGGTGGACAGCGAGGCGCTCCTCGCCGCCCTCCGCGGCGGGCAGGTCGGTGCTGCAGGCCTGGACGTCTATGAAGAGGAGAGCGAGTGGTTCTACGAGGACCGGTCGGATGTTACCATGCAGAACAAGACGCTGTCGCTGCTGGTTTCGATGCCGAATGTCATCGTCACCTCCCACCAGGCGTTTTTGACGCACGAGGCGCTGGCGAACATCGCGACGACCACGCTGGCCAACCTGGACGCCTTCTTCGCAGGCGCACCACTGGAGAACGAAATCTGCTACCGCTGCATGGGGACGGGCAGGCCTCAGACCGACTGCCCGAAACGCGCAGGCGGTCGCTGCCATTGACATAATCAGGAGCGAACCATGAGCATTCTTGAAATGGAGCATGTCGGATTCAAGGTTCCCTCAGAGCAGGGGGAACGGGAAATCATCCGCGATGTCAATCTTGCGCTTGAGCCGGGGCGGCTGGTTGTCGTCACCGGCCCCAATGGAGGCGGCAAATCGACGCTGGCGCGTCTGATTGCCGGAATCGCCATTCCCACCGCGGGAAGGATTCTGCTGGACGGGGAAGACATCACTGGGAAGAGCGTCACCGAGCGCGCGAGGGCGGGCATAGGGTTCGCCTTCCAGCAGCCGGTCCGCTTCAAGGGGATTCGCGTCCTTGACCTGCTCCGCCTTGCGGCTGGAAAGGAATTGAGCGTCTCGGACGCATGCGAATACCTCTCCGCCGTCGGGCTGTGCGCCCGCGACTACATCCACAGGGAAGTCAACGCCAGTCTTTCAGGAGGCGAGCTGAAGCGGATTGAAATCGCCACCGTCTTCGCCAGAGGGGTGCGCCTTTCCATCTTCGACGAGCCCGAGGCCGGCATCGACCTGTGGAGTTTCCAGAACCTCATCCGGCTTTTCAAGGAGATGCGCGGAAATATTCCCGGCGGCACAATCATGATCATATCGCACCAGGAGAGGCTGATGGACATCGCGGATGAAATCGTGGTGATGAAGGACGGCGGCGTGGACAGGCACGGGCCGAAGGACGACATCCTGCCAGGCCTGGCTGGCTCGCCGCTCGCCATTGGTGGCTGCTGCAAGAACGGACAAGGGAGGCTGACGAAATGCTGAAGAACATGACCGACACAATAAGAGGCATGCTGCGGGAACTGACGGGCAGAGACGATTTCTCCGGCGGCGCGTTCAATGTCCGCGCCAATGGCGAATCGTCGGGGCGGCTTTCCACCGATGGCATACGCATAGAGCCGAAGCCGGACGGGAGCGGGCTTGACATCCACATTGCGCCAGGCGTGAAGAGGGACAAGGTGCATATCCCCGTCGTCATCACGAAAAGCGGCATCCGCGAAACCGTCTATAACGACTTCCACATCGGCGAGGGCGCGGACGTGGAGATTGTCGCCGGCTGCGGCATACACAACCACGGCCCCCAGGATTCCGAACACGACGGCGTGCACCGTTTCTGGCTTGCCAGGGGAGCAAGGGTCAGATATGTCGAGAAGCATTTCGGCTCAGGCGACGGTTCTGGCAGACGCATCCTGAATCCCGGCACCGAGGTGTACATGGACGAGGGAAGCGTCATGGAAATGGAGATGGTGCAGATACGCGGCGTGGATGACACGGAGCGCACCACCACGGCTGAACTTGCGGCCAATGCCAGGCTTGTTGTCAGAGAGCGGCTCATGACCCACGGCAGACAGCGCGCAATCAGTTATTATGTGGTGAAGATGAACGGCGCCGGCGCAAGCGCCGACGTGGTCTCGCGCGGAGTGGCTCGCGACGACTCCTACCAGAAATTCGATGCGAAACTTGTCGGGAACGCGCCATGCACTGGACACACCGAATGCGATTCCATCATCATGGACAACGGCAAGATTCTTGCCGTGCCCGGGCTGGAGGCGAACAACGTGGATGCCGCCCTGGTCCATGAGGCGGCAATCGGGAAGATTGCCGGCGACCAGCTGGTAAAGCTAATGACTCTGGGACTCACGGAACAGGAGGCGGAAGAGCAGATAATCAATGGCTTCCTGAACTGAACGTGGGAGGATGCCATGCCGCGCATCGGCTAGCACAAGTTATCCATAATCTGTGACAGAAAGGCAACTTTCCCGCAGTCTCTCGGCAGAGAGAATCGGCGTCTCTCTGCCGTTTATTCCTCGCCTTTTTTCGCTATTTTGGGCACACATAGAGACGGCTTTCGAGACGCCTTTTTCCGTCCGAAACAGGGAGAGGGTTCCACCCTTGAGAGGTGTCGGTAATCGTATTGGACAAGGAAATATGACCACACCCGTTTTCAGGCGAGGCGGTGTGCTTTGGAGAACAATTGGAGGAATTGGTGACCACTTCAAGAGAATGTGAAAAGTGGGTGGGCGGAAACCGCGATTCAGCGAGATGACTTTGCAGGAACAATAGGATTAGTACACCACCAGTTTAACAAATCATCGCGCCTGGCGGCAATTCCCCGTCGGGCGCGTTTTGTTTGTGCTTTTTGGCAGGATGCGGAAAAGTCCGTTTTGATGATTTAACGTAAAAAAACAGTTGACGCCAAGACAACAGTTTAAGTACGGGCACCCGGGGTGCTCGTACTCAGGTGGTGTCACTGGTAAAGCGGCTGAAAATGAAGCAACCCTAGTCGGACGGGGTCGGACGGGGTGGGAAGAACCGCATAACGGCGCAGCATGTGTTTAACGATGCTTAGCCCCAGACTTCAGTCTGGGGTAGGAATCCCACCTAAAGACAGTGCCTTGCAAAGGCGCCACAATCATTTGGTTCGACCGGGAAAATGATCAGGTGCAAATGACTTGAGGATTGGCTTCAGGAAAATCCTATGCAAAAAACAAGTAGTTGGGCGATAGGTGCTTGGCGTCATGGAGTCAACTGCTTTTTTAGTGTTATAGTTACTCTTTTTAATCGGAATTATCAACCTGAAAGTGATGTCCAAAGCGATGTCCAAAAACTAAAACCGAGGGGAAAACAAGAAAAGATTAGGCTTTTCAATGAATTATGAGGTTAAATTCCTGCACGACGCCCCGGCATCCACCTTGATCCGCCCAACTAACAGCAAGCATGGAACAGGAGGTTTCTGCTTGGAACTAGCGCTTGCCGGTCGATGGCCTGCTACATTATGCTCTTGGTTTTTGCAACTGGGAGTGGTCATTGGATCTTGTCAGTTTCCGCCAAAATATCCTGTCCCTGCGTGTGGCATGGCATGTCGAGCGCGTCGATACAGCGTCGGCGAAGCGTTGCAGTTTGACAAGGGGTGTTTGCATGATGATATTTTATTGATTCGTTTTTGGGGTTGATAGGAAGAATAGAAAAAACAAAAGGAGTCTAAGATTATGTTGAAGAGCAAGAAGCCTTTTCTGGCGATTGTTTATGTCTCGCGTAAAGGTCACACGAAACTGCAAGCCGAGGCGGTGGCTCGGGGAGCCGAAGCCGGCGGGGCGCGGGTAAAGTTGTACACCAGCGTCAGCGCAGTCGAGAAATTCGAGGAACTTGATACCGCAGATGCGATCATCTTCGGGACGCCTACCTATATGGGCAATGTTTCCTCCGAGATGAAGCTCTTCATGGAAAAATGCGCGGGCAGGTGGTATTCCCGGACCTGGAGCGACAAGATTGCCGGAGGATTCACTTGCTCAAGCAATTTTTCCGGGGACAAGGTCAACACCATGCTGGCACTCTGTGTTTTTGGCATGCAGATGGGCATGATTTGGGTGGGGATGAATCAGCTGGCGGCAACCAATGTACCCCAGGAGAGCAAGAGCGTGGAAGGTCCAGGCAGCAGCGCCCTGAACCGAAACAGCGCTAGCATCGGTCCCCAGGCCAGCGTCTTCGACGTCCCCGCTCCCGACGCGCCGGCCGCCGGCGACCTGGAGACTGCAGAAGCCTATGGACGGCGGATCGCCGAAATAACAGCACGGTTCTGCAAATGACAGGACTGTTGCTGGGGCGCACGAGTGCCAAGCAGTTGCACTTTGACCGCTGGCATAAAAAGCCCCGCGGGCGATATGTACAGGCGGGCTAATGGTCTCCGTGCGCCTGGCTAGTATTCTTTTTCCGACTTGTTGGGTTCGTACTTGAAGAAAATGTGAGATGTTTTCACTCGCGCTCCAGGATTTTCAAGGACGGTTCTCCGAGACGATTACCCGCTTGAAGAGTCGCGCCAGTCGGCTGTCCCCGGCAGTGTTGACGGTTGTGCCGTAGTGGCCGCTGGTGGGCGAAATCGTCAACCGCTTGGAAGAGGCATTGGTCATGGCGTTGTAGAAGGCGCAGACATTGCTGGGAAAGCAGATTTCATCGGCCAGGCCGGTACAGACATAGGTCTCGCATTTGATGCGCGGGGCGAAGTTGACGCCGTCGTGGTAGGCGACCGCATGGGCGACGGCGGGATTGTCCAGCAGCTCGGCGCGACCCGTGATGCGGAACACCCATGTCGGATTGCGGCCAGATTGCAGGGCATTTAATTCGCATCCGGTGGGGACGTTGATCAAGGCGACGTCGATGTCTTCGTCAAGCGCCGCCAGCGCGATGGCCTCGATGCCGGCGAGGCTGCCGCCACGCACCACAAGCTCATGGCGGTTCCATTGCGGCAACGTCTTGAGGTAATGCAGTCCGCGCAGCGCGCGCAAAAACATCTCATGCATGCTCCACTTCTGCGGGTCGTCGGTGTCCTGGTAGGGATGATAGTAGTCATTCTTGTGGTTGACATACCAGCTTTCCGGGTGCCCGGTCGGCTGTCCATGCCATGAGAGGTACATCTGCAGCGCATGGTTGTCGGCGGCTTCTTGGCAGGTTGATTTCAGCGGCACGTCCTGCAGGACATGGCTGAGCAGGTCAAGGCAGGCGGGCAGCTCGTGGGGTTGGGCATCTTCCGGCCAAGCCACGTAGCCAGTGACAGGGTAGTGTCCCAGGCAGTTAACCTCCAGCGCGAAGGCCTTGACCTTGCCCGCGTATTCCCCAGGCGGCTCGACCGGTGTCATCTGCGCCGCCATCGGCAGTGCTTTTAGCCGTTGGAGCTCACCGTCCCAAAAGGCGTCGAAGTCCGGTGGGCAGCTGGGGATGGCGACTATGTTCTCCGGCTCGTAGATGGCGCCAATCTCGTAGAGGAACTCCTCCTTTTTGGTGAACTGTTTAATCTGGCTGCCGGGAAAACGGATCAGTTCGCCTGACGCATCCAGCAACTGGAAGGCAAAATAGACCCATCCTGGCCGTGCGCTGCAATGCTCCACAACCATCTCTTCGTTGCCGTCGGAAACGGCGAAGTCACGCCGTGCGCATTCGCGGGCTTCCCATTTGGTGATGCAGCGCAGGGTCACGCCCGTGGCGGGCTGCCCATCATCCAGCAGCCGGAAGTTGAGGCGAACCGGCTCGCCGCAACGCGCGATGCCGTCGGAAGGCGTCATGTTGCAGTCAAGGTGGAATTTCTGAGGAGAAGGCGGGGTGTTGGTCGTCATTTTTCCCCTTGTTTTGTTTGTGGCTGAAAGGAAATTTTAGAATTCAACCTAAAAAAAGCAGTTGATGCCTTATGATTGTAGTGCCTTGTAAAGGCGCTACGGAAGACCGACGCATTTCAATTCATAAATGGTGAATCGAAAAAATCCAACCCTTTGATAATAAATCAATTAGGAATAAAATCCAGTTTCAGCCGTTTTTTTCATCTTTATTGATTCCACGGTATTTGGTATTGTAGCCGTGGTTTTCTTCCGGACGCAAGTCATTTGGATACATGGTGTCCGAGTAGATATCCTTTTGCAGTTTCTTAACGAGTTGGTACACTTCTCGATAGTTCTTTATACTATTGATGCGCAATACGGCGGGGCTGCCGTTTTGGGTGATTTGGTCAGTGGTAAATATAATGTCGCCAACGTTAAAGATTTGGTCAAAGATACTTCTTCGTAGGTTTATGCGGGAAAGTTCCGCGAACGTTTTCGTTTCAAGGTTCATTGCGAAAATGCCACTTGAAATATATACTGCGTGGTCAGTCACAATGTAGTATGTGTTTCTATATCTTCTGAATGAAAAGATAACGCCAAAAAGATATATCCAAACCGGCATCATGTGAAGGAGAAAGAACGGAATGACGAAAGCATCATTAAGGCCGCATCTGGCTGTGCCTATAAGAAAGAATGAATCGAATAATGCCCAAAGAACTGCGAAAGGTAAAAACGGGTTGAAAATGCTTTCGAAAATGAACGTGGTTTTATCTGGTTTGCCTTCGTATAAAGTTGTCTCATCCGAGCCTACCATGCTTTTTAATTCTTCTATCATATTGGTTTCCCCGACTTGAGAGTGTGCACAATTTTCTGTAAATTAGCCTTTGCAATCCCCTGGACGGAATGCGACTGTCCACTTGACGAACTACGCTGCCATCTTCTTGGTTTGTTTGAGGAGAATGCCCAAGACATAGTATATGACATAATTCAAGAGAAGCAATCATGTTATCATCGTTTTGCTCGACCAGCTTTCAACGGAAATAATCAAGGGGCTGTCATGCTTGGCTGGCAATGCACTCGTGAAAAGGAGCTTGATTAGCGGATGAATGTATGGCTTGGACAAGGCAAGTCACTTCATCTGGATCAAGAAGCGTAGGTCATCTTTTTTCTTTTCTCCCGGGTCCTCGGGATATTTTTTTAGGATCCCGCCATCGTCGATGCCATCCGGACCTATGCTCCAGATCTGTACCGCTTCCACGGTATGTTCTTCCTCAATAAATTCATAGGAATCTTCCGTGTTCTGGTCGTCGATGCCTTCATCATCAGGCATATCTTCGTCTTGCCTGACCTTCTGATAGATGTGTACATTGATTTTGCACGGGCCCTTTCTGTATTTCAGTGGTTGCCCTGAAAATGGATCGATCGGAAGGTTGTCCATCGTCTCCGGATAATTCCCTGTGCGCCTCTTTAGCAATTCGACCTCAACAAGTCCCCTGAGAATTCTGCAGGAAGCAGTGAAGCCAAGAATCTTCCTGCTCATATGATAATAACCACTACAGAGCATCACTATGCACGGATAACCTGTTGCCTTGTCTGGGAATTGTGCAAATTCGTCAACGTGGAAAATCTTCTCGACTCCTTTGAAATTGTTTGCAGCCAGGCACCATCCCTGTGGAAAATAGAAACGCAAGGAATAGTAACGCAAACTTGGCCGTTCCGTGTCGTTGCCGGCATGATGAGCCAGCCAATGCAAACTGTTAAGCATGCAAACGGCCTCTCCATATAAAACCTGCTTCTCCATCAGTCGCACTTTGGCTTCCAATTCCGTCAGTATCAGCAACTGTTCCTCAAGCCATTTTTCAGTCGGGATGCCCGACTCCAGAATTTTATTCAAAGCTTCCATGCGAATGTTTCCAATGCGCATCCAAACTACATAACTGATATAATAATGGTCTTTCTGAAGAAAATCACAGATATTGTCCATTCGTGCGATTGCCTTGGCCGCCGCTTCAAAATCACCTGAATCGATGGCGTAAAGGATATGCCATCTTTCCATGCGCGACATTTTTTCGAGCATGGAGAGTTCCGGATTTGACGTGGCTACGAGCAGGACATCTTCCGCATACTTGCGTTCCGGTGGCTCCAGTTCAGCTTCCACCATGCTTTCCAATAGGATGGGTTCCTTGCTCGCCAGAAAAGCCCTTTTCCTTTTTGCATATAGGTCATCGGGAAGCATGGCGTATGGATGCCGTTCGAACTCCCATTCAGCAAGTATTTTTTGGTATTCCTCAAGGACTTTCTCCATGTCCCGCCAAAAAACCGGGTTTGCCTTGCGCCCGTCGTAGAATTGCCGGCCAAGCTCGGTCTCTGTCATCGGACGGCCGAAATGCGTTTCCAGCTTTTGGATCGCCCGACGGTAGTTTGATGTTTCAATAATGGCGAATATGAGGGCGACAACATAGATTCCCGCAAATACTCCCCATTGAATGCGGACACCGCGCCTGAACAGTTGGCGAGTGGGGTGCTTGCCGATATCGGCCAGGATATTGCCGCTCAGAAGATAGGCCGCCGCAAGAAGTGAAGTCCCCAATGCGGCAAACCAAAAACAGCCGTTGCCGCCAAGGTCAAAGAAATCATGCAGTGCATGAACATGGAGCTGAAGATATAACCCTGCGGGGCTACTTAGTTCGCGTAATGAACCAGGTCGGAATGGTTCGTGTGCACTTACGCAAATAACCAAAAACACATAAAGTGCACCGATCCACGCAATGCTGCTTGCAAGCACCTTCCAAGGCTTGGCAATCGGCTGGAACAGATAGGCAATGCCCAAAATGCCAGCCAATGCAATGGACCAACGCAAGTATATTTCAGGCCATGCCAAGGCTTCAAAAAAAGTCATGCCCGAGCCAAACGTTATCAGCAGCATGGTCGCGGCATAGATCAAGGCGATGGTGGCGTAAACCGCTAACAGAACAAGCAGACGTCGCCAGAAACGAGGAGTCATCCTGATGCAGACAACCAGCATTTTCAAGAAAAGAACCGCTACATATAATACGGCAATCAACAGGATTGAAAAAATCAGAATCTGCGGGTATCCTGTGCGCAACAACGTAAAGTCAACGATCATTATGCCGCAAGAGAGTGAAAAGAGCAGCCACGGCACTGTAATGAGCAAGGTAAGCCCGAAAAACGCGCCATGCGTCGGCTCATCCCAAAAGAAGATTTTGCGTAGCAGATGTTTCATCTTGGCATGCCACTCCTTTGAAAGAAAAAACGCCCGCAAAACTCATGGTTCGCGGGCGCTGTTTGTTCAGCAGGGACTGCAATAAACGGAGATGTCAGTTGGCAATTTCAGCATCCGTATAGCGGATCTTGCCGCCATTGTCCTTGCGACGGCATTCGCGCCAGTTGTAGTTCTGGACATGCCCATCGAAGAAACCGAGGTTGTTGCTGTTGTCATGGACACTCTTGCCGGCAAATTCAGCTTCCGAATTGGCCACGCCCGAGCCAACCATGGAGATGCAGATACGGTAGAAAAAGCCACTCGGGCTGCTGCCGCCACCGCCACCGCCCAGGCCATTTTGGTTGTTGCCGATCAGGCCGTCGGAGCAGTCAGCCATCTGCAGGCATTCAGACGGAGTCTGGAACCTGCTGATCTTATAGCTGTGGGCCATCGCGTATTCGTGATAGCCGTAGTTCGGGTAGACGTTGCTGCCGGAACCTTTCAACGTATTCCAGTTGTCGATGTAGTACCCATAGACAGCGCCTGTTTTCTTGGTGTTGCCTGGGCAGATGAACGTCTTGATGTCGCCGACATAGTCATAGGCTGCCTGGTGCCACGGTTTTGCGGCGCAGGCGGCCTCATTGGAACCACCAGGAATGCGGTTGGCACCCCAGCTGAAGTACGGGCAGTGATCCTCGTTGTCATTGATGTACATGATGACGCCGAGCGTCAGCTGCTTGAGTTGCGATACGCAGGAAATGGTACGGGCCTTGTTGCGGGCCTTGCTGAGCGCAGGAAGCAACATGGCTGCCAAAATCGCGATGATCGCGATGACGACCAGGAGCTCGATAAGCGTGAAGCTAAGGAAACGTTTCATAATTGCTTGACTCCTTGTTTTATTAGGTTTGGACACTTTTTGGGTTTGATTATAGCCTTCCCACAACTAAATGCAGGCTTGAAAAACGGTTCCTTGACATCTTGACGGAAGCCTGGCAAACCACCACACGAGATGCTATGAAATAGCAGATAAATAAATAAAATAACTGTTCTTGTACAGATTGCAAGCTGGATTTTTGATAAACCTAAAAAAAGCAATTGACGCCTTTTGATTGTAGTGCCTTTACAAGGTACGGTCTCCAGGCGGTTTTCCCTCCCCAGGCTAAAGCCTGGGGTTAAGCATCGTTATGCGCTTGCAGCGCAATGCGTTATGATAGCACGGACGACTCGTCCGAGCTATCGCATATG
>DBPZ01000100.1 GCA_002305655.1 Lentisphaeria bacterium UBA1407 | reverse complement strand
CGTTGTCGTGCATGAAAGGCCGTATTCGGAGGATTTTTCTTACAAGAGCTTGGAAAAATCTCTCAAAACGGCTTGAAAAAAACATACTATCTTGTGAGTACGAAATGGTGAAAAATGGGACTGGGACGGGGTCGGACGGGGTCGGACGGGTCGGACCTATGGGTTTTATGTTTTTGGGCTTGCAAGTAGATTGCGAGGGGGTACATTTTCTGCTTTGACGCCTGCTAAAGGGCATTGATGGTCCTATTTCAACTCAAAAAACAACACGGAAACGACAATGGCTGAAAACATCGCACAGTATGACCTTCATCTCCATACTCACTGGAGCTATGATGCCATGGCGCTGGTGGAGGATTATTTCAAGCTTGCGCGCGAAAATAAACTGCGGGCATTCTCCATCACTGACCACCATACCATGGACGCATACGGAGACGTGGCGGAATGCATCCGCAAGTATCCTGATGTGCCATTCATCTCCGGAGCGGAACTTACAGTCCATTCACCGGCAGGAACATTCGATATGGTCTGCCTCGGAATGCCCATGGAAGAAACACCGGAATTGGCGGAAGTCTTCGAAACCTATAGGCAGTGGCAACGCGACTACGGAGCCTCGATTTCAAATAACCTGGTTCGATTGGGATTCGATTTCGATCACCAAGAGCGGCTCGACGTGCTCAAAAGCTATAGGCCGAAGCATATTATCGAAAAACAGGGAAATACACACGTTCGGGCAGGAACGTTGCTCCAGGCGGTCATCGATCGCGGCTTTGTCAAGGATGCCGAAGGATGGAAGCAGCTGAGGACCAAGTTCGTCGATACCCCCCATTATCCCGAATACGACTATGTGCTGCCACGTGTTCGCCGGGCAGGCGGTTTGATTTTCATCGCACATCCCTACGGGTATTTCCGACGATTCGACACCGCCCGAATCGATGAACTCAGGGAGTTGCTTGGTTTTGACGGGATTGAATGCGGTCATCCCGACGTGCCCCAGGAAGCGGCGGATTTCTACAGGGAATATTGCGTGAAGCATCGATTGCTTTCCACCGGAGGCTCGGATTGCCATCAGATTTCCACCACCGAACCGGGACACTTCGCATTTGCATGCCATTCGGGAAAACCCGAGTGGCTTGATGAAATCCTCGAACGGTTGAGTAAATAATTTGTTCATCGGCAAAAAACAACACAAGGTGCAGAAATGAATCCATCTGATGTGCTTGGCTTGCTTGTAGATTTTAATCAGGAAACGCTGGCAGAACGGATCTCGCCTGATTTTCTCTATGACGGACTTCAGTTTTCACCTGAAAGATGGACAAAATCCGTGAAGGAAAACCAGCAGGCGAAGGCAGGACAAGAGAAAACAATCGTGGAATTCATATCGCCTGATGGGAAATTGGCGCTCAATCTGCAGGTTGTCGTCACGCCTGGAATGGGTTTTGTCGAATACATTCCTGCCTTGAGGGGAATTGGTGCTGAATCGACTGGGAAGATCAGCAATTTCCAATCGTTTTCCATGCTTTGGAATGGGAAGAAACGTCCTGAGGGCAAGAGTCCCTTGACGCTGGCTGGCAGGCTGTCTTCGGTTGTGGTTCGTCGTCAATTCGGTTCTCAATGCACGTTGCAGGATTTTCTGCCGCAGCCACAGACGCTTATGCCTGCGCCGGGATTCGACACATGCGTGATGGAATCTACACGTGGAAGCAGTTCCAATGATTGGCTCCCGTTTTTTGGGATCGATATCGATGATACGACGCATTTCAATCTGGCAATCGGATGGCCGGGCGCATGGAAGGCGACGATTAAAACCTGGAATAGCTGTCTCCAAGCACAAGTCGGATTGCTGAAAACCGACTTCCAACTGGAGCCAGGCGAAGAAGTCGAGCTGCCAACCGTGGCGCTTCAAACCTTTGATGGGCAGCTGGAGGACATGCAGAATGTCTTTAGGCAATATGTGGTCAAGTACAAGCTTCCTCGCGATGAACAAGGCAGGATCATCCTGCCGCCGCGGACGATGATGTTTTCTGGAACCATCACCAATGACGCGTTGCTCAAGTACATCGACCTGTTGGACAAAGCCAACTCCGGTCTTGATTCGATTTGGATTGACGCCGGTTGGTATGGTACGGATCGCGAGGTCGCATGGGAATTGCATCAAAGCGATTGGTCCTGTACGGTTGGCGATTGGCGCATTAACCAGGTCAACCATCCGGGAGGGCTCAAGCCAGTGACTGATGCGGCGCATAAGGTGGGGATGAAAGTCCATCTCTGGGTGGAAACTGAACGGGCCGTGGCGGATGCGCCTGCCGTCAAGAAACACCCCGAGTGGTTCGTTGCGGCCGATCACATGAACAGAATGCTGGATCTGGGCAATCCGGAAGCCTGCGACTATGCGATTGAAACGATTTCCGACCTTATCGAGAACCAAGGAATCGATTGCTATCGCGAAGACTTCAACTTCAATACGATCCCATTCTGGGAACAGGCGGACAATGAATCGGGACAAATCGGGAAGGCGGAAATCAAGTTCGTCAATGGATTCCTCAGATTCTGGAGAACTTTGAGGACGAAATTCCCAAGTCTTCTGATTGACAATTGCTCGTCAGGTGGTCGGCGAATCGACTGGACAACAATTTCGCTTTCGATTCCCATGTGGCGTTCTGACTTTTCGTGCGTTGTCAGCCCCCACAATTGCGAGGCGAATCAGATGGCTATCGCTTTCCTCTCGCCCTGGCTTCCCTTCCATTGCAGTGGGCACATGCTGACGCCTGGGCTTTTCTACGATTTTGCGAGCGCAACGGTGACAACCAGTATTTTCAACAATTGCGACCGATGCTGGTTTATGCCTGAACCCGAAAATCCCGATGCACAACGAATCCTGGGGAATCTCCATGTCAGGACCGGCATCGCCAAGCGAGTACGGGAGTACTGCTTGGGGGACTTTGCCATGCTGACGGCGCAACCTCAGAACCTAACCAATCCGTTTGCAGTCCAGTTTTCAAAAGGCGACAGCGGCGTCATTTTGGCATATAGGCGACCAAGAGGCGGCGATCAGGTAGTGCAGGTCAGCCCGAAAGGCATCGATCGTAACTGTGTCTACAACCTGGAAATTTTCGAGGAAGGGCTGAAAGCTCCGCGCTTGGCGACGGTTTCGGGGGAAGAATTGGCAAGGTTGAGCATTGAGTTGCCAGAACCGAGGTCGGCGAAGATTGTCTTCTATTCGAAAGCTTTTTGAATGGCGCCTCAGTTATCTTTTTTCGGGATGATGGACAGGATCGTACAATCCGGTGGGGAGAAGAGCCGGATTTCGTGGTGGTTTCCAATGCCTGCCGAGACTGATAGGAATTGATGGTCGCCCAGGTCGTGGAGGACTGGTTTGGCGAATTGCTTGTTTCTCCTCAGTGGTGCGAACGGGTACCAGTCGATGAATGGTAGTTTGACTTGTCCTCCATGGGCGTGTCCTGAGAATGCGATGTCCCAATCATATTTGGTCAGTTTGTCCATGGCGTCCGGGTTATGTGCCAGGAGCAGTGTAAGTTGTCCGTTTGATTCGTCCGAACCTTTGCGCGTCAGGCATGATTCGGGTTTGTAGGTCGCATGCCAGAGGTCTGCTAGTCCGACGATGTTGACGCTCATTCCGTTGACGATCACGTTGGTCGATTCGTTGATGAGCAATTTGATTCCTGCGTCTTTGATCAGGTTGACGATGTCGTCTTCCGGTTGTAGCTTTTTGAAGTAGTCATGGTTTCCCAGGACGGCGTAGGTAGGCATTGCTTCGACGAGGACTTGAAGGTATGCCAAGGCTGCGAAGCGCGTGTCTTCTTTTGGTGCGAGTCCGAAGTCGCCGGTGATTAAGGCGATGTCGGGTGATTGCGGCAGTGTGATTTCCAGTGTTTTCTGCAATCGCCTGACGGCAGTGTCGCTGTTGAGATGCAGATCCGTGATATGCAAGACACTGATTGGCTTTGGGCAAGGCTTCGCCAAGGCGTCACTGTGGAGTACCTGTTTTTGCAATCTGACTGCGTTGGGTTCGACTTTGGTGACGTAGATCACGCACAGGAAAAATAGGGGGATGACGAAGAGGAAGATAAATCGTTTTACCCCCAGTTTCTTGATATTTCGGATCAGATTCATTTTCACGGGATGTCGTGACTAGACTCCGAACAGTGCCTTTGGTCTGTCGTAGGAGAGTTTTTTCGCCAAGCGTCTTGCTGCCTGGATATGGATTTGTCCGAGTTCGACCTGATTTCCGAGGACGTGCGCCAGGGTGCGCCTGAACATTTCGTGCCTGGACGCGTAGGAGAGGATCTTCCTGGAGTCGGATACCATTCCTGCCATTGCCGCGATGAGATCGACCGATGATGCGTATTCCAATTGCGTCTTCATTCCGTAGAACGAGTCGTTGAGCCACCATGCGAGTCCGAGAGAGACGTTGGCGCCGAAGGCGCGTGTCAGTTGCGCCAAGGTGGCGTTGTGGATCGGGTTCATGTTGTAGAGGACGATCTTGAGCCTGCCGTCAAACCTGTTGAGCAGGGGCAAGAGTGGGGTGACGTAGTCGGTCAGATGGTCTGAGATGTCCCCGCCGACGTCTGGTCCCAGCGCTTTGTAGAGGCTGTCCCGAACGTCTCTGACGGCTCCGATATGGATTTGGAAGACCCAGTTTTTCTTCGCGTCCATTTCGGCGACTTCATTGAAGACGTATGACATGTAGGTGACGATTTCCGGCTGTGCAAGGGGCTTTCTGGCGAGTGCCTTTTTGAAGACGGCTTCGGCTTCGGCCTTGTTGACTTGATATCCGTATGGCACGTTGACTCCATGGTCGGAGGCGATGCATCCGTTTTCGGCGAAGAAGTCATGCGCCTTCTGGAGGACGGCGATCAGCTTGTCCAATGAGTCGATCGATGTATTCCAGCGTTTTGCCAGCGCTTCGACATAGTCCGGGAAGTCCGGCTTGAAGATATTCATCGCCTTGTCTGGTCGGAACGTCGGCCTGACGATGCCTTTGAGCTTTGAGCTTTGTAGTTTTTTGTGGTATTCGAGCGTATCGACTGGATCGTCCGTCGAGCACATTGTCTCGACGTTCATTTTCAGGATGAGGTTTTGCTGGGACATTTCCGGCTTTTGCAGGATTTCCTTTGTTTGTTTCCAGAGTGTTTCTGCATTTTCCGGGCAGATATTATCTTGGATGCCCAGCATTCTCTTGAGGTCGAGGTGTATCCATTCGTAGGTTGGGTTTCCTGATACGTCCTCGAAGACCCGGCAGAATTCGTTCCATTTCTGCTGGTTTGTTGTATTTTTCCCTGTAATGAATTCCTCTTTGACACCGAGTTTTCTGAGGACTTCCCAGACATAGTGGTCTGTAGCGGCTTCCGCGTCCCAGATATCCGTGAAGTTTCTGTCTTCGGCGAGCGCCTTGACATCGCAGTGGTTATGTGCGTCAATGATAGGGAGGTCTTTGATTTCTGCGTAGATATCCCTTCCGATTTGACGTGGGAGGAGGTAGTTTTCGTCCAGGAATTGCGAAGTGTTTGTTGCTTTCGATGCCATGGCTGGTGTGTTCCTAAGGTTTGAGATGCGCATGAGATAAGGTAAACGTTTCGAATGATGAAAATCATACTATACACAAATTAGCTTGAACATCAAAGAAAAGGCACATCGACAAAAGATCAGAACACAAAAAAGGACCGTTGGCGAAAGAACTCGTCAACGGTCCTGGAAGCCTAGCTGTGATTAGCCAAGATTACTTCATCGTCTTCTTTGCTGGCGCCTTCTTTGCTGGAGCGGCTTTCCTTGCGGGAGCCTTCTTGGTTTCGCAATCGCAGAGGAGGGTATTCTGGACTTTGATTGCCTTTCCGGTATCGTTGGAATCCATGCAGGCGACGACTGCGGCGAGGGCCTTGTAGCCCTTGAGTCCGTCAAAGGGAACGTCGATGCCATCCAGGAGGCAATCGACGAAGAGGTCCGGAATGCCGGACTTGACCTGGACGGTATTGGTCGCGACGGCGCCGACCTTGTACTTGGCGGCTTCGCCGTTGGCAAGGTAGACTTCGACTGGGTAGTCGGGGTCTGCGCCGAGGAACATGCGTCCCTTGGTGCCGTAGAAGGTGGTGATATTGTCTTCCGGTCCGTAGTAGGTCCATGAGGCGGTGAGTTGTCCGAGGACTCCGTTTGCCATCTTCATGATGACGACCGCGTTGTCATCGACCGTGATCAGTTCGCCCTTTTCGTTTTTCTTGTCCATCGTCGCGATGTACGCCGAGACTTCCTCGATATCGGTTCCGAGGAGCCATGGGATCAGGTAGCACTTGTGCACGCCCAAGTCGCCCATGCATCCGACGTATGCCTTTTCCTTCTTGAAGAACCAGGTGTGGGGTCCATTATCCTGCGACCATGTTTCCGGTCCGCCGTGGCCGAATGCTGTTCTGAAGGTCAAGACGTCGCCGATAACTCCTTCCGAGAGGAGTTGCTTTGCCTTGAGGTGGGGTGACATCAGGCACTGGTTGTGTCCGATCATCAGTTTCTTGCCGCACTTTTCTGCGGTTGTGATCATTTCCGTTGCATCCTTGAGGCTTGTTGCCATCGGCTTTTCGCAGAGGACATGCTTTCCCGCCTTGAGTGCGGCGATGGTGAGTCTTGCGTGTTCGCTGTTCGGCGTGCAGACGATGACGGCGTCAATGGACTTGTCGTCGATAAGGGCTTTTTCGCTCTTTACGACTGGGACGTTGTAGAGGCTCGAGAGGTATTCGGCACGCTCCGTGATCGGGTCGTATACTGCGGCAAGTTCCGCATATGGGTTCTGGGACAATTCCAGGCCGTGACGGAACAATGCAATGCTCCCAGCGCCAAGAAGACCAATGCGCACGACTTCTTCATTTGCCACTTGTGCCACTTGTTTTTTCGCCATGATTCTCTTTCTCCGTAACTTTTTTGTGGGTCTTGACACCGATCGGATACTGCCGAACGGAGACATATAAACTCAACATGGAAAACATTAGAATAATCCTTTATAATTATTATGCAAATTTTCCCTGATTAGCAGGGATATCTTTTTGCCAATAAAAATAACACAAAACCAAAGCATTCCTAGTTGGATTATTGGAAAAAAAGCAGTTGAGATTAGCCATTCAGTTCTAATGGATTGATTTTCAATTGGTTATAAAATTCATGCCGTTCATCATGTTGGTGAATTGAAATGAGTCAGACTTCTGTAGCGCCTTTACAAGGCGCCCGAGCATGGGGGCATCCTATCCCCGGGCTGA
>DBPZ01000127.1:92402-157238 GCA_002305655.1 Lentisphaeria bacterium UBA1407 | reverse complement strand
GCGCCGCCGGTCTCCCTCACAGGCCCCCCGGCCGGATTTTCCGGCCGGGGGGCTTTTTTTTTGCCTGGATGTCTCGTCTCGTACTTGGGCTTTTAGATTTAAGGAATGCTTCCTCGGGTTGAAATAATGCTTGTTGGGAGTACCTTATAAACTCGTGAGAAGACGTGATGCAAACAAGCTTTCATGTTTTCTGGAGCGCCGATGAAACAAGTGTTCTTGATGCTGCTTGCCTTATGTGCCTTGACATTTGGGCAACAGAATTTGCTGGTGGATCCTGGTTTTGAAGCGGATGAGACTGGCAAGGTTCCCGGCTGGGAAGTGTTGTATTCAGTGAAGGTCATGCTGCCGGAGTTGAAGGATGCAAGTGGGAACAAGTTACAAGGGAAAAAGGAGTTTGCCATGAGATTTCGATGCATATCGTATCATTTGATATTAATCATTGGGGCGTTGTCGCTCGCATGTCATTGCCAGGAGAATTTGCTTGTCAATCCCAGTGTTGAGGTTGATGAAGCCGGTAATGTTCTTGGTTGGAAGTTGCATTATCGCGAATCGTTTACCTTTGATCGTGAAGAGAAGCACGGCGGCGAGTCGTCTTTGGTTGCTGTGCGCATGCTTGACGGAGAGCCGTTCGGCGTGATGCAGGAGATTGAGTTTGCGGAGCCGGACAAGTCACCGGTGATGTTCGGTGGTTGGAGCAAGGCGGAGAACGTAGTAAGCGACTACGACTACAATGTGTACCTGGATATTTTCCATGAGGATGGATCGAACACATGGGCGATCACCTCGGCTTGGAACAGCGGAACTCATGGTTGGGAGAAGACGTTCAGATGCTATTGGCCACAAAAGCCGATTGCGAAGATTCAGTTTTTCGTCCTGTTCCGCCATGATGTCCACGGGAAGGCATGGTTTGACGATTTTGAGCTGTACCGCGGCGAACCTGATGCCCAATTGGGAGAGTATTCGTTTCAGACATTGGCGCCCATGTCCGAGAACGGGGTGTTCTTTGACGGCAAGTTTTTCCGCAAGGATGTCGAGTACGTCGCGAGTTTCAAGGATGCCTCTGGGCAGGAATTGGCTCGGACATCAGGGAAGGGCGATCGCATTCGTTGGCACGCCTTGATGGCAGCGAAGCCTGCAAGGCTTGACTTGAGCACCGAGGCGGCGGGGAATCGCAGGACCTACGAGTTGATAGTAGGGTTCGAGTCGCCTTTGCCTGAGAATCCAATCAAGTCCGGATATCGGGTTTGGACTGCCGATTCGATGACGAATGTCAGTCCTGTAACATACCCGAAAAAGGATACTCCCCTGTCGGCATTTATTGAATTGGCGAAGGCCGAGTATGAGAGCTTTCAGGTTTTGATCACCGCCGGTCCTCAGGCGATCAAGTCTGTGAATGTGGCATTGCCCGAGTTGAAGGATCGTGAAGGCACTATGTTTTCTGGCGATCTGAAGTGGGAGCGGGTAGGATACATTACGCGCCGTCGTCCATATTCCCGTCATCCTGATGGGTATGGAGATGGAGAGTTTTGGTTGCCTGATCCGTTGTTGCCAGCCAGGGAGTTCCTGGTTCATGGGAATGCGACTCAAGGCGTATGGGTCACCGTTCAGGCGAAGCGCGACTGCAAGGCAGGGCAGTACTGCGGCAACATCGAGGTCGTCGTGGACGGCGAGAAAACCAATGTCCCCCTGACAGTCAGAGTCTTTGATTTCGTATTGCCGACTACGTTCAGCTATCCGACGGCATTTTGCATTATGGATGGCTGGCTGTTTGATGCCTATCCCGATGGCGACTTGAATGCCCGCCGTCGCCAGGCATGGGACATCATGCTTGACCATCGCTTGAATCCTGACGACATTTCCCGTACCGAGCCACCTCGGATCGAGGACTTGCTGTATGCCCGCGAACGTGGAATGAATCGCTTCAATATCATGAATATGGTTCCGAAACCAAAAAGAAAACCGTTGTGGGTTTGTTATTCGGCAAAGGAAGTTTATACTCCTGAATTGTTCGAGGAGTTCAAGTCCCGCCTGGATCCGTATGTGGCGGAACTGCGGAAGCACGACTTGACCAAGCATGCGTACGTCTATGGCTTTGACGAACGCGGTGAAGACTACAATCCCATCATGGAAAAGATCCATAAGCTGGTCAAGGAACGGTATCCCGACGTGGCATTCTTCACTACCTCGATGATGTATAAGCAACTAAAGGCAAATCCCGGCAGGACGGATTGCTATGCCAATGACTGGTATTGTCCGCTGACGTCGGTTCACGACGATGAGTTGTCAGCAAAGTTGCGTGCCAAGGGGCATCAGGTTTGGTGGTACACGTGCTGCGGGCCACGGCATCCGCACGCGAATTTCTCAAGTATCGAGTATCCTTTCATCGAGGGGCGTGTGTTGGCATGGTTGAGTTATCAGCATCGCGTTGACGGCTTTTTGTTTTGGCACGTGAATTTGTGGCGCGGTCCGTATCGTTTTGACGAGTCGGTGTGTTTCCAGCCTGATTTCGAGTCGTCATCTGTTGCGGGCATGGTTGGTGACGGTCAGTTTTTATATCCTGGTGTAGATGGTCCTGTTCCATCGATACGTTTGGCGAACATACGTGATGGAAGCGAGGATTATGATTATTTGAGTTTGTCAGGTGAATATGGTCGCAGGTTATGCAGTGGGATCGCGACAACGATGACGGATTTCACCCGTGATCCTTCTCGTGTTCGCCAAATTCGTAGGCAGATCGGCGAAATGTTGAGCAAGAATAAATAAGAGGAATGCTATGAAACGGATTGGATTGTTTTTGTTGCTGTTGTCGTTTGTCGTTGTCGGGCAACCGATTCGGGTATGTAGTTTCAACGTGCGTTGTCCTGGAGATCGTGCTCCTAACAATTGGCAGGCTCGTGTGCCTCGGGTACGTGCCGTGCTGGACAAGTACAAGTTGGACGTCATCGGTATGCAGGAAATGACCGACCGGCAGTTGAAGCCGTTGCTTGCTGATGGCGTGTACGAATCCGTTGGCGTTGGACGCAATGCCGATGGTGGTGGCGAGAAGTGCAATATTATGTTTTTGAAGAAGCGTTTCAGCTGTGTCGACAGCGGAACATTTGCCTTGTCCGAAACTCCCGAGAAGCCTGGTTCCCGTTCTTGGAAGACGTCATGCCCCCGAATTTGCACTTGGGCTCGGCTCAAGGACAAGAAAAGTGGCAAGGAATTCGTGTTTTTCAACACGCATTTGGATCATGTCAGCGAGGAAGCTCGCGTGAAGGGATCCGCGTTGATCCTGGAACGTTGGGACAGCATCGCCAAGGGATTGCCGTGCTTCTTGACCGGCGACATGAACTGCCGACCGAATTCGAAGGCAATTGCGCAGATTAAAACGAAGCTGACGAATTCAAAAGACATCAGCAAGACACCGCACGAGGGATCGATTGGTACGTTTCATAACTATCGATTCAATCCTGAAAAACCACCGACTATCGAGATTGACTATGTTTTCGTCAGTCAAGGAATCAAGATCCTGAAGCATGTGACCATCAATGACCATGAGGGCAATGCTTTCCCTTCAGACCACTTCCCGGTTATGGCTGAGGTGGAGTTCTGATCATGGGCATCCGTAGAAGACAGGCATAAAACAACCCCGTCACCCAAGAGTTTTTTGGGTGGCGGGGTTTTGTTTGTGGCGTGGTCAGTATGTTTTTTCCTGTCCGTTTTCGTCAATGTAGTAGTATTTCACTCCGTCGACTGTTTCCCAGGCTCCTCTTGTGAAGTCGGGGATTTCGACCGGCGCCCCGTTGAGGCGGGCAGACTGCAAAGATGCCTGTGAGATTGCCGACCATGCTGCGCTGTCATAGACGTCAATATCAAGCGGCAGTCCATTGTTAAGGCAATAGAGCAACCTGAGGTCCATCACCGTATCCATTCCGCCGTGTCCTCCGAATCTTTTCGCTTCCTCAAGGAATTTCTTGTAGATTGGGTGTCTGTTTTCCTCGAGTGTTTTCTTGACTTGTTCCGGTGTTTGGTCTTTTTCGAAGTTAGGAGCGAGTGCGAAGCGTTGCGGATATCCTTCTGTGAATCCCTTTGTTCCATTGAGCAGGAACGCCCTGCTGTAGGGGCGTCTGAGCACTGTTGAGTAGAACAGGAGCATGGTCTTTCCCTTTGCTGTCCTGATGATTGATGTATTGATGTCCGGTCGTTGATATCCCTTTGCGTATTCGCTGTCCGATCCGAGCTTTTCGACAATGACCTGCCTGAGTGTGAAGTCAGCGCTTGTGACCGAGTTGATTGTGCTCATCTTGTCTCCACGGTTGATATTGAGCCAATGTGCGATTGGTCCGAGTCCGTGGGTGGGATAGGAGTTTCCTTCGATGATTGGAGTCGATCTTGGCTTGCCGAGTTTTCTCCAATTGTCCTCGTCCTTGAAGTTGAATCTGTATGCTTCCATGTTGTGGAGATATCCCGCCTCAGCATGTACGGGTTCGCCGAAGAGACCCTTGCCGACCATGTTCATGATCGTGAGTTCGTAGTCACCGTAGTTGCAGTTTTCCAGCATCATGCAGTGTCTTTGCGTTTGTTCTGCGGTGTCGACAAGCCTCCAGCAATCGCTGATCGTTCCTGCCGCCGGAACCTCAAGGGCGACGTGCTTTCCGTTTTTCATTGCTTCGATGGCGATTGGGACATGCAATCCTGGCGGAGTGGCGACATAGACCAGGTCCAAGTCGTCACGCTTGCAGATGACCTTCCAGTCGGTCGAGCCTGTATAGTAGTCGACTTTGTATGGGTAGTTTTGCTTTTCGAGCTGTTGCTGTACGGCATCGAGTTTTCGTTGATACAGGTCGCAAGCGACCTTGACGGTTGCTTTTTCCGGGAATGCCGCGAATCTAAGCAACGCCCTGCTGCCTCGTTCGCCGACGCCGATGAAGGCGATCCTGACATTGGCGATAGGGGGAACACGCAATCCCAGGACGCTTTTCTGTCCTGGTTGACGTTCTGGAACAGGGAATGAAAAGGGCTTTGGCGCCTCTTGGGCAAACGAGGAAAGGCAGAACAACAGCAACAAGGACAACTGGCAACGGTGTGACATGGGATTCTCCTTAGTTTATTTGAGGGTGGCAAAACTGATCGGCAAAATATCAATATTACATGCCTAACATGGAATTTCAACAGAATTGACTTTTCCCCCATACAGCATTCATCCTAAAAAAGCATTTGACGGCATGATAACAATTTAAGTACGGGCACCCGGGGTGCTCGTACTCAAGGGGTGTCGTCGCTAAAGTGGCTAAACATGACAAAGTCCCAGTCGGACAGGTCGGCTAGATTTGCCCTGCATTCGTCATTCATCATTCATCATTCATCATTTGTCCTGCGAGGGAGATACGGGCGTGATTTCGGTGTTGCCCTGCCTTGACAAAAAGGATGGTTTCAAGTAGAGTAATCCATTGTTTTTTGGGGTGTCGTTCTTATCTAATCAGGAGAAGCAAGATGCAAGCACGTTTCCCGATGTTGTTCTTGATGCTGAGCCTCGTGGGTCTAGGCGCTGAATTGGTTCGGAATGGCGGCTTCGGGGGTGGGAATGCGACCTACGGGGAGCTGCCACCCGAATGGAAGTTGGTTTCCGGGCAAGCTGGTAGTCTTGTTTACGTGAATGACGATGGTTTGGGTGACAGCCATTCGTTGCGTGGCAACGATTCCGGGATCGTGGCTCAGGAAGTCGAGTTGAGGGGCGGTGTGACCTATCGCTTGTCCGCGAGTTTGAAGGATGCCGGTGGGAAGCCTCAGGTTCAGGTGTTGGATGGCGAGGGGCAGGTACTATGCGGGATTGGCGGCGATGGCTTGCAGTCTCAGGTTTGGGAGCGTTGCCAGGTCGCCTTTGAATGTGGCAAGGCTGGTCGTCATACGGTACGGATTCTGAGCTTTGGCAAGTGCTGGATTGACGATGTGTCCTTGGTTGACGATGTCGTTGCAGTTGCCGAGCCTGCCAAGGGCGTGGAGGCTGGTACCGGGAAGTTGGTGAATCTGGCCTTGGGGTGCAAGTACGAGTTGAGTCCGACGCCCAATTACGGGTATTGCCGCGATGTCGATGACATAAAGCAGTTGACAGATGGTGTTTATACGGTTGGGTATTTTTGGACTCAGAAATCCACGGTCGGTTGGCGTAGTTCGACCGTAAGCACGGTGACCATTGACCTTGGTTCCGAAAAGCCGATCCGTGGCTTTTCATGGAATACGGCAGCCGGTGTGGCGGGAGTGACCTGGCCAAAGGCGATCTTGATTTTCGTCAGTTCGGACAAGAAAACCTGGCATTGGCAAGGGGATTTGGTGATCCGAAGCAATGAGGTCAATGGCAAGCCGCCGGCGGGCAAATATGCCGTCCATAGATATCATGCGGAGAACTTCTCGACGAAGGGGCGTTGGGTTTGTTTCCAGGCAATCAATTCACCCTATGCATTTGTCGATGAAGTCGAGGTCTATGAGGGACCTGCGGAGAATATGACTCGCCCGATCGGTGGAAAGACCTATACGGACACAAAGTCTCATCATCTGGAGACCCTGATCCAGTCGTTGCTTTTGAGCCAGCTTGTTGATCTTCGCGAGCGTTCGAAGGGGTATGGCGAATCGGTCCATGGTTTGGTCGATGTTGAACTGAAGCGTTGCCGCGAACAGATTGAGGCGATGCCGGTTCCCGAGATGGAGTCGTTCCGCAGCATCGTTCCGTTGGGTTCGGTACATGAATCCTTGTTGTCGGCGAATCGTCATTTGCTTCGTGCCGGCGGTATCAAGGCTCCGATGTTTTGGCGTAACAATCGCTGGGACAATCTTGATATGTTTGAGGTGCCAAAGCCTGGAGTTTCCGTGGAGCCGTTGGTTGTTGAGTTGATGCGCAACGAGGTTCGTGGGGAAACGGTGAACATCGCGAATCCCTTGGACAAGGCGTTGGATTGCCAAGTTTCGGTGTCGGGCTTGCCGGATGATGCCGGGGTTGACATCCGTCAGGTTTTGTACACTGCTACGAAGGAAGAAGGCGTGATATCGGCGGCATTGAAGCCATTGGAGGACGGCAAGCTCCGTTTGCTTTCAGGAATCAGCACGCAGTTGTGGATTTCGTTCAAGCGTCCTCAATCGAAGGCAGGTCGCTATGACGGGAAGTTGCATTTGAGTTGGGATGGCGGTTCGATGGAGTGTGGTTTGTCGCTAATCGTCCATGATCTTGACATGCCTTCGAATCCCTCGCTCCATTCAGGCGGGTGGGACTACACGAACCTAAAGGGAAACTACTACAGGAACCCCGGAAATCTGGAAGCGAATCTGGCGATGATGCGAGAAATCTATGTTGACAGCCCCTGGGGAACCGGTGCTACCGCGCCGGCAGGCGGAACGTTTGACGAGGAAGGCAACTTGACCGATGTCGCAAGCCTCGATTTCAAGAAGTGGGACGAATGGGTGGACATGTGGAAGGGGGCGCGAAACTATTGCGTGTTCCTCAGTGTGTCGGACAAGTTCCGTGGCGAACCGATGGGCACGCCACGTTTCGAACGGATGATCGATGGGTACTTCCATGCCTGGACAGACCACATGGAAGCGCAGGGATTGAAGGGCGAACAGCTGCTCGTGTTGCTGTGCGACGAGCCGCCACTGCACAATTGCCACGAGATCATCAAGGTCTGGGGACAGGCGATGAAGAAGGCCAAGGTCACCTGCAAGATCTTCGAAGATCCGATTTGGACGGATGTCGATAAGGCGGATGCGGACATGTTCGAGGTTTGCGACATCATCTGCCCCAACACGGTTCATTGGGTGATGGGCGGCAAGAAGTTCCGCGACTACTATTTGGCTCAGCAACAGAAGGGACGCGAGTTGTATTTCTACTCGTGCTCAGGACCTGCCAAGTTGCTTGACCCGATTACGTACCATCGCCTCCAGCACTGGGTTTGCATTGCGATGGACGGCAAGGGGGCGTTCTATTGGGCATTGGGTTGCGGTGGCGGCGGCAATTCGTGGCAGACGTTCCTGCAACCTGGCACGGAGTATTCGCCGTACTTCGTCGGCAAGACGGATGCGATGGAAGGGAAGCATAGCGAGGCAATCCGTGAAGGCGTTCAGGATTACGAATACTACCAAATGCTGAAGGCGAAGGCGGCAAAGCTAAAGGCGGCGGGGAAATCGGCGAAGCGCATCGAGGATTTCCTTGCCGAATCCGCCTGGCGTGCCTTGAAGCCGTACATAGACGACGGCGAGGGAAAGGCGCCAAAAGCCTACAATTCATGGAGCGAGCCACGCGACAGGTCGAGTTTTGATCGTATTCGCCTTGAGGCATTGCGGCTGCTTGGCGAATAATGAGTGATTGAGTTAGGACACAGGAAAAGGAACACAAGATGGACAAACGGGAATGGTTCAAGTCGGCTAAGTTTGGCATGATGATTCACTGGGGGTTGTACAGTCTCCCGGCGGGCGAGTGGAAAGGCGCTCGCATGCCATACATTGGCGAATGGGTTCAGCAATACTTCCGTATTCCGAATGCGGAGTACCATGCGTTGGCGCCCGCGTTCAATCCGATACTGTTCAACGCTGACGAATGGGTGCAGCTGGCGGTTGACGCCGGAATGAAGTACATGGTGATTACGTCCAAGCACCACGATGGCTTTGCAATGTACCATTCCAAGGTCAGCAAGCTCAACATCGTCGATGCGACTCCGTTCAAGCGCGACGTGATTGGCGAATTGGCCGAAGCCTGCCGCAAGCACGGAATCAAGTTCGGATTGTACTACTCCCAGGATCTTGATTGGTCTGAGCCGAATGGCGGTGGCTATACACGGGGGAAGACTTGGGGCAGGGGAAGCGCGGGATGGACCAACGACTGGGATTTCCCAGACAACGAAAACAAGAACTATACCCAGTGCTACGAGGCGAAAATCAAGCCGCAGGTGAAGGAAATCCTGACCCAGTACGGGGATTTGTGCCTGATCTGGTTTGATACGCCAACCACGTTGAGCCTGGAACAGAGCAAGGAATTGGCGGATATGGTTCACAAGTACCAGCCCAATTGCCTGGTCAATTCGCGGATTGGCAACGGAATGGGCGACTATCGCTCCATGGGGGACAATGAGATTCCTGACGAGACGATGCCCGAAGGGCTGTTCGAGTCTGCCTGTACGATCAACGATACATGGGGATATAAGAGCTTTGACAACAACTGGAAATCCGCCGATAGGATCATCGAGCTGAAGGAGCACTTGAATGCCCGTGGCTTGAACTATCTGCTCAATGTCGGCCCCGACTATTTGGGTCGCATTCCTGCTCCGTCGGTTGAGGTATTGCGTCAAGTTGGCCAGCGTTTGTCTTGACGGCTTGGTCGTCCGTGTCGTCTTGCCTTTGGGTAAGGATTGCAAGCGTGATCCATATCCATCGTTTTGAGAGGAGATCGTCCCAGAGGCAGGCGACTGCAAGTGCCGCGATGAATGCTCCGGCGTAGATTGCTTTTCGTTGGTTCCATGCCAAGGCGATGAATGCCGCAATGACCAGCAGCGTAGCCGGGATTCCGTAGAAAGCCGCCAGGTTCAGGTATTCGTTGTGCGGGTCGATGAATGTGGCGTACATCTCAAGGTTCTTGGTCGTCCCGTACTGTTCCAATGTTTTCCTGATGCTATTGACGTCAGCAAGTTTCGGGTATGTTTTTTTGATGCCTTCCGGGCTTTGTCCCAGCAGGCAGGTTCTGGCGTTGATGAAGGGCATTTTTGCATAGACGACTTGGTGGATGGCGTACATTCCCGGTGTTGAGTTGATGAAGGGCGGGGTGGATTTGAGGGGGAATGTGACGAAGAGAACCGTGGTTTCGCAGACGATTGCGGAGCAGAGGAAAATGGCGATTGCGACGAATCGGCGCACCTTTTTCGAGCACACGGGCAGGTTGTGGACCAGGAAAGCAAGGACGATCGCCTGGGTCAGGATGGCGTGCTTGCTCAAGGTTGCCGCCAAGGGAACAAGAGTGGCGGCAATGGCGACAAGTATCGCAATCCATTGGGATTTCGATGCATGTTTAAGTTTTGGTTGCAAGCCCAGAAGGGCGAGAGCCATAGGAAGCGGATAGAACGAACCCAGGGTATTTGGGTTTTTGAAGAGGAAGGCGTAGCGGCGTTCCAGGAAGCTGAGATTGCTGTTGACTTGGTCGGGGCTGATGAAGGCGAAGCCCGTGTCGTTGATGCCCAGGCATTGGGATGCGAAGGCGTCGTAGCACCAGCCAAGCAGGATGGCACTTAGGATCGCAACGCCCGAAATCAGCATCGTCTTCCTGGAAAGGGGATGCTCGCGAAAGGCGACGAACAAGACGAATAGATAGGCAAGGACGGCGAGATTGTACCCACTTTCGCCCCCTTGGGGAAGATGGCTGATGGTAACCAGCCCCAGGCAGCAGAGCATGGCCAAAAATGGGGAGTAGGGAATGCGGACAAGTGAACGGTAGTCCCGGTTGGCAAGCAACGACAGGGCAATCAAGGGAGCCAGAAGGTCGGCGGCCAGAAGTGGTCCCAAAATCGGAAGATGACAGGATAAAAGTCCCAGGTATGCGACTAGAAGCAAGGGACAGGATTTGGCTAGGAATGAAGTGACCATGCGGGAAAGCCGTGTGAGTGCGTGAATCGGAGTGAAGAATGTCGAGTTTTGTGGAAAGTTTGACTGCTGAGGAGCGACGTCAATCTCGTCGCAATGCGTACGCATCGACCTGGTTTGGCTGCTTTGCCGACTTGATGCACGAGAGCAGTGCGTTGATCATCTTGTACTTGGCGATGTTGGGTTCCAGCGGGACCTTGACGATGCTTTGCACCAGCTTGTCCGGCATAGTTTCCGTGTTTTTATTGATACCGATGTCATCGATTATCGATTGTTTTGGGGTCAAGCGTATTGTCCTATGGTCCTGCTTGCTGGGTTGCTTGTCATTTTTCGTGATGGGTTTGGCGCCTTTTTTCTCGTATGGATTCGGCCCTTGGGTCGTGTTGTTCAGTTGCTTTGTCTTTTTTGTATCCAAGACATTGTGGATTGGGTGCTGGTATCCGATTTTGACGGATGTGTTGTTGCCTGAGGAGCGCGGCGACTTTTTCGGCTTGATGCGTTTCAGCTACCACATTTTGGCATTGGTTGTGTTTTTCCTGTTGGGCTTGGTGATGGGCAAGAACCCGCCTTTTTGGTTGATGCAAACGTGTTTTTTTGTGACGGGTATTTTGTTGATGGGGCGTTACGTATTTGTGTCCCGGATACGGATTTCGCCTCATGTTCCAGCTCGCACCGATATCCGTCGTGCGTTTAGGATATCGGTGCAGAATGGGCCTTTGGTCGGCTTTTCCAACTACATTTGCTTTGTGCTGATGGCGTTTTCCTCCGTGTTGCCGCTGTCGCTGCTCTACTTGAAGAAGGGATTGGCTTTTGATGACAACATGGTTCAGTTGATATCGACGAGCGGGATAGGCGGTAGCGTCATTGCGTACTTGCTCTATGGTTGGTTATGCCGCAAGCTGGGTGTTAGGAACATTCAGTTGTGCGTTCATGTTTTGTTTATCGTATTGCCGTTGGCGCTATTTTTTCTTGGCGGCGTCAAGACCGGCATGGCGATTTGGATGACGCTGATCCTGTTCATAGGCAATTTCGCCTACGCCTGTTTTTGTTGCGTCTTTTCCCAGGAGGCGCTTGCGTTGGCGCGTCCTGGGAATTCGACGATGGCGACGGCGTTCAGCCAGACTTACCAGATGATTGGAATTGGAATAGGGCGGTTGTTTGCCTCGATGATGCTTGACAATGGGATTTTGTCATCGCACTGGAAGTTTTTTGAGCTTGAGTTCAACCATTACCAGACGCTGTTCTTGCTTTGTGGCCTTGGCGCCATGGTAAGCCTGTGCCTGGTCTTCCTGCTTCCCAGCGTTGTTCCGAAGCGCGAAGACTACTACAATCCCTGAGGTGTTCAGCAGGATTTCCGGATCCTGAAGTTGTTCAGCAGAATGTTTTGCGCGTTTTGGAAGCGGATGTTGGCGTTGGAGCCGTCGTCCTTTCCGGGAATAGCCCTCAGTTCGATGTCAACGTCCGTGAATTCCAGGTCCGAAACATTTTGCTCCGGCAAGGCGACGACTGACGGCGGACGGTCCGAGACGGCCTGGACGCCCCTGAACGCGATTCGCCTGACGTAATCCACCTTGGCGTCCGGCGCGAGGCGGATGTTGAGAAGCGGACCATGCGTGTCTGCGACGATATTGGAGACCGATATGTTTTCGACCGCGAAGGGTTCGACTTCCTTCGGTGGCGGGAAATCCCCGTATCTTGGCGGATCGGGCTGTGGGTTGCGCATCGGCGGGACGATGATGGAGAATCCGTCCCTGCTTTCCTTGATGACGAGATTGGAGAAGGTGCAGTTTCTCTGTATGCCGTCATGGGTCCAGCCGATTCGTACTGCGGAGGTTGAACTTTGGAGGATGCAATTGGTGACGGTGACGTTCTGGCAAGGGATCGATTTGTCAAATTGCTCTTGCATGCCCCTGACGATGATGCAGTCGTCCCCGGTTGAGATGTCGCAATCCGAGACCCTGCAATTGTCACATGAACCGAAGTGAATGCCGTCTGAGTTCGGCATCCTGAGGTCGGCCCGCATGGTGACGCCCCTGACCAGGACCCGCTGGCAATTCAGGAACCAGGTGAACCAACCGGCGGGATTGGTCAGGAAGAGATCCTCCAACCTGATATCGGTGCAGCCGACGAAGAAAAGGCCTCGCCCGGGAATCATCGTGTCGGACTTGCGCTTCCAATGTCCTGCGAAGGGCTTGAGTTCTTCATCGACGTTGATGAATGTCGTGCCCTGGAAGTCGATTTTGCCTTGTCCAACGATAGCGATGTGTTGTTCACCTTCGGCGTAGATGACGCAACGCCTGTTGCCACGGAGCGCGTAATCGACGTCCCAAACATCATTGGGTTCGATAAGCGGGTATTTTTCGGGATCCGAGCCTGCGAGGAGCGTAGCGTTCCATGCGATTTCCAGCCTGACGTTTGATTTGAGCCTCAGCGGGTAGAAGAGGTACGTTCCGTCGGCGACCAGCACTGTGCCTCCGCCGTTTTTGTTGCATTGGTCAATCGCTTCCTGGATTGCCTTTGTGGAATCGAATTGTGGATCTGGGGACGCGCCGTAATCTCTGATGTCGTAGATAGATTTCATGTTGTTCCTTTACCAGTTTAAACTCCAGTTTACCAGTTTACCTTGTCTGGATGGTTGCCCGATTGTCCGAAATCCGGAAGCTTGTCAATGAGTTCAAGGTCTTCTTGATCGAGGCTGAAGTCGAAGAGTTCCAGGTTTTGCTTGATCCGTTCCGGGGTAACGGATTTTGGGAGCGGGCATGTGTTGATCTGGAGTGCCCACCTGAGGCAGACTTGCGCGACTGACTTGTTGTGCTTTTTCGCGATCTTGGCGAGATTTTCGTCATTGAGGATGCGTCCTGATCCCAGTGGGCTCCAGGCTTCGACGACGATGCCGTGCTGCTGGCAGTACGCCCTGGCTTCCAGCTGCCTGCAACCTGGATTGAGTTCGATTTGGTTGACCATTGGGGTGACTTCTGTTTCCATCAATGCCTTCAGGTGGTGCGGCAGGAAGTTGGAGACTCCGATCGCCTTGATTTTGCCTTGCTTGTAGAGCTCGGTCATCGCTCTCCAGGTATCGAGGTTGATCTGTTCCCAATCCTGGAATCTATGGAATGAGGCGGGCCAATGGATCAGGTAGAGGTCGAGGTACTCGAGTTCCAGGTTGTCCATGGTCTGCTTGAACGTCTCGAAGGCGCTGTAGTATCCGCGCTTCGAGTTGGGGAGCTTGGAGGTGACGAAGATCTCCTCCCGGGGGATGCCGGAATTTCGGACTGCGATTCCGACGCTTTTCTCGTTCCCGTAACCGGCTGCCGTGTCGATGTGCCGATATCCGAGTTCCAGTGCCGTTGAGACTGCCGTGATTGCCTGGTCTCCCTCTTTAGACTGCCATGTGCCGAATCCGATCTTTGGCATTTGGACGCCATTGGGCAGGCGTACTGTGTCGTGTTTTGTCTGCATTTTTGGTGTCTCCGCGAAGTGTTTTTCAAGTTGAATGAAACAGGTTGTAATCCAGTGACTACAATGTACTGATTTCGGGAAAAATCAAGGAAAAGTTGGGTGAAAAATAGAATTGGCTGAAAAATGGAATATAGTTATGTTTTCTGCCTGGTTCAGGCAGTGAGGTAATCCGGCTGTTTGGGTTGGCCGGATTGTGTAGTAAGTTCAAAATAAAGAGGTTTAGGATGAAGAAGGTATTCTCAGCAATCGTTTGTGCTTTGGTGTTGGTTTCCTTGGTTGGCTGCAAGAAAGCCGAACAGGCTTCTGGTGGTCGTTTGGAGAAACTCAAGTCAGCCGGCAAGATTGTGGTTTACACGAATCCCGAGTTTCCTCCATACGAGTATGTTGGCGAAGGCGGCAAGATTGTCGGCTGCGAGATTGACATTGTGCACAAGATCGCCGATCGCATTGGCGTGGAGGCCGAGTTGGTTTCGGCGGAATTCGACAGCATTATCGGCGCTGTCCAGGCTGGCAAGGCGGATTTGGGCGCCAGTGGCTTCACGATCAACGACGAACGCAAGGAAAAAGTCGATTTCAGCGATCCCTTCATCGTGTCGGTCCAGTACCTGGTCATTCCCGAAAACAGCCCGATCGCCAAGGTCGAGGACTTTGCTGGAAAGAAGATCGCCGGCCAGAACGGAACCACGGGATTCATGATGGTCGAAGACGCGATCAACAAGGGCATCCTCAAGGGCAAGGGAACCGAACTCAAGTCCTACAACAATGCGCCTGACGCAGTCGTCGCCATGAAGAATGGACAGGCTGACGCAGTCGTCATCGACGAGTTGGTCGCCCAAATGCTCGCCAAGAAGAACCCGGGCATGAAGACAATCCCAATGGTCAAGGCTGACGGCCAGGGACTCGATGCCCCCGAAGAATTCGGCATGATCGTCGCAAAGGGAAACCAGGACATCATCGACATCATCAATGAAGTCATCAAGGAAATGAAGGCAGACGGCTCACTGACCAAGTCCTTCGAAGTCCATCAGGAAGCTTCATCGAAATAAAACCATAACTGATTACAACTAAAGCCTTGGCAATCCTAACCGTTGCCAGGGCTTTTTTATGCCTGGATCTAAGGCGAATTTACTTTGAAGCTTCGCTATTGTCGCAATGTCGAATCGCTTGACTGATTCTTAACGTCTGCGTATATTAGATTTCTGAATTGCCAGAAAGCATTACAGGAATTGAAATGTGCAGAATATCTTTGGTTCATCAGGAGGCTTATGATGAAGAGATTCAGTTTGTGTTTTTTGCTGTTGTGTTGTGCAGCGTTTGCAAAGGAATGGACGATGTTGTTCGACTTTAGGGGAGGGCAGCTCAATGGCTGGAAGGGGAACTTCGATGTTAAGTCCCTGACAGCGACGGAGGAAGGGCTGCATGCGGTCAGTAGCGGCGGCATTGACCCATGGATCGAAGGACCAGTGATTCCCAAGTTGCCGGCGCCGGGGAACTATGACAAGATCGTGCTGGAAGTATATGTGAAGGCTACGGGAGGCAGCCTGGAGTGTTTCTTCGGACCGACGTTTACCGCCCCCAATGCAGTGAACATCATGATACCGAAACGTCGGGAATGGTGTCTGGCATCAGTGATAATGAAGCCGTTGAAGGAGGGATATCGCTTGCGCCTCGATCCTCCTGGGGGCCCCGGGGAGACGACAGTGGGCTTCATTCGAGTTCGTCCCTTGGATTCGAAATATTTGCCTGAGTTTCCTCGTCCCGAGGTGGTGGAACTTGTCGCTGGGGCGAAGGCATTGTCGTCCGGCACGTTGATGATTCGCCACAATCCCGGGCAGTGGGATGGGTTTGTGTTCGAGGTTGACGGCAAGCCTTTCGGCAGTTCCCATTCGCGTCCCCAGTTGGTGACCCTGGTTGATGGCAAGGCCAATGTGATGGAGCTGAAGGATGCCAAGACGATGGTCGAAACGTCGGCAGGGCAGCTTGACGTCACTTCGACTTTTGTTGATGCCGACGGCGCAACGTGGATCGCAACCCGGCAATTCAAGGCGGCGAAAGGCGACTGCATGACGGTGACGACGTCCTTTGTCTGCGATCGTGACAGGCAGGTGCTTCACGTGCCATGGTTGACCCTGTTCCCCGGATATGGAGCATTCGGCGGTAGCAAGACCCAGGCGATGCTGGCCGGCGTCGAATACCTGGTTGACGAGCCGTCGTCGGACACGAAAGACGTGATTGTTCCCTCCAAGGCGAATCGCATCATGGTTGACGACTACAAGCTGTGCTTTCCGCTGATGGCCATTTCCCATGGCAAGCGCTGGTTGTCGCTGGATTGGGAATATGACAAGTTCCCCGCTACGGTTTTCGATACTCCGGATCGTCTCTTCAAGACGGGAAGCCACCTGTTTGCCTTGTGGTCGCCGGGAACTCGCGAAGAACGTCTGGAAAACGACTTCAATGTATATGATCCAATCACGTGGAAGGCTGGCGAACGCAAATCATTGACTGCCACATTGACTTGTGGCAGCGGTGACGGCACGATGGCGACAGCGATCGACCAATATACCAAACGCAATCCTTTGCCGCCTGTCCCCGAGTTCGAGAATGGCTTCCAAGGTGCCCTGGAATTGGCGGCCCAAGGGTGGTTGGATTCCGCAATTCTCGAGGATGGCAAGTGGCGGCACGCCTGGGTGCCGGGAACGGGATTCGGGGCGGTAAAGGCATACGATGCCATTGTGATGCTGGATTACATCGCCACAAAAACCAAGGACAAGGCGCTGGCAACACGAGCCAAAAAGGCGGTGGAGGAGTTTTTGCCTCAGTTTGGCGGGAGTGTCTGGGGAGGTGTTGTTACCCACGACTTCAACAACTTGTTCAGCTTCCTGTATGGTTGCCAGACGTCGCGCTGGCTGAATGAAGTCATACCAGGCGCACGTGATTCGATGGCCAAGAACTTCCGCGAGGATGGTTCCTACAAGTATGTCGCCTCGCCGCCTCCGCAGAAGGATTATGGGATTACCCATTGGACTGACCATGCCAACGGATTGACGGCGACACGGCTGAAGCAGGCGTCGCGCATGGCCATGGCGACTGGAAACAAGCAGTATCGAGACGAGTACGTCAAGCTGGTTGACAAGATGCTTGAGCTGTATCGTGGCGATGTGCCGCGTGGTGCGCAGACTTGGGAAATCCCGTTGCATACACCGGATATTTTGGCATCGGCTTACTTCGTAACGCATTGTACGTACGCCTATCGGATCACCGGCAAGAAGTCGTACTTGGACGAGGCAGAGTACTGGGCTTTGACAGGCATTCCCTTCGTGTATTTGGTTCATCCTGTTTCGCATTTGAATCCTGATGGTGTTTATGCGACCATCGCGGTGTTTGGCGCCACGGGGTGGACCTCGCCGATGTGGGTCGGCTTGCCGGTACAGTGGTGCGGTGCTGTCTATCGAAATGCCTTGTACGAGTACATCGACGACTTGGACAATGCGGAACGCAAGGCGTTTTGGAAGCGGATCGCGGATGGCATTACGCTCGCTGGACTCCAATTTTCCTACCAGGAGCGGGACAACGACAGCCCCGATATGTTTGGCTTGTTGCCTGATGCGTACTTCCTCAAGTCCAGGGGAAAGGGGGCGCCGTCAATCAATCCAGGTACCATTATGAACACGATGCCAGAGGCCTATGGCGAGACGCCGATCGGATATGTCCGTGCTGTAGGAAATGGGGTCTTCGTCCATGCCTTGGGTGATATCAAGCCCAATGGAGCAAAAGCCATAAGCCTGGATCTGTGGCCGGCTAAGCCGACTGAAGTGCTGGTGTCCGGCATCCAGGATGAACCCGTGACGGTGACGTGGCAGGGCAAAGAGATCTCCGTCGTTTGGAACGAGGAACACAAGGCGATGATCGTCACTCTTCAAGGCAAGGGTCAGCTTAAATGGTAATGCGAGGTAAGTCAACGATGAAAAAGTCGCTGTTTGCAATAGGTTTGCTGCTATGCGTTTCGATGTTTGGTCAAATCGGGCAGCAGATAAGTTTTTTGGATTTGACACGCGATCGAGCTTCTGTAACGATGCATCGGATGGAGGTCGAGAACCAGTCTTATTCGTATGGTCCCGTGGAGGGCGTTGACCAGGCCTTGAAGATTAATTGGACTCAGACCCGGTTTGGCCGATTCGAGGTTTTCTTTAGCCGCCAGGTCAGAATGCCGTTTTTTTCAAAGGCGACATTCAAGGTCGATGTCTTCATCCCTGAAAATTCGTCCTTGCTCACATTCAATCTAAGGTTGATCGACCGTGAAAATGAGATTTTCCAGTTTAGGGTTGAAAAGCAAGGGCTCAAGGCTGGGTGGCAGACCTTGGATTTCCACGTTGACACAGCCTATGAAAAGTATCTTACCTGGGGCGGAAAAAACAACAAGAAGCTCGATGCCCCGATACGGCTTTACGGGATTGCCGCAGACTTTGTCAGGTCCGAGAAGGACGAATTGGTGAATTGGATGGCGGTCAAGGGTGCGTCAATCGTTGTGACCGAGGATTGTACGCCGGGTTCGATTGGCTTGGAGACCGGAAATCCGATCCATGTCTTGCGTCCAGGCGAGGAGGGACAGTTGGCGTTAATGGTCAAGAACGATACGTTTCGTCAGATGAAGGGGACTGTTGAATTCAAGGTGGAGGATTGCTTTGGCAACCAAATCGAAGAGGGGAAACGCGCGGTCAACCTCGGCATTGGGGATCACCACGGCTTCAAGCTGACTGCACCGAAGTTGTTCGGGACTTACTACGTCCATTGCGTCCTGAATGACCAGGATCCGAAGGTTGAACAGGTGAAGAAGACAGTGCGCTTCGCCTATATGGTTCCCGCAGGCCCTACACCTGGACGCGGGAAGGGATTCCTCTTCGGAGTCTGTTCCCATCCCCAGAGATATTCCCGTGCCGACCAGGAGAAGGAGGCGATGGCGGCGGCATGGTGCGGTGTCAAGATCATGCGCGAAGACATCAACTGGCAACGAATGCAACCCAAGGAGGACGTGTGGGCATTCGATTCCTTCGACTTTACCCAGGCGATCTTCGAGAAGTACGGCATCGAAATCGAGGCGATCTACTCCTATTGCGCTGATTGGGCAAAGGCGAAGGACTGGAAGCCGCTGGATCCAACCAAGCGCGGAAATCCCCGCCCCGACTACGGTCATTGGGGACGCTTCTGCGCCAAGTTCGCCGAACGCTATCGCGGCAAGGTCCATTATGTCGAAGTCTGGAACGAACCGGATTTGTTCGGATTCGCCAATTTCTCCGCCGAGGAATACATCGAGATGATGAAGATCGCCTATCGGGAGACCAAGAGGATGGCACCCGAGATGACTGTTCTGACCGGCGGTTTCACTACAACCAAGCCCTTCGCTCGCTTCAACGACCCCGATCACATGGACAAGTGCCTCACCCTTGGACGAGGCTCGTACGACGTGCACGCCTTCCATGGGCACGGACGGTACCTTGGATATCGCGATAGGATCGGCACCTTGCTGAAGCTGCGCAAGGACCTGAAGGTCACAGCGCCCTGGTACGCCAATGAGACAGCCAATCCCTCAACCGATGGTGGAGAGTACTTCCAGGCTATCCAGCTGTTCCAGAAGTTCCTGTTCAGCTGGGCGCGTGGATCAATCGGGTACAATTGGTACGACCTGCGTAACGATGGCTTCGACTTGACATACGGAGAACATAACTTCGGATTGATTACATTCGACTTCTACCCCAAATGCGCCTATCCGACATACAATATGCTGGCAACCCTGTTCACGCAGGCCGAGTATCTCCAGGACCTTGATTTGGGCGAAGGCGACCAGGACGCCTTCGTGTTCCGTGCCCGCAACGGCGATCTCCTGATCCCAAATTGGAATAACGAGCGTTCCATCAATTCCAGGATGGTTTTGCTGACAGGCATCACGGGCGAGGCGTCGATGGTCGATATGTTCGGCAACGAACAGCCGCTCCCTGTCGAAAATGGAGCTGTCGTGCTGAAGGTTGATCGTCAGCCGGCGACCCTATGCCTGAAAAACCAGAAGGAACTGCCCGTGGCTGCAGGGGATGTCTTCGTGACGCGGAAACATAGCGAGATCCTCAAGGGCGGTAGCAACGTATCCAAGTCCTTCCAACTTCGCCAGCAGGATTTCATGATCATTCCCGGGCAGGAATCCACCTTGGCGTTCCAAATGTCAAATCCGACTCCTTCGGCGATGGAGGCGACGATTGCCGTCAAGCTGCCGGAGGGACTGAGCCTGGTGTCGGGCAAGCAGGGGAAGGTGTCGATTCCGGCGAAGTCCGACTATGCGGCGACTTTCGGGTTGGCTGCTTCACCATCCTTCAGAAGCGGGACGATTGTGGTCGATGCCTCCTTGGGCAAGCTTTGGAAAGATCAGGTCAGCATTCCCGCAGATAGCGTTGCGCTGATTGGTGATGCTCTGCCTCAACATCCGCAGTTTGTGTTGAATCGTCGTGATCAGAACACGAAGCTGGTGGTTGAGGCAGGCGACCTGCAGCACTTGACCTGGGCAGGACCAGCCGACTTGTCCGCCGAAATCCGCTTGGCGGCGAAGGACGAAAAGCTGATTCTGGATGTGATCGTGAAGGATGACAAGCATGTCCAGCCTTTCAAGGGATTTGACGTGTGGCAAGGAGATAATATCCAATTCGCATTGAACCTGGGAACCGAACCCTACTACGAATTCGGATTGACACGCCTGGCCGACGGCAAGCCCGAGGCCTTTGTCTTCTTAGCGCCCAAGGATGTCAAGCCCGTCATCAACTTGGAGACCTCCCGTGACGAGGCCTCTAAGACGACGCATTATGTCGCCACGATTCCGTTCGATCAAATCGGAATGACAGCGCAAATCTTGCGGGACGGATTCCTCTTCAATATCCTGGTCAACGACAATGACGGCGACATTCGCGAGGGCTATCTGGCATTGGCGCCTGGCATCGGTTCCCACAAGTCCACTCGAAACGCGGCGGTCGTCAAGCAGAAGTAATCGCTTGACCCTAACCGCAAAATCAACACAAAGCCAGAGCGAAATACAGTGCGTCAGTTTAGGTACGAGCACCCCGGGTGCTCGTACTCAGGCGGTGTCGCCGCTAAAGCGGCGAAACTGGGACGTTCCCAGTCGGACGGGTCGGTCAAATTTGCCCTGCTGCAGAAGACGGCGGCTTAGGTACGGGCACCCGGGGTGATCGTACTAGAGCGATGGCGGAGTTCAAGTGGCTGAAAATGGCGCATCCCTAGTCTGACGGGGTTGACGGATCCTCCTTCGCGCTTTGCGCTACGGCGGACAGGCAGGCTGTGTAACTTGAGTGGATTCGGCGAGATATTGGCATTGTTGATAAACGCGGAGTTGCGTATCGTGTGACTTGAAAAAAGGTCGTTTTTGAGTATAGTACGCAACTCGTCGAAAAATCTTTCGGCTTATGCGTTCGTAGGATCAAGAGTTTCGTGTTGATAGGGTGAGTTTCGAGAATCCACTGGAGGAAAATGGGCTTTTTCACGTCATTATGGCAAGGTTTCCACAGTGCCATTGTCCGTACGTTTGTGACTGACGATCGGTATTTGATTTTTGCGAAGGGTTTGCAGAACACGCTGGTCATCACGCTTGGCGCCTTGATTGTTGGTATTTTCATTGGCGTTGCGGTTGCCGTTCTTAAGGTTTACTACTATCAGGTCGGTCCATTCAAGTTTTGGCCGTCTTTGGGGAATTTTCTTCGTACTGGTCGTCTTCGGTACTTGAATCAGGTTTTATTGCGCTTGATGGATGGATTTTTGAATTGCTATCTCACGGTTTTCCGCGGGACTCCAGTTGTCGTTCAATTGATGGTATGGGCGTTTGTTGTCTTTTCGTCAACGAACGAAGTATTGGTAGCGATCATCGGTTTTGGGATTAATTCCGGCGCGTATGTTGCGGAGATTGTCCGTGCCGGCATCATGGCTGTTGACAAGGGGCAGACTGAGGCCGGTCGTTCGCTGGGGTTGAGTGCTTGGGCGACCATGCGGCTCATCGTGTTGCCGCAGGCTTTCAAGAATGTACTGCCGGCGCTGAGCAACGAGTTCATCGCGTTGCTGAAGGAAACGTCGATTGTCGGCTATATCGCCGTGACCGATATTACGAAGGCCGCAGCTCTGGTTCGTGCTCGAACCTTTGACGCATTCATTCCGCTGTTTTTTGTTGCGTCGGTCTATCTTATCATGGTAACTATACTTACGTATTTCCAGAAGAAGTTGGAAACAGTCTTGCAGGCGAGCGACAGGAAGTGAGGATGGCAAGATGAAAAATACGACTGTGACAAATGATGTTGCCATCCAGGTGACGGGACTGAAGAAGAGTTTCGGAGACCATGAGGTTTTGTGTGGCATCGACGAGACGATTCGGAAAGGCGAGAAGGTTGTGGTGATCGGGCCGTCCGGCTCGGGGAAAAGCACCTTCCTGAGGTGCCTGAATCTGCTTGAGCGACCTACTGAAGGACGCATTTTCGTGCAAGGGAATGAAATCACGGCCCGAGGATGCAATGTTGACAAGCTTCGCCAGAAAATGGGCATGGTTTTCCAGCACTTCAATCTGTTTCCACACAAGACAATCTTGGAAAATATCACGCTGGTGCCCATTCACACTGGCTTGATGAAGCGCAAGGAAGCGGTGGAACGTGCATATTCATTGCTTGAGCGAATCGGTCTCAAGGAGAAGGCGCTGACATATCCGAACATGCTGTCAGGTGGTCAAAAGCAACGAGTCGCCATCGTACGCGCCTTGGCGATGTCGCCTGAAGTGATGCTTTTCGACGAACCCACGTCGGCCCTGGATCCTGAAATGGTCGGTGAAGTCCTTAGCGTGATGGCTGAATTGGCCGAGGATGGGATGACCATGGTCGTTGTGACCCACGAAATGGGTTTTGCCAAGGAAGTTGGGACGCGAGTCCTCTTCATGGATGAAGGACTCATTCTGGAACAGGACGAACCCAAGGCGTTTTTCGCAAATCCCAAGCATCCCAGGTTGGCGGATTTTCTGTCAAAAGTGCTCTGACGCGAATTGGTATTCGCTCGTCTCTTGTATTCTGAACCGAGAAAGATATTGTAATTCATTCGGTTTTCCGCATTTTGGCGACAGTCAAGCCAATCGTGGAAACGCGTGCTTGCTGGGCTTTCGTTGGATATAAGAGGAGCGATCGGATGTTCAGACGTTTGATGCCTTTGTGCTTGTCGGCACTGTTGTTGGTGTGCGGGATTGCGATTGGCGATTCCGTTCGTGTGGAATCTCGCGATTATTTCACGGGGCGTGCCGGGCAGGTCGTGAAGCTGTTCAGCCTTCGTAGCGACAATGGTTTCCAGGTTGACGTGACCGAAATGGGGGCAACGATTGTTTCCATCCTGACGCCTGATCGTGACGGGAAGCTGGTCGATGTGAACCTGGGGTACGAAAAGGCGGAGTCCTACGATCCCAACGGAGCTGGATTTGGTGCCGTGGTCGGGCGATATGCCAACAGGATTACCGGGGGGAAATTCTCGTTGGACGGTCGGGAGTTCAACTTGATTCTGAACGAGAAGGCGCGGAACAACACGTTGCATGGCGGCAAATCCTATGGCAATCGGATGTGGAAGGGGGAAATCGTCGATGGCAAGCAGGTCAAGCTGTCTCTTTTCAGTCCCGATGGCGATTCAGGTTTTCCCGGAAATCTGAATGTCGAGGTATTCTATTCCATCACGGACAACTATGAATTGGTCATCAAGTATCGGGCGACGACAGATGCGCCGACGGTGGTCAACCTGACCAATCACGCCTACTTCAATCTCAACGGCGCCACGTTGGACGAGCCTTGCAACGATCATGTGGTTTGGTCAACGGCGAAATCCTATACTGAAGTCGATTGGAACTTGTCTGCGACGGGACGGATTTTGCCTGTTGCCGGGACCGAGTTTGATTTGAGCAAGGGGCGCCGTTTCGAGGATATCTTTTCGGATTGGCGTTTGCCGATGGGCTTCGACCACAATTTCGTGGTTTCCGAGCGTCAAGGCGAGTTCAAGCGTGGTGTTTTCAGGGTTGTTTCGACCCGTACTGGGATAACGATGGATGTTGATACGGACCAGCCTGGCGTTCAGTTCTACATGGGCTATTGGCTTGGGAACATTGCGGGGAAGGGCGGTGTCAAGCATCCGCGCTTCGGGGGATTTTGCCTGGAGACTCAGCTTTGGCCGGATTCGCCGAACAAGGCGACATTCCCCAGTGCCAGGCTTGATCCCGGGCAGGTTTATACGCAGCACACGGTATATCGGTTTGGTCGTCAGTAATTCACAAGGAATGATATGTCATTTGAACAGGAACGACTTAAGTACCTAGACTCGGCGCTTGGACGTCGAGAGGTCAAGCTGGCGCTGATCGGCATGGGCTACGTGGGGCTTCCGCTGGCCGTGGAGTTCGGCAAGCGGTATGCGACGATTGGATTTGACATCAAGGAATCACGATTGGAGGAATTGCGCGAAGGCGTTGATTCGACCTTGGAGACCTCCAGCGAGGATTTGCGCGCTGCAAAGCGTCTTTCGTTCACGTCAGATCCCGCTGATTTGTCGTCTTGCGATGTTTTCATTGTCACGGTTCCGACTCCTATTGACAAGTACAATCGTCCTGACCTGGGACCGTTGCTGGCGGCTTCGAAATCGGTTGGCAGCGTGATGAAGCCAGGTTCGATCGTTGTTTATGAAAGCACCGTTTTCCCCGGATGTACGGAAGAGGAATGCGTTCCGGTTCTGGAAGCGTGCTCGGGGCTGGTCTTCAATAAGGATTTCTTCTGCGGCTATTCGCCTGAACGCATCAATCCCGGCGACAAGGAGCACAGCTTGACCAAGATCATAAAAGTCACCTCCGGTTCCACGGACGGCGTGGCTGATTTTGTGGATCGCCTGTATGATTCGATCCTTGAGAAAGGGACGCATCGAGCCAGCAGCATCAAGGTGGCTGAGGCGGCGAAAGTCATCGAGAATGCGCAGCGCGACCTGAATATCGCCTTTGTCAATGAATTGGCGAAAATCTTCCATTTGATTGGCATTGATACGAACGAAGTGCTTGCCGCAGCAAGAACGAAGTGGAATTTCCTTCCGTTTCGGCCTGGCTTGGTCGGTGGGCATTGCATCGGCGTCGATCCTTATTATTTGACCCACAAGGCCCAGGAGCTGGGATATCTTCCCGAGGTGATTTTGGCTGGTCGAAGGATTAACGATGGGATGGGGAAGTTTATCGTTGCCGAAATCGTGAAGCTGATGATCAGGAAGGGATGCAAGATTCTGGATGCCAAGGTCTTGCAGTTGGGGATCACGTTCAAGGAGAATTGCCCTGACATTCGGAACTCCCGTGCGGTTGACGTCGTTCGTTCCCTGGAGGAGTACGGATGCCAGGTAACGGTATATGATCCCTGGGCGGAGCCAGAAGAAGTTCATGATGAGTACGGGATCGACTCAGTCAAGTCGGAAGACGACTTGCTTGTCAATGGCTACGACGCGATAGTCTTGGCTGTCGCTCATCGCGAGTTTTTAGGGATTGACGTTGCCCGCCTAGCCAAGTCCGTGTGCGTGATTTACGATGTCAAGGGGCAGCTGCCTCGCGATATTGTCGATGGTCGATTGTAAAGGAGTTCCACGATGTCCAAATCCATTGCCTTCCGTCTTTTGCTGATTGCGGTCCTGCCGATTTGCATGTGTTGCACGGCAGAAAACAAGCCTGGCCAGCGTCCTAAGTACTGGCCGCTGGAAATCAACGGATACGTCTTTTCCAAGATTGAATTGGCGCTTTCGGACAAGGAAATCACCCTTGGCCTGATGGATCGCGACGAGCTTGCCGACGATGGCGGAATGCTGTTTGTGTTCAATTCCGAGGCAACGCGTTCCTTTTGGATGAAGAATGTCCGTTTCCCTTTGGACATCGCCTTCCTTGATGGCACTGGCACCGTGGTGTCCATGCATCGAATGGCTCAGGAACGCCCGAAGGGCGAGACGGAAAGCGAAGAGGCTTACTACGTGCGACTGCCTTCCTACGACAGCGGAAAGCCGGCGCAATTCGCCCTGGAACTGAAAAGCGGGCAACTGGACTTCCTGGACCTGCAAGTCGGTACGAAAATCGATATTGGCAAAACCGAATTGCTGAAATTGAAGGCGCAATTCGGGGAGTGATGATTGTAAATAAGGCAGTTGACACCTGGTTGTGTTCTTAATTAGTTGATTATCAAGTTGTTATAAATTTTATTCCATTAGCCATGTTGGTGAATGGAAGTGCGTCAGTCTTCTGTAGCGCCTTTACAAGGCGCTTTGGCATGGGGGCATCCTGTCCCCGGGCTGAAGCCCGGGGTTAAGCATGGTCAAGCGCCCACGGCGCAAAGTCATTGGCGCGGACTGGACGTCCGCAATCCACCCAGGGCGGGACACGAGCTGGACGCGGACGATAGTTCGGGCTTGTCAGAAGAGTTTTCACAACGCATTGCGCTGCAAGCGCTTAACTATGCTTAACCCCNNAGGCTTTTAGCCTGGGGTGAGGAATCCACCCAAGGACAGTGCCTTGTAAAGGCACTACAATCATTCGGTTCGGCCTGGAAAAATGATCAGGTGCCAATGACTTGGGGATTGGCTTCCAGAAAATCCTTTGCAAAAGACAAGTAGTTGGGCGATATGTGCTTGGCATCATGACGTCAACTGCTTTTTTTAGGGTAAAGAAGGCAGTTGATGGAGTACCATTGCTGTTGAAGGTGTACTCCATCAAAGTGGAAAATCATAATATCTCACTCCAGCAAACGATTGTTTAGCATGGCGCAATCTAGGCGTATTATTCCCTCGTTGCCCATTAAAAAGCCTTTAGGGAAGGAAGCTGCCCAGACTGTCAGCGAAGCGACCATCTGTCGCGCCATCTTTTCATCGCAGTTCTGTTGTCCATCGGTGTATTCTGTAAGCAATCTGCCTAAGAACTTCATGGTTTGGATTCCTGCTTCATAATCACCAGCCGTGCAGGCTGTCGCGTTATCTCTTGAAAAATCCTCATTGTTGAAAAATCCTTTTTCATACAGATTCAGCAGGATGCCTCGTCGCTCGTTCACATACATGTCATTACGATATTGATTCGTGAGATACCCGAATCGATCCATGTAGTTGTTCTTTAGCAGATATTCATGAATATCCCGTAGTCTTGCGATTGAAGCTGCATTTCCACCCGGTCCCACATCCGAGTCGTCATAGGTGATGACACGGTGTTTGTGATGGTAAACCCCAATGCCGCTGGCGATCAATACAACTAATAGAAATAGTAAAATTAATATCTTTTTCATTTAATCACCTCGTATCTTAAGCCTAGGCAAACTTTTTCCTGAAGAAACTCGTGCCAACGAAAAATCCGATGTGGGCTTTTGTTCTCGAAAGCCACTTGCCATCCAGCTTGACAAGTAGAGAGGAGGCTATGCTCAGCTAATCCGCCTTGTTTGGTAATATTCTACTTAAACGTATTATTTTTTCAAGCCGATTTCCTGAAAGTCGACAATTTTTTCGTGCGATGATGCCTTGCAATTTAACCTTTATGGTTATACCTTAAAGGTAATACAATTATATTGGAGGATCACTATGATACATTTTGCTGATTCCAAAGCGAAGGCATTTTGGGAAAGCGATGGACGGGCGAGCCGTCATTATCAAGGTTATGCCGATGTTCTTATGAGAAAATTGCGAATGCTTGATGCGGCAAAAGAATTGCGCGATTTGCGTATTCCGCCAGGCAACAAATTGGAAGCATTGGATGGCAAACGCAAAGGGCAGTATTCGATCCGCATCAACAAGCAGTTCCGCATCTGCTTTGAGTGGACTGTGGAAGGAGCGCGAAATGTTGAAGTCGTCGATTACCGCTAAGGAGGTACGCTATGAGCACTGATAAAATCATCAATCCGCATCCAGGTGAAATCCTTCTTGAGGAATTTCTCAAGCCCATGTCCTTGAGTCAGAGCAAGCTGGCCATTGAATTGCGTGTCCCTTGCCATCGCATCAATGAAATTGTTCGCGGGCGGCGCGGCATTACCGCAGATACGGCCCTTCGTCTTTCCATGTTCTTCGGCACGACACCAGATTTCTGGATGAATCTCCAGAAGAGATATGATTTGGTTGCAGCAAGAGAGAAGCTTGAATCGGAACTGTCGCACATTCGCAAGTTTGATGCTGTTACGACAGTGACATGAAAGAGGCGGCTTTCTTTCCTCGTTGCAATTTTACCTGCATGATAATAGCTTTATGCGTAGAAGAGCTTTATACCTAAAAAAAGCAGTTGATGCCATGACAACAGTTTAGGTACGGGCATCCGTGGTGCTCGTACTCAGGCGGTGTCGGGAGTCAAGCGGCGAAAAAAGCCCCGGCCAAGCGGTTGTTGTGACGGTTGGTCGGGGCAATTGTGTAGGGTTTTGTTTTTTCGTCAGTAGATGTTTACTTTGTATCGGTTGACGAATTCCTTTTTGAAATCGAAGACATTTTTGAAGTCTTCGATTGAATCTGCCTTTGATTGCTTTAGGATCTCGAGCTTGACGAGATTGAAGACGATGTTTCCGAAGTCGATGGTATCGTGAATATTCCAGGCTTCGAGGACATCGTAGGCGAGGGGGCCGAATCGTCGTCTTGCGAATGTTCCGAGGTAGTTTGAGAGGAATTCGCCCTTGATGTTGATTGGTCTCATTGGGGGAAGATCGACTGGCGGGTAGACTTTGTCAAATGTTTCCTCGTCCCAATCGGGTTCCTCGGGTGTGATGTCGACACCGAATATCGCTGCCAGCGGGTTGATTTTATTGAAAGGTGAGTCTGGGTTGAGAAGTTCCTGGTAGAGCCTTTTGATCGCTTCCATGACGAAGACATAGGCTTTGACCGGGTATCTTGTATCCTCGGTCAGGCAGATTTCCCTGACATCGTTGAATTGTTCTCGTGTTAGTGTCATTTGTTTAGTTTATCGAAAGCCTTTTGTGCGATTTCCGCCATTTGTTCCTTTGATTCGTACTTCAGTGGCTCGGAGGAGATGATCACCTTGTCTTCAGTGAATCTTGGGAGGACGTGCATATGGCAATGCCAGACGGTCTGTCCCGCCACGGTACCGTTGTTGAGGAAGAGGTTGAATCCTTCGGCACCGAGGACTCGCATCATCGTCGTGCCGATTTTTGGTGCGATTGCGATCATCCTGTTTGCATAGATTTCGTCAAGCGTCGTGATGCTTGTCTGATGGTCTTTCGGGATGATCAAGGTATGGCCGTAGTTGAAGGGGGCGATATCGAGGAACGCGAGCATCAGGTCGTCCTCATAGACCTTGGAGGAGGGAATTTCGCCTTTGATGATCTTGCAAAAGACGCAATCGTTGATGAGTGGCATGGTCGTTCTCCTTTTTTGGTTTTCGTACCGCTATTGGTGTTTCGTCTATTTGACGAGTCTGGGATTTGGAAATGCTACTGATTCCTTGTATTGGTCAACGGCAACCGCGATAGCCCTTGCGATGATGGATTGCCTCACCTGGGAGGTGAGGAGCTTGCGGTCGTTGGGGTTGGTCAGGAATCCCATTTCGACGAGTATCGAGGGGGCGTTCGTGTCTGCGATGACCGTATATCGTTTTCGTCTTGCTCCTCTGTCCGTTGTTTTGAGCGTTGAGACGAGTCGTTTTTGAATATAGTAGGCGAGGTATGCATTTTCGAGGTCGTAGGCATTTGCGATGCAAGCTTTTTTTGAGACTGTCTTGCTGTCTGATGGCGGCATGTTGACCGGCGTTGCGCAATAGACTTCGATTCCACTGGCTGAGGCTACGTCGGCAGCGTTGCAATGCAGCGAGATGAAGAGGTCAGGTTTTGTCTTGTTTGCGGCATCGACACGTTGCTTGAGCGTAAGTGTCATGTCGGAGTTTCGCATCATATAGACAGTGTAACCTCGATTCTTGAGGTATCCAGCGAGTTTTTGTGCGACTCCGAGGTTGATGGTTTTTTCGCTTTGTCCACCGCTTTGGCAGCCAGGGTCTTTTCCGCCGTGTCCTGCATCGATGATGATTTTACGGACGTTCCGCCTAGGGAGGGTTGCAGGCCTTAGGATCGGGTCGAGCGTCTTTGAGAAGTCGACTCTTCCGATCAGGAAGTGTCCATTGAATATGCGGATGGCGTATCCCAGGTGCTGGTTGACGGCGTTAATGTTGGCGACGCGCTTGTCCTTGGTGAACACAAGGCGTGAATATCGTGAGGACAAAATAGCGTCCTTGCCGGATATCCTGTATGTAAAACCGTAGAATTTGGCTACGTCTTCCAAATAGAGATACTGGATATTGTCCAGTGTCGCCATTCGGATGGTTATTTTAGCCTTTTGTGCTTGGAGTGGTTGTTGCGCAAGCAGGAGGCACAATGCAATCAAGGCGATGCCGACTCGGGTCATCACATTTTGTTGTATTGCGTAGATTGATTGTGCCATGGTCTCCCTTGCCGTGTGTATTGATCTTATCAGTGCAGCATGTCCTTGGTGACTGTGATGGTCGTTCCCTTTTGCGAGCCATCGAGATCGTACATGATGTCAATCATGAGGTTTTCCATAATCGATCTCAAGCCACGGGCGCCGGTTCCTCGTTTGACCGCCTGGTTCGCGACGGTTTCCAGCGCTTCCTGTTCAAACTCCAGGTTGACGCCTTCCATCTTGAAGAGCGCCTTGTATTGCTTGACCACGGAGTTTTTGGGTTCAGTCAAGATAGTCACCAAATCATCTCGTGTCAATTCATTCAGGCTGGCGATGACAGGGAGTCGGCCGATGAATTCAGGGATCATCCCGAATTTGATCAGGTCTTCCGGCTCCACATGCCTGAGCGTTTCGCCGATGCCTTCTTCCATCGAAATCTGGTTTTCATCCACCTTTTTGCCGAAGCCGAGGATTTTCTGGCCGATTCTTTTCTTGACGATTTTGTCAAGTCCTACGAAAGCCCCTGCGCAGATAAAGAGAATGTGGGACGTATCGACGTGGATGTACTCCATTTGAGGATGCTTGCGCCCGCCCTTGGGCGGCACGTTGGATACGGTGCCTTCCAGGATTTTGAGCAGGGCTTGCTGGACGCCTTCGCCGGAGACGTCACGGGTGATGGAAACATTGTCCGACCGCTTGGCGATCTTGTCGATTTCATCGATGTAGATGATTCCGACCTGGGCCTTTTCGAGGTTGTAGTCAGCGGCTTGTACTAGCCTGAGGAGAATATTTTCGACGTCGTCTCCCACGTATCCTGCTTCCGTGAGTGTCGTTGCGTCGGCGATTGCGAACGGCACGTCAAGCTTTCTGGCCAGCGATCTTGCGAGGAGTGTTTTTCCGCTTCCGGTCGGCCCCAGGAGCAGGACATTGCTCTTGTCGAGTTCGACGGCATCTTCTTGTCCTTTGTCTTTGTTCTTAAGTTTTCCCGCCAGGTTTGCGAGTCGCTTGTAGTGGTTGTAGACTGCGACCGAGAGGACTTTTTTGACGCTATCCTGCCCGATGACGTATTGGTCGAGGTACTGCTTCATCTCCTTTGGGGGGACGAGCTTAGGTGCCTTGATGTTTTTGAGGTTGAGTTTGCCTTCCTGTGGGACCTTGTCGTCTTCGTGGATTATGTCATTGCAGATCGTAACACAATCGTGGCAGATGCAAGTAATGCCATCAGGCGACGTGATCAGAGGGACTTCCCTGCTTGATCGCCCGCAGAAATTGCAGAAGTTCTTTGGTTTGGTCATATTTTCGAAAGATTGGTCAATTAAGCCTTGGGCGGGAGGATTTGGTCAACGATTCCGTACTTTTTGGCTTCTTCCGCAGACATGAAGAAGTCTCGTTCGGAGTCTTGCTTGATTTGCTCGGCAGATTTTCCGATATGCTTTGCAAGGATGTCGTAGAGGACAGTCTTGTATCGGAGCAGTTCATTGACTTGGATTTCGACGTCTGCGGCCGTGCCGTCGAATCCACCGGAAGGTTGATGGATCATGATGCGTGCATTTGGGAGGGCGAACCGCTTTCCGGCCGCTCCTGTGCTAAGGAGCACGGCGCCCATCGAGGCCGCCTGTCCGATGCAGTATGTCCTGACATCGCAGGAGAGCATTTGGATCGTGTCGTAGATCGCGAGTCCTGCGGAGACTGATCCGCCGGGGCTGTTGATGTAGAGGTCAACGTCCTTTTTGGCGTCTTCGCTTTGGAGGAAAAGGAGCTGTGCGACGATCGAGTTGGCGACGCCATCGTCGATAGCCGTTCCAAGGAAGATGATCCTATCCTTCAGGAGCCTGGAATAGATGTCGTAGGAACGTTCGCCATGTGCGGTTTGTTCGACGACATAGGGGATGTAGTAGCCGTTGTTCTTAGGTATTGCCATTGGATCTCCTCCATTTCGTTTTGTTGTCTAATCGTTTATGGCAACAAACCCGCAGCGCCTGGTTTTTCGTAATGAATCCGGGCTTATCTGCGGGGTTGCCAAGGAATTGCGAATGTTTTTTGTCAATTATTCCGCAGTTGTTATATTTGCCTTGCTGATGATGAAATCCAGCGTGGAGTTCGTCACTGTTGTTGCGCAGATATTGTCAAGCACGCCATTTTTCTCCATGGCCTTCATGGCGTTTTCCGGCGTTTTGTTTTCTCGTTGCGCGATATATCCGATTGTCTTCATCACTTCTTGGTAGTCAATGCCGATGTTTTCCTTGTTGGCGATCTTGGAGATGATCATTTCGGCTCTGATGTTATTTCGAGCTTGTGCTTCGGCCCTTTGGCCGAGTTCGTCACTCATTTCCTTGATCTCGTCCTCGGACTTGCCTTCTTGCTTGGCTTGCTGTTCGAGTCTTGCCTTTGTCCTTGCGGTTGCATCAGCGACGATTGATGGCGGGAGCGGGAAGTCCGCTGCACCTGCGAGGATATTTCTGATTTGCTCGTAGAGATCGGACTTTGCTTGCGACTCGAGTGTTGCGACTTGGTTGCTGCGATAGGCATCCTTGAGCGCATTAAGTGAATCGAGGCCGAATTTCTTTGCGAATTCGTCATTGAGTTCGGGGAGCGTTGCACCATGGACTTCGTTTACCTTGAAGTGGTATTGGAGTGTTTTTCCCTTGAGTGCCTGGTTGTAGTGTGTTTCGGGGAAAGTGATTTCCGCGTCTTTTTCGTCACCGGCCTTGAGTCCTGCCAAAATGGTGGTGATTCCCGGGAACAATTCAGGTTCCCTGAGCATCACCCAAGAATTTTCGCCCTTCAGGAGGTAGTTTGGCTTGTCTTCTTCCTCAAGTCCTTCTGGGAGCGTGGCTTGGTAGTCGGCCTTGAGCATGTCGCCCTTTTCGGCGGGCTTGTCCGCCACATTGTATTCGGTATGGTTTTCGCGCATCGTCTGGAGGAAGCCTTCGATTTCCTCGTCATCGACCTTGACGCTTTGCTTGGTGAGGTTCAGCCCTTCGTATTGGGGGAGTTCGAAGGTGGGATAGACTTCGAAGGTGATGGCGAATTTGAAGGGTTCGCCCTGCTTGAGGACGGGCACGAAGTTTTCTGGAAGTTGTGGTTGAGCCCCAAATGGAGCGACATCTTGCTCCTTAAGAGCTTGCCTGAAGGCGGTCTGGATGAGATTTTCGATCGTTTCGCCTTCGATTTCCTTCCCGAAGCGAGATTCCAGCATTTGGCGGGGAACCTTGCCGGAACGGAAACCCGGAAGCTTTATCTTTTTATTCAGGGCGACAACCGTAGCGTCGTACGCGCGTCTTACCGAATCCGCTGCGACTTCGATGTCAAACATCAATTTGCAGGGTTCGACTTCAGTGTTCGTGACGACGATGTTTAAGTTGAGCTTGTCCACGTCTACTCCTTGAGAAGCAAATTCTTTCTTGTGCCTGAAGGCACGACGGTGTTCTTGTAAGATGTCGAAATTTCAGTTGCGACTACAAATGCAGCAAAGCAAGTACTATATTACATAATGCCCATAAATCCATTGATTTGGGCTGTTTTTTTGCGAGCTTGTTGTTTTAGGAAGTTGAATTGATGTCAGGTTTGTTCAGCATTGTCGCCAGCGAGTCGGAATGGCTTGATTGGCGTTGGCAGCTAGGTCAGAGTACTGCCTCGTATCGTGTTGTGATTGAGAGTCTTGGCTGGTCTGGCTTGGGTGCGGTCCACGCCAAGTATCCGATTCGCGTCACTCCCTATTATATGTCTTTGGCGCGTTCCAAGGAAGTCTCTGATCCGATCTTGCGCCAATGCGTCCCCAATGTCGCCGAATTGCGCGAGGATGACTTTGGTTCTGCGGATCCCTTTGCTGAGGAGGGATACAGTCCGGTGCCGCGTCTCGTCCATCGCTATGAGGATCGGGCGTTGTTTTTGACGACTAGCGACTGCGCGACACATTGCCGGCACTGCATGAGGAAGCGGAACTGGTCCTGCTTGGGCGGGCGACCAAGCGATGAGGTGCTCGAACAAGCAAGGGACTATGTGGCCCGACACAAGGAAATCCGTGAAATCCTGATTTCCGGGGGCGATCCATTGACGATGGACGACGCCGAGTTGGTGCGTGTGCTGGACGCCTTTGCTTCGTTGCCCAATGTGGAGATTTTGCGCCTTGGGAGTCGTGCTCCGGTTGTGATGCCGCAGCGCTTGACGGAGGAATTGGCCCGTGTTCTGGGCGATTGCCGGAAGCCAGTCTGGTTGGCGACCCATTTCAACCATCCGTGGGAATTGACGGATTTGGCGAGCGAGGGGATTCTGCGGTTGTTGAAGCAGGGGGTTCTGACGGTTAACCAAAGCGTCTTGCTGGCTGGCGTCAACGACGATGCCGAGACGTTAAGGCAACTGTTCACGGGCTTGCTGGCGATCCGTGTCAAGCCGTACTACCTGTTCCATGGCGATCCGATCGAGGGAACGACGCATTTCAGGACCGGGATTGAGAAGGGGCTTGAATTGATGGCGTCCTTGCGCGGGCGTGTCAGCGGACTCGCGATGCCGGCTTTTTCATTTGACTTGCCTGAGGGCGGCGGGAAGATACGGCTTGAACCTGGAATGGAAATCCAACGTGATGCCGATGGGGTTCCGGTGTTTCAAAGCTGCGATGGGCGGAGCATTCGATACCCTGTCCGTCGCGATTAGCCGGTCTTGCTTAATATAGACTGGAATTTATCTCGCGGCCGAAAGCTACCAAGCACCAGGCGCGTATCATTCGCATGGGATTCTTTTCGGGCAGGCATTCTCTTGCCAATGCTGAGCGCACAATTATATTTGTGGCCTAGAGGCTCAAAAACAAAAAAGTAATGTTTGTAGCGTACAAGCAGCAAGGAGAAAAAGTCATGCGTTTACGTACAGCCACCGCCATCATCGCCCTTAGCTCATTGGCCGCGTTTGCCCAGGACAATCCATGGCGCCTTGTCTGGGCTGACGAATTTGACCAAGGCAGCGCCCCCAACAGCGCCGCATGGAACTATGAGGAGGGCTTCGTCCGCAATCGCGAACTGCAGTACTATACGAAGGAACGGCCGGAAAATGTCCGTATCGAAAATGGTCTGCTCATCCTAGAGGGGCGCAAGGAGCGTTTCCCGAACGCCCGGCACCAGGCCGGCGCGAGCGACTGGCAACGCGCACCGGAATTTGCGGAATACACTTCCGGTAGCATCAACACCGCCGGCAAGGTCGCCTGGCAGTACGGCCGCATCGAAGTACGCGCCAAGATCCCCGCCGGCAAGGGCACTTGGCCGGCGATCTGGATGATGGGCGACAGAAAGGACAATCCAAAGTGGCGTGGATGGCCTTTCTGCGGCGAGATTGACATCATGGAACATGTCGGCAAGGCTCCCACCAACATCCATGGAACCTGCCACTGGGGCGTTGACGGCACGGAACACAAGCACCGATCCAAAGGAGCCTACACCCTCAATCACGATCCCAAAAGCACCTATGGCGAATTCCACATCTACGCCATCGAGTGGGATAAGGATAAAATTGACTTCTTCTACGATGACCTCAAGTACTTTACCTTCGATATCGCACAGGCCGACATGCCCGACGGAAGCAACCCGTTCCGCCAAAAACATTACTTGCTGCTCAACCTCGCCCTCGGCGGAGCCTGGGGCGGCGAAATGGACGATAGCGTCCTGCCCGCGCGCTATGAAATCGACTACGTGCGCGTCTATGAACGCAAGTAAACACCCCGGGGTGTGAATTGTGAATTGTGAATTGTGAATTGTGAATTGTGAATTGTGAATGACCCGAAAAAAAGCAGTGATGCCATGAGACAAGTCAATCGGCTAAACTAGGTACGGCATCTGGAGTGCTCGTACTCAGACGATGTCACCCGTCAATCGGCTGAAATTGGCGCGTTCCCAGTCGGACGGGGTCGGACGGGGGCGGACGGGTCGGACAAGTCATTCATAATTCAGCATTCATCATTCATAATTCATGTGACTGGCACCCGTTGTGATCGTACCTGAACCCAGCCGTTGTTTAACGCGGAAATTGTGGGGCTTTTGTCGTTGGGGCGAAGGTGCGAGGGATTTATTCCGTCTTTTCGACATTGACTTCTTCAATTTTTTTGATTTTGATTTTTTTGACGCATCTTGGTGTAGCTTCGATAATTTCTGCTATGATGTTGTCAGTCGTCAGGATTTCGCCGACTTGTGGGATTTTTCCTGTTTGTGCCGCTAGATAGCCCCCGATGGTATCGAAGTCATCGTCATCTGGGAGCTTGAGTTCGAGTTCCTTGTTTGCGTCTGTGATTAGGGTGCGTGCATCAAGGGTGTACCATCCTTGGTCATCTGCCGTGAGTTCGTCTTCGATGACTTCGTTCAGGTCGTATTCATCCAGGATTTCTCCGACGATTTCCTCGAGGATGTCTTCGAATGTTATGATTCCCGATGTTCCGCCGTACTCGTCAATGACGATTGCGAAGTGGGTCTTCGACTTTTGGAAGTCTTCCAGCAGGTCACCGATGTTTTTTGATTCCGGTGTGAAAATCGGTGGCCTGATGAGTTCTTCGATGGGCGTGTTGTTGTTGACCCTGCTTTTGTCGAGGAGGTCCTTTGCGAATATGACCCCGATGATTTGGTCGATGTTTTCGTCGTAGATTGGGATTCTGCTATGTCCTGATTGGATGATGACCTGGATAAGTTCGTCCATGGGTGCGTTTTTTTGGACTGCGTCGATATCGACTCTAGGGGTCATGATTTCGTGCACTGTTTTATCATCGAGTTTCAGTGCGCCTGCGATCATTCTGCGTTCATCTGCCTGGAGTTCTATGTTTTCTGGGTTGTCCGGGTATTGGTCATCGATTCTATTGATGAGTGACATGATCTCGTCTTCTGCCGTCGAGACAGATTTGATCTCGGCTTGTTCGTCTCTTTCGCGCGCGCGTTTTTTGAGTTTTTCGAAGAATATTGCGATTGGGTAGAGTATCCATGAGAGGGTTCTGAAGACGGGTATGAAGACGCATAGGATCCTGGCATTGCCGATGAGGGTGATTTGCGTGGTTGCCAACTCGATGACATAAAATGCGAATGCGACACAAATGGCGACAACCAGCGATACTTTAAGCTTTGCTACCGTTTCTTGGATATGGTCGACACAGAATATGAAGGCAATGGCTGCTGTCAGGAATGCGATGAAGATTGAGATGCGTCCTGCGATTTTCCAGCGTTCGGGGATCGGGTGCCATTCGTTGAGCTTGTCCGCGAGTTGTTGGTTAAGCTCTTCGAGCTTGATCAGTTTTCCGCCTGTGAATCTCCCCAATTCCAGGTATCCTAGGTAAAGTGCGAGTCCTGCGCAGGTTGCGATGGTGGAGACGAGCAGGGGACATAAAGGAGGTTTCATTTTTTGTCTTTGGCTATGGTTCTATACAAATCAGGGTTTGATGAAGCCAGTAGTGTTGAATCGTGCCTTGATTTTTTCCATTGTTCTGGCTTCCGCCTGTCTCATTTTTGCGGCATCTTGTTCGGAATGGTCGTCGAATCCCATAAGGTGGAGCATGCCGTGGACCACGTAAAGGAGGAGTTCCGTTGACGGATCCAGGCCGTGTTCCTTGGCGTACCGGGCTGCGACTTCGGGACAGACGTAGATTTCGGCTGCGACGAACTCGTCCTGGTCCTGGATGTCTCCGAAGGCGCTGTTTTCGTTTCTGAGGTCGAATGTAAGCACATCTGTCGGCCCGGCATGGTTCAGGTGCGCTTGGTTAAGCTCTGCCATGTTGCCTTGATCCAACAAGATGATTTGCAGGATTCCCGGGTCTTTTTGAAGTCCCGTGATTTCGGCGGCATAGTTGACGGCCTTTACGAAGGTCGTTCTTCTATGGAGTTTGAGTCCTCCCCTGCATTTGATGACAGAAGGGATCATGGTATCATGTTTTACGGAGCAGGTCTTAGGTTGTTGCTGTTCTGTTGGGGTTGTGGTGGGATGTAGCTTGTTGTAATTGAGGTTTGCGGATCAGGCTGTTTTCTGTCCGAATACTTCGCTCTGGTGTGGTAGACGATGCAGAGTTCGTTTGCGATCGAGTCTGCGATTTTAGACAGTTCGGCGAGTGTTATGTCGGCATGGTCGAATTGCCTTCGTTGCATTTTTGCCATAATGAGTTTGTCAACGAATGGTTTGATGGTTTCGAGGTCGATGGACTTCCAGTTTATGAATTCTGCCCTTGAGGCTGCTTCGCAGATATCTGCGATTTCGACGATGACAACTTCCTTTCGTTGTGGTTGCTCTTGCTTGTACTGGAAATCTTCGATATTCGGCGGTTGCGAGTTATTGAGTTCCGCTTCTTTGAGCGCCTTGTTGTAGAAGAATGCGATCAGGTCATTACCATGATGGCAGGCGATAGCCTCCATGATTGGTCTTTGGAGCCCATACTTTTTAGCGAGTTGCTTTCCGTAGATGACATGTTCCTTGATTTTTTCAGCGCTTTCCTGTGGCGTGAGTTCATCGTGCGGGTTGGGCTGTCCGGCTCCGATGTTTTCGATAAAGCAAGCTGGTTCCTTGAGCTTTCCGATATCGTGGAAGAGTCCGCAGACTTTTGCAAGGAGCTTGTTGGCTCCGATTGCCTGGGCGGCATTGGCGGCCATTGCCGCGACTGCCTTTGCGTGTTCGTGCGTTCCGGGAGCTTTTGTGTAAAGCTGCTCCAGCAATGGGTGGTCCTCAGCGGCGAGTTCGCGAAGCGCGACCGGTGTGATCACGTCAAAACATCTCTCGAAGATCGTGGGCAGGACGAACATGGCGACCAAAATAATGAAGCCATTGACCAACGCTGCGATGATCAGCTGGAGGGTGAACCAAGGCGGATTGCTCGCATCTTTGAAGAAGGCGACCCACTCCTGCATCGGGACGTCAATCTGGAGATGCCAAATGAAGAATGCATTGAGCAGGGTAAGTACTGCGGCAATCACTAGCCCCCCCTTCAGGAAGCCGTTGCGCTTGGTGACACTGTGGAACGAGAAGATGCCGATGATCGAGATGACTAGGGAGTAGATGAAAAGCGAGAAGGAATGCTCGTCGTTGAGCATGATTGGCGTGATTACTGAAAGCAGCATCGCAATGCAGGCGCCGAAGCGTATGCCCTGGAGATAGGCGCTGAGGATGGGGAAGAGCGCCAGGGGGAGCAGGGTGAAGAAGTGCAATGAAGACCCGGGAAGGTACTTCATGAAGATGTGGTGCGACAAGGTGAGCATCAGGAAGTGAAGGATGACGATGGTAATCGTCATGTTCGCCCTGCTGGTTCTTTCGAAGAAGTTTCCCCTGAGGCAGCTAAGGCACGCACCAAAGCAAATGATGACAATCCCCAGGAGGATCGCGGTTTTGGGAAGCGTTGTCGTGAAGACTTCTGAGTTTCGTCGATCGTACTCGTGCTTGTATTCGAAGGCTTGTTGCGCGGTGAGCCTCGTGTATACTTCGCCCTGGCTGATGAGCTTGGTGTCGCACCTGATGATGTCCCTGATGAATTTCATGGGGGCATCTTGAGGTTTTTCGACGAATTTCGGAGGCGGTTCATTGGCGGCTTCAACCGTCGGATCCAAGTTGGGATTGGATCCAGCTTCTTGCTCCTGCGCTTGTTCCTGGTCATTGAAGATCGGAGTGGCGGGCGTCTTGTCGAAGTCGACCGGAGCCAAGAAGCTGAATCTAGTATAGATTGGTTTTGAGGCGACAACTCCGGTTAGGGTTTCGGGTGTCGCCTTGTCGTATAGCTCCTGTGGGAGATAGCGTTGGGAATTGATCAGATAGATGTGCAGCAGAAGGCACAGGAAAGAAGCCGTCCAGACAATGGCGAAATAGGAAAACAGGGAAACTCCTTTCGAAGATGCCGATTTGGCGGTCTTGTTCTGGGCTTTGGGTTTATCCCCAATGGGGCAGGCTTCGTTTTCGGTACCCATAAATATGCTCAAGTAGTCTTGTATTCGTCAAGCTGCATCAGCGGTATTTGGCGAATAGAACTGAAGCGTTGTGTCCGCCGAACCCGAGGCTATTGTTGAGTGCGAGGTTGACCTGCATTTCCCTAGGCTTGTTGGGCGTGTAGTCCAGATCGCATTCGGGATCGGGAGTTTCGTAGTTGATGGTTGGCGGGATGATGCCTTCCTCGATGGCCTTGACGCAGACGACGGATTCGAAACCGCCGGCCGCTCCCAGCATATGACCCGTCATCGACTTGGTGCTGCTGATTGCCGTCTTGTAGGCATGTTCGCCCAGAACCGTCTTGATCGCGGCGGTTTCCATCTTGTCATTCAGATGAGTGGATGTGCCGTGCGCGTTGACGTAGTCGAGCTTTTCGACTGGGATTTGTGCGTGATTGAAAGCCATTGCCATGGCTCGCTTGGCACCGTCGCCGTCTTCCCTTGGGGCGGTGATGTGGAATGCGTCGGCGCTCAATCCGTATCCGACGATTTCCGCGAGGATGTTGGCGCCTCTGTTTCTGGCGTGCTCCTCGCTTTCCAGAACCAAGACTCCAGCGCCTTCGGCCGGTACGAATCCATTGCGATCCTTGTCAAATGGACGGCAGGCCCTGGTTGGCTCATCATTGCGCGTTGAAAGCGCCTTCATGGAGCTGAATCCAGCTTGTCCGAGTCCGACGACTCCCGCCTCGGCGCCGCCGGCGAGCATGATGTCAGCATCGCCCCGGACGATGACCCAGTATGCCTCGCCGATGGAATGGAGTCCCGATGCGCAGGCGGAGACGAGGCCAAAGTTCGGTCCCTGCATGTTGTTGCGGATGGCCAGGTAGCCCGACGCCATGTCGGAGATCATCATGGGCACGGTCAACGAGGAAACCCTTGAAGGTCCCTGCGCATTGAGAATGGCGGCCTGCTCCATGACAGTGCCAATGCCGCCAATGCCCGAAGAAACAATGACGCCGGCGCGTGTGGGATCGAAGGCAAAGGCATTGTCGCCAATCAAGCCGGCCTGCTTCAGCGCTTCGTCACCAGCTACTACGGCGTAGTGGCAAAATGGATCAAGGCGCTTGACTTCCTTGGGGGCGACGTATGCGGCGATATCCAAATCCTTGATCTCGCCGGCTATTTGGCAACGGTAGTCCGTAGGATCAAACTTAGTGATTCTGGCGATGCCTGATTTCCCTTCCAGGAGCGCCTTCCAACTGTCGGCAACGCTATTTCCAAGAGAAGTAACAGCACCGAGACCAGTAACGACAATACGTTTTGTGTTTGTTGACATAGTTCGTTTAGGGTTAGTTGAGGGTAATAAGTTGAGGGTTAAGCGGTTGGTAATCCTAGCCCCTGGGAAAATATGGCAATTTATGACAATCTTATAAAATAATGTCTTTCCCCAAAGTTTCCAATAATTGACCTGATTTGAGTTTTTTGGGGGACGGTGCCTTTTCACCTCTTGCAAAAACAACGTAAAATCAAAGCTGAAATTTTGACGCGGCGACTTGATGGCGCAGAGATTGCAGGGTGGTGGGTTTTGTCCATCTATTTCAAGTCATGTGAACGTGAGGAAGAGACGTTATAAGAGATGAATTTTAGGAAAGAAAAAAACCGCCGTTCCAAAAGGGAAAGGCGGCTTGGGAAAATAATTGCCTTGATTTGGCCTATTACTTAATTATTCGTCGCCTGTACCGAGTTTGTCTTCAACATATTTGATGGCATCGCCGACTGTTGTGAGTGCTTCTGCATCGTCATCTGGGATTTGCGTATTGAAAGCGTTTTCGAGCGCCATCACGAGTTCGACGATGTCGAGGGAGTCTGCGCCCAAGTCTTCGATGAATTTTGCTTCTGGCTTGACTTGCTCTTCCGTGCACTGGAGTTGCTCGACGATAATTTTGACTACGAGTTCACCATTTTTTGACATTTTTTTGTCTCCGAAAATCTTTTGTTTTGGGTTGAATATTAAACTTGCTGAGTTCTTGACGAAAGTTATTTCTTTAGACCGGTCCTGTAAAAAAAACTTATATAATTTACCACAGGAAATGTAAATTTCAAGTAAAGTACTTTTTGTACAGGAACCATTGTGTAGCTCCGGCGACTGGGTGGAATCGTGTTTTGAGGATGTCTTCCGGGATTTGCGTGCGTGCGTTTTTCTTGTTGACGGTCTTGATTTGCACTGATTGCCTTGGGGAGGCATCCCTATTGAGCGCTTGAAACCAGGGTTCGAGCCACTGGGGGTCGATTGGTTGGTTGGAACTCGTTGTGATGTGTTGTCCGGATGCTGTTGCCGTCAGGACGATTTCATTTCCTTTCATCACGACTATGTTGCCTTCTCGTCTTGTTGGGAAGTGCGGCGGCTTGAGTTCGTCGAAGATGCCTCCCAATGAAGCGGGGTCGTTTGCCGCGAACCAGATGATTTGGTTTGAATGGGGTTGATGGAGGATTGCGTCGAGGGTATCGAGCGGGGCGAATTGGAGCGATTTGATTGAGTTGACGAAGTGTCCTGCGACGAGTTCTCCCGCCAGTTCCATGATTCTTATGGCGGGCATGATTTGTTTCCAGGTGAATTCCGGGGCTTCTCGTTCCAGGAGCTTCGGGAAGATGATTCCGTATCTGTCAACTAGGATCCTGGCTCTTTCCTTGGCGTATTCCAATTTGTTTACCGGATCGTTGTCTTGGGGCGGCCAGGGGATTTTCCGCCAAGTCGTGCTCTGTGAACTGTCGTATGGGGGCGCATGTTTGGCGTGTTGGAATTTTCTGTGCGTTGGCTTGAAGAAGTTGAGCGGGCTGTCGCTTTGGGAATGGTCATGGGCTGGATTGTTTTCGAGTGCCATCCTGATCGGCGCGAAAGAATTTGGGGTTAGGAGTGATTGTGCAAAGGCGTCATTGAGCTTGTGGAGTAAGTCGAATCCCGTTGTCCGGATGTTTTTTGATTGGAGCTTTCTTTTGAGGTCGAGCGAGGTGAAGGGGGTGTCTGGCCAGTCGGCATGGCTACTTGTCTTTTGAGGTTTTTCCAAGAGTTTGAGGTCATGGCATTGTGCGAAGGAGATCGATTTGTCCTTGTGTCCGATGGCGGTGACGTTGATGGCGTTGAGCGAATCCAGGGTGCTCTTGTTGTAGAACGGGAACCTGGCTGGGAAGAATTTGGTTTCCAGGGTGTTGAGCTTGATGCGCATGCCTGTTGCGGCGAGAAGGATCGCCTTGAGCGCATTCTGGGATGTGTCTTGATTGCCGATGCCCTGGGATTTGGCGACCCATGCCTGGAACGAAAGGGGGTCTATGGGCTTGAATTGATTGAGTCGGCGTTTGTTTCGCTGCATTCGGGACAGGACGCCGATGTTGTCGACAAGGCAAATTTGCGGTGTCATGACATTGATTACGAAGAATCCCCGTGCGAGCAGTTTCTTTTCCACGAGTTTATCCAGGGCTGTTTTAAGGCAGTCGTCCGGGAATGGGAATGCGCTGATGAATTCGTCTTCGTCGATTGGGGGGAGGAGTTCCAATTGTTGTAGGATCCTGTTTTCGACGAGTGCTTGGTTGTCGAGCTGGAAGTTCAGGATATCGTCCGCATTTTGTTTCGTTGCCTTGATGGCGAGGTTTTGTTTTGGGTTAAGCGCGACGAGTTTTTCGTTTGCGTTTTCGATGATATCCTCAGCCTGTTCGGGGAATTCCAGTTTGAATGCCTCTATGAATTCGTCCCATGTTTTTTGTGTAATGTACCATCTGTCATGTACGAGGTTGATGAAATCGTCAGGTGTGTCCGGCAGGTATGCAGGTTCTGTGCGTTGTCTTTTTTGCTGGAAATCCTTGCAGATATCGTGTTCGATGAACGGTTGTTCCTGTTGCGTTGCGATCAGTTGTTCGAGCCAGTTTTTATCTGGCTCGCCATGCGCCCTTACGGAGTCTTGTTCATACATTTTGTCATTCGTCAGGCTCCAACGTGCTTGATTTGCGAATGGGCTGGGGAATTTGGTCGTGACTTGGTTGATTTGAATGATGCCATCATTGATTTCCCTGATCACTTCGATCAGGTTTGGCAGGTCGAAGTCATCATTCAGGCACGTCCTCCAGGCTTCGAGCCTTATGGGGAATTCCTTGAGCTGCCCTGTTGCCTCCCAGAGTATCTGCGCTTTTTTCCTGGTGACCCAGAGTGGTGCGCGCTTGCCTGGGAGCGGCTTGGGAATCAGAAGGGCGCGACCCGCCGCTTCACGGAAATGGGCGGCGAAAAGAGGCGTGTCCTGAAGACCTTCGACGACCAGGGACTTGATGTTCCCAGGGGTGAGCCTGGAGAAAATCTCGCCGATGGGGAAGGGCTTTTCCGTCGTAAACCAGATTCCGTCGTCGTTGACGATCATGTCGGGTTCGAGTTCGAATTGCGTTCTTGCGATTTGCCTTAGGGCTATGGCGAGCGGCTTGTTGACTCGTCCTCCCAGGAAGGCGTGGACGACGGCTGTCAGGTGCATCTCGCAGTCTGAAGTGTCTGGCGAGTTGATGGTTTCGAGTACGATATTGTATCGGTTTGGAATGATTCCCGTCGCTTGCTTTTGCTTTCGCAGATAGAGATCGAGTTCGTATGCGTCTTGGATTGCGAGCCGTTGCTCCTGCATCAGGGTTTTGATCAGTTCGTGCTGGTGCTTGGTTTCGAGCGCCGCATTCCATTTGTAGAGGAGCTCCCCGCTCAGTTTTGCGAGGACGTAGTGCTTGTCGCACTTCTCCGCTTTCCAGAATGGTACCGAGGCGAGACTTTCGGATGGTGAGACGAAGACGTCGTCCTGGGTGATTTGATCGATCGTCCAGGCTTGGGTTCCGAGCGTGAAATGGTCTCCGACTTTGGCTTCCCAGACAAATTCCTCGTCCAGTTCTCCGACGAGCGAGCTGTCTGAGGACAGCCTGAGCTTGTAGAGTCCGCGGTCGGGGATGGTTCCGGACGATCGCCTGATGGTGAAGACGTCGCTTTTTCTTGTGGTGATGGTGTTTTTCTGTGGGTTGTAGTCGAGCCTGGCTTTTAGGGAATAGAGGTTAAGGTTTTGGTGTTTTCCCGCCAGGAGGTCGATTGTGTTTCTGAACTGTGTTTCATCGAGGTCTTTGTAGGACCAGATTGAGGTGATGAAATTGAAAAGTTTATCGATGTCCCATGAGGCATTGACAGCGAGTGCGAGGATGATTTGCGCGAGTACGTCAAGGCAGTTTACCGGTGGTGTAATAGGTTCGAGGATTTGCCTTTTGATCGCATGGATTGTTGGTATTGAGTGGATGAGCTGGTGGGGTGTCGTTGCTATGAGGGTTGCCCTTGAGACGGCGCCGATCTTGTGTCCTGCCCGCCCGATCCGTTGTGCGGCGCTGGCGACTGAATTGGGCGAGTTGACGAGGATCACTTCTTCAATGGCTCCGACATCGATGCCCAGTTCCAGTGAGGATGTTGCGATGATCGCCTTCAGCTCGCCGTTTTTCATTCGTTTTTCGACGGCGAGCCTGATGTCTTTCGCCAGTGAGCCATGGTGAGAGAATGCGAGCAGTTCTGGTTGGTCTTCATTGATTCTCAGTGCGATTTTCTCGCATGTGTTCCTGGCGTTGACGAAGACAAGCGTCGAGTTGTTTTCCTGTAGTCGTGGCTTGATGAAGTCTGCTGTTTTGACCCAGGCGTCTTGTTCCGGGTGCGGCGTGTTGTCATCGGAGTAGAGGAGGTGGATTCCGATGTCGTAGGCTTTCGGCGTCGAGCATCTAACCGTTGCGATATGCCTTGGCTTTCGTGTGGTTGGATCGATTCCCGCGGCGTATTCGGCTGTGAGTTCCGGCGGGTTGACGGTAGCCGAAAGCGCGATTCGCTGGTAATCGCCCGCGTACAAGGTCAGCCATTGGAGCGACGCTGCCAATTGAACTCCACGCTTGCTTCCGACAATGGCGTGGATTTCGTCCAAAATCACGGTTTTGACGGCGCTGAAAAGCTCCTTTGCCCTGGGATTCATCAGCAGGAGAAACAGGCTTTCCGGGGTGGTGATGAGGATTTCAGGGTGTCGTTTCCAGATGCGTTGCCGCTCTGACGGCGATGTGTCGCCGCTTCTGACGTGAATGGTTGGTTTTGGCAACTTGATGCCTTGCTTCTTGGCGATCGCCTGGATTTCAGCCAAGGGAACCTGCAAGTTCTGGCTGATGTCGTTGTTCAGTGCTTTGAGCGGCGAGATGTAGATTGCGGAGCATTGTCCAGGTTGCCACGTTCCTGAAAGAAGCTGGTTGATCGCCCATAAAAAGGCAGTCAATGTCTTGCCGCTGCCAGTGGGAGCGGGGACCAAGACGTTCTCTCCGGAAGCAATCTTGGGCCAGGCAAGAGATTGGGGCTCCGTGGGACTGACATGACGACTCCGGAACCATTCCGATATCGGGGGGATGAATAACGATAAGCCTCCAGTCATTGACTCCTCTCATATGGTTGATTTCAAGAAAATAACCATAGAATAATCGAACTTTCAAAAAATGCAACTGATTTAGTTGTTTTTTATGTAGGAAAAACAGTCATAATAAATCATAATGAAAGTTGCAGCAATCATCTGGATTCTTTGGTTTTCCCACAAAATCCAAACTGGGCATTCTGTTTATTCTGTAGAGACAAGAACGCCGCCGAAGCGTGTCATGCATCGGCGGCGTTGAGTTTCAATCAAATACCAATAATGGGCTGTGTTGCGAAGGTTACTGGATGTGGTTGAGGAGGTCCATCACCAGTTGGTAGACTCCGAAGCCAACTCCCAGGAAAGCGATGATGGCTGCGACACCTTCGAATACGCCCAATTCACTCTCGCCTTGGTAGGCACCGTATTGGCCGGGCATTGGCAGATCCTGTCCAGGTCTGTCTTCATCGCGTTTTGGCTTTGCCAAGATGGTCTTGCCCGCTTCCTTCTGCTCCTGCTCGGCGGCTTGTCCTTCGCCTTCGCCTTCGGCTTTTTCTTCTTCTGTCTTGGCTGGTGTTGGCGGCGGTGCGGCGACAGTCGCGGCGGCGCTATCCTTTTTCGAGACGAGTTTCAATTTTCCGCCTGGTTTGGGCGCTTCTTCGGCAGGCGGGGGCACTGCGACCGTACCTTCTGCGGGCGGCGGCGATGCAGGAGCGTCATCCCTTTTGAGTGTCAGCTTCGGTCTTGCTCCTGCTTCAGGTTCTGCTGGAGCGGCCTGTTGCTGGCTGGGAAGCGTGAGTTTCACCGTTGCGGCCGCGCTTCCTGCTGCTGGCGGGGGAGGCTGGGCAGCGCCTTCGGGAGGCCTGATTTTCAAGGTTCCCGTTGATGGGGTCGCTGGCGACTCGGGTGCCGCCGGTGCGGCAGGTGCTTCCGGCGTTGCAGGTTCTGCGGGGCGCCTGAGATTGAGTTTGATGGTGGAAGACGAGGATGCTGGAGCCGCAGGAGCCGCTGGAGCGGCAGGAGCGGCGGGAGTGCTTCCAAGGTTGATCGCCGGCGCAGCAGATGGTGCGGGCTGCTCAGTTGGAGTCGCCCTGACGACCTTGAGCCTGACGGTTTCGGTTTTCTTGATTCCGTCATCCTGTGCTGCGCCAGGCATGGCGATGGTCGTTGCGGTTGCGTCTTGGCCGGAGACGTCAACCCGCTTGAATCGACCCGTGTTTGTCTGGCGTTGCGACATCGGGTCGCTGATTTGCTGGGTTGGCGCTTGGATCTCTGGTCCTTCGCTCGCCGGAACATCTGGCTTTTGGACTTTATGGGTACTCGTTTCGACCTTGAAACGGTTGGTGTCCGTGCTCTTGAGTTTCAGTTTTAGTTTGTCGGATTGTTCTTCACTCATTGTGAGCCCCAGGATTGTTGATGTGACATTGACTAGTTTAAGGTATACTTGGAGACAATTAATTAACCATAATCCTTAATAATAGATTTGGCAAGTGCGATGTGTGTTTTTTTCTTATTGCACACAAAAGAATTTGATGGGGGAATGCGCGAAGCTAGAGTGAGAGGAAGAGTTCGTTGAGGTATTTGAGTCGTTGCGGATATTCCTTCCATGCGCGGTCGTCTGGTCCTCCATTTGTTCTTGGCACATATCCCCAGAAGTTGTTTTCCGCGAGTCTTCTGGTCATGTGTTCCAACGTTTTCCAGTAGGTGTCCGATCTTTCCTCCCAGGAGAGGAGGTTGCTTGCGCAATAGGTTGAGCCTTCCGAATAGACAAGCGGGACACCGGGTAGGATTTTGTCCCTGATGCTGACGGCGGATTGGACTTGCTCGTCCGCTTCGCGCCTGAAGTTTGGCGCATCGAGTTCGAGCTGGTTTTCGAGGATTTTTTCCAATTGCGGGATTTTGTCGGGGTCGAGGTTTCTGTATAGCCAGACACGCCTTGTCCAACCGACTCCAGCGTCAAGCAATCCTTCCCTTGTCTTGAGGATTTCGGTGAATGGCACGTAGTCGTCCCTGAGGAATGGCCTGACGTGCTTGAAGGATTCAGGGTCGTTCATGTCGATGTTTTTCGAGAGCAGTCCTTGTTCGAAGACTCCATAGACTGGCCACATGTAGTAGGTATGCGCGTTCCAGACCTGTGCGTTTCTAGGCATGAGCGCCTGATGCGTCTTCATCGTTTGCGTATCGTATCCGACGAGGATGTCCGGATGTCGCTGGCGTAGCCAGCCAATTGCTTTTTCATGGAGGATCCTGAAGTGGTTGTATTTGTCCTCGTCGTTTTGGAATCCTGTTGCTTTGCGTATGAAGCTTAGTCCATCGACCTCGTTTTGCAGTTCAAGGAAAGCGAGTTGTTTTTCCAGGTTTCTTGCCTTGAGTTCTTTCAGGATCAAGTCGTACTGCTCAGCGAAGAACTGGAAATACTGGTCGGGATGCAAATCCAAAATGCTTTTGGTGATTGCTTCGTCCATCATCCAGTATGTATGGAGGAAGAACCAGGATGATAGGATGACATAGACATTGTGTTTTTTTGCGTTTTCGAAGAGGTCGACGAGCCTTTCGAGGCAGTTGCAGAGGCCATTGTCAACGGTTTCGTTTTGCCTTACGAATTGTTCGTGTCCACCGAATGAAGCATGGACTCTTACGTTTCCCCGTGGCGTTCCGTTTTTGTCATGTGTGAATCCTGCCGCGCTTTCGATTCTGACGCAATTGTAGGATCGTTCGCGGAGTTCGGTCATGGTCTTGTCAAAATCCAGGTATGGATTGTTTTTCCTGACGCTGATCGGCGCCCAGATCCAAAAAGAGATTGCCAGTTTTTTGGGTAGGTGACTTGGGATGTTGACCATGTTGGATTCTCCTTGATAATCGATTGCCAAAAAAGGCCGCCAAACGCGCAATTGCATCTAGCGGCCGGATGATGTGCTCAGACCGAGGTTATCTTCACATTACTTTTTTGCTGCCTTTTTCGCAGGGGCTTTTTTGGCGCAGCCAGTGCATGCTTTCTTTTGGTTTAGGAAGACGACCTTGCCGTTGTTGTCCATGGACTCGTTTGCGGCGAGTGTCAGTTCCAGGTTCTTGACGGCTTCCGAGTAGTTGGAGATGATGATCGACTGGTCGTTTTCGAGGATCGCGTCGATAAATGCATCGTCTTCGGCCTGCCCGAAATCGTTTCCGACCTTGAAGGTGAAGGTTCTGTTGGGTTCGGTAATGGTCAGCGACGCTCTTTCGACGTATTCGAGCCTGCCGTTCATCGTATAGACGTCGATGCCGTTCTTGCCGCCGCCGCCGCGGATGAAGCAGCCGGAGTAGACGGTGCCGATGACACCGGATTCGAACTTGAGGTTGACTGCCGATGCATCTTCCGTGTCGTAGTTTTCAACGTCCGTGATGATTCCGCGGCGTCCGAAAGCGGAGACTTCGACGACTTCGCCGAAGAGGTTGCGGCACATGTCAAACGTATGGATCGTCTGTTCGACGGCCTGTCCGCCGGAGGTATCCCTGCGTCTCCACCACCACACGCCAGGCATTCCGCCAACCCAGTAGGCGTTGAAGAATCCGACCTTGGACTGGGCAACCCAGTTCTTCATGTACGGGATGAAGTCGATGTAGCGATCCTGGAAACCAGCGGCGTGGATCAGCTTCTTCTTCAAAAGGATCGATTCGACCTTCTGGGCATAGGCAAGATCCAGGGCGACAGGCTTTTCGACGAAGAGGTGACAGTTCTTCTCGAGGGCTGCCAATTCCATTTCGGCGACGTGGGCGCATGGTTCGACACAAACGTACACGGCATCCAGCTTTTCCTTGGAGAGCATTTCCTTGAAGCACTTGTAGGGCTTGGCGACGAAACGCTTGGCGGCGGCGTTGGCGCGCTCGTCAATCAAGTCGCAAGTGGCGACGATTTGCGCTTCCGGAATCTTGTTGTTGTCGTAATGTGCAAAGTGGAAGTTGGCAATGCCACCGCAGCCGATGAAACCGATTTTCACTTTCTTGTCAGCCATTTGATTTTTCTCCGTGTTTGTTTTATGCCTTTACCGCGTCCTCGGTGAGGGCGTGGATTTTCGAGTTTATTTTTCGAGCCATTCGCGAGTTTCGATCAGCGATATCTTGGATGGCTTCAGCGGGATGTATTCGAGTCCGAGGTATCCGTCGTATCCCGCCTCGTCAATTTTCCTGCAGATGAACGGGTAGTTTTGTTCGCCTTGCTTCATTTCGTGCCTGCCTGGGATTCCTGCGGCGTGGAAGTGCCCGATGATATCGAGGTTTGTAAGGATTTTTTCGGTGACGTTTCCTTCCATGATTCCCGCGTGGTAGATGTCGTAGAGTCCCTTGACATTGGGGGAGTTGACTGCCCAGAGCACCGCCGCCATGTCTTCCGAGTTGTCGATGTAGTAGTCATGGTGGTTGACGGCTGAATTAAGGAGTTCGAGCACGATGGTGATTCCCGCCTCTTCCGCGATTGGCGCGACCCTCTTGAGTCCTTCGATGACGTTCTTGGACATTTGGCAACGGGTCATCTTGGGGATGACATTTCCAGAGAGGGCGATGACGGTTTTGCAATTGAGGCGCTTGGCGGTCTCAATGTCTTTGGGGAAGTTTTCGACGACTTGGTCGTGGGTAGCCGGATCCGTGAGCCCCGCGATGCAGCTGGTGAAGGACGTGATCGTGACGTTGTTTCTTTCCGCAGCCTTTGCGATTGCGTCGATGTCCTTGTTTCCCGGTCCCCAGAATTCACCTGCCTGGTAGCCGCAGTCGGCTACGGCTGCAATTCGATCGGCGAATGGAAGGTCTGTGAAGAACAATTCAAGGCAAGGTGTAAGTTTCATGGCGACTTCCTCAAATGGCGTTTTTTAAACTCAGGTGCAAATCTTGTTTCCGAAACACGTTTGCAAAACAATACATTCTAATAATTTGAATGGGATTTTGAAAAGGGCAAGTGGCGAAAGGATGTTTTTTATGATTTTGCAAGAAAACTTAGGAATCTATAAGAATCAAGCTGTGGTTTTATCCTTGTTCAATGGCGTTTTTGGCGCGAGGCACGCAAATGTGAATGCTACGATGTTGAAGAGCGTGAAGAGTCCGAATATGGTCAGGTATGCCTTGGGCGGGTAGATCGTCGCGGTTTCCGTGATCACGGCCTGATCCGAAAAGGCGTCAAGGAGAAATCCGGCAAGCTTGCCGAAAATGGCGACGAAAAAGTACGAGCCGAAGTTGGAGAGTCCTATGGCGGTGCCGATCTGGCGACTTGGATTGATGTTCTGGATGTATGCGTTGGTCACGGGGGAGAATCCTGATGTGACGGCCAGGATGGCGAAGCAAAACATGAAGTGGGCTTGGTGAAGCTTGAGCAGAATTCCCGTCAGGATCAGCAGGTTCCCGCAAAAGGCCAGGGCGGTGGTGGTCATCAGGAAGGTCTTTTCGCGGTTGGGGAATCGCTGCCCAAGGAATCCCGTTACGACGTTGGTGACTGCAGAGATGATGATGAGCGACGAGATGCAAAGTGCGGCATGCTTCGGCTTGGATTGCGCTACATCCTCCAGGAATTTCTGGCCGAAGATGGCCGGGATGGTGAAGTAGAGTCCGTAGGTTGAGCACCAGGCGGCCATGACGAGCAGGTTGCCTTTCGTCTTGCAGACGTTTTTGTAGGGGACCAGGCTGAGTCGGCCCGGTCGGATCGGTTGCTTGGGAACCTTGCTTTTGCAGATGGCGTAGAGGATTGTGAGGATACCGATGATTATCGCTGCCGCCAAGAGGGTTGTCCTCCAGGGAATGCCCGCATTTTGCACCAGCAACGGGAGGGAGGATGTGCCCGTGGTGCCGCCCAAGTAGCCCAGGAATATGACGATTCCAAGCACGGATGTGTAGCTGGAAGGATAGAGTTTCCGAATGCTTTCGACTAGCGCCAGGTAGAAGCATCCCCCGCCAAGGGAGGTGATGATTCGGGCGGCGTAGAGAAGGGGAAGCGAATTGGCGCAGGGAAAGAGGAATGACCCGATGGTGAATGCGATTGCGCCGCCCATGACGACCCTGTGCTCGCCGAACTTGTCCAGCAGGATGCCGTTGAGGAGTTGCCCGAATGCATAGGCGTAGAGGAAGCATGAGCCGATGGCGGCAATTTGACTCGCGGAAGCCTTTAGCGAGGATTGGAGTTCGTTGAAGATGGGACCCGGGACGCAAACACGCTGGAAATTGGTGAAAAAGTACAGGAGGATCGTGAGCCACAGCAAGGCGGTCATCCAGGTCCGAGTGCGCATGTCGTCCGGCTGAGTAGTCATTCGAGGTCTTCTTCCTCCTCCAAATCGAAAAGATCGGCAGGTGACGGCGGGACTTCCAAATTGAATTTCCTGACGATGATTTCGGCGATGCCTGTGACCGCTAGCAGGTCCAGCAACGGCGTGATGTACAGGGTGAATCGTCCGTCGTTGTCATTGAAGGTCAGTGCGACCACCAGTGCGTGTGCGGCGACCAAAATCGAGGATATCTGGACATGGCGTTTCCGCCTGCCGATGATCATGCCGAGCAGGGCCAGGAGGGTCATCGGAAGATGATAGGCGATCAGGAACGCGTTGTGCCTGAAGGAGTAGGATGGTCTGATCCTGAGGACCATGACGACAATGCGGCGCAAGGCCAGGTGGGCGGAGGGGATTGGATTTTTGATGGCGTACTTGAGTCCGTCTGCGATCGATGTTTTCTCCATGTCCGCCGGGGGCATTTCGAGCCTCCAGAGGTCTTCGTTCCAGACGACTTCGCCCTTATAGAGCTTGATGGTTGGAGATTGCGTGTTGATTCCGTCGTTGAAAGGCTTTGTTGCGGCGAGCAGCAGGAAGGCGGCAACGACCAGGATTGTCGCCAGGAGTTTGGCCCACTTTGCCTTGACCTTGTCCAGGATCCAGAAGATCAGGACTGCGGGGATGAGGATCCACCCAGTCGGCCTGATCAAGGCGATCGCTACGATAGCCAGCAATGCGAGCGGCATTTTCCATGTGTAGTTGCCCTTTGTCGCAGCCAGTGCGATGACTGTGGCGATGCAGACTGCGGATGTGTAGATCGATTCGGTCATCACTGCAGTGTGCCAGGCTGCGAATTCCGGGTTGATCGCGAACAATGCGCCTGTCGCGATTGCGGCGGGCAGGGGGATTGCCGAGTTTGCGCGATGCGCCATCAGCATCAATGCGAAGAGCGCTGCTGCTGCTGCGAGGACCTGGATTACAATCAGTGGCTGGAGGGTTCTGTTGATGTAGAGCGATGCGGCGGTTAAGGCAATGTAGCCTCGGTACGAGCTCTGGACAGGATCAAGCTTTTTCCCCGAGATCAGCTTGCGTCCGCCTTCGATGTATCGCCAGGAATCCCCTGTGAATCGAATCCCGGCGGGGGTGTTGTCGCGGACTTCCTGCGGACCCGCGAAGCCGCTCATGGGGAAAATCCCCGGCTTTTCCAGCATCAGTGCGGTCAGGGCGAAGATGGCGAGGCAACAAAGAAGGTAGGCGAGAATGGCGTGTGTTATGTTGGGTCTGTGCATGGTTTAGTGGTTGGATTGGATTTCGACTGTAGCTTCGGCAAAGAGGTTGAGTTGTTGTGATGGGGTCTTGAAGGTTGTGCGTCCGTAGTTCCGAAGCCTGTCGATTCCGATTGCGGAACCCGGTGCCTGGCCTGGGTCGACTATGATTTCGATTGAGGTTGAGCCGTCTTGTTCGAGTTGGAGCGATTTGAAATCGGCCTGCATCCAATGGATGAACCTGTCCTGGACAAGAATGGGCTTGACGGTTTGGTTGTTGTGGATGAAGGTCATGCTTGGATATTGCCCATGTTGATTTGGAACGGCGATGATTCTGGCGACGAAGGGCGCTCCCTGGGTCAATTTGACCTTGTCCGGAGGGACGATCAAGCGCTTGTGGATGGCGAGTGGCTGTGATTCCAGCGGGAATGGGATGATGCCACCGATGGTGAGCGGTCCATGGTCATAGACAAGGGTGGTCGAGTCGTCTCCGACTGCGATTCCGTTTGGGGTGATCGCCTTGGCAACGTCGGCTTCATAGAGGTCTTGATAGAGTGTGAATGCAGAGAGTACGATGGCTGACGATGCGACTGTAGCGAGTCCAAGCAGGAGGATTCGTCTTCTTGCCTGGTCTGAAGGTCGCGCCTTGTAGTTTTTGATCGCAATGATTATGCGTTCGACGAAGGCGCCCGCCAAGATGCAAAGCATTGGGATGATTGCGATTCGGAATCGCGCGAGGATGTAGAAGAGGACCGTAGCCGCGCAGAAGGCAAGGACCAGGTAGGCGAGGATGTGGTGCCTTGGCGAGGTTCGTTTCCAGCCCGTCAGCAGGAATGCGAGCGCAGGAATGGCGATGATCCAGAAGGGGAGAAGGTAGGGGAGGATGGTGCAGTCTCGTCCGTGGTGTTCGATGTTGACGTTGTTTGGAATCTCCTGCTTGTGCCAGAAGAGAAGCAGCTTGCGGAATTGCAGTTCGATGACTTGCGCGGGGTTTTGGGCGAACCACCTGAGGATGTTGGTTGGGACCGATATCCGTCCTTCCTCGGGGCGCTTGTCCGAGAGCTTGCACCAATGGTGGTACGTCCAGGGGTATTCGAGCCCTCCCGGCGGCGCTTCTGGCGTGTTGCCCAGCGCGAGGACCTTGTCGCCTGCGGTCGAGGCGCCGCACCATCGTCCGGTATAATGGTAGTTTTTGATTGAGAAGGGGAGTTGGGGGACGAAATAGATGGTCAGGATGGTGGCGGCGATTGCGCAAGCGCGCTTCGGGGTGCGTCGATTGCGATGGATTTGGAAGACGATGATTCCCGGCAGGAAGAAAAGCGCGTTGCCTCGCGTCAAGGCGGCAAGGGAAAGGATCGCAGCGGCAGCCAGCCAAAGCTTCCAGGTGTTCCGCTTCCATGCCAAAATCAAAAGCAGGAAAAGCATGGAAATCCAAAAGCTCTGGAGTACTTCGTACAGCATAAACGGCGTGTAGAAGGCGTGGAATTTCGCCAAGGCGAGCAAAAAGGCGGCGATGATTGCGGGGCGACGGCCAAACAACAGCGCAGTGCTCGAGGCGATCGCTGCAACCGCCAGGGCGGCAAAGGCGGTCTGGATGGTCATCAGCACGGGAACCGCGGCGGATTTGAATGCGAGGATGGGAGGAAGCAGCAGGGTGTAGTAGAGCGGCTGGTAATCGAAGTGATCCGGCCATTTTCCGTCGAGGACATCCAATGCCAGGCGCTTGTAGGTCGCCATGTCGGTTTGCGGATTCGGTACCTGCACGTCAGGTGCATCGAATAGTTGGATGCAGACCACTGCACGTACTGCAATGGCCAGGATTACGGCGACGAGCATGAAAATGAAAAAGCGCTTTGTCTTCATGGGAAGCTGATGGTTGATGAATTATGCGGCGAAAAATATTGTATATCACAACGGCTGGTTTTCAAGCTGGCCGCAAGATAGACTTGGTCTTGTTCCAAGCAGAGGAGCTTCGTGGGAATGTTCTTGTGCAGAATCGTGACTTAGGCGACTTCCGGGTTGCTTGACAGGTTTGATGCAAAGTTGTATGTTTATGAAATTACCGCGAATTAAGACGTATTAGGAGTAAATAATGAGATCCGAGACAGGGAAAGTCGGAGCGTTGGAATATGCATTTGCTGGTGCGAAAGGATTTGTCCGTTCCAATAACGAGGACAATTGCATTGGTTTGTGCGCGCATGGCGTGTTTGCGGTCGCAGATGGCATGGGCGGTGGCGAAGCCGGGGAAATTGCCAGCGGTCTGATCGTCGATACGCTGCGAAAGGGATTCGGCGCCTTGGGGTCAGATTTGAAGGAGACGTTCGAGTCCAGGCGGGAGTTGGTGCAGGCTTGCCTGGAGGAAGCGAATGACGAGATTTTCGAATACTCCGTGCGGAACGAGTTCAATGTGATGGGCAGCACGTTTGTCGGCTTGGTGAGCGATCCCGAGAAGCCACGCCGGATGGCCGTATGCTACGTGGGCGACAGCCGAGCGTATTATTTTCGCGACGGCGACCTGGTTCAGGTCACGGAAGACCATACGGTGTACAATGACTACATTCGCGCCGGGCGCGAGGCCGAGCTGGCATCGTTGTCCCCAAAGGCTCAGCAGGCTTTGAGCAGGGCGGTGGGAGTCGGTCGCATTGTCGAGGAAGACTGGATCGAATTGCCGTTGCATCGCGGTGACATTGTCCTTTTGTGCACGGATGGGTTGACCAAGATGATTGACGACAAGACGATCGAGCGAATTTTGGGCAGCACATCGTCATTGGCCGGCGCATGTTCCGCGCTGCTGTCGTTTGCATTGTCCTCGGGTGGGCGGGACAATGTGACGGTGCTTCTGGTTCGGGCGGAATGATGCTTGCCCTCCATGAAATCAACACAAAAGCTTGGTTGCTCGGCGAAATATCTCTGAAACCTCAATCAAATCGGCAGACATGTTTGGCTATTTTCGCCCGTGGGCATTATATTTAGCAAGTTAATTTATTATTGTAAGTAATTGTCATAAAGAAGCTAGGGGTTGATAGATGTCATCTTCAAGTCGGACAGGCAAGATAGATCGCGAGACGAACGAGACCAAGATATCGGTCTTGTTGAATCTTGACGAAAGCGGACCGGTGTCGATTTCATCGGGGATCGGCTTTTTCGACCATATGCTGAATTCGTTCAGCCGCCATGGTGGCTTTGGCTTGTCGCTGAGTTGCCGTGGCGACTTGGAGGTTGACGCTCACCACAGCATGGAGGACACGGGGCTCGCGCTTGGCCTTGCGTTGCGTGACGCATTGGGCGACAAGCGCGGGATAACTCGGTTCGGTCATTCCTACGTCCCGCTCGACGAGTCATTGAGCCGTGTTGTGATTGACTTGTCCGGTCGTCCTCACTTGACGTGGGAGGCTGAGTTTCCCGAGTCTGAGGCTGGTGGCGTCAGTTGTCGCCTGTACCGTGAGTTTTTCCAGGCCTTGGTGAACACGTCATGCATCACGTTGCACGTTGACTTGTTGCGTTGCGGCGAGTCCCACCATGGGCTGGAGAGCATATTCAAGGCATTTGGCCGTGCCTTGCGGATGGCCGTTGAACGTAGTGGCTGCGATTCGATACCTTCGACGAAGGGTACGTTGTCCTGACGTTTTCGGCGTTGGAATTTTGTATGGATAATTTTTGATGAATTGTAGGAGCGACAGATGTCGGAGATAGATTTGAGCACGATGCGTCACAGTGCGGCGCACATTATGGCTGCTGCCATTAAGAAGTTGTATCCCGAGGCGAAGTTTGACATCGGTCCCAGCACCGACGAAGGATTTTACTATGACTTCGACCTTCCGAAGCGTCTTGTACCGGAGGATTTGAAGGAGATTGAGAAGGAGATGAAGAAGATGCTTGGCCGGAGGATTCCTTTCAGGCGCGAGGAAGTGAGTCGTGCCGAGGCATTTTCCTTGTTCGAGTCACGTGGCCAGACATTCAAGCTGTCTCGCTTGGAGGACATTCCCGAGGGCGAGACCGTCAGCTTGTATTGGACTGGCGACGAGCATGTTGACCTTTGCCGCGGTCCTCACCTGGAGCACAGCGGTCAGATTGGGGCAGTGAAATTGCTGTCGTTGGCCGGATCGTATTTCCGCGGCAACGAGAAGAATCCGATGTTGCAGCGGATTTACGGCACTGCGTTTTCGAGCAAGGAAGAGTTGCAGGAGTACTTGACGCGGATCGAGGAAGCGAAGAAGCGCGACCACCGCAAGATTGGTACCGAGATGGAACTGTTCAGCACCCATGAGGAAATCGGTCCTGGCCTGGTTTGCTGGCATCCGATGGGCGCCAGGATCCGACATACGTTGGAGACGTTCTGGAAAGAAGCACATTATGCCCACGGCTATGAATTGATGTACACGCCTCACGTTGGGCGCGCGGCCTTGTGGCAGACATCGGGCCACCTGGACTTCTATCGCGAAGGTATGTACTCCCACATGGAAATCGACGGCGATCCGTACTACGTGAAGCCGATGAACTGCCCGTTCCACATCATGATCTACAAGAACCGACCGCGTTCCTATCGCGAATTGCCGGCGCGCTGGGCTGAACTGGGTACCGTTTACCGCTACGAAAAGGCGGGCGTGCTGCATGGCCTGCTGCGTGTTCGAGGCTTTACCCAGGACGATGCCCACATTATTTGCACGCCCGAGCAGATCGAGGACGAAATCCGCGAAGTGCTGCGCTTCAGCATGTACATGTGGAAGTGCTTCGGCTTCAAGGATGTGAAGGCGTACTTGGCGACCCGGCCCGCAAAGGCAGTGGGTGACGATGCCATGTGGGAACAGGCATTGCGTTCCCTTGAGAAAGCCGTCAAGGCGGAAGGCGTCGATTGCGAGGTCGATGAAGGCGGCGGAGCGTTCTATGGTCCGAAGATCGACCTCAAGATCAAGGATGCGTTGGGGCGCGAATGGCAGACCAGCACGATTCAGTTCGACTTCAACCTGCCCGAGCGTTTTGACATGACATATATCGGTACGGATGGTCAGAAGCACCGTCCGTACATGGTGCACCGTGCGCTGCTGGGATCGCTGGAGCGTTTCTTCGGCATCTTGACTGAGCATTACGCCGGTCAGTTCCCGCTGTGGCTTGCCCCCGAGCAGGTTCGCGTCCTTCCGATCAGCGAGAAGTACGAGGGCTATGCGCGTCAACTGGAGTCTCGCCTGCGTTCGCATTTGATTCGTTGCTCGGTTGATGTCGAGGCCGATCCGATCGGAGGCAAGATCCGTCGTGGTCGCAACCAGCGTATCCCGTACCTGCTGATTGTCGGCGAACGCGAAGAGGCAGACGGCGAGGTCTCGGTGCGCAGTCGAGCCAAGGGCGAAGAAGGAAGCGTGAAGTTCGAGGAATTGATTGCCCGCCTGGAACGGGAAATCGCCGAAAAGGCGTGAATAAGGAATCGAAAAGCCGATTTTTGCCGTGGCTAGTCGCTGGAGACTTGGGAGCCACGGCAAAGTCAACATTTGTGTTTTGCATTTTTCGGAATATGGTTTAAATTTTAAGTTTAGTTGTAGCTCCCGTTGCCTTCTAGTGATGTGCAGTTTACCGGGGCTAGAGATATGGACTTATCATAGGAGGACACTCCCATCGCACGCCAACTAAAAAGTGGAGATCGGACCTATCGTGGGAAGACGGTACGTTTATTGTCGGAAACGAACGACCAGTTAGGTTTGATGAGTTTTGAGGAAGCCTTGAATCGTGCCTCGGCCGCTGGTTTGGACTTGGTTGAGATGGCGACCAAGGTGGAGCCGCCCGTCTGTAAAATCATGGATTTTGGGAAGTTCCAGTACCAGGAGAGCCGTCGACAGCGCGAAGCAAAGAAGAAGAAGGTTCAGTCGAAAGTCAAGGAAGTCAAACTTCACCCGAATATTGACGACAATGACCTGTCCATAAAAATCCGTCACGGGATTGAATTTTTGCAAAAAGGTGATAAAGTAAAGATAATGGTGACTTTTCGCGGTCGCGAGATGGCTCACACAGAATTGGGCGACGACCTGATGAAGCGTGTCATGGATGCGTTTTCCGAGGTCGGCGTCATTGATTCGCCACCGAAGCTTATGGGTCGCAACATCATAGGCATTGTGGCTCCGAAGCCGCAGTCTGGGAAGGGGGGCGGTTCAAGGGGGGCTTCGGAGGAAGAATCGAAGGATTAAGTTTTCTGCAAGCCTAAGGCTTTAGGTATTAGGGGACGGTTTCTGGCAGGAACCAGAAGCTGTTCCCTTCAATATTATAGAAGGACAGAAATTGGGAAGAAAAGCCTATAGTGTTTATAGGCGTAGGCGCGTAAGGGGTGCCGAAGAAAGCCCCTATGAAGAATTGAGGAAGACGACGATGCCAAAGATGAAGACAAGGAAGGCTGCCGCAAAGCGCTTCAAAGAGACTGGAACCGGTAAGTTCCGTCACAATCGCGCGAATGCCAGGCACATTTTGACGAAGAAGAGCTCGAAGCGCAAGCGCAGGTTGAGCAGGTCCGCAGCTGTCAAGGCGAGCGAAATGAGCCGTTTGAAGGCTTCTTTGCCGTACGGTCTGTAATTTGCGTGCCCGTTCGGGTTTGGTGTGAATTTGGAATTAAGCGAATACATGGTTGATCCGGTCAGTCAGATGACGTTACTGAACTGGATTTCATAGGGAGTAAAGTAAAGATGTCAAGGACTACACTTGCTGTTCCGTCGCGCAAGCGCCGGAAGAGAGTATTGAAAATGGCTCGCGGCTTCCGCGGAAATCGTAGCAAGCTGATTCGCATGGCTTATGGTGCGACGGATCGCGCCATGTCGAACATGTACATTGGCCGCAAGCAGAAGAAGCGCGTTTATCGTCGCTTGTGGACGGTTCGCATCAACGCTGCTTGCCGTGCGTTGGATTTCAAATACAGCTGGCTGATCGACGGCTTGACCAAGAGCGGTATTGAAATCAACCGCAAATGGCTGGCCGACCTGGCGATTACCGATCCCGAGGCTTTCAAGCAATTGGTTGAAAAGGCACGTGCGGCCCGCTAATGGGTTTTCGCCTAGCTAGATGATAGAAGAGAACGCCACGGGGCAAGGTGTCCCGTGGCGTTCTTTCGTATAGGGTGTTTTTGGTGGTTTATGACAGAAGGAAAAAGGCGCTGGTTCTTGGAAGAACAAGCGCCTTAAAATGGCATCTCCAACGGGAGTCGAACCCATGTTACCAGGATGAAAACCTGGTGTCCTAACCACTAGACGATGGAGACGCATGTGGATGTTTGGCATCTCCAACGGGAGTCGAACCCATGTTACCAGGATGAAAACCTGGTGTCCTAACCACTAGACGATGGAGACACGAAAAAATCAACACACATAAATTACACCCGAATTCTCAAAATGCAAATAAATGGCTTGAAAAAACTGGAGTTTTTTGAATGAGCGACTCAACAAGCGAGCAATTGAAAATATACTGTCCATCTTGCCAGGCGAAATTGGATGTAACGGATGTTCAGTTGCGTGCCTTTGAGGAGTTTCCCTGTCCTGTATGCGGGAATGGAGTCAGGGTACCCCAGGTGTTTTTGCAATATGTCTTGGAGGAGGAGCTGTGGAGCAACGGCAGCGTATCCCGATATCGTGCGTTGGAGACTTCGCTGGATCGCAAGTCTTTGGTGGTCAAGGTAACTGGCAACGGAGAGCATGGCGACGATCGATTGGAGGCGTACCTAGGGGAGCTTCGTAAGGTTTCACTGATTTTGCATCCTGGCCTGCCGACGATCTACTCCTGCGGTCGATATGAAGGTGGTGTTTATTCCGCGTGCCAGTATTGTGGCAACGACAGCTGCCTTGATTTTGACGGCAATGGGGTAGCTTGGAAGGAAGCCCGTCCATTGATCATGGCGGCAGCCGAGGCGATGCAAAAGGTGTTGGAGGGCGGTGTTGTGCACGGAGGTCTTGGGGACGAGACGATTGTGAAGGACGGCCAGGGGACGTTGAAGATATTTGGTTTTGGCGAGTACACTGCATTGGGGCTTCATCTATTGGACGATCCGCATTCGAGTCCTGAACGTCGCTCCGGCGGTGCGGCATCATTCAGCGGCGACTTGTACAGCTTCGGGGTGTGGTGCTATCGTCTGCTGACGGGGTATTATCCTGACGAGGGCGTTGACGCGGCATCGGTTTTGTCCCGTCAAGGCGGGATACCGGTCGGCGTGACGGCGCAGATAGTTCGGATGTTATCGGCCTCCCCATTGGAGCGTCCTGCTGGGTACACGAGTTTGCTGTCTGCAATTCAGGGCGTGTTGCCGTTGATGAGTCGTCGCGGCGAAGGTCGTGCCACTGGGATTGGCGGTTCGAAGGTCGTATTGAGCAGGGCGCGATCGACAGGTGACATTCAGACTGGCGGAGGTTCAACGGGGGATACCGCAGTGACTGGTTCCGTTGCAAGTGCCCCCTCCGTGTCATCGGCTGAGCGATTGGTGAATCGTCTTTTGGTGTTTTTTGGCGTAGCCCTTGCGTTGTTGATAGGGGTTTGGGTTCTCATGCGGGTTGTACCCACGTCTTCAGGTGGGAACAAGGCGGGCGCGGAACCTGGTTCTGGAGTTCGTTTGATAGATCCGAAGACGGGCGAAGTGATCTCGGAGACTCCGATGGAGCCATTGACTGAGGTTGATGTTTCATTTTTGGAGGGTGAGGTGACTGAGGAGGTTGACGAATCGGTGTCAAGGGAGGGACCTCGCGTTCCGAAGGAGCTTCGCCGCAACCGTCCCCGTCCCCGTGATTTTCGTTTCACCGGCGATGAGGTTCGTCCCTACATGGAGAGTTTGCCGGAATCTTATCGGGAGCTGGAGAAGGAACGGGTGAGGATTGTCGCGCAGATGGGGAGTTATGTGTATTCCTTGTTCAAGATGCCGTACCGTCGCGAAGAGGGTAGCGAGTTGGCGTTGGCTAACGGTCGCAAGATATCTGGCTTCATTCCGATGGGTTCGGAACTGAGCGGTTTAACGGTTCGTTTATGGGATGGTGTTGATGATCCCCGTGCCCCCAAGAATGTACGGCTAGAGGAATTGGATTGGAGCGAGATTGCGAGAATCCTGGAGTATTATGGGGAAAAACGACTTGAAATGGCCGGGCAAGGTCTGAAGGAAAGGCGTGATGCATTTGACCACTACCTGAATTCGGCGTTGTTGTGCGACTGGTATGGGTATCGGAAGGCGGCTCGTCGCTTGGCGAAGGCGGGGCTCAAGGCGTATCCGCCGGGCAAAAAGGACATCATGAAGTACGGATTCTAGGAAAGCAACAGGAGAAGGGATCATGTCGCAAGTTCGTCGAATTGAGCGTTCATCCAAGTCGGTTGAAGTTCGGAATCATTGTGATGTTTTGGTGATAGGCGCTGGACCGGCTGGTTTTGGCGCTGCTGTGACGGCAGCTCGTCGGGGTCGCAAGGTGACCTTGGTGGAGTATGGATGCAAGCTGGGCGGGATGTGGACGCTGGGATTGTTGAGCCCGTTTTTCGACAATCGTCACCATGATGGCCTGAATGCTGAACTGCGGAGCCATTTGCAGGGCAGCGGTCACTGGGGAGGCTTGTGGGACATGTCCTTCGATCCTACGGAGATGACGTTGCTGCTTGACGAAATGGCATTGGATGCCGGAGTTGACATCCTGTTGCATACGCTGTTCACGGAACCGATTGTGGAGGACGGGCGAGTAAAGGGGTGCTTCGTGGAAAACAAATCGGGATGCCAGGCGATTTTGGCGGACATGGTGATTGACTGCACAGGTGACGGCGATGTGGCGGCTCGTGCCGGGGCGCGCTACGAAATCGGTCGCCCTGGAGATGGCGCCTTCCAACCGATGACCATGATGTTCAAGATCGGGGGCGTGAAGGAAGATTATCCTCGGGATGACATTGTCGGATGGTTCCGTGAATTGACGAAGGTTTTGGGCGAGGATCAAGTCTTGAGCGAGATTCCCTTTGACCATCCCGCGATCATCAAGCTTCCTCGGCCGGGGGAGGCGTTGATCCAATGGACTCACGTGAAACGTCGCCTCGGTTGTGACGGCGACGATTTGAGCAAGGGGATTCTTGAAGGGCGTCGTCAAGTTCGAAAGGCGATGGAGTTCTTCGGCTCCATCAAGTCCGTATTGGGCGATGTGTACCTGCTTGAATTGCCTGCGGTCATCGGTGTGCGAGAGACCCGGAGGATCCTGGGGAAGTACTACATAACCGATGAGGATGTCCGTAGTGGACGCCGATATGATGACGGGATATGCCTGGTGCGTTTTGGGGTTGACATTCACGAGCCGGAAGAAAGCAAGCAAACGTGCTTTGGACACGCCGGATTTGAGATTCCCATGCGGTCGCTAATCCCCGAGGACTTGACTGGACTTTTGGTCGCAGGCCGCTGCATTTCAGGTAGTTATATCGCCCATGCAGCCTATCGCGTGACGGGCAATTGCCTAAAGATGGGCGAGGCTGCGGGAAATTACGTTTGATGATGGCATAGTGAAGACGCGAGGGCAGTAACGATGCGTACAACTCGTTGCATAGATTTAGGCGGTGTATCGATCGGTGGCGGCTCGCCGGT
>DBPZ01000127.1:2626-92334 GCA_002305655.1 Lentisphaeria bacterium UBA1407 | reverse complement strand
CGAGCAAGTTGCCTGTCGTTGCGGACATACACTTTGACCATCGCCTGGCGATTGGGGCGATGGAGTCGGGCGCGGCTGGGATTCGGGTCAATCCTGGAAACATGCGTAATGTTGATTCGATGCGTCAGGTTGCCCGCATCGCTGCCAATCGTGGTTGCGTAGTACGGATTGGCGTGAATTGCGGGAGCTTGGACCCCGAGATCGAGGCTTCGTTGGGGCGCGGCGCCGAAGGGATGGTTCGCAGTGCGATGAAGTATGTTTCCTTGTTCGAAGCTGAAGGTTGCATGTTCTTGAAGGTGAGCCTGAAGTCATCGGACGTGAGATCGACTGTCGAGGCTTGCCGGATGTTTGCCGCTCGCAGCGATATTCCTTTGCACCTTGGAGTTACCGAGGCGGGTCCGCCTTCTCGTGGCGTTGTGAAGTCGGCCATCGGGATTGGCTCGTTGCTGCTTGATGGGATTGGCGAGACGATTCGTGTGAGCCTGACATGCGAACCCGAGGAGGAAATCCGTACTGCTCGGCGGATTCTATCAGCCTGTGGGATGCTTGATGACGGTCCTGAAGTGGTGTCCTGTCCCACATGTGGCAGGACTCGAGTCGATCTTGTTTCGCTGGCGACTGCGGTTGAGCAAGAGATCGAACGTCTGTTGAGCTTGGGGAAGCGGATCGATTTGCGCAAGGTTGCGGTGATGGGATGCGAGGTGAATGGTCCTGGCGAGGCACGAGATGCGGACGTGGGCATTGCCGGCGGGAAGGGGACTGGGGTCTTGTTCAGGAAAGGCGAGAAAGTCTGCACGTTGGAGGAGGGCAAGCTGTTGGAGGCATTGCTTGAGGAGATTCGCCGCGCCGCTCATTGAGCCTGAAGCTGGATCTTTTATTCCAACTTATTTGATATGCCGATATTGGACTTTGGTTGCATCAGTGGATCGGCGAATTACAGGCTATGCTCTGTTCGCTTGAGTATCTCGCCCTGCAATTCTCGCGACAAGCGCCGGAAATACTCCGAGTAGCCCCCAATTCGAACCAGGAGGTTGGGATAGGCATCGGGATTCTCATAGGCTGCGAGCAATGTCTTTTGGTCGATGATGGTCATTTGGACTTGCATTCCGCCTTGGGCGAAGAATCCCTGGATCAGGGCTTTCAACCGCGGTCGGTTGCCCTCGGACATCATTTCCGCATTCAACCGCAGGTTCAAAATCAAGGTTCCAACTGCCTTTGACGAGGGAATTTTCGCGGTCGAGTTGAGCAATGCCGTAGGTCCCTTCACGTCGGTTCCCTGGCGCGCTCCAACGGAGTCCGTCAATGGTGCCCCGTCATCGCGTCCCGTCGTGGCGGGGACATAGTGCCCGAACTGGGCAAAAGTAGTCAAGAGTATAACCGATGGTATGCAAAAACCGTATGTCCGCCTGGAGGTGATCAGGTCGAAGACCCGTCCGTACATTTCTGCGGCGATGGCGTCCACCGTCTCGTCGTCGTTCCCGAATTTTCCCGTTAAGCCGCGCTCCCTGGCAATGGCGTTGATCGTGTCCGTCCCTCCCGCGAGATTGATTACCGACCCGTTGTAGCGCGCTCCGCAATCACGAAAATCACGTCCGTTTTCGATGCAATCGTCAACAAGCAAGGTTCGAATCAATTGGGGCCGGAACGTCTTTGCGACCTCGTGCTCCAAGACAACGCTTCTCACCGCCAGGTCAATGTGGTTTGGCAACGCTACGTAAAATGCCTTCTCCGAGCCTGAAGACTGGTAGATTTCGAGCAAGTTCAATCCTGCGTCGATCGAGCCGACCTGCGAGCGGCCTTCGACCATCAGTTCCGTGCATCCTCCGAAGGCGTAATGGTCCAGGTCATCCCCGTCAATTCCTGTCAAGCCGGGAAGGGCACTTCGGTAGACTTTGTCATTGTACAGCGACGGTGTTGGGTTTCCCTGTTGCCAGGCGTCAAACACGGCTTCCCACAGGTCATCCCGGGTATCGCTGGTGATTCGGAGTCCTGTGTTGGGACGCCTTATCCCATTTTGCGCACGGATGCAGAGCTCGGTGAAATCCGGGTACAAGGTTCCATCCAGGTATGCGTGCCATCCGTTATTGACGTCAAAGGCGATCCACAATTCCCTGAGCATACCAAAAGCCTCAGGTTCGCCATGATAGTATTTCCCCAGGACATTGTCGAAACGGCCTATTGAATCGCATCCATCGAGGTACCAGCAGAATGCGAAGGCAGCCATTGCTTCCTTGAAGTTTCTTGCGGGATGCAAGGGTACTTGGTTGAATGGGTAGGGGCAACGCTTCAAGTAGCTGATGACGGCATCCAGGACTGCCTTCAAGGGGCCGAAGAAGTCGTCGTCTGGCTTGTTGTCCATGCGCGCCTTGTACCCAAGCAATCCTTCATCCAATATTCGTTCATAGTGGATGATGCCGTGGATCCATCCCGCTCCCCCGATGGCGTATCGTTGGGGAACGGGGTTGCACAACCAGTTCGCCAGTTCCGTCTGTGCTCGGCGCAACTGGGTTTGATGGAAAGGATTTTCAGTCTTGCTGATGGCTTCTTCAAAGGCTTTCCAATCTACGGAGATCGAGGAATTGTAGTCGAATCGAACTAGTTTTGCGTGATTCAGGTTCCAGATAGCCTGATAGCCTCCGATTCCCAGGATCCCCGTAGGAACCAATGCAGGCGCATGCTCGAAATGACGGCAGATCCCATGGGCATAACGCCACGGAATCGACGCATTCTCGTCCTCGAACATCCCGGCTGCAAAGGGCTCGCCAAGACCATACAACAAATCGCTTTTCCTTGATGACACCAAACCACCCATGCCTTCTCTCAAAACCATGACGAAAAACAATGCCCTGAAGTCCTCTCAAGAACTGGCGGGAAATCTCAAGCTCGCTCTTCCAATAAAGTGCATGTTTTTATCGTGAATTCAAGCTGGACAGGAAATATACTTCCATAAAATCAACGCAAAAAGGAAGAGAAAAAATCGTCGCTTTCGTACTCAAATGGCATGTGACATGCCCGATGAATACGCAATTCGCCAAAATGTGGAGCTGGGATTGCACAAGAAAACGCACACCTCGCAGTTTGCGGAATTAAAGTCGCAAAAAGAGTGCCTTTGCCGGTCTTATCATATTTTGTTTCTTCATAAAAACTTGACAATTCTGGGCGTGGGCATTAAATTCTTCATTAGGCTTTTTTTCTAATATGTCCTGGCAAGTTTCAGAATATTAAAAAAACCAAATACAAAATACTTTATTTTATTTGTCTTGAGAGTCCATCATTAAAAAACCGGAGAAAATTGTGATGAAGAAAATTCTGAGATTCACGCTGATCGAGTTGTTGGTTGTCATCGCGATTATTGCGATTTTGGCAGCCATGCTGCTTCCCGCTCTGTCCAAGGCTCGTGACAAGGCGCGTGCTATTTCCTGCACGTCAAACCTCAAGCAGATTGGCATTGGTTTTATGATGTACGAGCAGGACAATGTTGATTTCACGGTGCCGATCTATTGTTTCCAGACATCGGGCTGGAGTGGTTCCCTGATGTGGTTTTGCGACTACGCCAAAGATTATGTTGGCGACAAGAAGATCTTCGTCTGCAACGCTGCCGAAACCAAGGACATTAATCAATCTTGGGGTGGCGATCGCCGCATAGGTCTTGATGCCTCATTCAAGAACAACTACGGCCGTACCCGGCAGGCATTGGGCAAGGTTCTGTACGGGCAGGGCACGCTGTCCAACCTTGACTGCCCCAAGTCCAATGCCTTTGTCACGCCTTCCGCGACCATTTCCCTTGTTGACTGCAAGGTCGGAAACGACCCGCAGTTGTACAATGACTCGCACTTGACGATCAGCAACACCGAATGCCGTATCAGCACCATCCACACGGGACGTTTCAACGGACTCTTCCAGGATGGTCACGTCGAATCGAAAGCCTACTCCGATCTTCAAAAGGATTGGCAGCGCAATCCATGATTCGATTGGGATAAGGTGGTTTTTAAGGCAAATGCGTTCCCTTCAGCATGAGGGAACGCATTTTTTTTCAGCCATGTAGATTGCTTGCCGCGCCTTCGCATAAGATGAACGCCCGGGATGGGATTGCACAGGAAAAGGCACGCCGGCATGTTCGCGGGATTAAACGCACGCCTCGCAGCTTGCAGAATTAAATGCACAAAAAGCGTGCGTTTACATTTTCCAGTTACAAGAAGGAAAATTTTTCGTATTTGTTGATTGACAGTGTGCTTTTGTGGGATATATTTAATTCTTTGCGCTATTATCTTCATGTAAATATTAAGGTAAAGTGCCCGGGCGTATTTTTATTTAGAGATGCAGTAACCAACCAACCAACCTAACCACACAATGAGCAACCACATCGATTTAGAGAACATGTCCTCGATGGATGATCTGTTGAGCCAGAGCACCGCCGCGGAGATCAAGGAAGACAAGCTTGTCACAGGTCACATTGCCGCAAAGAACGAGAACGGTGTTCTGCTTGACATCGGCTTCAAGTCTGAAGCGTTCATCAACCGCGCCGAGCTTGGCGAGAAATGGGAAACCATCTCGATTGGCGACGAGCTTGAGGTTTATCTTGAACGGATGGACGACGAGGAAAACTTCCCGTCTGTGAGCTTGCGCAAGGCCGAAATCCAGAAGAGCTGGGATTCGATCGTGCAGAACTACAATGAAGGCGACGTCATCAAGGGGACCATCAAGAACCGCGTCAAGGGCGGCTTGATCGTCGATGTTGGTGTCGAGGCATTCTTGCCTGGTTCTCAGGTTGACTTGGGTCAGGTTCGCAACTTGGACGATTTCCTCGGCATTGAAGATGACTTCAAGATTTTGAAGATCAACGGAGAGCGTCGCAACATCGTTTTGAGCCGTCGTGAGTTGCTTGAGGCTGCTCGTGCCGAGCAACGCGCCGCGTTGTTGGAGGAGTTGGTTCCCAATACCCGTCGCATCGGAAAGGTCAAGAACATCACGGAGTTTGGTGCATTCGTCGACCTGAACGGCATGGACGGGCTGCTCCACATTACGGACATGAGCTGGAAGAGGATCAGCCATCCCAGCGAAGTCGTCCAGGTGGACCAGGAAATCGAAGTGATGATTTTGGATGTGGACAAGGCTCGCCAGCGCGTTTCGCTGGGGCTGAAGCAGCTTGAAGGCAATCCGTGGGATACCGTTGACGTCAAGTACCCGAAAGACAGCCGCGTGAAGGGCCGCGTTGTGAACGTGATGCCCTACGGCGCATTCGTCGAACTGGAAGAGGGCATCGAAGGTTTGATCCACGTTTCGGAAATGTCCTGGACCAAGAAGGTCAACAAGGCTTCTGACATTGTGAAGGAAGGCGATGAAGTTGAAGCAGTAGTGCTGGAAGTCAGCAAGGAAAACAAGAAGATCTCCTTGGGATTGCGTCAATGCCAGGAGAACCCCTGGGAAATCATCAAGGAGAACTATCCTCCGGGAACCAGGATCAAGGGCGTTGTCCGCAATATGACTGGCTATGGCGCATTCGTTCAGATCAAGGACGATATCGACGGCATGATCCACGTTTCGGACATGAGCTGGATCCGCAAGGTCAACAACCCCAACGAAATCCTCCACAAGGGAATGGAAGTCGAAGCCGTCATCCTGGAAGTCGATGCAGTGAACCAGCGCATCAGCCTCAGCATGAAGAAGCTGACCGAGGATCCATGGGAAGCGATCCAGAACAAGTACAAGGTTGGCGACGTCGTTGAAGGCAAGGTCACCAAGAAGGCGTCTTTCGGCGCATTCGTCGAGCTGGAAGGTGGTATTGACGGCCTGATTCACATTTCAGAGCTTAGCAACGACCATGTCGCTCGCGTGAGCGATGTTGTCAAGGAAGGCGATATTGTCCACGCACGCGTGAAGAATATCAATCCCGAAGACCGCAGGATCGGCTTGAGCTTGCGTGATCTTGACAGCGATGCGAGCGCCGCTGCCAGCACCGAACCTGGTGAAGAACTCGGCGATTTCGGCACTGTGCTGGACAAGGCGATCTCGGAAAGCCAGGAAGCCGCCGAAGAGGCTGCTGCCGGGGAAGAAGCCCCCGAAGCATAAGGCAAAGGGCAAGGAGTGGGTTTTTCCGGGGAAGGTCTGGGAAAATCCACTTTGTGGCTTGCGGAAGTCCAAAACCAGTGTATGTTAAATGGTTCTTTTTCGCGGGATTTGGTAGGAATGGGAATTGTGGCGAAGGTTCCGCTGTGAAAAAAACCAAAAAAATCATTGTACTGGTTTGACAAGCAAGAAAAGCGAAGTAAATTAATTATCTGATTTTTCTTGTTGGTCGCGGACTGGCAAAGATGCCCACGTAGCTCAGCTGGTAGAGCGCATCCTTGGTAAGGATGAGGTCACCGGTTCGATTCCGGTCGTGGGCTCCATTTCATAGATTTTCAAATTGACGTATTATTTAGGATAAAGCGAGTTCAGGATACCTGCCAGGTGTCCTGGTGTTCCAAACGCAACGGAGAAGGAAAAAGAACAATGGCAAAAGAAACTTTCCAACGCACGAAGCCCCACGTCAACATCGGAACCATCGGTCACGTTGACCATGGCAAGACGACTTTGACCGCCGCTATCACCATGTGCCAGGCCGCAAGGTTTGGTGGCGATATCAAGAAGTATGATGAAATCGACAACGCTCCTGAAGAAAAGGAACGCGGCATTACCATTAACACCTCCCACGTTGAATACCAGACGGAAGCCCGCCACTACGCACACGTCGACTGCCCCGGACACGCCGACTATGTCAAGAACATGATCACAGGCGCTGCGCAGATGGACGGTGCCATCCTGTTGGTTGCCGCGACGGACGGCCCCATGGCCCAGACCCGCGAGCACATCCTGCTGGCCCGTCAGGTTGGCGTTCCCGCCATCGTCGTTTTCGTGAACAAGGTTGACCAGGTTGACGACGAAGAGTTGCTCGAACTGGTTGAGATGGAAGTTCGCGAGCTGCTGAGCTCCTATGAGTTCCCTGGCGACGACATTCCGATCATCAAGGGTTCAGCCCTGAAGGCCGGCGAAGCCCTCGCCGCTGGCAAGGGACCCGATTGCGACGAGTGCAAGTGCATCAAAGAGCTGATGGATGCTGTTGACAACTACATCCCGACTCCTGCCCGTCCTATTGACCAGCCCTTCCTGATGCCGATCGAAGACGTGTTCTCAATCGAAGGTCGTGGTACGGTTGTTACGGGTCGTGTCGAGCGCGGTATCATCAAGGTTGGTCAGGAAGTCCAGATCATCGGCATTCGCGATACTCAGAAGACGACCGTTACGGGCGTTGAAATGTTCCGCAAGCTGCTGGATCAAGGCCAAGCCGGCGACAACGTTGGCTGCTTGCTCCGCGGCATCAAGAAGGAAGACGTGGAACGCGGTCAGGTTCTGGCGATTCCGAACTCGATCACTCCCCACACCAAGTTCTCGGGCGAAGTCTACGTCCTGACCAAGGAAGAAGGCGGTCGTCACACCACGTTCAAGAACGGCTATCGTCCTCAGTTCTACTTCCGTACGACTGACGTGACCGGCATCTGCAACCTCCCCGAAGGTGTCCAGATGGTCATGCCTGGTGACCACATCACCATGAACATCGAACTGATTTGCCCGATCGCCATGGAAAAGGGTTTGCGTTTCGCTATCCGCGAAGGCGGCAAGACTGTTGGCGCAGGCCGCGTTGTTGAAATCGAAGCATAATAGACAACTCCTTTATTAGGCACGCGCACCGCGATTCTTGCTAGTGGCGGTGCGTGATGCCGGTCGGAGTTTAGGAGCATTGACAATGCCACGCGAAATAGTCATCTTGGCCTGCACCGAGTGCAAGAGGCGCAATTACACGACGACGAAGAACAAGCGCAATACGCCTGGTCGTCTTGAGAAGGTGAAGTTCTGCCCATTTGAGAAGAAGCGGACCATTCACAGGGAAACCCGTTAAGGGTTAAGGTGCTCGATCATCTGGGAGTTGGGAATAACACAATGCAACATACGTGCAGGTGAGTAGCTCAATTGGTAGAGCGGCGGTCTCCAAAACCGCAGGTCGCAGGTTCGATCCCTGTCTCACCTGCCATTTTTTTGGGATATGGTATGAAGAATCCAATCAACTTAATCAAGAAGCTCTACGACGACACGGTTACGGAACTTAAGAAGTGCACTTGGCCTGATCGTCAGGAGTTGTACGGGAGCACGATGGTTGTTGTTTCGTCCTTGATCTTGTTGAGTTTGTTTGTCTTTGTTGCCGACAAGGTATTTTTGCTTGCCGTGAACCTGATCACGGGTATGGCCGGTTGATTTTGCATCGGTCGTATCTGTATTTGGAGGTTAGTCGATGGAATCTGAAGACAAATCTAGGTGGTACACGGTTCAGGTGATGTCTGGCCAGGAGCGTCGCGTCAAGGAATCTCTGCTTAATCAGCGTGACCGTGACTTGGCGGATGGGATAGATAACGGATTGTTCGATGTTTTGGTTCCCACCGTCAAGGTGATGGAGCGCAAGGATGGAAAGACCGTGATCCGCGAGCAGAAATCCTATCCCGGCTATGTTTTTGTAAAATCGTTGTTGTACGATGACGAAGACAAGATCATAGCTGAAAATTGGATGTTTGTCAAGGAGACGAAGGGTGTCATCAACTTCATGGGTGGCGTTCGTCCAATCGCATTGAGCGATGACGAGGTGGCCGGCCTGATGCAAGTTGAGGAGGAGAAGGACACTCCACGCCCAGAGGTGATTTGGAAGGTTGGCGACAACGTGATCATCAAAGAGGGCGCATTTGAGAATTGCGAAGGAGTCATCGAGGACATTGACGAGGAACGCAAGCGTTTGAAGTTGAGCGTCACGATCTTCGGTCGTGCGACTCCTTGCGAATTGGATTATTGGCAGGTCGACCGTCCGCAATCATAGTATTTTGTGGCGGTTAGGTAAACAACAGTAATAAGCGACACGATTTTCGGGAGAAACCCTGCCATTTCGTACCGATGTCGTGCAAGTGGAAGAAGGTCAATATGGCAAAGAAAGTCGTGGGTGAAGTGCGTTTGCAGATCCCTGCTGGCGCCGCCAATCCAGCTCCTCCTGTGGGACCGAGCTTGGGTCAGGCTGGTGTCAACATCATGGAATTCTGCAAGCAGTTCAACGCGGCGACCCAGTCGCAAGCGGGTTTAGTCATACCCGTTGTGATCACGGTTTACCAGGATCGTTCGTTCACGTTCATCACGAAATCGCCTCCTGCGGCTGTCTTGTTGAAGAAGGCCGCGAACATCGCATCGGGCGCCAAGATGCCTGGTCGCGAGGTGGTGGCGAAGGTCACCCGCAAGGATCTTGAATCGATTGCGGAGACGAAGAAGAAGGACTTGAACGCGAGGAGCCTGGAGGCAGCCGTGAAGATCATCGCTGGGACGGCGCGCAGCATGGGAATCGAGGTGGTCGATGAAGAGAAGTAAACTTTATCGTTCCCGGGCAGAAGTTTTCAAGCGGACTGAATTCTATTCCATCGAGGAAGGGGTTCAGAAGCTGAAGTCTATGCCTACCACTAAATTTGACGAGACGGTTGAGTTGAGCTTCCGTCTTGGCATTGACCCCCGCCAATCGGATCAGATTGTCCGCGGTGCCATGGTGCTTCCTCAGGGCACAGGCAAGAAGCAGACCGTCGTAGTGGTTGCCGAGGGTGATTTCGCGCAGCGTGCCAAGGACGCTGGCGCAGACGAGGTCGGCTATGAGGAGCTGATTCAGCGAATTAAGGGCGGCTGGTTGGAGTTTGACGTTTTGATTGCGACTCCATCGGCGATGAAGGAAGTCCGGACATTGGGTAGGGTGTTGGGTCCTCGTGGCCTGATGCCGAATCCAAAGACTGGTACGGTTACAGAGGATACGGCGACTGCCGTTCGCGAGGCGAAGGCTGGTCGTATTGAGTATCGTTGTGATCGTGCTGGTGTTGTGAATGTGCCGATTGGCAAGTTGTCGTTCACCGCAGAAGCGTTGGTTGAGAATGCGAATGCCGTTCTCCAGACGATTTTGCGTGCACGTCCGGCAGCTGCGAAAGGCATCTATCTGCAGTCTTGGACGTTGAGTAGCACAATGAGTCCTGGCATTCGTCTGGATGCCAAGGCCGCAGCAAAGGCGTAACCATGAGATTCGAAAAACAACAAATGGTTGAGGTCATTTCCTCGAGGCTGAAGAATCGTCCATCGGTTTTTATCAGCTATCAGGGATTGAAGGCCAATGTTTTCAATGAGTTTCGTGGCAGTTTAACGGCCATTGGGGCCGAATGCCACGTGGTGCCGAACACCTTGGTTAAGAAAGCTGCGGAAAAGCTGGGAATGAATGATTTGGCTTCCGCGCCGTTAATGAACGACACGGCGATGGTCAGCGGCGAATGCGACGCCGTCCAGATGGCGAAGATGATTCGCGAGTTTGCCAAGTCAAAAAGTCAAGTTAAGATCAAGTTTGGTGTATTGGACGGCAGGTTGCTTTCGGCATCTGATGTCGAGGCATTGTCCGACCTTCCATCCCGCGAGGTTTTGCTGGCTCAGTTGCTGGGTGTGTTGCAAGCCCCTGGCAGCCAGTTGGTTCGTGTGCTCAACGCCAAGTTGGCGAGCATTGTTTATGTGTTGGATGCTTACTGCAAGAAGAAAGAGCAGGTAGCTTAAAGCAAAAAAGTGGAGAATACCAATGTCGGAAGAAAATGTTGCTGTTGATGCGAAGATGGAAGAGTTCATCTCCTACATCGAAGGTTTGTCAGTTCTTGAGGTTTCCAAGCTGGTCAAGGCTCTTGAGGAGCGTCTCGGCGTGAGCGCCGCTGCTCCTGTAGCCGTTGCCGCCGCCGGTCCTGCTGCTCCTGCCGCAGCCGCGGAAGAAGAGAAGACCGAGTTTGACGTTATCCTGGCGGAAGCCGGCGCAAACAAGATTGCCGTGATCAAAGAAGTTCGTGCGATCACCGGTCTTGGCCTGAAGGAAGCGAAGGAATTGGTCGAAGCCGCTCCGAAACCAATCAAGCAAGGTATTGGCAAGGACGAAGCCAACGATCTGAAGAAGAAGTTGGAAGAAGCCGGTGCGAAGGTCGAAGTGAAGTAATCGACTTTGCATTGCATGTTTCCCCGCCAGGTCAATCTATCCTATTGGAGGTAGCCTGGCGGGGGGCATAATGGCTTGGGTTTTGGTATTAAGTTGATGTATGTTTGGTGAGATTATCCGAGTTGGTGATTTTTAGGGGAAGATCATCGGCGATGCGATTGATTGAGCCTGTTACTTTGGGAAGGGGTGGCGACGACAATGCAGGACGTTTCCGGAAGTTGGTGAATTGGTTCCGACTCCGGTTTTTTGTTTTGTCGTAGAATTGGTTTTGCGTAGTTTTGGGCGATGTTTGTTTTCGGTGTTCTCATCGTAGCATCATTGTTTTATTTTGTCCTTTTAACCGAGGCCGTGTCTCCCACGAGGGAGTCAACCAAATCAAAAGGCGGAGAATATGTCAGAGCGCAGGAATTATGAACGTCTGGACAAGGAAGTTCTGGAAATACCAGATTTGATAGAGATACAGACCAAGTCGTATTCAGATTTTCTACAGCTGGATGTTCCTCCTGAGGAACGCAAGTTCCAGGGACTTCAAGAAGCGTTTATGGAGATATTTCCCTCTCAACCTTCTGCTGAGGGGAAGGCTTGCCTTGTGTTCAACAGTTACGAGATAGGCGAGCCGAAGAAGGATTTGGTGCAATGCCTGAAGGAAGGCTTGACGTATCAGGCTGCCTTGAATGTCCAGTTTACGTTTCATCCAGCCAACGGCAAGGGAACTGTGACATCAGAGAAGATTTACATGGGCGATGTTCCGTTGATGACGGATCGCGGCTCGTTTGTGATCAACGGTGCCGAGCGCGTGATTGTGAGCCAATTGCACAAGTCGCCGGGAGTGAGCTTCGAGCGTTCGAAGCATGCCAGCGGCAAGTTGCTGAGTTCCTACAAGATCATTGCCGACCATGGTGCATGGCTTGAGGTTCAGTTTGACCAGAACGACAAGATTTTGATTTACCTCGACCGCAAGCGTCGCCGCCGCAAGTTTGTGATCAGCACGTTCTTGCGTGCTTTTGGCTACGACAACAACGAGGAGATGCTCGATGCCGTGTACTACTTGGAGGAGTATACTCTGAACGAGTTGGCGAAGCTCGAGGACATATCGAAGGTTTACTTGGCGAGTGATGTTGTCCTTGCCGGCAACAAGGTCTTGACCCAGGGTTTGCAGGCTTGCAACGACTTGATCTTGGACGAGTTGAAGGCCAATGGCGTCAAGAAGCTGCGTGTTGTCCGTGTGGACCAGGTTGTCGAGGAAATGAACGTCGAGCAGCTCGAGAAGTTGTTGTCGATGCCATCCGATGCCTTGAAGTCGAAGTTGGAGAAGGAGCGTTGGCGTACCGGCAATGCGATTTACCAAGTGAACCGCGTTCATCAGACCGAGGACGGCAAGGATGTTACCATAAAAGACTTGTATGACAAGTGCGATTCATTGCCCAGCGGGATGAAGTCCTCATCTACGAAGTTGCTTGATCGCAACGCGAAGGTGACGGTTGATGTGCTTGTCAAGTTGTGCGACGTCTTGAAGGAGATCGAGGCTGATCGCCAGGCGGTTGCCGAGCGTGAGAAGAGCTATGACTTGGCTCAGGTTTACGGCGCAAGCGTCAGGTTGCTGCATGACGGCAATATCGGTGCGTCGTTCATCAATTGCCTCCAGGGCGATACGATCACGTCCACGGAAGAAGCCCAGAAGGAAATCTACCGTCGCATGCGCCCGACCGATCCTCCCACTGCCGCAAATGCGAAGCAGCTGTTCCGCCGCATGTTCGAGGATCCCCATCGCTACAACCTGGGTCTGGTCGGTCGTTTCAAGATGAACCAGCGTCTCCAGTTGAACTGGGGCAGCCGTGTTGGCGTGTTGACGAAGGAAGACATCGCTCGCTCCACGTCGTTGCTGATGCAGTTGCACAGCGGCCAGGGGCGTGGCGATGACATCGACCATTTGAGCCGTCGTCGCATTCGTACTGTTGGCGAGTTGCTGATGAAGCAGTGCATGGTCGGTTTGACCCGTACTCATGGATTGATGAAGGAGAAGTTGAATTCTGGCAACGACGACATGACGATTGCGAAGTTGGTCAACACGAAGGCGTTGAGCGGCGTTATCCGCGACTTCTTCGGGCGCAACCAATTGAGCCAATTCATGGATCAGACGAACTGCCTTGCCGAGTTGACGAACAAGCGCCGTCTCAGTGCTTTGGGCCCCGGTGGCTTGACCCGTGAGCGCGCTGGATTTGAAGTCCGCGACGTCCACTCGAGCCATTACGGTCGCATTTGTCCTATCGAGACTCCTGAAGGGCCGAACATCGGATTGATTTCGTCCTTGGCTCTGTACGGAAAGATCAACGAGTACGGTTTCATCGAATCTCCATACCGCCGCGTGGTCGACCACAAGGTCACCGACGTGGTTGACTACTTGACCGCCGACGAGGAGGAGGCATTCGTCATCGCCCAGGCCAATGCGCCGTATGACGAGAAAGGTCACTTCAAGAACGAGAACGTACTTTGCCGCCTAGGCGGTGATTTCGGCGAAAAGAAGCGTGAGGAAGTGCAATACATCGACGTTTCGCCGAAGCAGATGATCAGTGCGGCGGCAGGCTTGATTCCGTTTCTTGAGCACGATGACGCCAACCGTGCGTTGATGGGATCGAACATGCAGCGCCAGGCGGTTCCCCTGTTGCGCGCGGAGCGCCCGCTGGTCGGCACCGGCCTGGAAGAAGTGATTGCAAGGGATTCCCGCGCCACGGTCAATGCCCGTGAAAAAGGCATTGTCTTCAGTTCGGACGCGACACGGATTGTTGTGACCCGCGACGGCAAGTCGCCTCAGGAGACGGACTATCCCGAATCGGTCCAGGAATACAACCTGTACAAGTTCTTGCGCACCAATGCGTCAACCCTGTTCAACCAGCGTCCCATCGTCAAGCGTGGCGACAAGGTCAAGAAGGGGCAGGCGATCGCTGACGGCGCGTCCACCGACAATGGCGAGCTGGCACTGGGGCGCAACGTCCTGGTCGCCTTCATGCCCTGGCACGGATACAACTTCGAAGACGCTATCATCATCAGCGAAAGGTTGGTTGCCGAGGACGTTTACACGAGCATTCACATGAGCATGGAAGACATCCAGGCGCGTGACACCAAGCTGGGAGCCGAGGAAATTACCCGTGACATCCCGAACGAAAGCGAGGAGCGTTTGCGCAACCTGGATACCGAAGGCGTGATCCGCATCGGCGCGGAAGTCGGCCCCAACGACATCCTGGTCGGCAAGATCACTCCGAAGAACGAGCCGGATCTTGCGCCTGAGGAGCGTCTTATGAAGGCGATTTTCGGCGAAAAGGCCAGCGACGTCAAGAACAGCTCCCTCGTGGTTCCCGGCGGTTGCAGCGGCATCGTGATGGACGTGATCGTCGAGCGTCGAGCCGATTCATCCAAGCCGAAGGCGACGAAGACGGACATCAAGAGCCGCGTTCGTGCCGTCGAGGAAGAATATCGCGCGAAGCAGGCCGACTTGCAGAGCCAGTTGGTTGACAAGCTGAGCGCCGAGCTGCTTGGGAAGAAGCTGCCGTTTGCGGTTACACGCCTTGTCGCCGGCGAACCGGAAAACATCATTCCCGCAGATCGCAAGATCATCAAGAGCATGCTCAACAGGCTTGCGCAAAGTTGCGAAGAATATGGATACGAAGGTGCCGGCGATTCCAAGAGCGACGACATCAAGCGTGTCATTGACGAAATCATCAAGCTGTTCCGCGGTCGTTTGCGCGACAACGACCAGTGCAAGAAGGAAGCGCTCGAGAAGGCTCAGCAGAACGATCCGGAAGAGCAGGGGCAAGTCAAGGCCGTGAAGGTCTACATTGCCAGCAAGCGCAGGATTTCGGTTGGTGACAAGATGGCCGGGCGCCATGGCAACAAGGGCATTGTTGCAAAGATTGTCCCCGTCGAGGACATGCCTTTCATGGCTGACGGCACGCCCGTTGACATCATCCTGAATCCGTTGGGCGTTCCTTCGCGAATGAACATCGGGCAGGTCTTCGAAACCCACGTGGGCTATGCGGCGAAGATCTTGGGAGTGACAGTGGCGTCGCCGGTGTTCGACGGTATCCCCGAGGAACAGATTTGGAAGATGCTAGGCCAAGCCAAGAAGAAAAAGGTGGACGAGTTTGGATGGACGCTGAAGGAAGACGGCAAGGTCGTCGACTCGGAAGGCAACGACAAGACCGACTACTTCGTCGATACCGATGGGAAGACTCGTTTGTTTGACGGCATGACCGGCGCCCCCTTTGCGCAGCGCGTGACGGTAGGGCAGATTTACATGTTGAAGTTGGATCACTTGGTTGCGAACAAGATTCACGCCCGTGCCGTTGGTCCGTACTCGCTGGTTACTCAACAGCCATTGGGCGGCAAGGCCCAGCACGGTGGTCAGCGATTCGGCGAAATGGAAGTCTGGGCACTGGAAGCATACGGCGCGGCATACACGCTCCAGGAAATGCTGACAGTCAAGAGTGACGACACCAAGGGTCGTACGATGATTTACAATTCGATTATGAAAGGTGACAATTCACTGACGGCAGGAACTCCGGAATCTTTCAACGTCCTGATGAAGGAAATGCGGAGTTTGTGTCTTGACGTACGCGTTGAGAGCAGCAAGGGCAAGCAGGCCTAAGCCGCAGAGTGTCGAATCATTGAATGAAAAGGCATTCGGTTTTCAGGTCAAATGGGCGTGGCGATTGAGCCTGCCCTCCCGAAATGCTGAATGGCAACCATAAACCCAATACACGGAGGGTTGTATTTTGGACAGCGCACAGAACAAAATTGGCGGCATCGATCCGAGGAACCACGGAACTTACGTGACGATAGGCGTTGCGAGTCCTGAAGTGATTCGTTCGTGGAGCCACGGCGAGGTCAAGTCACCGGAGACGATCAACTACCGCACATTCAAGCCGGAGAAAGGCGGTTTGTTTTGCGAGCGGACGTTTGGTCCGACTCGCGACTACGAGTGCTCCTGCGGGAAGTACAAGCGTCAGAAGCACAAGGGCATCATCTGCGACCGTTGCCTTGTGGAAGTGACCGAATCTCGCGTGCGTCGCGAGCGCATGGGACACCTTGAATTGGCGGTGCCCGTATCGCACGTATGGTTTTTCAAGTGCATGCCGAGTCGTTTGGGGTTGTTGCTAGACATGTCTGGCAAGGATCTCGAGAATATCTTGTACTACGAGAACTGGGTTGTCACCGAGGTCAAGGACAGCCAATTGACGAAGGACAAGGTTTTGAACGTCGGCGATGTCCTTACAGAAGACAAGTACGACGAGTTCAAGGGCTTGTATGGCGACAAGTTCGTTGCGAAGATGGGCGGCGAGGCGGTCGAGGATTTGCTTGGCCAGTTGAATCTTCGCGAGATGCAGGAAGAGCTTACTCAGGATTTGATTACGAACACCAGCAAGATGGTTCGCAAGAAGACTGCCAAGCGCATCCGTCTTGTCGAAGGTTTCCTGAACAACAACATGGATCCCCGCTGGATGATCCTGCATGTCTTGCCTGTGATTCCACCAGAATTGCGCCCGTTGGTTCCTTTGGAAGGCGGTCGCTTCGCCACCAGTGACCTGAACGACTTGTATCGTCGCGTCATCAACCGCAATTCACGTTTGAAGAACCTGTTGCAGTTGCACACGCCCGAGGTGATCATCCGCAACGAGAAGCGCATGTTGCAGGAAGCTGTTGACGCGTTGATGGACAATGGCCGTCAAGGTCGTGCCGTGACAGGCACTGGCAACCGTCCTCTGAAGTCCTTGTCGGATATGCTCAAGGGCAAGCAAGGGCGTTTCCGCCAGAACTTGCTGGGCAAGCGCGTTGACTATTCCGGTCGTTCGGTTATCGTTGTCGGTCCCGAGCTTCGCATCAACCAATGTGGCTTGCCCAAGGAAATGGCCTTGACCTTGTTCGAGCCGTTCATCATGAGTCTTCTGAGGCGTCGTGGGCATGTCCATACCGTTAGGAACGCGAAGAAGTGGATTGACCAGAAGCGCAAGGAAGTCTGGGATATTCTTGACGAGGTCACCAAGGGGCATCCGATCCTGTTGAACCGTGCTCCTACCTTGCACCGTCTTTCGATTCAGGCATTCGACCCGATCCTGATTGAGGGTCAGGCGATTCGCCTGCATCCGCTGGTTTGCACTGCGTTCAACGCGGACTTTGACGGTGACCAGATGGCTGTCCACGTCCCTCTGTCCAACGAGGCTCAGCTGGAAGCGAAGTTGATCATGCTGGCTCCGAACAATATCTTCTCGCCTGCCAGCGGCAAGCCGATTGCGACTCCGTCCCAGGACATCACGCTTGGCGTCTACTACTTGACGTTCGAGGACAAGAAGCGCCGCAAGGCTTTCCAGGCCGCATCCGCGAAGGAAGCGTCTTGGCTGCAGCGTTCACACGATTTGAAGAAGCGTCTTGAGGATGCCCGCCAGGATTTGTCCCGCGGCTCGATTTCCCAGAGCGCATTCAAAGAACTTAAGACGATGGTTGCCCAAGACGAGGCAGATCTCCAGGCCGAGATTGCCGACACCGAAAAGTACATTCGCCGTTTCAACGACTATCACGAGTTGCTTCGCGCCTTTGAAATAGGCGAAGTCAAGATGCACGATTTCGTGTACTTGCGCAATCCCTTCCGCGGAAAAGATACGGTTTGGGGCCAGGAAGCCCGGAACAATCCGTACATTGCCACCACCGTCGGCCGTTGCATCTTCAATGAGGTCTGGCCGGAGGAAATGGGATTCTACAATGGTCAGGTGACCAAGAAGGAAATGGGCAAGCTGATTAAGGAATGCTATGAGCGTGTCGGGCGCGTTGGCCTGATCAATGTCCTGGATCTGCTGAAGGACCTGGGGTATGAGTATGCCACAAAGGCCGGATTCTCAATCGGTATCAAGGACATGATCGTCCCTGCCGAGAAGAAGGTCATGATCCAGCAGGCGCAGAAGGAAATCGACATGTTCCAGAGGCAGCGCCTCGATGGCAGCATCACGGACCAGGAGCGTTTTAACAAGAGCACGCAAGCCTGGACTGACGTGAACAACAATCTCGCAGAACTGCTGACCGGCGTCCTCGAGGAAAACGAGGGCAGGAACGAGATCAACCCGGTGTTCGCGATGTTGGATTCCGGGGCTCGTGGTAGCAAGGACCAGATTCGCCAGTTGGCTGGCATGCGTGGCTTGATGGCCAAGCCCAACGGTGCCATTATCGAAAACCCGATCAAGGCGAACTTCCGCGAAGGCTTGTCGGTCTTGGAATACTTCATCAGCTCCCACGGTGCTCGCAAGGGGTTGTCCGATACGGCCTTGAAGACCGCCGACTCCGGCTACATGACCCGTCGTCTGGTCGACGTCGCCCATGACGTGATCTGCACGGAGGACGATTGTGGCACGGTGAACGGCATCTACATGAAGGCCATCAAGGACGGTGCGAAGGATACGGTTTCGCTGACGGATCGCATTGTCGGTCGCTTCAGCGCCGATGATATCAAGGACTTCTCCACCGGCAAGCTGTTGGTTGCCGCGGGCGAAGAGATTACCGCTGACATAGCGAAGCAGATCGTCGCGTTGTCGAATCTTGACAAGGTTCACATCCGCTCGGTATTGACCTGCGAAAGCGAGCATGGCGTTTGTTGCAAGTGCTATGGTCGCAACTTGGCGACTGGCGACATGCCGTACCATGGCGATCCCGTCGGAATCATCGCCGCTCAGTCGATCGGTGAGCCTGGCACCCAGTTGACCATGCGTACCTTCCACAAGGGTGGTATCGCTGCGACATCTGAAAGCCAGAAGAGCCACAGGGCTCGCAAGGATGGCAAGCTGGAATTGGGCGGAATCACCGTTGATGACGAAGAGCAACTCGTTCCCATTACCATCATGAAGGAAGTGGTTCGCGGCAGCGAGGCCGGACGTGGAAACGCCACCCTGTTTGTGGATTCAAAGGGCAAGGAGACCTACTACAAGGAAGGCTTCACTCGTATCGCCAAGGATCAACGCAACCGTGTATCCTACATCCAGTACTGCAAGGTAAACGGTCTCCCTGTGCCGGAAAGCACCAAGGATGACTTCAAGTCAAATCCTGATGTCGCACTGCTGAAAGGATACCTGGTCCTGGGACAGACTGCACATTTCAAAATGAATTATGCGACTGACCAGGCTATCCATGAAGGAAGCTCGGGCGAAACCGAAATGCTCGAACTCCCCCAGGGTTCGATCATCTACTACCAGGAGGGGAAGGTCAAGAAAGATGCGTGCTTGGCGGAATGGGATCCGTTCAACTTGCCTATCGACGCAAAGATCAACGGCGTGGTCAGATACAAGGACTTGATCGAGGGCACGACCATCGAGAACTCCAAGAACTACGCAGGCAAGATCGAGCACAAGGTCGTCGAACACAGCGATGACATCCGCCCCGCGTTCGAAATTGTTGACATGATTCCCTTGCACATCAATTCCGGCGAATGCGTCAAGTTGCGTTTTGAGATTCAGCTTTTGCAGACATCGGCGGAAGGTTATTCAGACCTTGTTGGCGAGACTCGCAAGGGCGGTTCCGAGAAGCAAGTGTATCGTTTCGACGATGGCAGGTTCGTTAAGATCAAGGCCGGCGATGTCCGTCCCGAAGAGATCAAGCTGTCGATGGACGCTACGGGGCGTCGCAGCCTGGTGATATCGAATGACGACCTCCGGCTTGGCAAGCTGCTTCGCCTGGAAATCCTCGGACACGAGTTTGAGACGGTCTCGAAGGGCGATGCCCTGACTTACGACGCCAAGCGCAAGCCCTTGCTGAAGGCTCCTTGCGATGGCGTTGACATGATCATTGACGACATTCGCTTCGGCAAGGTCGAGGACGAGCACAAGGTCAAGCAGGATCTGCTGTACCTGATCGGCCTGAAGTTGAACAACACTATTGAACTTGACAGCTTTGAGGACCTGGACGGCATGCGCATTGGCGCCGAGTCCACGGCATTCTTCAGGGTCAAGGACGGCATGAAGAAGAACCAGCAGGTTGGCTTGGCATTGGTACGCAAACGCGATGAGGTTCAGCTGCAGGAAGGTGCGTACTTCACGGTTGACGAGGGCGAACTGGTTGAAGCCGGTGACGAACTTGCCAAGTTCCCGCGTCAGAACGTGACCACCCGCGACATCACCGGCGGTCTGCCGCGTGTCGCCGAGTTGTTCGAAGCCCGCCATCCGAAGAAAGCCGCCGAAATCGCCAGGATCGACGGTCAGGTCAGCTTCGAGAAGGCCGCGAAGGGGCGTCAGATCATCTGCATCACCGACCCTGAAAGCGGTGTCCGCGAGGAACAGGTCATTCCTGCCGGCAAGCGTATCATTGTCAACAAGGACGACTATGTTAGCAAGGGCACGCCATTGACCAATGGTTCACTTGTCTTGCACGACTTGCTCGACATCTGCGGTCCCCAGGAATTGCAGGAATACATGTTGAACGAAGTCCAGCAGGTCTATCGTCTGCAGGGTGTTGAAATCAACGACAAGCACGTTGAAGTGATCATCCGCCAGATGATGAGAAAAGTCCGTATCACGGATCCGGGCCAGACCAGGTTCCTGTACAACGAACAAGTAGACAAGCGTAAGTTCCAAGAGGAAAACGAAAGGGTCCTGAACAGCGGCGGCATCCCTGCGGAAGCACAGCAGATGCTGCTCGGCATTTCGAAGATCTCCTTGTCAACGGACAGCTTCATCTCCGAGGCATCCTTCCAGGATACCACACGAGTCTTGAGCCAGGCCGCTACGTTTGGACGCGTCGACTACTTGCGCGGATTCAAGGAGAACGTCATTATGGGACACCTGATCCCAGCGGGTACAGGATACCATACCGTTCAAAACGTCAAGCTGACATTCAATGTCGCTACTGCGGAAGAGGCAGAGGCCGAAACCGTAGCGCTTGAGATCAGCAAGAAGGAAGCAGAAGAACGCGAAAAACTGGCAAAGCTGGAAAAGTGGCTTAGCCAATAATTGCGCGACTTTATGCAATAGCCGGAAAACCACCCTTCCGGCACAGGACGGACCGCCGATGGATCAAGCCCAATCCGAAAAGGGCGCCATCAGGCGGTTCATTCTATATGAGGATTGATGGAAACAAAAAACAATTCAATGCAGCCGCCCAAGAGAACCATGGGGTTCCCCAAAAAACTTTTCTAGTGGATGGTTGACAATATAGATTTTCGTGATAAATTATCTAACTCGATATTTTTAACATAGTATTCAGTGAAATTCAGCGAGAAAAGTAATGCCGACGATTAATCAACTAGTTAGAAAAGGTCGCAGGGTAAAGCCGGCCAAGAGTCGTGTCCGTGCCTTGGATCAGTGCCCCCAGCGTCGTGGCGTATGCCTCCAGGTGAGCACCCGTACTCCCAAGAAGCCTAACTCGGCTCTGCGTAAGTACGCCCGTGTTCGCTTGACGAATGGTCAGGAAATCAACGCCTACATCGGCGGTGAAGGCCACAACTTGCAGGAGCACAGCGTTGTCCTGGTTCGTGGCGGTCGTGTCCGCGACCTTCCTGGTGTTCGTTATCACATTGTTCGCGGTTCGTTGGACACCCTCGGCGTTGACAAGCGTCGTCAAGGTCGTTCGAAGTACGGCACGAAGCGTCCGAAGCCCGGTGCTGCACCTGCAAAGGGCAAGAAGTAAGTTGGAGTCAATTGGCTAGTTAGCCATAAATAGCATAGGTAAGAAACGATGAGAAGAAGAAGAGCAGAAAAGCATCCTCAGATTCCTGACTTTCGCTTCAACGACCTGATCATTGCTCGTTTGATCAACACGGTTATGGAGCGCGGGAAGAAGTCCACGGCACAGTCAATCGTCTACGGCGCGATGGATATCTTGAAGGAAAAGAAAGCCGACATGGATCCGTTGGAAGTATTCAGGCAGGCGCTTGAGAACGTCAAGCCTCGCCTTGAGGTCAAGAGCCGCCGCGTTGGTGGTGCTACGTATCAGGTTCCGCTGGAAGTTCCAACCGAGCGTCAGACGGCAGTTGCCCTGCGTTGGATCGTTAACTACAGCCGTGCTCGCAAGGGCGTCCCGATGGCGAAGGCCCTGGCAAGCGAATTGCTGGACGCATTTGATAACACCGGCAATGCCGTCAAGAAGAAAGACGATACGCACAAGATGGCGAATGCCAACAAGGCATTTGCCCACTATCGTTGGTAATTTCCATTGCCGTTATTGATTTCCAGCCAGATTGGCAAGAGTCCAGCCTGGCTGGAAATGGCTTTTTTGGCAATTTGCGGGGGGAATTGAGATGTGCGCGGAAATATCCTGTTTGAGAAACATCGGGATTATCGCTCACATTGATGCGGGCAAGACGACCCTGACGGAGCGGATACTCCGTTGGACTGGCGAGATACGTCGCTGTGGCGAGGTTCACGAAGGGACCACTGTGACGGATTGGCTTCCTCAGGAGCGGGAGCGGGGGATCAGCATCATCAGCGCTTCAGTGTTGTGCCGTTGGCGCGACATACGTGTGAACGTTGTTGACACGCCTGGTCATGTTGATTTCACGGCTGAGGTTGAGCGAGTCTTGCGTGTCTTGGATGGTGTGGTTGCGGTTTTCTGCGGCGTAAGCGGCGTTCAGGCCCAATCGGAGACGGTTTGGCGTTGCGCTGGGCGTCATCGGGTTCCCACCATGGCATTTGTGAACAAGCTTGACCGTGTGGGAGCGGACTTCGAGCGAGTGTGCCGTCAGATCGGGACTCGTTTTGGGGTTCCAGTGGCGCCGATGCAGGTTCCGCTGGGGTGCGAAGAGGACTTTCGCGGGATGGTGGATGTGATCAGCGGCAAGCTGGTTGACGGTGATTCCGAAGAGGATCATTCGGGCGACCAGGCTGTTGAGGAAGCTTTCGGGCATTTGGTGGAATGCCTTGCTGAGATTGACGATGCGGTCATGATCGAGTATCTGTCGGATCGTCGTCCAAGCGCGGAGTTGCTGCAACGTGCGTTGCGCGAAGCGGTAGCTGAGAGGCGCTTGGTTCCCGTGTTTGGCGGGAGCGCTTTGAAGGACATCGGAGTTTCGGAATTGCTGGATGCGGTTCGAAGCTACCTGCCGTCGCCTGGAGAAGGGCGATCCGGATTGGGGATGTTGGTTTTCAAGGCTTTCTCCGAAGAGGAGTTTGGCGAGGCACTGAGTTGTGTTCGCCTTTATGGGGGATGTGTTCGCCCTGGAGACAGGGTGGTGAACATGCGTACCGGCGAGGAGCTGGTCGTTGAAAGGATTTACGAGATGCACGCCAGCGTGATGGAAATCGTCGAAGAGGCGTGTGCAGGCGACATAGTCGCGATAAGTGGATTTGGCTCTGGAGCCGCAACGGGCGATTCGTTGTGTGAACCGGGAGTTCATGAGATTTTTGACAGGATAGATTTTCCCGAACCCGTGATCAGCATCGCGCTCGAGGCGCGAGGAGACACGGACAGCGAGGGTTTGGGGGCGGTTCTCAAGGTGATGTGCCAGGAAGATCCTACGTTGCGGTTGCATCGGGGACTTGCGCCGGGACAGTGGACGCTCTCTGGAATGGGTGAACTTCACTTGTCCATCGTTTGCGATCGACTTCGTGACGACTGGGGCATACAAGTGAGTTCAGGAAAACCCACGGTCAACTACCGCAAGGGGATAACGCAAAGCGGAGAGGCCGAATGCGATTTCACGAAACGTCTTCCGGACGGTCGTGAATTGAGCGCTCGAGTGGTGGTTTGCGTCGAGCCATTGCCGGAGGGCAGCGGCGTAGTGATGGATGTCGGCGAAGGATGTTCGGAGGTATCCGAGCAGTATCTCAAGGCATGCCTTGAGGGGTTGCGGGAGATCGTTGATTCAGGAACCGGTGACGGGATTGGATTGACGGATATGCGGATTTTGCTGTCTAGCGCGTGCGAGGGTGGCGAGCTGCCATCGGAGCTGGCGTTTCAGACGGCGGCGTCGAAGGCATTGTCGGATGCCGTTTTGGGGAGCAATCCTCGGATTTTGGAGCCGATCATGCGCGTTGAGGTGACTGTTCCCCAGGAGCAGGTAGGGAACGTGATTGCCGATGTGCAATTGCGTCGCGGGAAGATTACCGAGATGGAATCATGCCAATTCGGCATGACAAGAGTTTTGGCGTTGGTGCCATTGAGCGAGTTGTTTGGCTATGCGACGGCGTTGCGGTCATTTAGCGGTGGCCGGGGCGAGTTCATAGCGGAACCCGCAGTTTATGCTCCGGTTTGACCCGTAGTCAGAGCAGGGGAGCGGCAACTGTGACAAGCTTAAGGCATCCACATTGTTTAAAGGTCAATAAACAAAAGAGTGAGACATGGCAAAGAAGCAATCCATTCGCATCCGTCTCCAGGCGTATGAGCATACGATCCTGGACCAGAGCACATCGGAGATTGTCAACACTGTCCGCAAGACGGGCGTTGAAGTCGTAGGTCCGATTCCGTTGCCGACACGCATTGAGCGGTTCACGGTCAATCGTTCGCCCCACGTTGACAAGAAGTCGATGGAACAGTTCGAGATTCGCACCCACAAGCGTCTGATTGACATCATCGATCCTAGCCCGAAGACGGTTGAGGAATTGAAGAAGCTGAATCTTCCGGCTGGTGTTGACATCTTCATCAAGATCTGACATGGGAGGCGAGAACAATGAGAAAAGGTTTGATTGGTAAAAAATTGGGTATGACGCACGTGTTTACGGCCGATGGCGTTGCCGTCCCCGTCACGGCGATCGAAGTTGGTCCTTGCCCTGTGGTCGCCTTGCGCACCCAGGCTCGCAATGGCTACAGCGCGTTGCAGCTGGGATTTGGCAGACGCCAGGTCAAGAACGTGACGAAGCCTGTCCTCGGAATGCTCCGGGAAGCTAACCTCCAGGATACTCCTCCGATGGTCATCCGCGAAATCCGCCTGGATGCCGATTCGGATTCCAAGGTCGGTGACGTTTTGAAGGCTGACGTCTTTGCTAAGGACGAGTTCGTTGACGTGACTGGCCAGACCAAGGGTCGCGGATTCGCAGGCGTTGTCCGCCGCTGGAATTTCGGCGGTGGTCGAAAGAGCCACGGCGGCGCTTGGACTCGCCGTACTGGTTCTATCGGTGCGTGCTCTGCTCCTGGCAAGGTTTACAAGGGACGAAAGATGCCTGGTCATATGGGCAATGTCCGTCGGACGAGTCAAAACCTGCAGGTCGTCGACGTTCGTCCAGAGAGCAACCTGATTCTCGTCAAGGGGTCAATCCCTGGCGCGAACGGTGGTTACGTAATCGTCCGCAATGCGGTTAAGAAGCATTAATCGGGGGTGACACGAGATGGCTACATTGGAAGTTAAAACGATGAGTGGCGCGACGAGCCCCGCTTCGATTGAAATCAGCGACAGCTGGCTAGAGCGCGAAAAGGGTGCTCAGGCAGTTAAGGAAAGCGTTGTTGCCTTTATGGCTGGTCAGCGCAGTGGCACTGCCTCGACGAAGAACCGCAGCTTGGTCAAGGGCAGCGGACGCAAGCCTTGGCGTCAGAAGGGCACTGGTCGTGCCCGCGCCGGCAGCACACGCAGCCCCCTGTGGCGTGGTGGTGGGGTTGTCTTTGGCCCCCAGCCTCGCAGCTATGCGAAGAAAGTCAACATCAAGGTCGAGAAATTGGCTCTGAAGCGTGTCTTTACGGACCGTCTTGACGCTGGTGAAATCATTGTGGTTGATGAGATCGCGATGACCACTCCCAAGACAAAAGAATTCGTCGCTTTCCTGAAGAACATCGGAGTTGAAGAGACGGCGTTGATCCTTGTTGACAACACCGCCCTCGATCCGGTCGAAGACGAGAACTCGAAGTATGGCTGGAAGGAGTCGAACCTGTATCTGGCAAGCCGCAACTTGGGCAATGTGATTGTGACGAGTGCGAGCAACGTGAATGCATATACGCTGATGCAGGGCAAGAAGGTTGTGATAACGAGCGCTGGTCTGCAGGCACTTGGTCAGAGACTGGCGTAAGGAGGAAATAAGCATGTTCAATCCTTACGACATTGTATACACGGTATTGATTACCGAAAAGGCGACTGCCTTGAGCGAAAAGTACAGCCGTTACACGCTGAAGGTGAATCCGAAGAGCAATAAGATTGAAATCAAGAAGGCCGTTGAAGCGATTTTCGATGGCGTCAAGGTTTCAGATGTGCAGACGATGAACTGCCTTGGCAAGCGCAAGCGCATGCGCAGTGCACGTTTGGGCAAGCGTCCGGACTGGAAGAAGGCGTTGGTCACCCTGAGCGAGGGTAGCATCGAGTTGCTGTAAGTTTTGAGGTTTACCAAATAGCATAGAGGCAAGAAGATGGGAATTAAGAAATACAAGCCTACGTCTCCAGGACGGAGACAGATGTCGGTGAGCGACTTTTCCGAGTTGACTCGTCGCACCCCCGAGAAGTCCTTGACTGAAGGCAAGCGTTCGACTGGCGGTCGCAACAACATGGGGCGCATCACGGTTCGTTTCCGTGGCGGCGGTGTCAAGCGTCGCTATCGCATCATCGATTTCAAGCGTATCAAAGACGACATGCCGGCCGTTGTCGAGCATATCGAGTACGATCCCAACCGCAGTGCCCGCATTGCGTTGATCAAGTACGAAGATGGCACGAAGTCCTACATCATTTGTCCTGTCGGCTTGAAGCAGGGCGATGTGGTGATGAGCGGTTCGAACGCCGACTACAAGCCCGGTCACGTCCACTGCTTGAAGGACATTCCAGACGGATTGAATGTCCATTGCATCGAGCTGTATCCTGGTCGTGGCGGCATCCTGGCTCGTTCAGCCGGGCAGAGCGCCATCGTCCGCGCCAAGGAAGGCGACTATGTCCAGGTCAAGTTGCCCAGCGGCGAAATCCGCTTGATTCATGGCAAGTGCCGTGCAACGATCGGACAGGTTGGCAACTTGGAACACAGCAGCATCAACTTGGGCAAGGCTGGAAAGAAGCGTTATTTGGGATTCCGCCCGCACGTCCGCGGTGTTGCCCAGAACCCGATTGACCATCCTATGGGTGGTGGTGAAGGTCGTGCAAGTGGTGGCCACGCTAAGTCCCCATGGGGACAGTTGGCGAAGGGTTATCGTACTCGCAAGCCCAAAAAGAATTCTGAGAAATTCATCATTCAGCGGAGGAAGAAATAATGTCACATCGCTCCCTTAAGAAAGGACCATTTGTCGATGAGCACCTGAAGAAGAAAGTCGACAAGTTGAATGAAAAGAACATGAAGACGGTTGTTAGGACCTGGAGTCGTCGTTCGATGATCATGCCTGAGTTCGTCGGCCACACTTTTGAAGTTCACAATGGCAAGGTTTTCAACAAGGTTTTCGTGACTGAAAACATGGTTGGCCATCGCCTTGGTGAGTTCTCACCCACCCGTACATTCCGCGGTCACGGTGCTATCTCCGGTAAGTAATTATCGCTTGATCGCATAACTGCTGCGAAGCATTGGAATCCCGTTTTCGGCGAAAAACCGAGGACGGGATTTTTTTGTGCCAAAAAACAATGCAACGCTGAATGTTGAATGCTGAATGCTGAATGCTGAATGATTTGTCCGACCTGTCTGACCCGTCCGACCTGTCTGACCCGTCCGACCCGTCTGACCCGTCTGACTAGGGATGCACCATGTTTTGCCGCTTGAATGGCGACATCGTTTGAGTACGAGCACCCCGGGTGCCCTCAAACCACCCCGGATGCCTGCAACACCACCCCGGGTGCCCTCAAACCACCCCAGGTGCCCTCCAACAGCACCCCAGGTGCCCTCCAACAGCACCCAAGGTGCCCTCAAACCACCCCGGGTGCCCTCAAACCGCTCCGGGTGCCCTCAAACCGCTCCGGGTGCCCTCTAACGCCACCCCGGATGCCTGCAACACCACCCCGGGGGCCCTCTAACGCCACCCCAGGTGCCCTCCAACGCCACCCCGGTGCCTCCACCAGCACCCCAGGTGCCCTCCAGTCACCCAAGGTGCTCTCGTCCCACCCCGGGTGTCCTCAAACCACCCCGGGTGCCAGTCACATGAATTATGAATGCTGAATTATGAATGATTTGTCTGCCCTTGTCCGCCCCTGTCTTGCTAGGGATGCACCATGTTTTGCCGCTTGAATGGCGACATCGGCTGGATACGAGCACCCAAGGTGGCCTCATGCCACCCAAGGTGCTCCCAAGCCATTCGGGATTTTTCGATCCTGCAAGTTGAATTGGATTAAAAAAGGGAGGTTTTGGGGTATAGTATGCAAGTTCATAGATGTTGAGACATAAGCAGGTGTTAATATGTTAATTGCGAAATTGAGTTTGGTATTTGTTGTCTTGGTTGGGTTTTTGTATGGCGATGCAGAAAGGTTTCGGCTTGATCATGGCGAGTCGCGCAAGCTAGTTGTGGAAGGTCGTGGATTGGTTGGGGTACGATGTCGGCTTGATTTGCCAGATGGTCGTGAAGGTTGGGGCGGTCATTGGCTTGGGTTGACTTTGGATGGAAAGCCGATGCCCGATGTGGTTAATTCCTCTGGGTTTGTCGTGGATTTAAGTCGGATTCCCTTGCATCGCGAAGCACTGCGCGATGGCGATAGCGGGTTGTGGTTTGTGAAGGCTGACAGCGATTTCGTTGCTTTCAATGCCAGTGGCGGGACTCGATGCTATGATCTCAGTGGCTTTTTGGGTGGCGCAAATAGCATGAATGATCTTGGAGACTTTCGCAATTCGTACTACGACAAGGTGTTTCGGCTAGACAAGATGGCACGGGTCGTTGAATTGCGGAATTGCCATCCTCGCTTGTCAATGGTTTGCGAGGCTTACTATGGGGATGAGGTCAGTCCCGGATTGCTAGCATCTCAAGTGCCGGTTGGTCAGGGGGTGTATCCCTGGAGTTTCCCTGAACTTGGTTGGGATGGGCTGATTTCGGCGCGTACATGCATTGGCGAGTTCCAGGCAATTCAGGTGATGATTCGGAATATCGGTGATTCTGATGTGGAGTTCAAGCCGGCAGTCGATGTGGAAGGCCCCTTCGACATCTTGCTTCGGCAGCAGACCTATCGGGAAGTGAAGGAAGAGAAAACCCCGCTTGAACGATCTCGCCACGATACCTGGGGAATTAAGCCAAATCTGGTGCCGGAACGGTTGGAGGCTATAGCTGATGCGATACTCCTTGAACGGAACCGCAGTTGCAGCCTTTGGTTGCTTTGTCGAGTGAAAAGCGATGCAAAAGCCGGTCGTTACCGCATGCAGTTGCGCTTAACAGGTGACGTGTCGATACCAGTCGAGGTCGAGGTATTGCCGTTTCAGCTTGTTGACAATGGTCGGATCTATGGCTTGTGGACGAATTCATTGCCTGGGAAGGATGATGATTGGCGTGCCCGGCAGGTACGCGATTTGAAGGAGCACGGAATTAACACGTTGTTCTTGGATGCCTATACGGTTCCCGTGAAGGTCGGCGAGGACGGCGAGCCAGACTTGGGCAGGTTTTCTGAAGCCCTGTCCTGGTGCGAGCGCGAGGGGTTTAATCGTAAGGTGTTGATTTACGGGTTGTTAAATCCGCTGTTGCGGCAGGTTGAGGCTGTATCTGGCAGCAAGGATTGTTCGTCTGAGGCCTGGCGTCGCGTCGCGAGGAAGGTATTTGTTGCGATTCACGAATTATGTGAGAGTCGCGGTTTCAAGGTGTACTTTCACGGTGTTGACGAGCCTGACGTGCATCCGAAATCGATGCCGTTTTTCGAATCGTTTGTGACTGCTTTGCGGGAATTTCCCGGTGTTCGGATTGGTTCGAATGCCTCGCCATCGGGCTATTTCAGATTTCATTCCCAGATCGATTTCAATATCTGCGGCGATGCCTTTGATTCTCTGATCAATGGGACGCCGCAGAAGAACTTCTTTTTCAAGGATTGGGATGCGGTGGACGTGGATTGGATGAAAAAGCATATTCGCTACGCATACGGACAGGTTAGGGCAAATGACGGATTGGGAGCAAGACAGCGATTCGGTTTCCTGCTTGACGCCTTGGGAATGGAAGGATATTGGGGATTCTCCTACCATTGGGGGAAAAGCACGATGAATGTGGCGTGGCCATATCCCGAAAGTGATGGGACGACTGGTACGACACAGGCTTGGGAAGCATTGCGAGAAGGCATCAATGATTCGAGATACTATGCGACTTTGCGAAAACTCAAGCCCGATGCAACCCTGCTCCTGCCATCCCCGGCTGAACTGAATCAAATGACGGCAGCTGAACTGCAGGGATTGAGAGATCGAATCATCGACCAGTTGACCACCGACACGAAAACGAATCAATAAGGAGCTCAGACTTATGAAGATAAAATATGCAATGTTGGCAATTCTGGCGTTTTGCCTCGGTTGCTTTGGCGATGCCCGCTTGCCTATAAAGTCGTATCAGGTTCATCCTGGAAATTACATGAAGCACTACGGAAGCAGCCTGGACAAGGATTTGCGCGAGGATGGAGAAGGGCGGCTGGGGTTGCTGATTGACGGGAAGAACCAGGAAACTGGAGTTTGCTATGTCTTTTGGCGTTGCAAGGCCGAGGATGCCTATATGTGCTTTACGCTGGAATTGAGCGATGAACACCATGTGTCCAAGGTTGGAGTCAGGGGGAAGAATAACACGGGGATGTTCGCGAGCCCGTTGCGTGGATTCATCGAGACGAGTTCAGATGGCCTTGAGTTTAGCGCACCTGGGAAGACGGTTGAGTTCGAGGCGGTCGGGATTGGCGATTGGCTTGTTGAATTGCCGGTGGATCAACGGGCGCGATTTGTCCGCGTGACCTTGTTCTCAAGTCCCGTCAAGTATCTCAACGTCAACGAGCTTGAGGTTTTCGGACGCTAGCGACGGTGGTTCCTCCGACAATGAATCCGGATCAATCCAAGGGGTATTCCGTTTCCGGCAGGCAGGTGTAGTCGGCGAGGATTTCCGGCTTGTTCGCCATGGTGTCTTCCTTGGTGATAGGCCTGATGACCTTGCATGGAACGCCGGCTGCGACGGTATGGGAGGGTATGTCGCGAGTGACGACCGAGCCGGCTCCGATGACGCAGGCGTCACCAATGGTGACGCCGGGGCAGACTGTGACATTGGCGCCGAACCAGCAATCGTTGCCAATGACTACGGGTTTTGCGTAGCAGAGGCGGGCTGGATTTCCATCCTTGTCATGCATCAGCTTTCTTTCGCCAGGGAGGAGTGGATGGACTGGCGTCACGATCGTAAAGTTGGGGCCGAAGCTGTTGTGGTTCCCGATTGTGACGAGTGCATCGTCCTGAATGGTCAAGTTGTAATTGAAGAAATTGTTGTGTCCGATGGTCGTATGCTTGCCATAGTGGAAGAATACGGGACCTTGGATGAAGGAGCCCGGTCCGAATCCGTTGAGGATAAGTTCCAGGAGCTTCTGGCGGATTTCCACGTCGTCCTCGTCGGTTCGACTGTACTGGGCGCTCAGCTTGTGCGATCGAAGCTTGATCGCTCTGAGTTCGGGGTGTCCGGGGCGGAAGAGAACGCCAGCGAGAAGGTTGTCTTCTTCTTTCATGGTTTTGCCTTTGTTGTGGTTGTTTCAGAGGACTTCGCTGAGGATTTGCAGTGCCTGGGCGACATGCTGGGGCTCGATGTTCAACGGGGGCATCAACCTGAGAACGGTTTCGCCAGCCATGAGGACAAGCAAGCCCTTGGATTTGCAATCGGTAACAATCTTTGTCAACCGTTCCTTCGTATCCAATTCGACGCCGATCATCAAGCCTGCCCCCCTGACGTCCTTGATGTAGTCTTTCGTATTCTTGATCTTGTTCAATTCGCTGAAGAGGGCATGGGATTGCTCGCGGACATTGTCGATGACCTGCTCGTCCCTGATGATGTTGAGGACTTCGACTCCGACTGCCGAGATAAGCGGATTGCCGCCAAATGTGGTTCCGTGGTTTCCGGGCTTCAAGACATCTGCCAGTTTTGGCGCTACTTGGAAGCATCCCATCGGCAGTCCGTTGGCAATCGCCTTGGCGATGGTCATTGCATCAGGCGCGACGCCGTGGCGCTGGTAGGCGAAATAGGTTCCAGTTCGCGCCATGCCGCACTGAATCTCGTCTGCGAGAAGAAGCAGGTTGTGGGTGTCGCAAAGCTTGCGGAGCCCCAACATGAATTCCTTGGTCGCGGGGATGACGCCGCCTTCGCCTTGGACCGGCTCCAGAAGTATGGCGACCGTCTTTTCATTGATTAGTTTTTCGACGGATTGGAGGTCGTTGAAGTTGGCGAAGACGAAGCCCTGCATGTCAGGTCCGAAGCCTTCCCTGTACTTGGCGCGTCCCGTCGCCGCAAGCGTTGCCAATGTGCGTCCGTGGAAGGAGTTGTCCATGCAGATGATTTCGTGGCGACCACCATTCATGAAACCCCATTTTCTGGCGATTTTGATCATTCCCTCGTTGGCTTCGGCACCGGAGTTCCCGAAGAAGAATTTTCCGTTGAACGATCTTTCCCCGAGCATTTGCGCGAGTTTCGGGGTATGTTCGTTGATGTAGTAGTTCGAGCAGTGGACGAGCTTGCCGGCTTGCCTGGCGATCACTTCTGTGATTCGTGGATGGCAATGCCCCAGGCTACAGACGGAAATGCCTGAGGTGAAGTCCAGGTATTGCTTGCCTTCGCCGTCCCAGACGAAGGAACCCTTGCCCTTGGCAATGACCATGGTTCTGTTGTATGTATCAATGATGTTCGACTTTTCAAGCTTGACGATTTGTTCGAGGTTTTCCATAGTCTTTGATTGTGTAGTTAGTTATTGCTGTCTGGTGCGGATACTTTTCTGACGATGTCCTTGCTAAAATAATTGATTCCCATTCCTGCGTCGACGACGATGGTCTGGGCGTTGATTCCACTTGATCGTGGCGAGAGCAGGAAAGCCGCTACGTTGGCCGCTTCCTCGGTTTCCAGTGATCGACGCCTGGGGATGACGGTTTCCGCGTAAAGGTAGGCGTCAATGTATCCAGGAATGCCAGCAGATGCCGAAGTCTTCAAGAGACCTGGTCCGACGGCGTTGACCCTGATGTCGCGGGCGACTTCCGTTGCGAGGGATTTGGCGAGGAAGGCGACGGTCGAGTCGAGCGCCGCTTTGATCGGCCCCATGTAGCCGTAGTTTTCTGATGCCATTTTTGTGGTTGAAATGCTGATGGTCACGATTGAGGCGTCGCTTGCGAGCAAGGAACTGAGTTCATTGGCGATTTCGACCAGCGAGAAGCAGGAGATTTGCAGCGCTTGCAGGAAATCTGCCCTGACGGTCTGGTGAAATGGCTTCAAGCCTTCGGAATAGTTTGCGAAGGCGATCGAGTGGACAATTCCGTGAACCGTAGGAAAAATCGTTCCGATGTTGGCTTTGAGCGCCTCCAGCTGCTGCTTGTCTTCAACGTTGCAACAAATCGCCTGGGCTTCCGAACCGATGAGAGCACGATTCTTCTGGAGAAGATCCTCGTCCTTGAAAACATAGAGGAGGTTTGCACCGTTCTCGCGAAGTACCTGAGCAATGCCCCACGCGACACTGCGCCTGTTCGCAACTCCGAATATGACAATGTTCCGACCAGCTAATCCCAAAAATGACATGGCAAAACCTAATTGCAGTGAACCGATAAAACTTAAAAAGTAAATATAGCCGTCATTGCGATTTAACCCATAAAGTCAAAACAAAAAGTTCTTGCCAAATCGCGATGACCGGAGTTGCGACGGGGAATTTTATTCCGTCAAGACGAAAGCGCAAGCGGCGTCTTGAGGGATGTGGTTGTTTGCGAAGGCCTTGAGTTGGACGGAGAGGATTTTTGCGATCTTGTGCTTTTTCGCGTATGGGAAGTACGGGATGGTGTCCTTGGGATTGTTGCCGTCGATGTTGCCATCTTGCAACGGGGCTGCCGTGATGTTGAAGAGACCTGGCTTTGCTTGGGCGATGGTGACGTACGGTGATGATGGCCTGTTTTGCCCATCGACCCTCAGCCTTGTTCTAGCTTGCAGCTGGATGTTGTCAGGTGTGTTTCCGTCTTGGTCTGTGACGACGATTTGGAATTGTGGTTTTCCGTTGTCGACCAGGAATGATTTAGGGATGATCTGGACTTTCAGTGTTGAGCTGGCAGGTTTTCTCGGGTTGAATTTGAGCGCTGCATTGACTGCTGCGATAGCTGGTCGTTCCAGTCCGCAGGCGGTATCCCGATCATAGATTGGGTGTGTTTTGCCAAAGTGCGTTACTCTCCAGTGTACGAAAGACGTGTCACCCAAGTCGTATCCAAGCAGGATAATTGGCGCGCCGTCGTTTTGGAGCTTAGCGATGACTGGCTCTCCGTCCGTCTTTGTCGCCAAGGGCGTTGCGTCATTGGCTTTGATTGTTGCGACATTGAGTCCGTTGTGTTTTGCGGATCGCTCGGCGTCAAATTCCAAGATGGCCTTCATGTTGGCTTCGCCCAGGATTTTGAGTGGGATAGGGGAAGTCAGTTGATCTGGCAGGAGCTTTTGCGTGAAGGTTCCTGCTGGTGTGAATGTGGCTGCGGCGAGTTGCTGGAGGAATGGGTTATGGTTGTGGCAGGAACGTGAAATGACCAGGGCGACGCCATGTTGACGCAAGGCCTGGATCGTGTCGATTTCATTTTTTTCCAGTAGTCGGTGTGCGTCGAGGAATATAGCTGCGAGGCTGTTCCATGCTGGTTTAAGGTTATTGTTTTCATCGATGAATTCCTTGTAGTCGAGCGAGGTTCTGGTATCGTTTCCTGAGAAAGCGTATCCTCTTGCGACTTGGTCCATGATGTAGCGTTCGAAGACATTGACACTACGCCTGTCGGTAAGCGCGAGCAGTCTTGGCATGTTTGCTTCCAGTTGTCGGAGTTGTCGGAGGTACTTTGCGGTCTGTTCGAAGCGTGTTGTTGCTCGTTGCAGGGCTGCTTCATCATTTGCCTGGATGACTGAGAGCAGGTGGTTTGGCGATTTTGGGTTAAGGATGGTTTGGACAGATGGTTCCGTGGCTTCGGCAGGCAATGGTTGGATGCCGTAGGGGGCGAATCGTTGCTGTTTGAGCACTAGTATGGCATGGGCATTGTCTGGCAAGTTGGCGAAATTGAGGTCAGCGTTATGGCGAACGTTTTTGCCGATCGCTGCCAGGTCGGCGTTGATTTCGTTTGTGTTCGGCAGGTTGCTGACGATGTCACCGGGGTTGTTGAGCATGACGTATAGTGGCGAGTGGAATGCCTGCATGGAATGGTAGCAATCGTCCGGGGCGACGGCATCGGCCATCACCAGCGGCACGTGGTCGGAAGTCCAGCCTCCACCGAACTTTTCGTGGGGTGGTCTGTTGACATAGGCTTGTTCCTTGGTTTGGTTGGTGAGGTCCTCGAATGGTGCGTAGACCCAGTTGAGTGTGAATTCGGCGGATCCTATGATTGCTGGGGTGGCAATCATAGCTCGCCAGTACTTTTCCAAGTAGTAGGCGGCGCCTCGAGTATGGATTCCCCCGATGCCACTTGTCGCCCAGGAGTACTTTGGACCATTCCATTCGGTGATGGCGAGGGGGCGGTTGAAGAGGGTGGCTTCGGCGGCAAGTTCAGCCAAGTCCCGTGGGACTTCGTCCAGGCGTCCGCTATAGCGTCCCGTGTACTGGTTGATGCCGGAAATGTCTTCGTGGGGGAGCGGTTCGACGGTTTTGAAGTGTCCTGCCCTTACGTACATTACCGGTGCATTGTCCAGATTGCGCTGGCGGACTTTCTGGGCGATTGCGTCCAGCGGCTGGAACGCGGTCTGCGGGAAGGCATCGTTGATGGAAGCACCCCATGAATCCAATTCGACTTCGTTGCCGACCTGGATTACTTGTGGCGAAGCTTTCGAAAGCAGGGGTGCCAAGAGGTCGGCACTGAAGTCGAAGTCGTACAGGAATTGGTCAAGATCATCGAAAGATTTGAGGCTCTTGTAGGATGGTGTTGCGGAGGCTAGCTGGGTGATGCCATGTTTTTCCAATAAGCTCCAGGTGGACTTGCTTCGAGTCATGCCGTAGAATCTGGTGCCCTCGGTCCACAGGTCGTGGAGCATCCTGACGGACTCAACAGGGCATTTTTCCAGTGAGGAAATGAAGCCTGGTACGGCGGCGGTCCTGAAGAAAGCGGGCTGACCGTTGTAGACGTAGGCCCAGTCGGGCATGTTGCGTCGCGAGACATGCCTGAGGATTGTGCTGGGGCCCGACTGGAGAACCTGTGCGTGGCGCAGGCCAACTTGGCGAGTGTCGTGGGCGACGACCCGTCCGTCCTGTTCCGCGAAGATGACCAGAGTAAATTGGTTTGGGGTTTGCGGCGCCCACAACGGGCAGTGTGCATCCAGCCTGAGCTGCTTGCCTCCCTTGGTTGTTGCGTAAGCCAGTTTTCGTTCAGCATTTATTGCGTCCAGCAGGAAAGCGGTCAAGGTATCGTGCTTGAGGTCTTGGTCAGCCTTGATGACGACGGTTAGCCAACCCTCGACCAGTGAATTTTTAGTTGTGAAAGCGGGTGCGTTGGCAGGCGGGAGCAGTTTTGGGATTTCCTGTGTGACTGGCTTGTTGGCTTCAGCGAAGACGAATTTCGTGGTGAATGAGTTCATGTACTGTGCGTGAATCTTTGGAAGTCGTCTCAGGGATTCTTCTCGGGCTGCTATTTGAGTTCGGAGTTTTAGCAGCTTGGTTCTTGCTTCCAACAGGCGTTTTGCGCGTTGATCCAGCTGTTGTTGGGTGACTTGTTCGATTGCGGGACGTGGTTTGATGGTGATCTTCCTGACGTCCAGGTTGAAGTTGTCAGGGCTTCCGTTGACGTTTTGTAGCCTGAATGCCAACCTGAAAATGGTTTCTGTTTCTCGTCGCGCTGCCCGTTTTGGCTTTGCGACGTTGAAGTCGACGTCCTGCCATTCGGCACTGGGGAATGGTACTGGTGGGATATCAATGAACGATTCGGCGTTGTCCGGTAGTTGTGCGCATGTCCTGAGCAGGAATGGGAGTTCGGGATTGAGCTGTTTGGCACCGCAGCGGAGGGTTGTTGTGATGACGCAGTCGGTGATGTCCAGGAACTGTCCGTTGTTGCAGGCATGTTTTGGGATGTTGATGTTGAGGAATACGGTCTGGTCGTCGGGATTATCGGTGAAGATGACGTTTTGCCTGACGAAGGCGGCTCCGTCCTCTTTGACGATCGTTGGCTTTGGTTGTGTAGTCGCCTTGTAGAGGACATGATTGAAGATGCCATCGGTGTCTTTAGAAGCATCAAAGATGACTTTTGGCTCTTCGCTGTCTAGTTTTTTGATTTCGTCCTTGTATTGATCGAAGGTTGGGAAATCGAAAGCGACATCATTTATGGGGACTGCGTTTGGCTGTTTCCAAGGAAGGTCGTTGCTGTTGAGGATTTGGGTTGCCTCTTCTGGTTTGGCGAGAATTTGCCGGAGTGTCGCGTCCCATTTGTTGAGTTGTTCAATGTTATTGTTGATTCGAATCAGTTCGACTTGCGTGCGCGCCTCGATGTCCTTGAGCCTGTCGTATTCTGTTTTGACGGGATCTTCTGGGGCTTTCCATTCTTCTTTGTCATGGGTGAACGAGGGACCGTCGGGGAGGAATTGAACCGTATCGACGATGATTGCGCCAGCTCCCGTGGAGTTTTGCATGGGCAGTAGTTGAAATTGTACCAAGTTTTCGAAGTCAAGCTTTGGGAGGTTGTTTGGGTTGCCGCTTCGGTAGTAGGTGAAGTCATTGGCAGTCAATGTGAATGTCTGCCAGGCATCTGTGAGACTCAGGTAGCTCTTCGTGTGCCATTCGATGCCATCCAAGGTTAGGACTCGGATCTGGATATCCTTTGGGAGGTCGGTATCGCGTCGTGCCTGGAATTGGATTTTGTCCACTTTTGCCGGTTTGATCAGCGGCCAATTGAAGCGCGACCAAGGACCTTGGTCGTAGTCGAGCCGCATGGCGGCATCGGATCCATTTGCGCCTGGCGTGACCAACTCGCTTCCCGTGGCGTTGCCTAGGTGGGAGAGTTGATGGCGCCAGGTCAGAGCAGTGCCGGCGTTCTCATCGGTGGGATTCGCTGCCAAGGCAAGGGGGAGCAGGAATAGCAGAAGAAGATTGCGCTTCATGAAGACCTCGGGTTCTTGTTCGTATTTAAAGCCTAGAAAAAAAGGAAGCGGCGCAAGCGCAAAACTACGAGGGTACCGATGGCAACGATGACTGGCTGGCTAGAAAAGTGAGCGGTAGAGGGCTGCCAGCCTGTCGGCTTGCTCCTCAAGCCTGAATTCAGTCTTGGCGATGTTATGTGCATCTGCTGCGCGTTCCTGTGCCAGCGCTGGATTTTCAACGATAGCATCGAGTTCCTGTGCCAGTTGCTTTTGATCTCCGACTGTGAAGGTGGTCACGGATTGCCTCAGTTCAGGCCTTGGGATATTTGCAAGGATGTCGCTGACGACGAGTGGTATTTTTGCTGTTATGCATTCGAGCAGGACATATGAAAGCCCTTCATAGAGCGATGGCAGGATTGCAAGGTCGAAAGCTGGGAGGAATTGTGCGAGCCCTGGGATTGCACCCATGAAAAGTGTTCTGTCAGTGACATCGAGTTGTTTTGCAAGATTTTTCAGTGGTTCCCTTTCAGGTCCGTCACCACAGAATACAAGTGTTAATTGCGTTGACTTTGTGAGTGCAAATGCTTCGAGTAGCTGTGGCAGTCCTTTTTGTCTGGCCAGCCTGCAAGGAACGACTCCGACTATTTGGTCTTGCGGGATATTGAGTTTTTTGCGTGCTTCTTCACGCGAGAGCAGGTGCTTTTCAAAGTCGTCCGGCAATCCATTTTCAATGAGGTTGAATTTATTGGCTGGCAATTCGAGATCGTTTGCGTCGTGTATCTCTGCTCGTCCTACGAAGACGTATGCATTCGTTCGCTTGGCTCCCCAGCGTTCAATGGTCTTCGTGGCGAGGGTAATGGCCACTGGCAGGGAGGGGTGGATGGCGAAGGCGTGGGGAGAATAGAGGATTTTCGTCGTCGGAGAGGCGGGTTTTGCCAGCCTTCCGATCAGTCCTGCTACGCTGGCGTGGAGATGCATCGTTTTTGGACGCTGTTCGACTAGGACTGCCTTTAGGTTTTTCAGGGCGGAAGGGAGTCCGACGATGTTATGGCACTCGTACGGGAATGACCAGACCTTGCAGCCAAGGCGCTGGAGTTCTTCCAGGTCTTGGGGAAAGGTCGGTTCAAAGCGCCTTCCGAATGCGAAGATTCCGCATTTCAGCTTGCGTTTGATCAGTTCCGGCAGAAGGTAGTTGACATGCCTACGGACGCCACCGCCACAGGCTTCGACGACATAGAGGATGTCGAGTTGACTTGCGTCCATTTTGATCTCCTGTCTTTCTTTCGCAGTTTACTGGGTCTTGCTATTTTTTCTTTGGTTTAGCGGGCTTGGCGGATGATTTGGTTTGTGGTTCTGGCACGACCACATCCGCTGAGACTTTTGGCATTGTGAGGTACTTTCTTCGTTTTTTTGGATCTTTCAGCGGTGTTTCTTTTTTATCTTGGATACGTCCTTCGGTTGCGTGCACTGTGTTTGATTTGAAGTCGTTAAGTACGAGTTCAGTTGTAGTGACGCTTGGATGGACATTGCACAGTGTATTTATTTCATCCAATTCTTTTTTGATCGCCTGCTCCATCTCTTCGGGTACTCTTCCATTGTTGCAAGCATTAAGCAGGTCGTGGCATTTCAGGAGCGAGATAATCTGCGTTGCTTGCCCCTTGAGTTCGAATCCGAAATCGTCGAGATGGTCTCTAAAGAAGCCGACGTAGTATGCTGGCCTAGAGAGTGCTGATGCTGTTGGCATATCGATTTGCGCTTGTGTTTGGAATACCAGGAATGGCAGGGCTGCCTTGAGCAGTTCGCTTGCCATCTTTTCATCGTGTCTTGTCGCGCTTCTGATACCGAGCGTTGCGAGCAGCCAGGAATAGTTTGCGGCGGCTGTCATTGACGGCCAGTTTTTGACCGAGCCGTATGTATCGGCGAAGATCGGTTGTCCTTCTCGTGCGGCTTCTGCGACGACAGCCATCCTCTTGAGTTGGCTTGCGAATTCGCCGGATCCTCGATAGTGGCAGACGAGCGTTTCGGCCAGCCATGGGATGGTATGGAGGTTTAGGATGTCGCAGTTTTTGATTTCCTGCACGAGGTAGTCCAAGTTTTTATCGGCGAGTTCCATCAGCTTGATTTCGCTGAGTCTTTCTGCGATTTTGTAGATTGCGAATGTTGCGAGTGCTTCTGCTTCGATTCGTTCGGCGAAGTTTGGGGGTGTTATCTGCGGGAGTTTTTCTGAGGGGAGGATTTTGACGTGTACGAAACCGCCGTTTGGCTGAGTTTGCCTCAGCAGGTGTGCGGCGATGAGTTTCATGTCGTTAAGCAGAACCTTGTCTTCTGGGAAGTGGGCTGCGACATGATCCATTGCGATGGCGGTAAGCGCATTGGTCTTGAGGTGGGCGAACTTTCTCGGGACTACCGGCGATCCTTGCGGCAGTTCTTCGTCTTCGATGATAGCGAGGAAAGCGTTGTTTTGTCCATAACGGGCGGCGGCTTTGGAGATTGGCTTGAATGCGAGCTTGGCGGCCTCCGCCCATTTGGGGTCTTTTGTTGCGGTTGCAAGTCTTGCGAGTGCGATGACGAGTTCGGCTTGTTCCTCCAGGAGTTCTTCGCCGTTTGGCTTTCCGTGGAACCAATCAGGAAACGGCACGTCAATCTCGCCTGATTTAGGATTGATGCATCCAAGCAACGCCTTTGCGCCGTCCGTTGCTTTTTCGAGGCATTCGCTTGCGGTTGCGGGGAGTTTCGGCAGTTGGTGCCCCCTGTAGAGCTGGCATGCGGCTGTTCCGTCAGTCCAGTACGAATCGACTTCGAACATCGTGACTTGCAGGGGTTTGTCCTGTGCCGAGAGTTCCATCCAGTTTTTCAGTGCCAGGAAGTTCAATGTTTCCGAAATGAAGTTTCCGACTTGTTGCTTTGCGATAAACCTGTCTTCGTTTAGCAGGCAGCGTCCTGTAATTTGCGCTGGCGTGAAAGCGAATCCGCTTGATGGCGAGAATGCGATTCCCGCCAGGCTTGTCAAGGCGAGTTTAGAGGAATTGAACTGGAAGCCCGCCGATTCCTTTGCGCACTGGACCACGTCGATTTTCAGCCAATCCCACTTGTTTGGGTTTTGGTTTCTGTCCAACCAGTCTTTTGGCACGATGGTTTTTTCCCGTTCTGCTGCTGCGCACATTGATTTTATTTGATTTTTGAGGTCGTTGAAACGTGCTTTTTCGCTTTGCTGCAGGAATTCGAGTGCATTTTCGAGTGCATTTTTCAACGAGAATCCAGTTCCGATGTATGTTCTGCAGGGCCAGAGGTCATCCCCTATTGAAATAAAAACGATTCTGGGCTCGTTATCATTGGGTGCATTTTCCGCAAGTTTCCTGTATGGTGCCTGTGTCGGCTCTGCTTCTTTGATTCCCTTATGGAGTTTTAGCGCGAGTTCCTTGTATTCATTTGGGGAAACCGCTGACGGTTTTGTGATGCTGTTGAACCAGATATACTGCGGTTGCTTTGTGTTTGCGCAGAGGATTATTGCTGTGAAGAGCAGGAAAGTAATATGGATTCGCATTTTCGTTGCCTTGGTTTGTTGAAGTTTACCTGTATGGATTTGCTTGCAAAAGCTGAAGCGTTGCTGTATTTTTATTGGATTGTCTGCGTTAGTATGAACAATTAAATTGCCAGGAGGCAATCATGAAGAAAATTTTAGTTTTGAATGGTCCGAATTTGAATTTGGTTGGTATTCGCGAGCCGGAGATTTACGGTGTTCGTGGGTATAGTGAGCTAGTTGACTACATTCGCAGTTGCGGCGAATCGTTGGGGGTTGAGGTTGACGTGCGTCAATCGAACCACGAAGGTGTTTTGATTGATTGGATTCATGAGGCGTTGAACGTGTTTGACGGGCTTGTGATCAATGCTGGTGGATATACTCACACAAGCATAGCGATTATGGATGCGATAAAAGGTGTTGGGTTGCGTGCTGTTGAAGTGCATTTGAGCGACATTCGGATCCGCGAGCCGTTCCGTCGTCTTTCCTATGTTGGCAAGGTTTGCGAGCGTAGCTTCATCGGGCGTGGTTTTGAGAGTTATCGTTTGGCTTTAGAGTACTTGGCCCTGGGTGATTCACGTTAAATGGTTCAGGGTTGTGTGATGACATGTGAGAAAACGAAGGGCAATTGATTGTTGTCCTTGTCGAGGAATGCATATCTTAGTTCCGTTGGATATTCTTTGATATCGATCGGCTTGGTGTAGGTTTCGTCCTTGGATTCTGGGTTTTTGCCGTCCAGTGTGTATTTGATGGTTGAGTTCGTCGAGTTTGGAATGACGACTTGGCCGTTGTTGCATATTGGTTTCTCCGACCAGATTTCCTGTGGCAGTGGCGATGTGATGTTGATGTCGTCGAAAAGGACATCGAACAATTCGCCGTCTGCGTTTCTTGTGTCGTATGCGAGCATGATTCGGTTGATCGTTTGTCCGACCGCCTTGGTTTGTCCCAGGTTGACGACGACGTTTGACCACTGTCCGACCGGACTTTTGGGCGTACCCGTGTGTTGCGGGATTCCTCTTGTATCGGCGATGCCCAGGTCTCGCATTGGGCTGAAGTTTTCGAATGCGATGTCAAGTCCTGAATGGGATCCAAGCTTTGTGAGTGGTTTGATCCAGTATGAGACGACCGTGTCCGGGGTGACGAGGAATTTTTCGCTAAAGATTGTGCAGTATACGTAGGAGTAGCTTGGGTTTGTGCTTCGCCCCTTGAGTCTGAAGACATGTTTCCCTGAGTGTGCGTCGTCTCGTTGGACGATTTCGCATGACACGTCTGCGCAATCCCTGATATTACCCGGTTCTTTGATGATATTGTTTGGAAGGAATGTTGCTGTTGCCGGCGAATCTGCGTTTGCCGATAGGTTTGCGCTTCGGCCTTGGGTTGGGGTATAGTTCACGTTTGTGGCGGCGTTTGCGAACATTGCGACCTGATTCGGATCGTGGAATTTCGTGAACAATGCGTTGTTGCGGGAAGTGACCGCATATATCGAGACGGATTTTGCGTTCGGTCCCGTGATGATATGTGCGTCCAACGGGCGCCCAAACTCGGCTCCCGCAATGGTGCAAGTTCCGTTGTTGACGACCACAGGACCCGTCAAGGTGTTGAACTGATCCAGGATGACGGTTCCAGGTCCGTCCAGGAAGGCGGTGTTGTTGCCTGCCCAGAACTGGGATGCGACGAAGGTCGCCTTGCCAGCGAAGTTGCTTCCCGTGACGATGCTGGCGATGTTCTTCTTGCCCAAAGGGACGAGTTGCGCCAGGGCGAAGTCGAGTGCGGAGTTCTTGCCGCATTCGAGCTTGACTGCGTGCCATGCTGTATCTGTTCCGTGCATGAGGATATCGATGTCACAATGGTTGTAGAAGGCGATACCGTCCCTTGCTCCGTACAGGAATGTTCCGAGCATGGTTTCTCCGGTGACGTTGTCGAAGGAAATCGCCTCCAGGTTTGCGCGTTGGAAGTCGATATGCGTTCCGTGTGCGCCTGGCGAATTCTGGACTTTCAAGGGGAAGTTGCGTGGTAGCCTGACGGCATAGTGGGGATTGAACTGTATGTCAACAATATCGCCTTGTGTGGAATTGGCGATGAAGAGTCCGCGTCTGAGCAATCCTCCGGCGAGGTAGTTGATGCAATGGCCCGTGGTATCGTAGGATGCAAAATCCACAAATTGCCATGCGTTTCCAACTGTTGTGTCAACGAGCCAGCAGTTTTTTCCTCTTCCCTGTATGGTCCATGGGTATGGGACTGGATTTTCCAGCGGTTGGTTTGGGTACCAGAACGTCAGTCCCCTCAGTCCTGAGTTTTGGCTCAGCGTGAGGAAGGGGTCAGCGTCTTCATCGCCGTGGTTATGGTTGATCATCAGGACCGAGCCGCTTGAGGCAGTGTGGTGCGGGACATCGAAAATCCCTCTCAATTCGACGTTTGGCGGGACGTTGATATTAGAATTGAAATGATACCATCCTGCGGGAACATAGACGGTTGCGGGTGCGATTGTCTTGGCGTGGTCAAGCGCTTTTTGGAAAGCGGGACCATTGTCGGTGAGGGTTGGACTGGCTCCGAAATCGGTGACCAGCACCAGGTTTTCAGGTTTGAAATCGGGAAAGAGCCTTTTTGGGGTGAAGGCTGGGAGTTTCGGGGTTGCGTCCTGGATGTTTTTGGGTAGGGGTGTGACGATGGTTGCCACTGTCGTGTTGTTTTGGATCTTGGCGATGGTTGCCAATTGTCCTCCAATGATGTTTGCTCCTCTGGCTTCCTTGTCCGCAATGATCGTGAACGAGTTGGCTTTTGACGAACAATTTGAGAATTGCATGTTGCCGTTGGTGAGCGTTGCCTTTGGGACATTGACGCTTGAGTTTCTGAACGAGAGGATTCCCGTTCCCTCGTTGAGGATTTCGGCGTTATTGTCAAGCGCAATGAATGAGCAAAGGTTGAATTGGACATTGGTGGCGAAGAGGGCTGTGGCGTGTACCGGGAACCGTGTTGCCGCGAAGGACGTATTGTAGATTGCGAGTCCGATTCCGTTGAGTTCCTGGAGTTTGAGTGCGGTTTTGCAGTTGGTTATGTTTGAGTTGGCCATCACTGCATTGGTTGTTCCCCTGACGCCCTTGCAGAACAGGAATCCTGTGTCGAGTCCATCGATCGTGATGTTTCGTATGTATTCCCAGTCGGATCGTCGAATGATGACACCTGTTGCGTCGTCCAGGTTTGCCGTGTTGGCTTTATGCGGGAGTTTTGTGTATTTGAATGCATCGGCGGATAGATTGATGTGGTCCAGCCTTCCGATATCGGTGCAGGAGTCAATCTCGATTCCTGTTTTGAATGGTGTTATGACCGTATTTCTGATGGTATGCAGTTCGTTGGATTTTGGTCCTATTGCGATGGCCTGGTAGGAGTTGACGAATCGGCAATTGAAGATCGATTGGTTGTCTGCGTTTCGTGCGTTTACGACGGCGACTGTCCAAGGGAATGGAATTGGCTTGTCCGCGGTTTGTTCGGGGTACCAGAAGACGAGTTCCCGAAGTCCGGTTCCGGATTCCAGGGTGAATGCCGGTGTGCCGTCAGCCGAGTTGGCGCCGAATTCGATTGAGAATACTGTGCCGATCTCGGGGAATTTCTCGCAAAGGTCTTGCCTTTCGTGGTTGTCACCCCTGAGCACGACGCCGTCTTTGAGCAGGATCGGGGATTTCAGGCGGTATGTTCCAACCGGGAGGAAGATCGTGCCCCCGCCTGCTTCCGCCAATTTGTCAATTGCCTTTTGGAGTTGCGGTGCGCAATCGCCTTCAAGTGGGGCGAAGACGTCTTCGGCAATGACCAGGTCGCGGGTCGCAAACTTGGTTTTTTGTATGGATGGCGCCGCCATGGAAGCGGCAGTCGCAAGGCAAAGAAGAGTCAAGCAAAAGCGCATTGTTACATCTCCTTAGGGAAAATAGGGGGAATCGGTTTTTTCCGAAAAAAACTGCATTTAAGCAAAATAATGCAAGTTGGATTTCAATGCAAGTCATGGGCATAAAAACAGGCAATGAAAATCAGCTTTTACTCATCTTTTTTGTGGGTGGAAAAAGCATTGCGCTGTCTTGGAGGCAACGGAAAACTAGTGCAACCACCCAATGTCTTGGCGGTTTCCAGCGGCATGGCTTCGAAGCAACTGCGGTTACTACATATAAAAATCGCCTTTTTGAGTTCTTGATTGTGTCCATGATTGGTGTACATTCATTTAGGAGCCGTTCTTGCATTGTTTTCAGGAATCTTGAGGTGACTTATGTTTAGATCTTTCGTTGTCGCTGTGTTGTTTTCCTTGGTAGTTGTCCAGGGTCAGATTAAGTACGAGGCCGAGGATGTGATCGTCAACAAGGAAGTGACGAACAAGGAAGTTTTGCTGAAGGACAAGTGGTGCATTTGGAGCACGGACGTCAACAAGCAGGCCTGGTCGGGTGGTGTGGTCGTGCGCAGTCCGATTACCTACGAGGACCACAAGACGCATGACGAAGGAGCACCTTGGCTGCATTGCCGGCTGCCTATCCCGGAGCCGGGCATCTACACGATTTCATTCCATGGTTCTTTTCGGCCAATTGGCTTGTCCTTGGACGGGGGGAAGACCTGGAGAAAATACACCAGCGGCATCATTGCTTCCAAGGTGAAAATCGAGAACGGCTTTTTCGATTGCTGGTTTGACGATTGCTACAGGCCTGATCCCAAGGGTTCGATGGGACCTGCGTATGTTGACTATTTCCTGGTCACTCCGTACTTGGAGCCAAAGAATGGGTTGTCCAACGGTGATTTCGAAGCGTTGGACATCAATGGGAAGCCTGTCAGCTGGGGATGGTTTCATCGCCAACAGCTTGGCGGTTTCTCCGCCAGCGATGATGCGCATGGCGGGAAGCGATCGGTTAGGATTGTCGTTCCGGCGGAAGGGACTGGCGACTGGGCGTTGGCGAATTCGCACCTGTCACCTGTTGTCCCTGGGAAATCATATCGGATTTCCGGCTGGATCAAGTCCACGTCTCCCACGAACGCCCGATTTGAGCTGGTTGGGTATCGTGGCGGCGAGCAGGTGACTTGGGTGGCAGGACGTTCCAGAGCCTTCTACGATACGAAAGGCGTTTGGCAGCAGATACGTGGGATTGTCGTCTTCGACGAGAGGTTTGATGGAACCAGCGTCCGGGTTGTCGGACGTGGGCCATGTGACCTGCTTGTGGACGACATCGAGATAACGGAGCTGGCAGAGGACAGCGATACTGTGGTTCGACCAAAGGTGACCGGTCATGCAAAGGTACGTGTCGAGGAGCCGATGGGGCGCGGCGTCTATGCCCAGGTGACCAGTGAGGGCACTGCCTATGTCAGCTGGCGATTGCTGAAATCCGATGCGCCGGATGTTGGGTTTGATGTGTATCGGATCGTTGGCGAAAAAGCGGAGAAGCTGAATGAGAAGCCGATTGTCCAGACCAGCGATTTCACGGATGCAAAGGTTGTTGAGGGGGCGCACTACCGTGTCGTGCCAATTGGCGGAGGTGTTGCCGGCGAGGCGTCGCTAATTCCACGGGCGAGCGCGACCAGGCAGGGATATCGTGTGTTTAAGCTAAGCGATCCGGATGCCAGGGTGCAAAAGGTTGCGATCGCGGACTTGAATGGTGATGGCGAGTACGACTACATAGTGAAGCATCCCAACAAGAATGTGGATCCATGGAACGTGGTTTGGTACAAGTCCCCTGGGACGTACAAGATCGAGGCGTTCTTAAGTGACGGGACGCGCCTGTGGACCAATGACTTGGGCTGGGACATCGAACAGGGAATCTGGTATTCGCCCTATTGTGCCTATGATCTGGACGGCGACGGGAAGGCTGAAGTGATTGCGAAGATTAGCGAGGGCGATCATCGATCCGAGGATGGGCACGTGTATGAAGGACCGGAAAGCTTCGTGGTCTGGGACGGAATGACGGGCAAGGAAATTGCGCGAGGACCCTGGGTACGTCGCGATTTGTTCGGCGCCGACGGGGAGTCCGCATACGGGTATGCGTCACGAAACTTGATGGCTATCGCGTACTTGGACGGAAAGACCCCGTGCCTTGTGAACTTGCGCGGGACGTACAATGACATGGCGGCGGAAGCGTGGCAATTGGTCAACGGGAAGCTGGAACGAGTGTGGTCCTATGACAATTCCGAATTGAGCATGAAGTGGTACGGCCAAGGCGCGCATACGAACTATGCGCTCGATGTGGATGGCGACGGACGGGACGAGGTCGTGCTTGGAAGCGCCGTGCTGGACGATACGGGGGCGCCGCTCTGGTCAACGGGAAAAGGACATCCGGATGGCGTATTCTTCGGCAAGTTGAGACCTGACTTGCCTGGGCTGCAAGTCGGATACATTATGGAAACCCGCCAGAAAACAGGCGGAATCTGCATGGCGGACGCGGCGACGGGAAAGCTGCTTTGGGAGCTGGACGAACCGACAAACCACGTGGACGGCAAGGGACAAATCGCGGATATCGATGTGATGTACCCAGGCGCTGAACTGGCCGGTGCGGACATGCAGATACTTGAACCGGGAACGAACAAGCGAGGACTGAAGCGGGGATGGCTGCTGACTGCGGAGGGAAAGGTGCTGGAGGCGTCGGAAAATCCGACCTATCGCTATGGCTGTACCACATTGTACTGGGATGCCGATTTGCAGAAGGAGGTTTTCCGAGGAACGATCATGGATCACGACGGTAGCGCGATATCCCGCGAAGGATATGGCGGCTTGTGCCTCGTTGCCGACGTGGTGGGCGATTGGCGCGAGGAATTGCTCACGTCGCCAGCAGATGGCGAGTTCAGGATCTACTCGACGGAGATTCCTGCGATGGATCGCCGGGTCTGCTTGATGCAGGAGCACAACTACAGGATGCGCCATGCCGCCAATGCGATGGGGTACTCCACGGAGGCGTTGCTTCCCTACGATCCGGAAGCCGAATCGCCGAATTTGAATTTGACGAGCAAGGCGGAGCTGGATGGCAATCGTGTTCGCCTGGTGGTCGTTGCGAGCCGCAAGAGCGGGTTGAAGGGACGCCTGGTAGTGACGACGTTGCCTGGCGTGACGGACGATGCCTTGGAGTGGGATGTTGACTTGAAGCCGGGGGAGCGTCGCGCCTGTAGCGTTTTGTTGAGGAGTTCGGCTGATGTGGCGGGCGACATATTGCATGCCGAGATGCGTACTTCCTCTGGTCCGGTTTTGCGAGGCCAGGTATTGGTACGCTTGGCGAAGCCGTACATCAAGGGCGTCAGCATGGTTGAAGGCGAGTCCTTTTCTTCGCAATCGGGCGGGGAAGTCCAGATACGCGATGACAAGCCCGGAACCCATGGCAAGTCGATCTCCCACTGGGATGACGAAGGGCATCGCTTGAGTTGGGAGTTGGCAGTTCCTGCGGATGGAGACTATCGTCTGATGGTGCGCTACTGCACATCGATGGGCGCCAAGCGAAAGGTGACTGTTGGCGGAGACGACAAGGGCGACGTCAACTTCCCCAATACGGGAGGCTTTGGCACGGATGCGTTGCAGTGGGATCATTGCGAGATCCGATGCAAGGGGTTGAAGCGCGGCAAGGTCGTCGTCGAGATGGTGAATGTTGACGGCAAGGGATGCAACGTCGATTACTTGTCGTTGGTACCCGAGAAGAAATGAACGATTTGATTGAGTAAGGACGAATGAAGCGGATATTTTGCATACTTGCGGTCGTCTTCGGGCTTGTTTCTTGGGGCATTGGCTTGGAAGAGGCGGTTTTGCGAGAGGCGGCATCGCGTTGGATCGCCAGAAGCGTGGTGCTGAAGCAGGAGGGTGTGGATTTTCGCGTGCTTGGCATGGAACACCTGAAGGATGACGAAGGGAGTCCATTGCCGATGGTTGCGATGTCGCTGGAGCCTGATGGCTTCCTGGTGATATGCACGGATGACCGCTTGCCGACGGTTCTGGCTTTCTCGCCAACGGGACGATTCTCAAATGATGCCGAGGGACTGCCCAGATTGTTGCGTCACCAGGGAAAGAAGTATGTGGAGTGCCTGGCTCCGACTCGCGGCAACGACCTTCAAGGCGCATACGCCAAGAACAGCGAGGAATGGGAGGCGTTGCTCGGGGGGGTGACCAGGGGCCCGCTGGATGGCGATCCGAATAATCTGATTCAACCAGCGCAGTTAATGACGATCTGGAGGCAAGATCATCCGTTCAACCTGCTCATGCCGGCGAGTAGCAATGGAATCGCGTTTCGGGGCTTGGTTGGATGCGTGCCTCTGGCATACGCGCAGTTAATGGAATGGAACCAATGGCCACCACGGGGCAAAGGACAGAAAAGCTATGAGAATGTATCCTCTGAAGTGAATGGGACACTGTCTGCGGACTTCACCTTGGACTACAATTGGGCATTGCTGGAAGACCATGATTTTTCCGATGTTTTTTCCGATCCGATAACCGCGACTGATCGGGAGGTCGCCAGGTTGCTTTTGGATTTGGTTGTCGGCGCGAGGGCGGCGGTCGGTTTGGGTTCTACGTCGTCAGGACTTGTGGCGATTGCCAAGGTTTTGGAAAGCCATTTGTATTATCAGCGACCTACATTTTGGGCCAGCCAAGACGTTTTTGGCACGAAGTCGGAACTATCAGTAGTCCATTCAAAATTACGCGAAGAAGTCAAGAGTGGGTGGCCTGCTCTGGCAATTATGCCAGGTCATGTTTACGTGGCCAGTGGATACGGCAAGCAAAATAATGTCGAGTACTTCTACTACAACTATGGTTGGAAAACAGAGGCCGTCATCAATGGTTGGTATCGTCTTGACGACGGTTTTCAAGGTGATGCCTCGGCGCTTTTCGGATGTGGAGTTGGAACGCGTCCCTTGCCGATTCCGATGTTTCGTCCAATCAATCGTGTTCAGGGAACAGCAGTGACGGTTGAATGGGATTTTCCGAAGCGTTTGACGAGCCAGGGTTTTCGCTTGTCCAAGCAGGTTGGGGGACCAGGCGCTCCTCTTGTTGTGGTCAGCAATGCGATTGAAGGTACGGCTCGCAGTTTCAACCTGACTGGTTTGGAGCCTGGGAATGTGGCGTTGACATTGGAGGCTAAGGTTGGCGGAAGCTGGCAAGAAGCCTCTGAGCCGTTGGAATTGACGATTGTTCAAGGCGACGCGCCCGTTGATGTGGGATTGACATGCCCAGTGGATGAGACGTGCTTTTTGGACGATGCGATGTCCTTCGATGTAACGTCGCAGGTGCCTCTTGAAAGCTTGGAGGTCACTACCAGTCGAGTTGACATCATTCCATCCGATGGGATACAGGTTGAGGATTTGGGCGGTGGAACGCATTGGCGTGTTACCTTGGAACCTGTCGGAGACAGGGAAGCTTTTGCGTTGCTTTGGGTCAAGGGGATGACGGCGTCCGGCTGCGAGGAGGCAAAAAGTGTCTTTTTGCGCGTATTGAAGCGACCGATGCTTAAGGCTATTTGCGTGACCCTATATCCTGAAGGCGTTGGAGCATGGCGCATTGTGGGGAGTGACAATTGGCTCGATTCAGGCGAGGCGGCGGAAGTCGAGACGGGAACCTATACCGTTGAATTCCAGGACGTGGAAGGCTGGACGACGCCGGCGCAGAGAACCATGAGCGTGGGAGACGTTGAAGTCGGTCTGATGGAAAGCTATTCTCCTGTGCCTTCAGGAGGTGGTTTCGGAGTCCTGGTGACTGCCGATTGGACGGGAGGCGACATGCCAAAGTCCATGCGATTGATTGGCGGAGTCGCGACAAATCAGGATGTGGAAGCGCCATTCGACGTGCCCGCTTGGCTGGAAGCCGACAATGAGGCAAAACTGGTGGATTTCGAAGCTCCAGGGACTGCAAATTCCCTGCAGTGGACGCTGGAAGCATCCGTGATTGGAACTGAATCCTTGCAACTGACCTTCACAAATGTGAATATCCCCGAAAGTTGGCAATTCACGGTGACGGACTGCTGGGGACAAAATGTTGCCCTGGATACGCCAATCGTGCTTGATAGGCCAGGTCACTATTGCTATGAAATCAGACTAGGCAAATGCGTTTCACAGGAGGTCATCTTGCGTCCGGGATGGACGCTGCTGGGTTTGAATCTCGTCCCCAACCCCAATTCAAACTTGTGGAACTATGAACCGAAAACTCTGGCAAATGGAAACTACATTCCTGTGGAGAACCTGAACCCTGGCGATGCATTCTGGATTTTCAATGATGACGTTCAGGGAGTCCAAACCTTCCAGGTTCTTGGAATGGCTCCGAATAACGACGAGGTGGAAGCCAACACAGCCAAAATCCAGAACCTCAAGCCTGGCACCTGGACCTTCATTGGAACACTCAATGAATTGATTCTGGATGCAGGCGAATTCCTGATTTGGGAGTGGGGCGACAACGGATATCAACGCCCCGCCGACAACAAGCTGATCCCAGAAAAAGGATACTGGCTGAAACGCAAGTGACGGCAGGAACGGTTGTCAAAAAGCAGTTGACGCCATGACAACAGTTTAAGTACGGGCACCCGGGGTGATCGTGCTCAGGCGGTGTCGCCGCTGAAGCGGCGAAACAAGGCAAAACCCCAGTCGGGACGGGTCGGGTAAATTTGCCCTGCTTCGGAGCAAGACGGGTTTAGGTACGGGCACCCGGGGTGCTCGTACCTAAAGTTGCTATGAGTTTTCGTCCCCTTTTGTGGATAAAAAAAGCGGCGCGTTGTCGTGGTGACGACGCGCCGCTGTTGTATCGTTGGAGAGATTAGTCTTCTTCTTCCTCGCTGAGCTTAGCCGCTTCGGCTTGGATTTGGGCTGCCAGCTGTGCTGGGACAGGATCGTAGCGGTTGAACGTCATCTCGAAGAATCCACGTCCTTGGGTCATTGAGCGGAGCTGTGTGGGATAGGAATAGACTTCTGCCAATGGGAGTTCGGCCGAGAGGACCTGCATGCCTTCCTGGTGCTCCATTCCGAGGATCCGTCCGCGCCTGGAGTTGAGGTCACCGGAAATCGCGCCCATGTATTCTTCAGGGAAGATGATCTTGAGGGACATGATCGGTTCCAGCAACATCGGCTTCGCATTGGCCATGGCGGCACGGAAGGCGCCGCGGGTAGCGATCTTGAACGCCATTTCGGAGGAGTCGACGTCATGGTACTTGCCGTCATAGACGACAGCCTTGAAGTTGACGACCTTCGAGCGAGAGAGCGGACCGACGAGGCGTGTTTCGGCAACACCCTTTTCAACGGCGGGAATGTAGTTCTTGGGAATGTTGCCGCCAACGACTTCGTTGGCGAACGCGTAGTCTTCCCCGCCTTCTTCGGGCGTGTAGGGTTCGAGCCTGAGGTGGACTTCAGCGAACTGACCGTGACCGCCGGACTGCTTCTTGTGGCGGAACTGGGCAGTGCCAACGCCGTTGATCGTTTCGCGATAGGCAATGCGAGGCGTATCGAGAACGACATCCACCTTGGATTCCTTCTTCAAACGCGCAACCATCAGGTTCATCTGCTGGTCGCCCATGCAGGAGACGACGGTCTGCTTCGTTTCAGGATTGCGGTCGACCAAGATTGTGGGATCTTCAGCGCGGAGCTTGTTCAAGCCTTCGCCGACCTTGTCTTCTTCACCCTTGGCCGCTGCGGCCATCGCAAAGATCGTGGTGGATTGCGGATACTTGACTTCACCAAACGTGCAGGGGGCGGAGCCGAGAATGTCATTCAAGCCCGTGTTCTTCAACTTCGCGATGGCGACGAATTCGCCAGGTCCCGCCTCTTCGATGGTGACCTGGTCCTTGCCCTGGATTTGGAGCAGGTTGCCAATGCGTTCCTTACTGTGCTTTGTGGCGTTGTTGATTTCGGAGTCGGACTTGATGGTGCCGCTCAAGATGCGGACATAGTTCATTTGGCCGATGAAGGAGTCGTTGACCGACTTGAAGACGTATCCGACTGTTGTGGCTGCGGAGCGATCCAGCGTGCCCTCGGCGATGTTCATGGTGACGTCGTCTAGTGGGGTTGGACCGAAGTCCATGATGGCGTCTGCCAGTTCCTGGACGCCCAGGTCCTTGTCTGCGGAGCCGACGAAGATCGGGACGAGTGAGCCTGCGAGGACGGCCTTCTTGAAGCCGGTGGCGATTTCTTCGGGCGTCAGTTCCATTGTTTCGAGGAATTTCTCCATGAGTTCCTCATCGGATTCCGCGATTGTATCCATCAGTGCCGACTTGTAGTCTTCTGCTTCTGCGGGGGAGTCGTCGGCTAGGACCGAGAAGACCTTCTTGAAGTTTCCTGCGGTTCCATCTGGGATTGTGCATGGGATGCAAACGGTCGAGCCGTAGGAGTTTCGGACGGCTTCGAGGGTTGCTTCGAAATTGACCTGGTCCCTATCGACTCCATTGATGAAGATCATGCGCGGCATGTTGCGTTCTGCGGCTTGATTCCAAGCGCGGATCGTGCCGGGTCCGATGCCTGCCATGGCGTCGATCACGAGGATCATCAGGTCGCAAATGTTGATGGCATTCATCGCTTCGCCGCAGAAGTCGGTATTTCCGGGGGTATCTGCGAAGAAGAAATGCCCGCCTTTCCAGGGGCAATTGAGGATTGCTGTATAGATTGAGTTTTTGCGTTCCTGTTCTTCGGCCCTGAAATCGGAAACACTGGTTCCGTTATCGATGCTGCCTTTACGTCCAACGATTCCTGACTTGAAGAGGAGAAGGTCTGCCAATGTGGTTTTACCTGATCCGGCGTGACCGGCCAAAACGAAATTGCGAATCTTGTCAACGGCACAATTTTTCACGAAATAACTCCTCGGCGGATAAAAACTTCTTGTTGCTAATAGTAAAATGACAAATGAAAAACGGAAAAAGTAATATAATGCGGAAATATGATTTTGCCAAATTCAGTTATGGAAAAATCCTGGAGCTTACAGGGACAGTCCGCCATCGACTTCCAGTGTTTGCCCTGTGATATAATCTGCCATCGGCGAGAGGAAGAACGCCGTTGCGTTTGCGATATCTTGCGGAGTTGCTGTTCTCTTGAGCGGGATTGCATTGAGCATTGCGTTTCTCGCCTCTTCCTTGAGCACGGCCGTCATGTCTGTGTCAACATATCCCGGGGCGACCACGTTTGCGTTGATGTTCCTGGACGCCAGTTCCTTTGCGAGGGACTTGGTGAATCCGATGATGCCCGCCTTTGCCGCGGCGTAGTTGGTTTGTCCTGCGTTTCCGTGGATGCCGACGATTGAGGAGATGGTGACGATTCGTCCGTATCGCGCCTTCATCATGTGCTGGATTGTGGCCTTTGTCACATTGAAGACCCCTTTCAGGTTGACATTGATGACCTGATCCCAGGCTTCTTCTGTCATTTTAAGGATCAGCCCATCCCGGGTAATTCCCGCATTGTTGACGAGGAAGTCGATTTTACCGAATTGCTCGATTGTGTTTTTCACCAGGTCTTGCGCCTGGTTGAAATCCGCCACATTTGTTTGGAACGGGACGACTTTCCGTTGAGTTTCGTTTTCGATTTGCGCTGCTGTTTCGCGTGCCGTATCCAGATTGGTTGCGCAGATTGCGACTTGCGCGCCGTTCGTTGCGAGGGTGGTGGCGATGGCTTTTCCGATGCCTCTGGAAGCTCCAGTGACCAGGGCGACTTTGTTTTCGAAATTAATAGGATTCATATTTTTGCCTCAATAGTTCTTTTACCAGGTTAACGTGTGTCGATGGTTGAAGTTCGTTGATGTGTGCGATTGCTGATTTGATGTCTTTCCTTGTCGATGTCGGGGTGAAATACCTATCCAACATGGACGCTATTTTTTTGAAGTCCTCGTTTTGTGTCTGGGCGGTGGTTGTTTTCGCCATTATGGTTGTTTTGAGTTCGTGTGCATTGGCGTACTCTGCGGCTGCCATGGCGGCGATTTTGCCAAACACGAGGACTTCCAGGCCGGCGTTTCCGCCGAGCCTGTCTTGTCCATGAAGTCCTCCTGCCGCTTCGCCGGCGGCGAACAGTCCTGGGATCGAAGTGGCGCAGTCCTCATCGATCTTAATGCCGCCCAGCGTGGTGTGGGCGGCGGGCTTGACTGGAATCCTGAGCGCGGATTTGTCGCCGCCTTGCAACCTGTATCGCTTGACGTATTCGGGGTACTTTTTTGCGAATTGGCTAAGATTGACTCCTTGGAAGTCAAAATAGACGGTTTCTCCTGTTTTGTCAATATGCTTTTGAATGATCGCTGCCAGTTTTTTCTTTGCCGGAACTGGCTTTTGATTTTCGAGGATATCCTGGTCGTCTGCAGCGTTTCTGAGTACGGCTCCTTCATTGAGCAGTGTTGAGATGATCGGGATTCCCGCAATTGGGCTTGGGTCGGTTGCGACGGTTGGCTCGAACTGGACGAATTGGAGGTCAACCAGGCTTACTCCGGCATCCAATGCCATCGCCAGGCAATCGCCCCTGAGCTTTTTTGACCAGGTCGAGGTTTTCCAGAGTCCTGCGAAGCCTCCTCCTGCGAGTATGATCGCCTTTGCCTGGAGGAGGGTGTCGTCATCGAGGATTGCTCCCGCAATGGCTCCGTCCTGGCTTTTGGCCAATTGCTTTGCGTGGAGGTTTTCGTATTCGATATTCAGGAGCCTGATCGCCTCCTTGCCGGTGGTTGTCCCATGGTGCACGACTCTTGGGAACGTTGTTCCGACGGCGTGGAGCGTGTTGTAGGAGCCGTCTTGGTTCCTGTCGAATTCGAGTCCAAGTTTTTCGAGGTATTCGAGCCTTTCCAATGCGTTTTCGGCAAGCAATTTAGCGAGGTATGGATTTCCCGCGTTATTGGCTGCGTTGAGCGTATCGTGGAAGAGTTGGTTTGGTGTATCCGGGAGGTTGACCGGGGCTGAGAACCCCATGATTTCCGAGGATGCAGCGCCACCTGCGTCGATGATCCGAACCGTCAGGTTTGGGTGGTTGTCCCTTAATTCAGCGGCGGCGATTTGTCCTGTCAGCCCTGCTCCGATGATGAGAATGTCAGTATTCATAGGTTATTCCCAGGTAGCGCCATTGGCTAGCGAGCCGGCATTTTTACAGAAGAGCCTGAGGAATGGCGGGATTCCTGTCGGGTCGAATTTCCAGGTCCAGTTGCTCTTGCGTCGGTCGAGTTCTTGTTGATCCACGAGGATATCGAGTTTTCTCTTGTCCAGGTCGATTTCGATGATGTCCCCGTCTTTCGCCAACGCCAGCGGGCTGCCCAGGGCTGCTTCGGGGGAGAGGTATCCGATTGACAGTCCCGAGGAACCGCCGGAGAACCGTCCATCTGTGACGATGGCGACGGTTTTGTCCAGGCCTCGTCCCTTGAGTTCCTTTTGGAAAACGTAGGCGGTTGTTCCGAAGGCGCCTTTTGGTCCGAGGTACCGTACGATGGCGACGTGTCCCGGCTTGACCTTGTCGTTGTTGAGCCCGTCCATGGCGTCCTCGAGTGAATCGAAGCAGATTGCCGGTCCTTTGAATTGTCTCATTTCGAGGTCGCATGCTCCGGCTTTAATGATTGCTCCGTCTGGCGCGAGGGAGCCGTAAAGGACGTAGAGCGAGCCGTCTTGCGAGACGGGATTGTCAAGGGAGCGGATGACTTCCGCATCATAGACCTGTGCGTTTTCCACGTTTTCCGCCAGTGTTTTCCCTGTTACCGTCAGTGCGTTTCCGTTGAGTTTAGGCAGGAGCGTTTTGATGATTGCCCTGGAGCCTCCTGCGCGATCCACGTCTTGCAGGTGCCAGGGGCCTGAAGGTGATGCGGCGACGATTTGCGGGACATCCCTTGATGCCTGGTCAAAATGCGCCCACCAAGCTTCCCTGAGTTCCGCCTCGTAGGCGATGGCGGGGATATGCATGAAGAGATTGGTCGAGCCCGCCATGGCCATGGTCATGGCTATCGCATTGTCGATCGATTCGCGTGTGATGATTTTCCTGGCGGTGATATTGTTTTCCAGGAGCGTCATGATTTGCTTTCCGGCCTGGAAGGCGATTTGCAGCAATTCCGATGATGTCGCCGCGACGCAACCGTTTCCCGGGAGCGTCATGCCGAGCGCTTCGGCGGCGAGGCACATTGAGTTGGCAGTCGTCATCACGCCGCAGGCTCCGCAAGGCCCGTACATGTGGGCGACTTCGCGCTGGGCTTGTTCCAGAGGATACTTGCCTGCCATGGCCTTGCCGACGTTGTCCGTCAAGTCGATGTAGTTGACGGATTTTCCGTCCATGAATGGCATCGGCATGTAGCCGCCGGCGACGAGGATCGCGGGGATGTCCAGCCGTGCAGCCGCCATCAGGTGCCCGGGGACGATCGAATCGCAGGTGGACAAGAGGACCATAGCGTCAAACATATTCGATTCGACAATCAGTTCGACCTCGTCGCAGATTGAGTTTCTGCTTGGGAGTTCGATGTACCTTGGGTTTTTGAGGACCATTCCATCGCAGATGGCCGTCGTTCCTACTTCAAAGGGTAGTCCGCCTGCTTCACGGACGCCCTGCTTGACTCGCTCGGCGAGTTTTTTGAGGTGAACATGTCCTGGGTTGTATTCGTTCCAGGAGTTGACGACTGCGATCAGCGGCCTGTTGAATTCCTCTTCGGTGTAGCCCATTCCCCTGATCAGCCCGCGCCTGCATTCCTTTGCGACTCCGTAGTTGGTCTGGCTTCTGTACTTCATGGTCGGTTCCTGTGTCGTTTAGAAGTCGTACATCATGCTGTCGATCGCTCCGTCGATCGATTGTCCTCCATCGATGACGAAGGTCTGTCCTGTAATGAAGTGCGATTTTTCGTCATCGGCTAGGAAGAGCATCATTGGCGTGATATCATTGACGTTTCCGAGTTGTCCCAGCGGGATTTTCCGTTTGAAGGCGTCCATTTGCTCGGGTGTATATCGGTACGAGAGTTTTGTCATAATGAATCCCGGTGCGATTGCGTTGACATTGATTCCGTACTTGGCGACTTCGCAGGCCAGCGCTTTGGTCAGCATGTTGAGCCCTGCCTTTGCGGGTGCGTAGGGGAGCATTTTGCGCTTGACCCATGTGACGATGGAGTGGACCGAGGAGACGTTGATGATTTTGCCCTTGACCTTGTTCTCGATCATGTATTTGAGCGCGTGCTTGGCGGTATATGCGGCGGCATTGAGGTTCAGGTCGATCTGGTTGTTCCAATACTCGATCGGCATATCGACGAATTCGCCCGGCGGGATCTGGAGCGCTCCTCCCGCGTTGTTGATCAGCACGTCAATCCCTCCGAAATCCCTGATAAAGTCGAGGACCATCGATTCGCATTGGACCGGGTCTGAGACGTCCGCCTTGTAGATTTTAGTTTTCTGTCCGAGTTTTTCGATTTCCTGTGCGGTAGCCTGTGCGCCGTCCGGCGTCTTGTTGTAGTTGACTCCGACTTGGCAGCCTTCCTTGGCGAATGCGATTGCCGTGGCGGCTCCGATTCCGTGTGAGGAACCGGTGATCAGAACTTTTTTTCCTGCTAGTGCCATAGTGCTTACTCCTGTTCAGGAATGAGGTTGTAGGACTTGATTTCCTGTATGTGTTCTGTGGTCGTGTAGAGTGCCAGGAAGAGGAATTCCGGGATGGTGCCGCCCCTGAAGCGGATGAGGTTTTTGGCAATTTCCTTTTGGTCGTCACACCCGGTTTGCATTTGGGCGATGATAAAAGCCTCGTAGGTGCCGAGCAGGTTCTTGGTGATCTCAATAGCTGCTGCGGCCTTGCCGGTGGTGTTTGGGAAATCTGCGTTGAAGGGGATGAATTCGTGTCCGGGAATGATCGCAGAAGGCTTGAGGGACGCGATTCTGCCCAGGGTCCGCCTATACTCCGGGAGTTTCATGTAGAGTGCGCAACCCTGTACAATCGTTCCGTCAGCCTGAAAAGAATCTCCCGTGAGGAGTGCTTTCGAGGGTGTGTGGAGGATGACGGCGGTATCGTCGTCGTGCCCAGGTGCATGAAAGAACTGGATCGGTCCGATCGATTCTTCGTCTTCCAAGGTGAAATCGGGTTCGACACCCCTCAGCGAAGAGGAGGCTGGGGGTGAATCCTGGGGGAATTTCGCCCTGATTAGCTTGGCGTACTTCAGTGGATCCCGGATTTTTTCAGCGCTGTGCCTTAGGCATGCGATGGCTTTGACGCCAAGTTCGCGGAGGCGGTAGTGCCCTCCGACATGATCGCCGTGGGTATGGGTTGCCAGGAGGCAGGTGATGTCCTTGGGCGCGAGTCCGAGTTCGGCGAGAGCCGGAACAATGACGTTGTCCACAGATTGCGCGTCTGGTCCTGAATCAATGAGAAAAGCATTGTCGCCATCCTTGACGAGGTAAACACCGGTCCAGATTCCCCCCATGGGGACTTTGAGAAGGAAAACTTCCGGTGCCTGCTGGATGAATGAGTTCACGATGTCTCCTGATATTTGGGTTCAATCGACTTGTTCGGCGACGAGGAACACCAGATGCTCGAATTCGGGCATTGGCTGATCCTGTTGGAAATCGAATTGCTTGCCATCGGCGAAAGCCTTGGTGACCTTCAGCTTTTCAGGCAGATTCCAGATTATCGATGCCCCGATGAGTTCGACACCGAAGTTTCTGAGCAGCAGAACGATTTTCTTGTTGTCTGGCGTTTTGTAGGTATCTGCTGAGAGGTAGAGGTGCGCGTTTGGAAGTCCCCTGTAGGGTGCCTTGGTGCTGATGCCTGAGAATCCGTCCAGGTCATGGAGGAGCTTGTTCCAGAGTTTGACCAGATTGACGCTGCGCCTGTCCGAGTAGGCCCAAATGGCGCTGGCGGCACCGAAGAACACGATGTTTCCGACCTGTGTGACGGCTGGCTTTCCCGTATCGTATGGGTATGGGCATTCTCCGTTGAGTTCAGTGTACTTTTTGGATTCATCGGGGGGCGTGACCCACCAGTCGGCGTGTTTTCCGCCTGTTGGGTTGGCGAGGAATTCGGCGTCCGTGAGTTGGACGTCAAGTCCGCAGATTTGGAAGATTTTCTTGTTGCAGTCCCCGATGACGATGACCTTTCCGCCTGCTTGGATGTAGGCTGCCAAGTTTGCGTAGCTTTGTTCGGTCAGCGATTTGATTCCTGCGAGGATGAGGACTTTTGTTTGGGCGGTGTCCTTGGGGATGTCTGTCACGATGCAAGTCGGGAGCGCGGCTGCCTGGCAGAGTTCGTATAGTCCGAAGAGGTGGTCTCGATAGTAGCTATTGTAAAGGTAATCGAAGTCGATGTCTTCGTTCCAGTAGATAGCGCAATCCGCCTTGTGGATAGTTCCTTGCATCACATCGCGGAGTTGTTCCACAAGGTCAAGTCCCAACTTGGTTCCTTCACGTCTTCGTGCGACGATTTCCGGCGTTGCGTAAGCCTTGTAGACTGGTGCTCCCGGATTGAGCATTTTTTCCCAAAGCGGGAGTTCCGGCGCGAAGAATCCATAGCAGAAGAAAGAGACCCCGTACGGGGTAATGGTTGAAAGGACGTAGTCGGTGTAGCGTTTTGGTGTGCTTGGCGGGAGTTTTCCCGAGCATGATTCGTGGTAGAAGTGCGTGTCCGCCACATTGGGGAGTTCCTTGGCAAGGCCTTGAAGGAGTTCGATTTCCAGCTTGAAGTGGTTGATGTTGTCACTCAGCGGCGGATGAAGCTGGAGATTGAGCAGGTCGAGTTCCTCGACTTTTGCCATCACGCTGAGATTTCGCGCCGGGACTGGGTTCATCCAGGGTTCTTGCATGTGGCTGATGTCGCTGACCTTGCTGATGGGGTAGTGCATCAGCGGGAGGTTGTACTTTTGCTTCAGGTGCCTGGCAAGCGTCCTGTAGAATTGGAGAAAGCAATCTTCGAGGAAGTGGTAGACTTGTTTTTCGAGCGTTCTACTGGCGAAGATTTCCTTTGGTTTTGGCATTTCGCATGAGAACGCCTTTTTCCAGAGTGCCCGGGTATGCCTGTCATACGTGAGTCCGATGCCGTTTTCGCAAGGCATGCAGATTCCCTTGCAGCTTGGGTGATGTCCGTACTGATCTAGGAGTGCGTTGTACTTGGCGATGAAATACTCCGCCGTGATTGGAGCGGCAGGGACGGTTCCGATTCGTCCGTAGCGCGAATTGACGAGCTTTCCTTCGTGGTCGTAGCCATGGTGCATGTCCTCTGAATTGGCGAGCATGAAGTCCTTGTGCATCACGCCGGCTTCGGGAAGGAATGCCATGCCGTGCTTGTCACAAGCCTGGAAGACTTCTTCCAACGGATCCCGTGGCTCATCCTTCCAATAGGAACTCCTGGGGAAGTCCTTGTGCGGCCAGACGATTCCATCCAGGCAGTTCCAGGTCTCCAGCCAGGCGGCATAGTCCAAATGGAGATTCCCGGCCATGTCGGCAATGCTTCGTTCCGCGTAGCCTACAGGAAACGTGTCAGGAGTTCGGATCAAAAACAGGGTGCCGGTCTTGAATTGGTTGAAGTATGATGTGTTCACAGGAATTCTCCGACTGTGCCGGTGTTAAAAAAAGCGTCCGTGAGTCTATTGGCTCAGGGACGCTTTGTCTTGACTTGAATCAGGCTATGCTATGGGATCAAGCGGGGATCAGGGCGTCGTAGAGGTGTACGGGATCAGGATCTTTTCGCCGGGCTTCAGGTCGTTGTCAGTCATGATGGTCGGATTCTTCAGCTTGATGCTTTCCACTGATGCGCCGTAGTACGATGCAATTTTCGCCAAGGTCTCGCCTGGGGCAATCGTGTGCGACAGGGTCGGCTGTTCCTGCTGGGCAGGAGCGGGTTCCGCAGCGGGAAGAACTTGGTTGACAGGAGTCTTGTCCGGAACGACGACTTGCGGAGCCTTGTCAGCGGAAGCGTCCTTCTTGGGTTCTTCCGCCTTGGTTTCCGTCTTCTTGGTTTCCGCCTTGGCATCGCCCTTCAACATGACGACTTGACCGACTTTCAGTCCTTTTGAAGCGGCTTCTGGATTCCAGGCTTTGATGTCCTCGAATTTGACTCCGTGAGCGCGTGCGATTGTCCAAAGGCTGTCGCCTGACTTGACGGTGTACTTGCCGTCAGCGGGGATGACCTTTGACGTCGCTCCTTTTGTTGCGGTGGCAGACTTGGATGTTGTGGAGGTGGATTGCTTTGCCGTTGCCTTTGGCCTTGGGCGTCCTGTCCTTGGGGTTTCGAGGGCATTGTCAGGGAGTGTCAGGACCGTGCCTATGTGGAGGATTGAGTTGTCGCTGAGTCCGTTGAGGGCGGCGATGTCCTTCCATGCGACGCCGTACCTGTAGGCGATATCATAGCCACGATCGCCCTGGACAACCTTGTAGGTGCGAGCGCCTGCCTTGGGGGCTGGGCTGGCCTGCTTTTTGATAGGAGTTGGCTTGACGGTGGCGGGCTTGCCTTGGCCGGCGGTAGAGACTGCGACCAGGGTCGGCGCGGTAGTGCCATCGTCACCCGTAAAGAGCGAATTGATTGTGGGTGCCGGGGCTTCAGCAGTTTCTGCGGGCACGAACAAGTTGGCCTGTCCCGGGATTGCGGGCTGTTCGGTAGATGCCAGGTTGCTGGGGCTGGTGGGGGCTTTGGCGGCAGGAGCGGGTATCGCAGGAGCCGCTGGCTCAGGGGTCAATTCCTTTACGCTGGAGGGCGAGGAATAGGGCGGGGGAACCGAGTCGCGAGTGCGCAAAATGGCGCGGGTATCGACTTTCTTTTCCTTCTTGCTCGAGGCACAACCCGTCAGAAAACAACTGACAACCAATGCCAAGGCCACAGTGACAAAAAACCACGACTGCTTCTTCATCTTTACAACTCCTTATGATGTCTGGCTTCCCCAAGACGATTGGCTATGGAATTGACCAAACCCAACCTCAAAAATGATGTAATCTGTCAAATAACTAATTATAATCCAAATTTCTTTTCTGGCAATCAATTTAACAATGTATTTATTGAGTTTTTTCACTTGGAACACATTTTTTGTGACGTGTCTTTTTTTTCACACCGCAAAATCGAGGTAAAAAACACCCCCTGCAACCGCAATGCCTTCTGTACGGGTTCAGGAGGGTTGAAAAAAGGCGCGTGCCAAGGGGGAGTTGGCACGCGTCTCAGTTTTTTGGGGGGCGGGTATCATCTGATCTTCATGCCGCCCTTTTCGATTGCCGGTATGACTGAAAGGACCGTGATACAGGAGTCAAGGCCGAATTCGCCTGGGCAATTGAGCATCTTCTTATCGTTTTTAGCGACTGCGGCGAAGAAGTTTTCGAGGTGCAGGTGATGTCCTTGCTTCATCTCGAAGTCTTCCATGACTGCGGCATGTTGTTCGGAACGTTTCTTGAAGGCGGGGATCAGCGGGATGCCCTGGAGTCCGCCCCCTATGGCGACTTGCTCGACTCCCTGCATCCATTCTGGTGGATCGATGTTGGCGCCTGGAACGAAGTAGCAGTTCTTGGGGTTTTCGGAGAGGGTGATCATGCCCTTGCTCCCGGAGAATCTCTCGAAGTATTCTTGCCAGCTGGCGGTATTGAGGACTTGGTAGTAGGAGCGTGCGGAACCCTTCTTGCCCTGGAAGGTTGTCTTGTAGTCGTACATCACGGTTACGTCTTCGTACCATTCGCGTTTCACGTTTGCGTCTGGGAAATCCGGGAAATCTGCTCCGCCGAAAGCCGTTACTGCGTAGGGTTCCGTATTGAGGAACCAAGAGAAGATATCGATCTGGTGTGCGCCCAGGTCGGAGATAGGTCCTCCCGAGTACTTCTTGTACCATCTCCAGTTTTTGAACTCGTTCATGTTCTCGTAGCCGTATTTTTTGAGGAGTTCGTCCGGGATGTCCTGTCCGTTTGGCCATTCAAGGAGTGCTTCGGGTGTTCTGTTCCACTGTCCGTAGATGGCTGTGAGCCTTCCGCAGAGTCCTTCTTCGTTGATCATCTTGTAGGCATATTGGTAAACAGGATTCGAGCGTCTCTGGTGTCCAATTTGCAGGAGTTTTCCTGTTTCGTTCGAGGCGGCGACCATGTCTTGGGCTAGCTTGATTTCATGCGACATTTCCTTTTCGCAGTAGACGTGCTTGCCAGCTTTCATGGCTGCGATGGCGTGTTCTGCGTGGTAGTGGTCAGGGGTGGCGACGACGACAGCATCGAGATCCTTTTCCTTTTCGAGCATTTCCTTGTAGTCGACGTATGCGTTGACAGGATTTTTGTATGCCCTGGTGAACCGCCGGTACATATAGTTTCTGTTGTAGTCCCAGATGTCGCAGATTGCGATGCATTTGACGCCTTCGATCTTGCGGACGCATTCTGCCAGGATTCGTCCCTGCACGCCTGTTCCGATGATTCCCACGTTGATTGTGGAATTGGCGGCCGTGCTGGCGGCAGCGTTTGCCGGCTTGTTCTGCGCCAGAAGTCCGGCATGGTTGAAAGCCAGGAGGCCTGCACCGACGGTGCATGAGGATTTGATGAAGTCACGCCTGTCGATTTCCATTTTGATTTCTACTCCTTGGTGTTTGTTTGTTGGAAAGTGTCATTTCCCATAGAGTTCTTTAAGTTGATTGACGGCTGTGTCTGCCCAGAGTTCACCGGTTCCCTTTGGCGATCTGACGTGTCTGCAGAGTCTTGTTTCGTAGGAGCCTTCGTCCAGCGCCTTGGCTGTGGCGACGTATCCGTTGTTTCCATTGGCGATTCCGACAACCATTGTGTTTGCAAACGGGGATCGCGACTTGATGTCAAGACCGAATTCCACGAATATCTCACCGCAGAGCGCAGCGATTCCCATCGTTCCGATTTTCATCGATTGCACGGGGACCTCGTATTCCATCGGGAGATGTTCCAGCATGACCAGCTCTCGTGCATAAATCCACTCGCTCTTGTTGCTCTTGTCGCCAGACAGGTACAATTGTCTTGCCTGTGCGAGTTGCTCCGGCGTTGCCCTTCGCGAATGGAACGGCAGCCATTGGAGTTTCGCGTCAACCGTTGCTTTGCTTGTGAAGTCCTCTTCCCTGAGGATGCACCATTGCTTCCAGGTTTCTGCGGCTACGACGTTTGCGACTCGTCGTTGCTGGAAGTACGGGTCTCTTGATGTGCGTCTTGGTTTTGAGAAGTCCAGGTTGTTGATATTTCCCTGGCATCCGTTTGCGAGGATGACGAGGAAGTCTTCTCCTGCGATTCTCTGCAGTGCTTTGGCGTATTCTCCGAAGTAGTCTGCCGAGACTGAGAGCGCCTTTCCGTTTCCCACGTAGTGGAGCGCCAGGTTTGCGTAGACCGCGATTGTTTTCTTGGTGTCCTTGTTTCGCGCGACCAGGATCTGCAGTTCGGGGTCGGTTGGTCCGGCGGGCTTGATGGCATCTGGGTTGAGATGTCCCGGGTTCATCTTGACGGATCCGTCTTTCATGTGCCATCTTCTGTTGTGGCATTCTTCGCGGCAATCGCCTTTGGCGGACGCGATTTCTGCGGGTTCGAGTCGGGATTGGGCAAGGACGAAGGAGTCTGCGATTTTCTGAGGTATGGTATAAATGTAGTCCAATTGCGGCGGCGTCTCCAAAACTCCGGACATCGCGGGTGCGGTGTGGGTGTGGACCGAGGAGATGATGACGTTGTCCGGTGAAACCCCGGCCTGCTTCTGGATGAGGGTTTTGGCGTTGGCAGCAAGCCAAATCGGAATATCGATCAAGTCCAGGCAGATGAGTCCGACTGTGCGCTCGCCATCGTTGAAGACGATCGTCTTGACGAAAAGCGGATCGTTGATGTCATTGGCAATCCGGTCTTCAAAATGGCCGACGAGATGGCAGCCGAGATTCGGGGTTATGTTGACTTGGGCGGCACCGACTTGAAGGGACATTCTTTCGCTCCCGTGGTTGGGGTGGACAATCAGTTTTCAAGAAAAACACCTTTTTTTCATTAATATTATTTACAATCGTGCGAATTGGTGTATTTTCAAGCTATAGGCGTGAAAAAGGCATTTACTTTGGAGCCAGTTTGTGACGACTACAGGCAAGACATCTCCATTTCCCAGCGCATTTCGGATTACCGATGAAGACAACGTGTTCATACCGGACAATCCTGCTGAGTTCATGCGTGCTGAAATCGAGGAGCTTGGCTTGAACGTTGACCTCGTCGAGCCCCAGCTGTCCAAGATCGAGAGATTGGCCGCCGGGGGGACGGGCGAGATCTTTACGGCGCGCGACGATACGTTGGGCCGTGTGATCGCTGTCAAGACGTTGAAGCCGGAGAATCAGTACAGCCTTGACCAGATTGAGCGGATAGTTCGCGAAGCCAAGGCGGCGGCGCAGCTGGAACACCCCAACATCGTGCCTATCCACGCTATTGGCGCGAGTCCCAGCAAGGGAATCTACTTCACCATGAAGCGGCTTCGAGGCGACTCGCTCAGGCACATCATCACCCAGATGTCCCAACGCAATCCCGCTTACACGAAGGTCTATACCTTCCATATGAGAATGTCGATCTTCCAAAAAATTTGCCAAGGGATATCGTATGCTCACAGCAAGGGGATCATCCATCGTGACCTGAAGCCTGAGAACATCTTGGTTGGGAATTACGGTGAAGTGACGATCATCGACTGGGGTCTGGTCAAGAAAATGGATTCCAGTTACAGTTCGCACGTTCCGGCGATGCAGAGTCCCATTGAGATTTACGAGATGAACGACCAGGGCAACGAGTTTGACGTCGATGATCCATACTCCCAGTCGATGGATATTGCGATGGATGCGGCGGCTGTGAACCTGCCCATCGGCAACCTGACGCGAAACGGTCAGCTCAACGGGACGCCAAGGTTCATGTCACCCGAGCAGATTTTCGGCGATGTCGAGGCGATCGACACTCGGACGGACATCTATTCGTTGGGAATCATCCTGTATGAGTTGCTGACATTCACGAATCCGTTTTCCGACAAGCATGATGAGAACGAGATTTTGAATGCGGTGTCTCGCGGTCAGTATCGTCGTCCTCGGCAGACTGCTTTTGGACGCGACATACCTCCGGAATTGGAGGCGATTTGCCTGAAGGCGATGAACGTGAACAAGGAGAGCCGGTACAAGGCCGTCAACGAGTTGTTGAAGGACTTGATTGCTCACCAGGAAGGTCTTCGTGTTTTGGCGTACAGGGCGCCATACTGGAGGCGTTTGCTCAAGTTGTTCAAGCGCAATCCGATCAAGACCGCCATTGTATTCAGCGGGCTTGTGGCTTTGTTGACCTTCATTTCAGCGAACTACATTGTCTATTCGTATTATTACAACCAGACGATGCGCCAAGTCCACCTGAGCGTTGCATCAGGCGAATTCAAGCTGGATGCCCTCAGCAAGCGCTTGAACGAAGCTCGAGAAGCCAAGCTCGCCGCCGAAAAGAAGGGCGAGGAAGGGCAGGAAATCATTGGGCAAGAGCGGTATGAGGTAATGATTGCCGAGATAGACAACCATTTCAATGAGGCGAGCCTCCTGCTCAGCTCCATGGCCGGACTCCGCAACAGCAGGCAGGATATCCACCAGTGGCGGGAACGCATCATGAAGCGAAGAATCAAGTTCTGCCTGGAGCACAACAAGCTAAATGAACTGAGGAAACTCCGCGGATTGCTGCCGGCGAATTTTGGTGACAACCTTGAGCGTTCAAGCGAGGAAATGTCCAGCCTGATCGCGGAAATGGAAGTTGCGTTGGCGGGACAGTGCACGTTGGAAGTACAGACGACTCCCCCGGGTGCGGCGCTGGAAATCGCTCCTTTGGTGATGGATGCCGACGGGACGCAGCTGGGTTCGGGAAGCCCCGTGAATTTCGAGTTGCTCTACAGTCCTCTCCGCGGCTTGAGGCTGCCAAAGGGAACCTACCTGATCAAGATGCAATTGGAAGGAGTTCCCGAGCTGATATGCCCGGTGACATTGAAGCACGGCGAACAGAAGAGCGTGTGGTACGATTTGCCCAAGGTGATTCCTTCAGGGACGGCATATGTGCCTGGCGGAACCTGCCTGATTGGCGGCAAGGCGTCGCCTTATCGCCGCGAATTGGAGATTGATGTCAAGCCATTCTTCATCTCCCTGTTCGAGGTTACCAACGGGGAATACCTGGAGTTTTGGCTGAGCCTGGAGGGCGTTCGCGAGCGCGAAGAGTACATCAGCCGAGTAATCATGACAGCGGGCAGCAATGTGGCGTATGCGGCATGGGATGGCTCCGGGAAGTTGCTTCCCGAATTGAAGCGGGAGCATCCCGTAGTGGGAATTTCCCGCGAGGCGGCGGAAGCGTATTGCCAGTGGCTGGGGCGGAAATTGCGTCGGCCATGCAGGTTGCCGACGGTTGAGGAGTGGGAGAAGGCGGCTCGCGGGACGGATGGTCGTCCATATCCTTGGGGACATTCGTTTGTGTCTTCGTACGTATTTACACACGAGAACGAAGATGCCTTGAGGGAGTATGGGCGTTGGGCGCCGCCCGGATCGTTTCCCGCTGACATTTCCCCGTATGGCGTGTTTGACATGGCGGGAAATGTTCGCGAATGGACCGCCAGCGAATTCCCGGATGCGTCCGACACGTTCTTCCAGATCAAGGGCGCAAGCAGCTCGACTCCCCGGAGGTATTTGCCATTGGAATGCTCCGACGACACTGCGGTCGCCCCTTCGGACGTGGGGTTTAGGTATGTTTTGCCGTACCTGGATACGGACACGGCTCAAGATTGACACGTTGGCGGCGGTTCCCAGGTCGCCGCCTGATAACAACAACACAATGCAAGGAAAAGAACGATGGACAAGGTACGTTTAGGTGTAGTAGGATTGGGTATTATGGGGTCGGGGCACATCAGCCATATTCTCGAAGGGAAGATTCCCCGTTGCGAATTGGGCGCGGTCTGCGACATCGATGCCTCGAAGTTGGCGAAATACCCCAAGGTCAAAGGTTACGTCGACAGTGCTGAAATGATCCGCAGCGGGGATGTTGACGCAGTTCTTATCGCAACGCCGCACTACGACCATACGACGATCGGCATCGATGCACTGAACAATGGCGTGCATGTGCTGACCGAAAAGCCTATTTCCGTTCACAAGGCGGATGCCCAGCGGCTGATTGACGCGCACCTGGCGCATCCCGAACTCGTGTTCTGCGCCATGTTCAACCAACGCACCGATCCCCACTACATCAAGGTCAAGGAACTGATCGAGGCCGGCGAGCTTGGAACAATCCAAAGAACCAACTGGATCATTACGACCTGGTTCAGGAGCGAGGCCTACTACCGCTCGGGTGGCTGGCGCGCGACTTGGGCAGGCGAAGGCGGCGGCGTCCTCTTCAACCAATGCCCGCACAACCTGGACCTCTTCCAGTGGCTCTGCGGAATGCCCTCCGCAATCACGGCAATCGGCGGAATCGGGAAGTACCATGACATCGAAGTCGAAGACGATATCACGGCAATTCTGGAATATCCCAGCGGGGCAACAGGCGTGTTCGTCACGACAACCGGTGAAGCGCCGGGGACAAACCGACTCGAAATCATCGGAACCAAAGGGAAGCTGGTTTGCGAAGGCGGAAAGCTGACATTCACGCGCAATGAAGTCCCGGCAGATGTCTTCTCCAAGGAAACCCCGAATATCTGGGGCGTCCCGCCAGTGTGGAATATCGACATCCCGGTCAGCGGCAACGGGGAGCAGCACATCGGAATCAAGAAGAATTTCGTCGCTGCGATCTTGGACGGCGCACCGTTGATCGCTCCTGGTGCGGAAGGGATTAATTCCGTTGAGTTGGCGAACGCCATGCTGTACTCAATGATGACTGGCAAGCGTGTCCAGTTGCCGATGGATCCCGCCATGTACGAAAAGCACTTGAAGGGATTGATTGCCAATTCTAAGTACGTCAAGCCTGACACGGTCGCCGTGGGCGACGTTGATTTCGCCAAGTCGCAGGACAAGTAAGTAGGGCGATCCGGTCGCCGTGGAAAATGGTCGCGTCGTCAAAAGTCAACTTATGGCGCGGCCATTTTCTTGGTTTTCTTGGTTGAATAACGTCAGCATAAGAAGAGAGTCGAAATGCAAGCTGGAGAAAGTTACGCTATCGGATTGGATTTTGGGAGCAATGCCGTTCGTTGCGTTGTGATCGATTGCGCGACTGGTCACGAGGCTGGCGTTGGTGTATGGGGGTACCGTTGTGGTGACAAGGGCGTGTTCGGGAGTGCTTCGAATCCCCACGTTGCCCGTCAGGATCCCAAGGATTTCGTCGATGGCTTGTGCGCTGTCGTGCCGATGGCGTTGCTGGATGCGGTGGAGAAGAATCCGTCCTTCAGCATTGACTCCGTGATAGGAGTCGGGATTGATACGACGGGTTCGACGCCGATGCCCGTGGATGAAAACCTGAAGCCGCTCGCTTTCCGGGAGGAATTCCGCGACAATTTGAATGCGAAGGCATGGATGTGGAAGGATCATTCGTCTGTTGCGGAAGCTGAACTGATTACTCGCAAGGCGAAGGAAATCCGTCCCGAATACCTGTCGATCTGTGGTGGGACCTATTCCTCCGAATGGTATTTTTCGAAGGTATTTCATTGTTTGAACGTTGACCCTCAAGTATTTGACGCTGCATACATTTGGCTTGAGATGGCCGATTACCTTCCTGCGTTGCTGTGTGGCATTGATTGCGTTGATGACATGAAGTTCAGCGTTTGCGCAGCGGGTCACAAGGCGATGTTCAATGAGAGTTGGGGCGGTTTTCCGGACTCGTCGTTCTGGGAGTCGATTGATCCTCGTCTCGGCGAGTATCGTGACCGGTTGCCCTCCAGGGCGTACTCCAGCGACCATCAAGCGGGCAAGTTAAGCGAGGAATGGTCCAGGAAGTTGGGTTTGCCTGCTGGGATTCCTGTTGCCGTCGGTGCATTTGACGCTCATCTTGGCGCTGTCGGCGCGGGTGTCGGGGCTGGCAGGATGGTCAAGATCATCGGCACTTCTGTTTGCGACGTCTTGGTTGGTGCTGACGTTGATCAGATTCCTGGGGTATGCGGGATCGTGGATGGTTCCATCGTACCTGGCATGAAGGGGATTGAGGCGGGGCAGTCTGCGGTCGGAGACATTTTCAATTGGTTTATCGAGAAAGTCTGTGGGGGCGACGCATCGACGTTCGCCCAGTTGGAGGAACAGGCAGCAAAACTGAAGCCGGGGCAGAGCGGATTGATGGCTTTGGATTGGCAAAACGGAAACCGAAGCATCCTGGCCGATGCGAGGTTGACGGGCTTGATCGTCGGATTGACGCTCCAGACTACGCAGGCGGAAATCTACCGTTGCCTTCTGGAAGCGACGGCATTCGGGGCGAGGCGGATTCTGGATCGGCTGGAAGAGTACGGAGTCGATGTGCGGGAAGTTGTCGCTTGCGGAGGAATCGCCGAGAAGAATCCGTTGTTTATGCAAATCTATGCCGATGTCCTGGGGCGGACGATGATGATTTCGGCATCGTCGCAAACCTGTGCCCTGGGAGCCGCGATTATGGCCATGGTCGCGGCGGGGATCTATCCCGACGTGCCAGCGGCTCAAAAAAGGGTTTGCTCCTTCAAGGAGGAGGTTTACAGGCCTGTGTCGTCCGCCAAAGTTGTTTACGATCAATTGTACAAGGTGTATTGCGAGCTTCACGATAGCTTCGGATTTGGAAACCATGCGTCAGTGATGAAAGAGCTTCTTAAGATACGCCAATGAAAAAAGAGGATTTGCACGATGAGGACTTTGTATAGGAATGCGCATGTGATATCCCCCGGCGTTGACATTGTTGGGGGATCGGTTTTGGTTACGGATGGACGCATCAGCCAGGTGACGATGCCGAGCATGACGTTGCCCAGCGCCGATGCCGAGATCGATTGCGGCGGCCTGATGTTGCTGCCGGGATTCATTGACGTCCACGCCCATGGGCGTTCAGGAGTCGATTTCACGGATCCCGATCCGTCTGCGATAGTGACGATGACCCGTGACAAGCGCAAGGATGGCGTGACGAGCTTGCTGGTGACGACGTTGACCTTGAGCTTCGAGGAACTTGAAGTCTGCTGCAAGAACGCTGCCGCCGTGATGAACAATCCCGATGCCGATGGTGCCAGAATTCTAGGCATGCATCTGGAAGGACCCTACATCAATCCAACTAAGGCAGGAGCCCAAAACCCCAACTTCCTGCGCAACCCGGATTTCCTCGAGGTCATGGCGCTGAATGCGATTTGCCCAATCCGAAAAGTCACCTTCGCTCCAGAACTCCCAGGGGCGATGGATTTCGCCCAACGCCTCCGGGGCGCGGGAATCGTGCCTAGCGTCAGCCATAGCGAAGCCGATTACGAAACGATGCTGGAAGCACTGCGAAACGGCGTGCGCGACTTCAGTCACTTCTGCAATACGATTACTCCAATGCACCACCTCGCCTTTGGAGCAGTGGGCGCCGGGCTGGAAATCGATGATTTCAACTTGGAATTGATTGGCGACAAGTTCCATATCCAGCCGCCGATGCTTCGCTTTATCTTCAAGGTCAAGAATATCGAGCGATTGCAGTTGATCACGGATGCCATGCGTGCGTCAGGGCTCGGCGATGGTCCCTCCGTCCTGGGTGGTCTGGAGGTCATTGTCAAGGACGGAATCGCAAGAGTCGCCTCTACAGGTGCCGTGGCAGGTTCGACGTTGCTCTACAACCAAGGCCTGAAAAACCTCTATGAGGTGACAGGATTGCCTCTGAAGGAACTGGTCAAGGTGACTTCCTGGAACCAGGCGCGGACACTGGGCTTCCCGGATCTGGGGAGGATCGAACCGGGATACAGGGCGGATTTCGTACTTATGGACAAGAATTTCAACGTCAAGGAAACCTGGATTGCAAAGGATTGCCCAGCTCCTTAGTGACGATGGGAAGGCCGAAAATAATCCTGGAAAAGCAGTTTGAGTATGAGCACCCTGGGTGTCCGTACTTAAACCCTTCTTGCTCCGAAGCAGGGCGAATTCGTCCGGCCTGGCTGGGGCTTTGTCATGTTTCACCGCTTAAGCGGCGAAACCGCTTGAGTACGATTACCCCGGGTGCCTGTACCTGAGAGCGTCTTGCTCCGAAGCAGGGCGAATTCGTCCGGCTTGGCTGGGGTTTTGCCATGTTTCGCCGCTTTAGCGGCGACATTCCTTGAGTACGAGCACCCTGGGTGCCCGTACCGGATTTTTTCTCAACTTGGGGAAGTTCGGTTAGCTAAGTGCGGCGAGGATTTCTAGCCTTGAGTCGATGATATCTCCCTTTTCGTGTTGTTGTTTTAGGAAGTCGGGGAGTTCTTTTCTTGGGATGGTGAAGACTTGAATTGCTTCGTTTGCATCGAGGTGTTGTTTTGGCTTTTGGTTTTCTTCGGCTGTTTCGTCGATATCCAGGAAAGCGATCGAGACGAGTTCGCCGGTCAGTCCTGGTGAACTTGCCGCTGGTGGTGTTATCGAGATCAGCTTGCCATGGAATCCAGTTTCCTCGATGAGTTCGCGGATTGCGGTTTGAGCAGGCGATTCGCCGGGTTCGACGAGTCCGGCAGGGCATTCGATGCAGAAGGCGTTGACTGGCGGTCTGAATTGTCTCACCAGCACGATTTTATCTGAAGGTCGCAGGCGCGCGACGATATAGACCGCGGCCTGCGCATTGATTCGTTGGGCGGCTTCCCATTTGCGGTTCTTTCCTTGGCCGTCCTGAAAGGATTGGAGTTCAAGGCGGATGAATTTTCCTTCCGCAAGGGTAGTCGTTCCCGTGATTTTCATAGGATGTAATCAAATGATACTTAGTAAGTTACGACGAGTGCGATGATTTCGAGGGTTTCATCGCCGACGCATTCGACGGAGTGGGAGTTTCCCTTTCCTGTGAGAACCGTATCACCGACCGTGATTTCGGCGATTGTTCCATTGTCGTTGACTTTTCCTCGTCCTTTGGTGACGATATAGACTTCGTCTTCGCCTTCGTGCGCATGGAGTCCGATTCCCGATCCGGGCGGGAGGATGAGCTTTGAGCAGACTCTGACATGTTGTCCGCCGCCGAAGTCTTCTTTGGCGAAGAATTTTTCGAGTGTTACTTCGCCTGGTCCGCCCTTCATGTTTTTACGGGTTTCGAGTTCGTAGGTTCCTGCGAGTTTGATCATGGTGATGTTCCTGTGGAAGAAAGCTTATGATTTGGACAGAACGAGTGCCGTTCTGCACGGGAGGTGGAGATTGAAGAAATGGTTTCCGTCTTTTTCGGAGGTTTTGGCGGTCCAGTCGTGTCCGATACGTCCAAATCCATTGAAGAGTTCCGAATCCGTATCGAGGATTGGGGTGAATTTGGCTGGTTCTGGGAATTGGACTTGGAATTGTGGTTGTGATTGAGTAGGATGGAAGTTGAATGCGAAGACGAGGTTGCTTCTTTTGAAGACGATGATTTTGGCATCCTGGTCGAGCCAGATCAATTCTGGTACGTGATTGAAGAATTCGCGATTGTTAGTGATCGTGCTGAGCATCTGCTGGTCGAAATCGGCGAGTGGCTTGAACCGAAGTTCATCGTTGTCTCGGAGCGACCATTGCCGTCTAGCGTGATGGTACGACCAGTTGTTGCCTTCCCTTGGAAAATCGATCCATTCCGGATGCCCGAACTCATTGCCCATAAAGTTGAGGTATCCGTGCCCGGCTGTGGCAAGCGTGATCAGCCGCGCCATTTTATGGAGTGCGATCCCCCTGTCGACTGCGAGTGATTTTGAGCCGACGTGCATTTGCGTATAGATATCGATTCCGATCAGTTTGAAGATGAAGGATTGTCCTCCGACCATGGCTTGGTCGTGGCATTCGAGATAGGCGACAGTTCGTTCGTCTTGTCTTCTGTTGATCAGTTCGTACCAGAGCCTATAGAGATCCCAGTGCTCGTCAGGGATATCTGTCAGCTTGAACCACAGGTCTGTGACTCCCATTGCCAATCTGAAATCGAAGGCAGCTCCGCCTTGCGGGATTGGCGCCGCGAGGCCCGGGAGTCCCGAGACATCTTCCGCGAAGGTCCAGGCGTTGGGATCGATTTCATGGATCAGGTCATTGGCGAGGGCGAGGTATGCGAATGCATCGAGATCCAAGTTCCCGCTGAAGTAGTCTTCATAGGAATTGAAGGTCCTGAAGAGTCCATGGTCGTGGTAAAGCATCGACGTGACGCCATCGAACCTGAATCCATCGAAGCGGAATACTTCGAGCCAATACTTGCAGTTTGAGAGCAGGAATCTGCAGGTTGCGTCTTTCCCGTAGTCAAAGCACCTTGAATCCCATGCGGGGTGCCATCCTCGCTGGCCTGCGTGGCAATAGAGGTATTCTGTTCCGTCCTGGAAGCCGATGCCTTCGATTTCATTTTTGACGGCATGGGAGTGGACGATGTCCATCACGACCTTGAGGCCTAATCCATGGGCGGTATCGACGAGCTTTTTGAGGTCGTCCGGTGTTCCGAATAGGTCGCAAGGTGCGAAGAAGCTTGAGACATGGTAGCCGAAGGAGCCGTAGAACGGGTGCTGTTGGATTCCCATCAATTGGATCGTGTTGTATCCTGCGCGCGCGATTCTGGGCAGGATCTTTTCTGTGAATTCGTTATAGGTTCCAACACCTTCCTTTTCTTGTGCCATCCCCACATGCGCCTCGTAGATGATTGGGTTGAGGTGCTTTGGTGCTTGGTGCTTCCAACGGTATTTTACACGTGGCTCCCAGACTTGGGCATTGAATGCGACTCCGTACTGGCTGTCTTGAGTCTTTTGCCTGACGACTCGATTTGCGGTTGCCGGAATTCTGAATCCTTCTCCGCCGTTCCAGAACACCTTGATTCCATACGTGTCCAGATGATTGATCTTATTTTGCGGGAGTTTGATTTCCCAGACTCCTCCGGGCGCTCGCTTCAGTTGGAAATCCGGATCGTTTTCATTCCAATCATTGAAAGATCCGATCAGCGCGACGCGTTCGGCGTTAGGGAGCCATTCTCGGAAGCTCCATGTTTTGTCTTTGTTTTTATGGAGTCCGAAGTATTCGTGCCAATCGAAGGGGAGTTTTCTGAGGTCGCGTCTTCGTTTCAGCACGAAGTCCCTGCGTTTGTCCAGTTCCGGTTTGAATTGTTGGAGCCAGGCATCGTCAGCCAGGTTGCGAGGCAGGTTATTTCTTTGCATATCTAGAAATCATGCGGGGATTATCATCCCGTCTTTGAGTATGAGGTCGAGGCCGTAAGGTTTACTGAGTCCGCCCAGGATTTCGAGGATTTCCTCTGCCTCGTCACCTGTCGCGATTTCGGGGAGTCCATTGAAGTCGTCTTTTCGATGGAAGTTAAGATAGAGCGGGAGCATCGAGAATTCAATCAGTTCCTGATTGTTGAAGACGAGTTTTGGCAGGACCGTCTGGTAGTTGAGCTTGTTGCAATGAAGTCCGATCGTATGTCCCTTGGAGCGTGCGTAGAGCGCCTCTTCCGCAGTGGAATAGATGTCAATCCCGTACTTTTCCATAAAGTCGGCAGGTAGGAATTCGACCTTTAGCCCCTGGTAGATGAAGTCCCCGAGGGAGTAGAAAATCGGCTTGTTTTTGTAGAGTTCGACGGGTCTGAGGCGATGGCATCCGCCACCGAAGATCGCCGCCGCTCCATTGTCGATGCACGCATGGGCGAATTCGATCAGGTATTCCGCCGGGTTTTCTTCCCTGACATTATCGTTGGTGTGGCAATGGACGACAACGAAGACGTAGTCTGCTTTTTGCTTCGCTTCTTGGATGGTGCCGACGATTCGGTTCAGGTCATCCTTGTTGCACTTGGTTTCGGGTTCGTTTTGGTTGGTTGTGAATTTTGTTTTCCCGAATACGAATACGCCTTCCGGGTCGGCGGTTTCGTATCCTGTTTGAATGAGCTTGTCGTGGTTGTAGTTGATGCGTGTCTTTTGCGCGATATCCTTGAGCTTCGCCAGGTCTTCCTCATTGATTTTGAAAGCAGATTCGTGCCTGAGGTAGTTGACCCCCGGCCTTGCTTTGATGTCATGGGTCGCTCGCCCTGCCTTTGAAGCTACTTCGAATGAAGCATCGACGGCAATGATCGCTGATATCACTCCGTTTTCAGCTTGGATGAAAGCAGGTTTTTGCGCGTCTTCGAGGCTTCGTCCTGTTCCGGAGTGCTTTAGGTTTCTGGCATCGAGGGTGTCGATGGTTGAGAGCAGGCCATCGTAGGAATAGTCGAAAGCGTGGTTGTTTGCGTTCCCGAAGTAATTGAACCCGAATTTGAGCAGGTGGTCCAGGTCTTTGGTTCGAGTGTTAAGCCACGTTCCGCCGCTGTATGCCGATGCGAAGAACTGGTAGTCCGTCAGATTGGTTTCGAGGTTTGTGATCTTGACGTCACAGGCATTGATGAAATCAGCCAGTTGTTTGAGTTTCTGGTCGTATTCCTTTGGAAACGGCGCCAGGAAGAGTGCGTCGCCGGTGCCTGTGACAGTCAGATTCGAATTCATATCAAGCGAGTAGTGTTATGCGCATTGAACTTAAGGCGACCACTGTCCGAGTTCCCATCTTACCCGCGACAGGAAGAAGTTTCCTGCGTAGGAGACTTGGAGCACGGGGGCTTGTTCTTCGACTTTGACGTCCTGCTTTTTCTTGGCATGCCAGAAGCAGGTGATGATCGGGAATATTGTTGGGTCGTAGGGACCGCCGTTATTGCCGTTTTCGAGCTGGTACTCCTTGCAGTCGCACAAGGTCGGGTTGTCAGCTGCGGTGGTTTCGAACCATTCTTTTGTTGGGACTAAGGAAGAGTCGCCATTGCACATTTGATAGAGGTAGCTGATACCCTTTCGGGAGGTTTTCAATGATTTCTTGGAGTTTTCTGCGAAGTTTGGCGTTTCGTGGACAGATGTGCGTCCCGGGGTGTCATAGAAAGCAGCCGCTTTGTCGTCGCCGCCATCGTAGGGATGGGGGTCGTCGTCACGTTTCCGGTCCATGGGGCAATCGTACATTTTCCTGGTATCGACATAGTCCGGGAAGAGGTGCGAGAGCCAGTAGGGAAATGCGTCCCGGTTGTCGTTTTTGTACATGTTGACGGCAAGCGAGAACTGCTTGAGCTGGTTCGTGCAGGTTGTTTGGTTAGCCTTTTCACGGGCTTTTCCCAATGCCGGCATCATCATTGAAGCAAGGATTGCAATGATACCGATAACGACAAGCAATTCGATCAAGGTGAAGTTTTTGTTGTGCTTTTTCATGGCTGTGTATGCCCTCTTTTAGGTATATGAAAGACAAATTTACGACAAGATATGTTTCGTGTAAGTAAAAACGATTGTGCTAAAGGAATTATTTGTTAATTATGGTTCAATGACGATGTTTCGATGTGTTGTCTCAGACCACTTTCCATTTTTGTCTTGAGTTCTGACGTGGAAGAACCAGCTTCCGGGTTGCGTGTTTTTAAATTGCGCGAAGGGGGTGGTGTGGGTGATTTTTTCGCTTGGGATCGTCGTTGGGCTTTGGTCGAAAGCGACTGCATATCCCTTGTCATCGGGATGGGCTGACCAATCGAAGGCGGGGTCTTTTCCTCGGTTTGAGAAAATCGTGAAGTTGTCGAAGTAGACTCTTGCGTCTTCTGGGTTTTTGTATCCACCTGATGAATGGTTGGTCGCCCAGAGTGAAAGTTCCGCGGCATTGAGTCCTGTTGGCGGGAAGCCGTTTTTGAATCGCGTGTCCTGAAGCATTTTCCTGAGGTCGACATAGGTTTCATGCCATTGTCCATCCTGGATCGCGAATGGAACTGCTTGTCCGACGACTCCCGGGGTGAAGTGGCTTCCAGGAACGTTTTTGCCGGTCCATTCGACGACTGTCAAGGTTTCATTGACGAGGAGCGATAGATTGAGGGCGCATTTCGGTTGTTTGAATTTGTAGTTGAATGCGAAGCAAGGCCATCGATTGACATCCCATGGCGCTTTTCTGAAGTAGATTGAGCAGAACCCGTTTTGTTCGAGGTTGACGAGCTCGGCGGAAGCGTGTCCAGTCGCTGCGGTATCCGTATTTCTGAGCGCCCATGCTTCTCTTCTGATCTCGAATCCATTGAAGATTTCCGGCGTTTCGTAGGGGAGGTTTGTTTCGAGTGTTGCCCTGACGAGCCTGTCTGACGGGATGTACGATACCAAAGGCGGCATTGGAGCTTCTCTTTGCGGAACTGACTTCTTCGGGAGACTTGGGAACGTCTTGAGATTGGCATCGCTTGGAATGAATTCCAGGTTGTCGATATAGAACGCTATTCTTTGGTAGGAGGACATTCTCCAGGTATCTGCGAGGGCGATTTTCCTGATGATCGTGTCTTCTTTGATGTGCGGTGCAAGCAGTTTGGCGAGGTCGATTTGGACATGGTGCCATTGGTTGTCCCGGATAATGTCCGCTTTTCCCGCGACTGTCCAGGTATTGTCAACGCCAGTCAGGGTGATTTCGAGGTTTTTGAGATCTGTTACGATGATGAGATTGATTTCGATGCCCTGGGGAATCTTGTAGTCGAAGGCGATCTTTGGGATGGTTTTCAGTGAGAACGGGATGTCGCAGAGGATTGCGCCGGCGATTCCTCCGATGTTTTGGTTGAGGAGCCTGAGAACGCGGTTGCCGTCCTGGAGTGATTTCGGAACCCTAAGCAGGGCTGCTCCATCCGGGCCGCCCAGCCTTGTGACGGTGCCAAGGGTTTGTGAAAAGTCGTTTTTGAGGGACGTTACGGCGGTTGATTCGGTTGGATTGTTGTTTGTCTTTTGCTTGGTTAGTTTTGGTTGCGTGTATTCTACGGTTGCTCCAGGCGGGTTGATTCCCAGTCCTGCGATTTCGGCGATGGTTTCGTATGGCGAAGCGATGGCGATTTGCGAGACGACAAGTTTTTCGTTGGATTCGAAGAAAGGCCGTGCCGCATGTTCCAGGTTGACATTGATTTCAAGCCAGCCGTCTTTGCCTTGGGGCGGCAGCTTGTTGTCAAGCAGGAAAGTGAAGTCCTTTTGCCTTATGGGATTGTTGAGAGGGATTTCTGCTACTTGTCCATTGATGTTGAGGAGCAGTGCGAGGCATGTATTTGGCCCTGGCTTGACATCAAGTTGGAGGGTGTTGAGGGTATCCAGGTCAAAGGGAGCGTCGTGGATTACTGTAGAGAATTGACCGCCAGAGATTGGGTTGACTGCTGTTTTGGCGTTTTTCCTAGTTTGTTTTGGCGGCTGGAAGACGTGTGGCGGGGTTGCAGGGCCGCAGTCTTTTTGGAAGGAGAGTGCTGCCCTGGCGATGGCGATTCCGTTGTCGCCCCAGGTCCAGAGTGCGAATTGCGAAGGGGTTTCCAGGGATGTTTCGTCCTTGATGTCAAAGACGGTTTTAAGCGGGATGTACTTCCCGTTGTCATCGTGCGCCGCTGAATGGGCGAGGATTTTCCCGTTTCTGCGTTGGATCCTGAAGTGTTGCCAGACTTGGGTGACGCGATGGTACAAGGGGACTTCACGGCGTCGTAGATCTGTGTCAACCCTGTCGTCATTGGAGGCAAGCAATTTGTCCTTGAGTAAGAGTTGCGACGGGATGTCGTACATTCCGTTGACGAAGTTGTATCCTGACGCCAAGTCTGTTCCGTTGGCTGCGAATGCGACATTCAGCGATGTCGGGAATGTGAAGTGGGCCCGTTGCGCCGTTCCTTCCAGTGGTGCGGCGAAGATTTCAAGGTCGAAGTCGCCGGAGATTTTCCTCAGGTTCCAGAGGACTGTGTTTCCATGGTTGACGTCCGTTGGTCCCGGGATGCCTCTTCCTGCGAAGAACGACCATTTTGGGACGCAGGCCCATCGGTGTGTCGATTTCCATGAACCGATTTGGGGGAACCAAGCTGTTGGTGCGTGCTCGAAGCTGTAGTCGAGTCGATGGGATGACCTTACGGTTGTGGAGTCTCTCCAGTCCGGTCCAGCGAGGTCTGCGAGTCCCGAGGCGCCGCCGAGATCGACTGCCAGGTCGCCCTTGAGTTGGCAATCTTCGGGGATTTCTGCTTGGAAGAGCTGCTTGTCATTAAGTTGGAAAGTCAACTTTCGCGAGTGCGTGATAGTCAGGTTCAATGAGTTGATCTCTGGCGGTGCCGGCGCTTCGGCGATTGGCTTCCCATTGACGTTTAGCGAAGCCTTTTGGTCTTTGACGGCGATAGTTACGCCCGAGTTCGGGGCATCGTCATCGACGAAAGCCCTGATGGCTAGTTGTTTTCTTGGACCTTGCTTGCCGATGCGTTTCCAGGTCAGGTCGAGGTCGTTGAAAAGCCGCGATCGGAACCAGTGGAAGTCGTCTCCTCGTTGGTTCCAGAATGACCTGGGGTGCGCCCAATTGACCATGAATCTGTCTGTCAGGAAATTTTTCCCCGAGAAGTCTGACCAAGTTTGCTCGGAAGGACCAAATGGGTTGATCCTGGTATCCAGGAGGTCATTTGGGGTAGTGGTTTTAACGGTCACGTCGTCAAAGAATGCCTGGCTTGAGTTTTTGAGATAGAGCCCGACTTGTCCGTTGAAGACGTGTTTTGTCTCGCATCTAAGGGTTTCGATTCCCGCCTTGGTGGCAATCAGGGTTCCGTTGCTGATGATCACTTCAAGCCTGGTCCATGCTTCGACTTGGTTTTGAAGGGTGACTTTTTGGCTTGCAATGACATTGTCCTTTCCCTTTTCACGTTTGATGAGCCTTGTTTCCTGCCCGCTATATTCGATCCTGGAGAAGTTGTCCTTGTCCTGGAAGGCGAAGACGAGCGCGACGGCTTGTGCATCCTTGGTCAGGACCGAGGCGCCAAAGCGGAAATCGCGCCAGAACCATGCCGATGTTGTTGCGATTGCAAGCGCTTCTGCACCGGGATCCGTTGCCGCCCAAAGCTGGAATGCTCCTTGGGAGGAGCCTGGGTTGAGCGACATGTTCAGTTCAAAGCGTCCTGACAGTGTCGTCCACAGTTTCTGTGTCGTTTCGTCTCCTGCGCGTGCGAAATCGTCCTGGAAATTGATTGGTGCGAGCCGCTGTGCCGTGGGTTTGAGTCGATGCCCTTGGAAGTTGGGGCGTGGTGGCGGATCTTTGATTGGCGGTCCTTCTCCGAGGAGGATTCCACCCTGTGAAACCTGGGTCTTGTCACTGGCGAGCCAGATATCAAGTGGTTTTCCGTTTCGGTCATAAGATACTTCGAATCCAGGTAGGGCGACCTTGATTTCCCCGAGTTTGACTGTCCATGCCGGCTGGTTGGAGTCGCGCTTGGACACGGCGATTTCCGCCTGTTCGCCGTCCAAGGGAATTCGGACGACTTGGGAATACTGGCCGAACAGAGGAAGCCAAAGCAATAGGGCTAGGATGGATAGACGCGTCTTCATCGGAAATAATTAAGAGGTGAAACCAAAATATAAAAGCAAAATTTAGCATGAGTGCTTGTAAAAATCAATCCTTAGGCTAGTCTTTGTAGGGATTAATGAACATATGTTTTTATTGAATGACAAACTAGGAGACTTTGCTATGTTGCGTTCGGTGAAACTGGTTTCGACTCTGGCTCTTGGATCGTTGGCGGGATGTGCTAGCCTTGGGGGAGACAAGTATGCCGAAAATCTGGCGGCAGGGATGAAGACCCCGGAAACCTCAAGCTTGTTCGTCAAGTACGTCGATCCGGAAAGCAAGGTCGTCTCGTACATACTGAAGCCTGGACTGGTTGGCGAAAACCAGCAGTCGCTGTACTTCACCGCCAAGTCGATGACGAACGATGGAAGATTCCTCGTTTTTGACATTTCATGCAACGAGTACGAGTCCTTCGATGTGAAGAAGGCGCCGGAAAAACTTGCATACCGGGGGAAAAAGAAGGCCGTGATCGACTTCATGAAGGACAAGGTCGTCGTCCTCGAGGGGATCGGCGGTCAGATTCCGTACTTGGACGTTGACAATGATGTCATCTATTACGGTCGCTTCAACAAGAACAATCCGGATGTGAACGGATTGTACAAGCGCGAGCTTTTGGGCGACCCCGAGCAGGAAATCTTGGTGTGCAAGATGCCGCGTGAATTGACCGAAGGGGCGTCCTATGTCCGGTATTTCACGCATTTGACCCTCTCGGGCGATCGGACGCTGGCGTACTTGGACAGTCGAGTTGACGACAATCACATCCAGGGGGTGCTGAACATCAAGACGGGTGAATACACGAAGTGGGGAGAATCGGGGCTGATCAACATCAATCACGGCCAGATCCATCCCGTTCGCAACGACATCGCCCTCAATGCGTGGGAATGCGTCCCTTGGAAGGATTCGAAGGGGCAGTATCATTCGATCGTTCGCCCGACGAAGGAGAACCCGGATGTGATTTATCCGCGCCTCCAGTTGACGGAACCGGGAAAGCGGACGATGATCCCCGCAAAAGCCCACAATGCCGCGACTCACGAACGTTGGGACGAGCAGGGGGACGGATTCTATTGGTGCGGACGAGGCGTTTGGTATCACGACCTGAAGACTGGCGAGCAAACAAAGGTCAGTCCGATCGGTACCCATGCAATGATGTCGATCGACAAGAATTACGTGATTGCCGACAATAGTCTCGATGGTTGGTGGCGTGGCTGTGCCTGGCAGATCTACTTCCACAATCGCAAGACAGGCAAGGGATGCTGTCCCTTTACCAGGCGTCCCGCGATGTGCACGAAGAACGCGGAATCCAATCTGCATCCCGATCCGCATCCCCAATTCGTCTGCGGCGACAGGTATGTGGTTTGTACCATCAACAATGCCGATGGTCACATGGATCTTGCCGTCACGCCGGTGCCGCAACTGATCGAGATGACCTCAGCGGCGGAATAAAAACCTAAAAAAGCCTTGGCGAGTGTTGGTTGTTCTCGCCAAGGCCGTTTGTTGTTTGGGATGTCGTCTGCTTAGAGGAGTGCCTTGAGGCCTTCGAATGAGAGTTGGAGGCATTCCATCGATGATTTCTTGTCTGGGTATGTTTCCTGCTCGATCGTCACCCATTCCGTTGCGCCGACTTCTCTGCAAGCCTTGATCGTTTCGACCCATGGAACGGAGTCTTGCCCGATGATTGCTTTTTTCTTTCCATAATCGGCTTTGCTGACGGCAGGCTTGAAGTGTGTGATCTGCGTGCGTCCCGGATATTTTCTGATCAGTTGTGCGGGATCTTGTCCTGCGACGTATGACCATCCGCAGTCTTGTTGGAGTACGACTTCTTTGATTGTGTTTTCAGCGAAGTGATCCCAGTAAGTCTTGTTGTTGTAGACCTTGAATTCGTTCGTGTGGTTGTGATAGCCGCAGTACAGCCCGTAGTTTCTGAGTTTGGCTGCGGTTTCGGAGTAGAACTCCGCCAGAGCCTTGTATTTTTCGGGGTTTGTGAAGTCTCCGTCGCCCGGGCAGATTAGGTATTTGCAATCGAGTGCGGTATAGAAGTCGATGGTTCTCTTGAGATTATCGCCTCTGAAGCTTCCTGTGCCCAAATGTGTTCCTGCTGCTACGAGTCCCAGGCTGTCAAGTCTTTTTTTGAGTTCCTTTGGCTTTCCGGAGTAGTTCCAGAATCCTGCGAATTCGACTCCTTCGAATCCGATTTTCGCCACGTCTTCGAGCGCCTTGTCAAAATTGACTTTGCAGGCGTCTCTGACAGAGTACATTTGCGCTGCTATCTTGAGCTTGCGTTTTTCCTGCCCTTGGGCCTTGAGGGCTTGTGGAAGCATCGCGATGCCCAGCGCCGCCGCCGAACCTGACTTGATGAAATCCCGACGCGAAATCACTGTAGTTTCCATAATCGCTCCCTGGTTTGATCGTTGTTACTCATATGCGAACTTTAAAAGTATTTGCTTTTAATAACATTTTCAATATAAATTGATATTTAATATTTGGCAAGAAAAAACATTTTTAGCTTGCTTTTGTGCGATGGTCTAGTACATTTTACTGAGTTTGGCCTGGGGTTCAGGCCGTAAATCAAGAAATCTAAATATATTAAGGAGGTTGATGCGATGAAAAAAATGTTGGTATTGGTTTGTGCCATTTTGGTTTCGGTTGTGATGACTGGCTGCGTGACCAGGATGCCTGAAGGCTTTGTCGTCAGCGAGTACACGATTCCCCTGGCTCTTGGCGATTCGGCCAGCTACTCGAAGACCGGTGTTTCGACTGCACGCTCGGTCCTCGGCATTCTCGCGCAGGGCGACGCCAGCATTGAAGCAGCTTGCAAGGCAGGCGGCATCAAGAAGATCCATCACGTTGACTGGAAGGTCGAAGGCGTTCTCTTCGTCACCAATTATACCTGCATCGTCTATGGTGAACCTTGATGCAGGCGCGGAACTGAAATAGCAGCAAAACCTTTGGGCGGAAGCGCAACTCAATGCGTTTCCGCCCTTTTTTTGCCTGTGCCTTGGGAGGACATGTTAGGACAGATGGCAAATCGTGTTTTGCGTTTGCGGATTTCTTGCAATTGAAGGGATTGCGTGATACACTGAATCAGGTACAATATCCATAACCTTAAAATAATTTCAGTCGGAACCCGGACGTGCGATGTCGCGTCCGGGCAGTCAAGAATTCAGGGGCAACCAAGGAGCGAACCATGTCGGAAGAATTAGGTCGAATGATGGTTGGAGCAGGTCAGAGTGACATCACGCCGCCTATTGGCACGGAATTGTCAGGGTATTTCCACACACGCATTTCTGATGGTGTCATCATTCCTTTGCGCGCGAAGGCGGTCGTCGTCGGTGAAGGTTCAGGCCGTTGTGCATTGGTGGCATTGGATTTGATCACAGTGACTGCCGAGTTGACGGGTCAGGTTCGCGAGCTGGTCGAGGCTGCGACAGGCATACCCGGCGAGAACGTGATGCTGTGTGCAACACATACTCACACTGGTCCGAATCCACGGCGTGGTGGGACCGTCAAGCGCAACGAGGCTTACATGGCCGAGTTGCCGAAGATGATTTCGAAGGCTGTTGAGATAGCAGCCTCCAACCAGCGTTCATGCCTGATGTGCATTGGCACCGAGCATGAGGAAGGGTTGGCTTACGTGCGACGCTTCAGGATGGAAAATTGCAGCGAGCAGTTTGGACCCGGCGGATCGTTGAAATGCGAAGGTCCCGCAGGATCGACGGATCCGATCTTCGGGGGAATCGTCTTCAAGGAGGAAATCACATCGAAGCCATTTGCGGTCATCTGCAACTACACGGTTCATATCGACGTGACATCCGGAAACAAGATATCGGCGGATTTCCCCGGCGTCATGCAGGAGACGTTACAGAAGATCTACGGCGACGACCTGATCGTATTGTATGTTCAGGGCGCGTGCGGCAACATCAATCACGTCCCGTATCTCCAGAACGATCCGTTCCCGCGCTCGGGAGTGCTGAAGTCCGAGCAGATGGGAAGGGCTTTTGCCGGCAAGGCGATGGCGATTATCGAAAAGGCGCGGCCAAGCAAAACAACTGCGTACGGAACGGTCCGAGAAATCCTGGACGTGCCAAAATATCCCAAGAATGACGCAGTCGTCCAGATGAGGCTGGCGCAGGCAAAGGCAAAGGTCAACAGCACATCGCCGGGAGGAGCCGAAAAAAGCTTGCTGGAACGCTTTGACGATTATAGCGACGAAGGATTTGACAAGCGAGAGATCCAGGCGATGCGGTTCGGGGATGCCGTGTTCTGCGGCGCTCCAGGCGAACTCTTCGTGGAATGGGGACTCGAAATCAAGAAGTGGTCCCCCTTCAAGTTTACGTTTATCGCAGAACTGTGCAATGACGCCGTGGGATACATCCCAACTTTCGAGGCCTTCCTTAGAGGCGGCTATGAATCGACCCCGATCGTCTCGGTGAGGTCAACCCCGGCACTGGGACAAATGGTCGCCGACGCCAATTTCAGAAACGTGAGGAAGCTCTTCGAGCTGAAGTAGCCGGCTTTCTTAAAAGTACTGAAAAATCATCATCCTAACCAGTTGGGCGATTTGCATTTTCAGCGAATCGCCTTACTTTACGCAAAAGGAAGCGACTATGTAGGGGCAAGGTGATCTGCAAATCGTATTCAACTGGTGGAACGAGTAGATATAATTGGCAGGAGCGCGTATGAATCTCAAATGGAAATCCAAGTTGGTTGTGTTGCTTTTGGCAACCTTGGTGTCGTTCGTCGCATATTCCCAGAATGCGGCTGGGGGCAATGACTTGGATGACCTGATACCGGATCAGCTTCCCGCAGCCGGCGCACCGGCAGCAACCAAGCCCGCCGAGGCTCCGAAGGCGGCGGAGGCGCTGAAACCTGCGGAAGCCCCGAAACCAGCCGAAGCCCCGAAACCCGCCGAAGCTCCGAAGCCCGCCGAAGCCCCGAAGGCGGCTCCCAAGGAGAAGGTCATCGTAGAGGAACTGCCGAGTCACAAGTTGCTTTTTACCAACATTCGTTCGCTTGGCGAAGAGTTCAAGGATGTAGATCGCATTGCGTTCAGTCCTGATGGCAAGTCGTTGCTGGTTGACCGGATGCGCTTGGGACGCCGTTTCGAGTTGCTTGAAATACCGTTTGAAAGGCGTGGCGAGGTTCGTGAAATTTCCGCCCAAAAGTCCAATTCCAGCAGGAATTTCCACAATGGCTCGGGTGTTTGGCATCCTGAAGGCAAGGGGATTGTATTTGTCGCCCAAAACGAAGGCATTCGCGACTTTGTCAACTCGGTTCCAAGCATTGGGCACCAGGCCAACCTATGGTTTGCCGATTCCGAATCAAAGAATTTTACTCAATTGACCCGCGTGTATGGATCCTTGACCCGCCCAAGTGGCGTATCGATGCCGACATTTTCTCCGGATGGGAAGTACTTGTTCTGGTGCGGAGCTGACGGCGCGAGGCGCGAGCAGTCGATTTGGGGTGGTCGCGCACTTTTCGTAGGGTCATTTAGTTTCTCGGGTTCCTCCGCAAGGCTGACTGGGATCAAGTCATTCAAGCCAGGCAAGATGCATGATTTCTACGAGAGTTATGGATTTTCTCCTGACGGGAAGACTTTGCTGTTTTCCGCTGTGATGGCCGAGGATGTGCCGTGGTACATGATGGACGTTTGCACAATGTCTCCCGACGGCACTGAAGTGAAGAATCTGACGAGTTCCCCTGGTGTCTGGGATCGTTATGCATCGTACTCGCCGAGGGGTAACAAGATCGCTTGGAGCTCAAGCACGGGGATGCGGATTGCGTACATGGGCATCGGCGGTAGCCGTTGGCAATTGGAGTTGCGTAGCGAGTTGTGGATGATGAGTTCCGATGGTCGCGAATGGAAGAAATTGACGAATTTCAATCGTCGCGGTTCTGTTGAGAGCCGGTTGGTCAATGGGATGCGTACCTTTGTTGGCACGAGCGTTTGGCATCCCGATGGCAACAGGATTGCATTTGTCGTCTATTACGATGTTCCCGGTCCCGGCGTCGGACTTGAGTCCTGCGTGTTTGTCGGGGATTTGATCGAAGGCATCAGCGCAGACGGTCGTTAAACGCGACTGGCAGGACAGGAGAAAGGCGGCCAAAAGAAACCGGAAATGTAAACCTAAAAAAGCAGTTGAAACTGTATATTGTTCCTAATTGATTGATTTTCCAGTGGTTATAAATTTTATTCCGTTAACCATGCTGGTGAATTGAAGTGCGTCAGTCTTCTGTAGCGCCTTTACAAGGCGCCCCGGCATGGGGGCATCATACCCTCGGCTGAAGCCCCATAAGCGCCAGGTTGTTTTCTCCTCTTAATCGGTTTTTGTAGGAAAGCATATCTCTTTTATAATGCATAAGTCCTTCCAGCGCAATGTATTAAGCTCGGAGAGCTGGCATCATAAGTAACCCCAGGTGGAGCGAAGCGAAACCTGGGGCAAGGCATCCCCCCGAAATCAAAGCCTTGTAAAGGCGACACATGAACCGGCGCCGACATTGCGGATCAAAAGAAAATCAAAGGCGTTGGCTCAAGTGCCTTCATTCGCCGCGGCGCATGTCGACGCCATGACAGTGCCGCCCCTCCGGGGCTCTAGTCCCGTGGGGGTGGCGGCGCCCCAGGTTCCGCTGTGCTCCGCACAGCTTCACCAGGGGTTAAGCATGATATCGCCTCTCCGAGGCTATTCACGCACTAAAAGCGTGACGTTCTGCGAGTACCTGCACTATGACAATCTCCTACGGATATACTGCAAGCACCCCGGATGCCCATGCCTTGTTTAGCCAATTGACGGGCGTCACGATATCAACTGCTTTTTTTAGGTTAATTGATTGATTTTCCAGTGGTTATAAATTTTATTCCGTTAACCATGCTGGTGAATTGAAGTGCGTCAGTCTTCTGTAGCGCCTTTACAAGG
>DBPZ01000127.1:0-2613 GCA_002305655.1 Lentisphaeria bacterium UBA1407 | reverse complement strand
GGCGCCTACGGCGCAAAGTCTTTGCCGCGGATCGGCCGCCCACAATCCATGCGACCAGCACAAGGTACTACAATCATTCGGTTCGGCCGGGAAAAATGATCAGGCGCCAATGGCTTGGGGATTGGCTTCCGGAAAATCCTTTGCAAAAAACAAGTAGTTGGGCGATATGTGCTTGGCATCATGACGTCAACTGCTTTTTTTAGGTTTAACGGCTCCTTAATCATTGTGATAGCGTCCGCCTGCATTCAGGTTAAGCGTGCGGAACAGTTGCTCGAAGAGCAGAAGACGCGCCAATTCGTGGGTAAAAGTCAGTTTTGACAAGGACCAGAGCAAGTTGGCGCGTTGTTTTACGGCGTCGCTATGGCCGTAGGGACCGCCGATGACGAAGATGACTTTCCTGTCCAATTGCCCAAGATGCTCAGCAAATTGCCGGGTGGTAAACTCGCGCCCCTCCTCGGACAAGACGACGACGTAGGCATTCCTGTCTTTGTCCAATTCCTTGATGATTGCCTGACCTTCCTGTTCCGGAGTGCTGTCGGCCAATTCCCTGACCTCCAATTTGGCGTATGAACCAATCCACTTGGCGTACTCGTCGCAACGGGATTGCATCATTTTGTCCTTGAGTTTTCCGACGACGATCGCCTTCATCAGCATCATGGCAAACTATCCTTGGGTTGTTTTATACTGGATTTTTTTGTGTCTTGCGGTTTGTAATCGTCCTTGCGTGTCGCTTGGCGTTCAGTTGACTCGCAGGGATTGTTTGGTTTCGACATGCCTTTTGATGACGCATCCATCAGCTTGAGCCGTTCCGCAATTGGTTAACTTGAGTGTCATCGTCTTTCCTTGTGCTTGCCTGGTGTTTTCAAGGACGATATTGTCTGCGTAGCTGGCTTCGATTGGATTGCAGGACTCGAAGGTGCAATTCTTGATTCGGATATTCTTATGGTAGTAGGGTTCTCGGGCGGATGGCATGATTTCCGGTGTGATTCGGATCCTTGCCTTGTGCGAGGTGAACGAGGTATTGGCTATGGTCATATCCCTGATTCCGCTGGATTCGTACCAGTACGAAGCGTCGCCAGTCAGGAGGATCGGCAGCCCGATTCGGCAATCCTCGATCAGGATTTTCCCGCTGCTCTGGAAACGGAGGTGGGAATTCGCCTTGTCGAATCGACTTCTGCGAATGGTGATGTCAGGCTGCGCAGTGAGATTTTCCACCAGGCAGCCAATCGCATGGCCTGCAACCGGGGCGTCCAGGTCCAATTCCATGAAATGATTGTCGATGATCCGTTTGTCGACAATAGTGTACTCGCGTTCAATGTCCATCGTGTTGCCGTCATGGATGCCGATGGTATCGCCGATTCCGAAAATGGTGCAGTATGTAGGTACTCCTGGCGAGCGTGTTTCCACTCGCACGGTTTTTCCTTGGAAGGAATCCAGCAGGTAGAATTGGCTATGGATGTTGAGTGCGTCGTCAATCATTCCCTCGCAGATGCAGTCGATGATGTCAAATCGTCCTGAGCATGCGAAAGCGTGTATGGCATCCGCGTGGTTGGAAATGATGCCTTGCGAGGCGTTGTCGTACTTGAAATCCACATGGTTGAGTGTTAGGTCCTTCGAATGAATCGGGAGGATTCCCATGCCTGCGCCGTTCAGGACACGGTAATGGTCAAGGGTGATGTTTTCCGATTCCTTGACAAGTACGCTTGAGAAGTCCCTTGATTCGTGTCCCAGTGCAAGGATGCATCCGACCTTGTAGCAGTCGAATACTGGTCCCTTTAGGATAATGGCGTCGCCATCCTGGTATGCGACGTACTGATTGACGTTGAAGGGGAATTTGGGATCCCTGTGTATGGTCTTGCCTATCATGCAAAGGGGGGATCCCAAGCCGTCTCGTGTGTCACTGTCGAAACTTTGGATGAACATGTTGGTTCGATCCAGGTTCGTGTTTTCCCAGTATTCGCTGGTTGGTATCAGCTTGCCGTCCTCGACTCGGCATGGATGGTGGTGATTGGGCTTGACGCGAATGAAATCGTCGCCCTTTTCAATGACCTCCAGTTCGGTGAACGATGGCCTGTCGTGGCAGACAACAACGTTCTTGATCACGATGTTGAGGCAATTCTCTATCACAAATGGCTGTGTCTTGCCATGAAGCAGCAGGGTTCCACCGCCAAAATCAAGGGTCACATCCTGCAGGTCACGAAGCAAAAATGCCGTGGGCAAGATAGGAGACGCTAGGCGAAAACGAGCTTCGTAGGGCGTGCAATCACGGGGATATACATGGTAAATCGACTCATTCCCATGGTAATGGGTGCTGCTGGATAACTTTTGGGCGACAAGGAGAGGTGAGTCCATGGCATATGCTCCAGATGGCGGTTGTTTAGTACTATCAACGGGCTACTATGATTGCTGGTAAACGGATTGCAAGAAATAAAAAAATTATGGCTGTAATGGTTGTAAATAATCTAGTGTAAAAGAGAGAATCAAAGTGGAATTCGAGTCAACCACAAAAAAAGTTTTGAAAATTCTCCCTCATGGCTTGCAAAAGGGTATTTGCGGTGTAATTTATTAATCCGTCGCAGAAATCCGGTCCGTTTCGGAACGGCTCCGCGGCAA
>DBPZ01000031.1 GCA_002305655.1 Lentisphaeria bacterium UBA1407 | reverse complement strand
TAATTTAAAATGGTAAACCCCCAGCTCTGCTGGGGGACTCCTGAAGTTTGACTTTTGCGCCAATGTCCCGCGCGGGCATTGCGTGTCAAGTTGAACAATGCAGGTATGGCGCCATATTGTGGTCGGCCCGCTCAAAGCCAATCACAAGGAGGCAAACCATGCCTGCATCGCAAGGAAATCTAGCACATACAAAATGGGAATGCAAATATCATGTGGTGTTCATACCGAAATGTCGCCGCCGGAGCCTGTTCGGGCTGCTGAGAAGGGATCTGGGCAGTGTGTTCCACGAACTGGCGCGCCAGAAGGAGTGCCGCATCGAGGAAGGGCATCTGCTGCCCGACCATGTCCACATGCCGGTATCCATTCCGCCCAGGCACAAGGTAAGCGCGGTCGTCGGCTTCATCAAGGGAAAGAGCGCAATCTGGATTGCCCGGCATTGCGATGGCCGAAGCCGGAATTTCACTGGCCAGTCGTTCTGGGCGAGAGGTTACTGCGTCAGCACGGTGGGGCGTGACGAGAAGCTGATTCGAGAGTACATAAGGAATCAGGAGGAGCAGGACCGGCGTGAAGACGGTCAAATGAATCTGCCGTTCGCTTGAGCGGCTGCCGTTGCCGCCTGAAGGCGGCGTCACCTTTAGGTGACTGTACATCAACCGCTTTGAGCGGGCATATCAAGCCACCGGCTCTGCCGGTGGTAGCTGACTCATGTAGGAAATGTAGGAAATTTGTCGCAACGAGCGAAGCCTTCAAGGAAAGGAAGTATGAAAGCCACTTTTTCGATGCATTTCACCAATTCGGTGAACGTCACGAAGTTCCTAACTCCTTGAAATTCAATCTATTAGGGATGACATGCTTCGTCGTCTGTTTTTTTGTTTTAAAGGATCAAGTCATATTGTTTGGCAAGCGTTTCATTGATGACCGTCACCGAGTTTGGACCGAAGCGCCAGGTTTTTATGGTAGGACGAAGTGCTTCTCGCAATGCCTCCTGAAGCGGAGCCAGCCATGATTCCCGATGACCGTTAATCACCAGAATAAACCTTACGCATGCCTGCGACAGGTCAAGTTCCTTGAAAGGTTCTGGTAGTTCCTCGGCGGCCTGTTCATGGCGTTTTAAACAGGAAGCCCAGCAGAGGGAAAAGGCGTTGATCATTTTTTCACGGACTTCAGCGATGAATTCGTCGAAATTCTGTTGAGTCTCCGGTCGAGGTGAGCTCGATTTGGCTTCCACCACCCAGAGGGCAGACGCTTTCCCACTATCCATACGCAGCAGTAGGAATTCCGCCATTTTCACACCCGGCTGAATAGCCGCATAGGTTTTGCTCTTCTCAATGTGGAAACATTGGCCAGGGGAATATGGGCCGAATGTCATCCCTGATTCGATTATTGGGCATGTGGTCATTTTAGCGCCAACTCCACTTCTTCCTTATACAGGCGGATGGACTCATCGATGATCGTGTTTTCCGGCATTCCATCTTTAAGGTCTGCCGTTTCCCACTGATTGCCATCAGCCGAAATTACCGGAATGGAGATACCCTCTTTCTGGGCGATTAGGAATAGCTTTTTCACTACGAAATAGGAATGGCTTGCGAGAAAGAACTGTATGCCGCTACCGGCCAGCATGGCCACGATATCGAGCAACTGGCAAACCGCCGTAGGATGCAGAGCCGCTTCTGGTTCGTCAATGAAGATAATCGATTTGGTGTCAAGGTAGCGGTTGCCAAGCAGGGTGTCAAGAATGGCTATTTTCTTAATTCCCTCTGCAGTGACACCTATGGAGAACTTCTGGTTGCCCTTTTTAAACTGCCAGCGTCCAGCCTTCTCGTCATACTCAATGCGTCCGCCCAGGATATCCTCTAGGCTTTCGCGTGAGTTGGCGAACTCAGGATAGTTCCTGCCTTTCGTGGGGGACTGGCGCAGGGCCCGTGCGAGATCCAGATAAGTGTCGTCAAAACCGAAAAGTTTGTCCTGCTCGCGTGATTTGAGAATAATCTGATGGAGGGATAAGACCTCCTTTGCTGGCAGGAAAATGGAGTTGCTAGATCTGGGTTGAACATGATTTTCGATTGTGGGGATTTGCCGGACTGTGTCCTTGCCGAACTTATAGGAGAGTTGGCTGTTGCCGAATGTCACGCTACAAGACAGGGTTGCATCCACGCCTTTCGTCACTAGGTCGCCGATTTTCTCCGGCTGAAAAGTCCAGTAAAGCTTTTCAGCCAAAATGTCTTCCAGCCGTCGTTGATCATCGCCACGCTTATACTCCTCCAGTGTCTTCATGGTGCAATAGAGAGCCTTCAGGAGGAATGTCTTTCCTGTGCCGTTTTCACCGATTATCAGATTGATTTGTCCGAGCTTGGGCCAGTTGAGTTCGGTGAGCGGGCCGAAATTATTGAGTTTAATGTTATTCAGCATCAATGACCTCCCTTGAGGGTGTGTACTCCTTAAACCGAGGAGTGAAGCAAATGCGGAACCTGGGGAAAGGCATCCCCCCGAAATCAAAGCCTTGGAAAGGCGACACATGAACCGGCGCCGACATTGCGGATTAAAAGAAAAGCAAAGGCGTTGGCTCAAGTGCCTTCATTCACCGCGGTGTATATCGACGCCATGACAGTGCCGCCCCTCCGGGGCTCCGATCCTGTGGGGGCGACGCCCCAGGTTCCGCTGTGCTCCGCACAGCTTCACCAGGGGTTACTTATGATATCGCCTCTCCGAGGCTATTCATGCACAAAAAGCGTGGAGTCCTGTGAGTCCCTACGCCATGGCAATCAATCCTTCAGATATATTGCATGTCCTTCAATGTCAGTGTTATAGTGAAATGTGAAAATGTACAGCTTCCCCAGTGCGAAAAGGTTTCAACTGCTTTTTTAGTATAATACAGGTACGAGGAAAAATTAACATTGATTTGGTGTTTTGCAACCTGGCGGACGTGCAGGAACGAAATATCTTTCGCCCCTACTTGTCCGCGTTGGTTGCTGGTGTCGGTTCATCCTGAGAGATCTTATAGACCTTTGGGAGGTCGAAGTTTGCGCTGTCTTCGGGACCGAGGTTGCAGCCCAAAAGGACAACCATCATGTCGGCATCATGGGGGACAGTCACAAACCCCGTGGCTTTTTTCCAGCCGTCCTTGGCGTCTTCGTCGAAACTGAAAATGAAATCCTTTTCCGGTACGACCCATTTGTTTTGATTTTGCCATCGCACTCGGACTGAGGCTGCAAGCTTGCCCTTGTGGTAGGCTTCGACGGCGTAGTCGGCACTCGGGGCAGCGGGGCATTTGACCAGGAAACAACCTGAGCCGATGCCTTCGGCACGGGCTGAATATTTGTCTCCGTAGCCAGTAGTTGTGTCCAGGAAGAATTTCCCCATTTTGGTATGTTGCCAGAAATGCCAACCATCGGGGAGGTTGCCTTCTTCCCAGTCGTCGTAGGCTCCTTCCTTGGCATTGGCTGGTTTTATCGGAGCGCATTCTGAATTGGTGACGAGATTTTTCAGTTCGCCTTTTTGCTTGGCGGCATTAAACTGTTCGGCGAGGACTTTTTGGGGATCGAGCAATTTAGCCAGAACCTTGTTCATGCCCGGAAGCTGGGATTCCCAGCTCGGCGATTGTTTGCGAGGTGGGGTTTTCCAGTCGGTCCAGTGGAATTGTTCCCCGTATAGCCAGCAATACTCATCGGAGGCTTCCATTGCTTGCTTGACGTTTTCGTAGAGCCGGTTGACTCTTGAACCGTTGAGCGGCGGGTGGTAATAATACTTTGTCGGATCTTGGTTGGTGTACATATCCAGGTAGAGTCCAAATCCGACTTGGACATTGCGGCGGTATTTCTTGTGGTTTTCTAGCGACAGGAATCGAATGGGGTCCCTTTGGATGTTAAGGGCTGCCTTGTAGAAGTCGTAATCCTCGAACTTCATCGTGTATCCGTTCTCCGTGGCATCGACCATGGTGAAGTCCTCCGGGACCACATCCAGCATGCCTTCGAGGAAGGGATACCAGAGATTGCCCGATGTTTCCAGGATTTGGGCAGGGGCGGTTGTTCCTTTGTAAAGGCTCAAGTTGCTGAGGGAAAACAGCCAGAATGCCAGGATCGTGCCGTTTGGGTAGGCGTTGCCCATGGCCTGCATCAGTTGGGCGCCTCGCTTGCGGGCAAGGGTTGCAATCTCGCGATAGCTTCCGCCATCGGCACTGCCGAGGTAGTCGTATTGCTTCGATTTCGGATAGTCTTCCGGATCGATCAGCAAGCCACGTGCGCCGACTTCCTTTGCCAGCGCCATCAGAACGCCGAGGTTGTTTGCGGCTCGATCCCAGGCTTCGTCATCCTGCCAGGCAAGGCGTTTTTGCGGCGCCCACATCGTGGTTATGAAGTTGTCCTTCAAGGTGCCTCCGCAGATGCGTTTCAGGGCGGGGCGGTGATGGTCAAGCCATTCTGGCTTCAGGCGTTCGCAGACTAGGGGAGAGGAGGACCAGACAGTCTTTCCGCTATCGTTCTTGGCTAGCATTCGGATGCTTAAGCCGGCAAGTGGAAGCTGCTCCAAGGCATCGATGTTTTCAAGCAGAATTTGAGGTGAACAGGACAGGAGATCCCATCCGTGAGCAATGAATTTCTTGCGCTGGGCAGGGCAAGCGATACATGTCGCAAGAAATAAAAACAGAAGTAGCTTCTTCATCGGGAACTCCTCTAGATGGTTGCCTTGTCAAGGAAACAGGTAGGGGCGAAAAATCTTTCGCCCTGATAGGTCGAAAAGATCAGTCAAGGCTTGTCGTTTTCGAATTGTTTTGCCGATTTGTACTTTGCCAGGTTGTAGTTGATGGTTGCTTCTGGCATTGGGAGTCTGTCGAGCTTGACTCCTGCCTCGTTGAAGAATTGTTCTGCCAGGGTGTCGTGATAATCGGAGAAAATGACGGCTCTCTTGATTCCCGCCGCTATCAGCGCCTTGGCGCAGTTGGTGCAGGGCATGTTCGTTACGTAGGCTGTACCATTTGCGAGGCTGATTCCATGTTGGGATGCTTGGCAGATCGCGTTGATTTCCGCGTGGTTTGTCCGTACGCAGTGGTCGTTGACGATCATGCATCCGTCCTCGTAGCAGTGCGGTGTTCCTGGAAGGGAACCATTGTATCCCGTTGCGAGGACGTACTTGTCCTTGACGAGGACGCAGCCGCAGTGCATTCTGGGGCATGTCGCCCTTTCGCTGGCAAGCATGGCGAGCTTTAGGAAATACTCATCCCAAGACGGACGTTTCCAGGTTGGATCGACGATTTTGACGATTTTGAAGTTCTGCATAATTGTATTCTAGCCTTTAAAGTGAGTGCGCCCGTCCAACGAGTCCTGTTGGGCGGGCGCCGGGTGTCATCTAGTTAACTGTGGCTTCATCGCGGACTTAGTTGTCTGAGAACTCATCATCCAGGAAGTCGACGATTTCATTGTCTTCCTTGAGTTCTTCAGAAGTCCAGATTTTTTCCTTGGTTTGCGGGTCTGCCTTGGTTGCGACGGTCTTGATCTTTTCGAGATATCTTCTGAGCTGCTTGGCCAGCTTTTCGATGGCCTTGGCACAGGAGACCCTCATGTCATCGGAAATAGCCTTTGCATTGAAGGAGAATCTTTTTCCGTTCATGAGCGCATCTGCGACGTGCCAGTTGCGTTCGACTGAGAAAACGATTCGAATCGAGGTGATCTTTTGCATATAGAATTCGGAAGCGAGCTTTTGTGCTTGTGCTTCAGCCAGTGCCTTGAGCTCATCGTCAAGGGTGTAGTTTTTTGCGCTGATGATGATTTCCATTCGTTTGTTTCTCCTGTTGATTTATTAAGAGTTACAGAAGGTAAACATCGGCGAGGCATATCTCGTCGACATCAAGGGTTGAATGAAGGTCCGAGGTAGACTTGTCTTGCCTTTTGGTCATTGAGGAGCTGGTCTCCAGATCCTGAGAAGAGGATTTCCCCGTTGCAGATCAGGTATGCCCTGTCAACTACTGCAAGGGTTTCCCTGACATTGTGGTCCGTGATTAGGATGCCTAGTCCTCTGTCACGGAGGTTTGCGATAATCTTCTGAACTTCGTTGACGTTGATTGGATCGACGCCTCCAAAGGGTTCGTCCAGCATGATGAATTTCGGGTTTGTCGCGAGCGCGCGTGTGATTTCGAGTCTTCTTCGTTCACCTCCGCTAAGTGTAAACGCTTTTTGCTTGGCCAGGTGTGTGAGTTGCAGCTCGTT
>DBPZ01000078.1 GCA_002305655.1 Lentisphaeria bacterium UBA1407 | reverse complement strand
GGATGATTCTTGATGATTTCAGTCGATTAGAAGACCATTTTTCCATACCTGTTTGAGTACGAAATAAAAGTAATCAAATTTCGACTTGGAACTCCTTGGTCTCCACCTGCCCCAACAAGGGAGTGCTTCGCGACAAAAGCCCGTTTCCTCCGCAAAATTAGCGGACTGGATCAGGTACGAGCACCCTGGGTGCCCGTACCTAAACTGTTGCCGATTCATCGGACAAAATCTTAGTGGTTTTCGATGTTTGCAATGTCCTTGTCTCAAAAAAAACGCCATGCAACTCATTAGTGTCATGGCGTTAACTGCATTTTTTAGGATTACCCTTCGCGCTTGAACTGAACCGCCTTCTCGTAGGAACGAATCCGATCCATGAAGCCAAAGCCAACGGGAACGCCCTGGGTCTCGCAGTAATAGTCCCAAACTGCGCACCACGGCAAGGCCTTCGCCTCCTCCTGCAACGCAAGACGACTCGTAAAGTCAAACGCATTCTCGTAGCCGTCAATGCGCTTCTTGGGTTCAAGCAAACCAATCAACAATGCCTTCTGCATGTTCCTCGCACCGATGACCCATGCCGCAACACGGTTGATACTGGCGTCAAAATAATCCAACCCAATGTGGACACGATCCAAATAATCGTAGGCGACAACCTCGCGGGCAATCGACAGCAATTCGTCGTTGACAACCAAGACATGGTCACTGTCCCAACGAACTCCGCGGCTTACATGCAACAACAGGCGACCTTGCTGACAGCAAATCGCCGATATCTTGTCGGCAACCGATTCCGTCGGATGGAAGTGCCCCGAATCCAGGCAGACCAGGATATTGCGTTTCGCCGCATAGGTCAGATAGAAGTCATTCGAGCCAACCGTACAGCTTTCCGTGCCGATTCCGAACAACTTCGCTTCGACGGCATCGAGTTCAACAGCATCGTCAATCGGCTCCGACATGCATTCATCCAACGACTCCAGCAATCGCTTCCGTGCGGCATAGCGGTCTGACGGCGTGTCCTTGTATCCGTCAGGTGCCCAGAAATTCACTACTGACGGCGTCCCCAATGCGCGTCCGAACTCAGCCGCCACGCGCCGAATTGCCTTGCCGTGGTCAATCCAGAACTTGCGGATCCCAGGATCCGGATGGGACAGCGACAACCCGTGATCCAACTTGGGATGCGAATAGAAAGCAGGGGCGATGTCAAGGCCAAGCCCATTCGCTTTCGTCCAGTCAAGCCAACTGGCATAGTGCTCAAGGGTAAATCCATCACGGTCAACACCGGGTATCATCTTGTCAACCTGATGAGATTGCAAATTCACGCGATGGCGACCGGGAATCAGCCCCAGGGCGACGCTCAGGTCCGAACGTACTTCATCCGCAGTCCTGGCGCGTCCAGGATAGTTCCCCGTCACCTGGCAACCGCCAGTCAACGCATGGTTCGTCTCCTCGAAGCCAACGACGTCATCACCCTGCCAAGCATTGATCGAAATGGCAATCCCATCCAATGCCTTCAAGGCAGCCGATGCATCAACACCGTGTTCGGCATACTGCTCGCATGCCAACGAATACATCCGTTCAATTCTGCTGCTCATCTTTTGCTCCTTGTGATTTAATGTCACAACCCGTATTCCGTGCGCAGAATCAACTCATCCTGCATCTCACGGCTGATTCGAACAAAATAATCCGTATAACCGCCAATCCGTACAATCAAATCACGGTACGAATCGGGATCCTCACGGGCACGCTTCATCGTCTCTGCATCAACGCAATTTATCTGGGTCTCAAAGCCTCCGCGACGCAAGTAAACAATGATCAAATCACGCAACTTCGACGCAGCTCCCTCACTCCGCAAGACAGCTGGCGTGAACTTCATGTTGAACGCAGCGCCGCCAACCAATGCGTCGTGACGCCATGACGTCGTTGACAAGATCGCACTCGTCGGACCAAAACGCTCGCGACCTTGCGCAGGACCGCAACCATCCGCAAACGGCGTCCCGCGACGACGACCGTCAGGAGTCGCACCAGTCTCGCGACCAAATCTCTCGTGCATAATCCAGCAAAATGCACCCGGGACAAAGCGAGTCCCATCGGGTTCAACAACCTGCTTCGCACATTCCGACTCGACAAATCCGATGAATTCAGCCAGCAACCCATCAGGATCAGCCTCGCAATTCCCGTACTTCGGCAAGCGATTGATCCGCGCCAACCAAGACGAGTCGGCAAAATCCGACTCCAAAAGCGAGCGCATGCTTCTAAAATCAAGGGATTTCTCCTCAAAGATCAATTGGCGAATCGCCTCCAGGCAATCAGCCAAATTCGCCATCCCAACAAAGGAGCACTCGACCCAGTTGTACTTTGCACCGCCATCGTCAACATCGCGACCGCGTTCGACACAAGGCAAGGTGAACACGCTCTGAAGCGGGCGGCGCCCCCACTGGCGACGCTCCTCGCGCAAACGATTCTGCTCCCCTACCGCAGCACGAATCCGACCGCTCAGACGCTCCTTGTAGCAGTCGATAAACTCCGAAAAACTCCCAACAGGCGAATCGGATTCGGATTGGCTCCAAATCTCGTCCAGCAAATGCTGGCAGACATTGAAGTACGGCGATGCAACCCAGACGCCGCTGCGACCTACGGGAGTGATCTCAACGCACGTCGAATTGATGTAGTTGCAGGATTCCTCGCTTGGCACCCCCAAAGCCTGCAAGCCGCGCTGAATCGTGTCGTCACCAAAAAAGCCAACATTCGGAATCCCCTCGCACACCAACTCAACGGCCAAATCCATCAAGTCGCTTTCAACATCCTCGTGCCAGCACAACCCAACCGTCGGATACACAAGACGTGTGCGACGCAAAGCCTCGAAACTCAAATAAGACAAATCATTGCACCAATCGGCGCCACTGGCATCGCGACCGCCAGCCATCACGGACATCGCCAAGCCGTCCGGAACAAACTCGTCGATCAAGATATACAGGCACTCGATCAACGCCAAGGCATCGTCAGCAGTCAAGCGACCGCTCGATATGTCACGCTCATAGTACGAAATCAACGTCCTGTCCAAACGACCGCTGACGACCAAACCGCTCTCGTCACCGTACATCACCCCCAAATCCATAAACCACAAAAGCTGAATCCCATCACGAAAATCACGTGCCGGATGGCGGGCTATCCAACGGCAACTCGATAGCATAGACTCCAACTCAACGCGGCGGGATGCGTCGGAACACTCCTCCAACGAACGCTGAACGCAATCTCCTGCATGCTCGATCATCTCCTGAAATCCATGCAAAGCCAATTGCGCAGACCGGTAAAAATCACGCTTTTCATCGTCGGCCTCCGATGACTCCAACCCCGCCAGTTTCGACAGCAACCCATCAACCCCCAACTGGAACAACTCGTCCCTGTACAGCTCGCAATGTCCAGTCTGACCACCCGCACGACGATAGTGCTCGGCACAATACGCCTTTGCCGACTCCATCTCAGACTTCTCAGCTTCACTCATCGGCGCCAAACGACCAACAAGCAACTCGTCATCGTCAAGAACAAACTCAAGACTGCGCAAACGCTCCCTGCAAACATAACCCTTGCGAACTTGCCAGGAGGACTCCGACGACGATGCGCGCAAGCCACGGGCAATCGCTACAAACCCGCCATGCCAACCGGAATTCCTGCCTTGTCGCCTATGCAACTGGCAACGCTCACGCAAGGCCTGGATTCGACTCGCATTCAATTCCTCGTCGATGATCAAATCGGTTTCCATCAGTTGATCTGACATGCTTATCTTATCTCCGTGTCTGTTTGGTTGCGTCAACAATGTTGCCGAAACGCACGCAGAGCTCAAACGCATCCTTCATAAATCCAGTTTCACGCCTGTCAGCTTGCCGGCTCGACGGAGTTCATCGACTGATGACTGCGGAAGCGGCACGCCGAATTTCAACGCTTCGGCTTCGTGCTCAAATTCGATTTCCCCTGGGTAGCGGACGCGATCGACGCCCGGCGCAGGAGGCGTGGAGACCAGGCGGTCGATCAAAAGGTCGGTGCCCTTTTTAAATTCATCCAGCCCGCCGAAAAACTCGGGGTTGATGACGATGAAGCAGTGCCCCGTGTTGGCGTCGCGCCCAGGAGCCTTGTTCCACGAATGAACGTCTTTGGTGATGCCCGCTCCTGCGAGTACCGCGCTCAGCAATTCGACCATCACGGCGAAACCGTAGCCCTTGTGCGCCGCGAACGGTAGCGAAATCGCACCTCGGTAAATCTCGCTGGGATCGTCGGTGGGATTGCCGTTGGCGTCAATGAGCCAGTCCTTCGGAATCTTTTTGCCCTCGGCGGCGGCAATAATCATTTTACCGGTCGCCACCACGCTCATGCAGATGTCGAACAGAATCGCCCGGTATTTGCCGCCAGGAGCAGCATAGCTGAACGGGTTGTTGCCAATCGTCGCCTTGGCGCCGCCTGTCGGGGCGACTAGCGGACAGGTGTTGCTCATCGACATCCCGACCAGCCCCTGGTCGGCGCAGCGCATGGCGTAGATGCCCGCCGCGCCATAGTGGTCGCTGTGGTTCATGGTCACGACCGCCACCCCGTGCTGCCTGGCGCGCTCCATCGCAAGGTCGGTCGCCTTGATTGCCGCCGGGATGCCGAGGCCTCCTGCGGCGCTGGTGCGGATGGCGCAGGGCGATTCGTTAAGGATCTGGAGTTCGGCAGTGGGCTTGATGCCACCGGCTTGGATGCAGTCGATGTAGTGCGCGGAACGGATCACTCCGTGCGAGTAAACGCCGCGCATATCGGTCAATACCAGTGTATCGGCAATCATCTCCGCATCCGCCGCAGGAACGCCGATGGCGGTGAATATCTCTTTACAGCTCTTGTTCAGCAACTCGACGGGAAACCGGACGTCACTGGAAACTTGAGAACTCATGGTAATATTCCTAAAAAAAGCAGCTATGCTAGTCTTGCAGTTCTAAGAATCGGGAAATTCATATCGTTCATCGTGTTGGTAAAACGATTGAAAAGAGTTGTATCAATCAACAAGTGCTTTACTGGACTGCCAGGAACGCCTTGTATCCAGCCTCCCAGGCCGCCTTGTCGCTCGGCAGATACATCTCAGATTCCGTGCTGTTCTTGATCAGTTCGCGCCCTTCCTGCAACGACCCGATGTCCCCCAGCGCCAATGCCTGACCGATGATATTGCCCAGCGCAGTCGCCTCGATTGGCCCCGTCTGCACGGGACGCCCGATTGCATTCGCTGTGAACTGGTTCAGGACGATGTTCTTGCAGCCACCGCCAACAAGATGCAGCTTGCTGATCTTCTCGCCGGTCAACGACTCGATCTCATCGAGGGTCTGACGATAACGCATCGCCAATGATTCAAGTGCCGTACGCAAGATCTGCCCCGGGGTCTCCGGAACCGGTTGACCAGTCCTGCGGCAATACTCCGAAATCCTGCCGGGCATGTCGCCCGGAGGCGTGAACACATTGTCGTTGGGATTGATGAACGAGCGGAACGGCTCAGCCTCATCGGCAAATGCGTCAAGCTCGTCAAACGTGTACTTCTTGCCCTGTCGCTTCCATTCCGTGCGGCATTCCTGAATCAGCCACAGCCCCATGATGTTCTTCAAAAAGCGAATCGTCCCGCCGACTCCGCCTTCGTTCGTGTAGTTCGCAGCCAAGGCCGCCTCCGTGATCAATGGCTTCGGCAACTCAATCCCAAGCAAGCTCCAAGTCCCGCTGCTCAAGTACGCCCAAGGACCAGAATCCGTCGCAGGAACAGCCGCTACGGCAGACGCCGTGTCGTGGCTGCCAACCAATACAACCGGAATCGGACCGCACTTCAATTCCTCTTGCAACTGAGCCGACAAAACACCCACGACGTTGCAGGACGGCTTGATCTTCGGGAACAAATCGTGCTTCAAGCCCAATGCGTCAATGATTTCCCAAGCCCAATCGCCTGTTGACGGATTGAACAGCTGCGATGTCGTCGCAATGCTGTACTCCGCCGAGACGTCGCCGCAGAACAAGTACGTCAACGCATTCGGGATGAACAACATCTTGTCTGCAATCCGCAAGACGGGATCGCCATCGCGGACAGAAGCTGCCAACTGGAAAATCGTGTTCAGATTCATGAACTGAATCCCGGTCTGCTTGTAGATCGATTCCTTCGAAATCCGCGAAAATGTCCAATCCAAGACATCATCGACACGTGGATCGCGATAGCAATGCGGGATGCCGGCCAAGCCGCCCTTCTCGTCCAAGAACAAATAGTCGACGCCCCAAGTGTCAACCGCAATCGAAGACAACTTGGCGCCAGACTCCAACGCCTTCCTCAAACCAGTCTTCAACTCCTGGAACAAACCAAGAAAATTCCAGTACAATCCACCTTGGATTGCCACGCTTCCATTCTCAAAACGATGCATCTCCTCCAACGTCACGCGACCGCCATCGATCGTTCCCAGCATCGCACGGCCACTCGAGGCACCCAGGTCAAACGCCAAATACTGCTTCATTGTTCGCTCCTTGCTTGCTATATCTCTATGATACGACTGCTCGTCTCTTTGCCAGTGTCAAGCACGATCGCACAACCATGCATCGTCAACGAACCGCTGCACAGCTGCTCAAACACACCAGGTTTCGCATAACGGAAAGCCTTGTGAAGATGACCGCACAAATATATATCTATCTTCCCGCTTTCGCACCACTCGCGAAACTGATTTTCACAGGATATCCGACGGGGCCAGCCCAAGCCGCGCCCGCCAGGAGTATACACGGGAAAATGACACACGAATATCCGACGCTCACCCTCGCGCCGAGGACGTTCTATGATCGCCTCCAAACGCTTTAGCTGGGCAGATGATAGCTTCCCGCCTGAATGAAACAATCCCTGAGGCCTGCTCCCGTTGACCAAAATGAAATGATCGTCGCCAAACCAACGCTCAACGGGAAAACTCGACACCCCAAAACCATTCAACTCACGGCAGAAATCATCCAAGCTAACAATGCTTGAACGCGTGTAAAAATCATGATTTCCAGGAACATACATGAAACGCTCGCCAAAGCGATCGCGCAACCAACCAAGCGACGACGATACAACGGAAAACTCCTTGGGGCTTCCGATGCTCCCCAAATCCCCAGTGCATACGGCAGCCTCAATCCCTAAGCTCTCAACCACTTCTGGCAAACGATCCAAAGTCCCGAAGTCCTGGCTGCCGCGACGAGTCAACTGGTAGTTCAACGCACCTATCAAACGCTTGTCAAGCAACCAATCAAAGCCAATGGGCCAACGACCAAGATGTATGTCTGAAAAATGAAGTATTCGCATCTATGTACTGATTTTAACTAATTCACTCGCTCCCCTAACACTCCCCATGACAATGCAACAGCCTAAAAATGTCATGCCTAATCGTGCTTTTGCAAGTTTTCACAACCATGCCCTTACTAATGAACTTACACCAATTATTGGCACAATCAAGTACGCATGAACCTAATTTCAAGAGACAACTTTCCGTGTGAAGCAACCTTGATTAACGGAATTTTCCTTTTCCTGCGAACTCGGCACTCCCAAAACTCTGCTTCACAAAAAAGATTTTATGTTGATTTTGTGTTGATTTTGTGGGCAAAACGATATAGTAACTCAGAATATCGACAACCTATGGAAAAGACGAATGACCATGACTACACTCTCAACCAAAAGACTGATCATCAGACCTTGGCAAATCAGCGATGCAAAGGATCTCTTCGAGTACGCTTCATCAACAAGCGTCGGACCAAACGCAGGCTGGCCGCCACACCAAAGCATCGCAGATTCAATAAGCCTCATCAAAAACCTCTTCATGAAAGAACTCTACCACTGGGCACTCGTACTCCCAACGCACAACAACAAGGTCATCGGAGGAATAGGAGTCGTCAAAGACTCGAAAAGAACGTTCCCGGGAGCAAGGCAAATGGGCTACTCAATGGGACAACCCTTCTGGGGAAACGAATACATGACTGAAGCAGCAAGGGAAGTCATCAAATTCACATTTGAGCAAACGAGCACCCAAATCCTTTGCATCTATCACTATAGCGACAACCAAAGATCAAGACGAGTCATCGAAAAGTGCGGCTTCACCTACGAAGGATGCCTCAGAGGATGCAGCCAACCATACTACAATTCCCCCATTCACGATGATTGCTGCTACTCAATGACCAGAGACGAATACCAAACAATCTACGGGTCAAAGCCAATATGAAACAAAGAGCAATAGCAGCAGCAATAGCGGCGTTCATACTCGCATTGGTACTAAGCTTCATCCCAAGCAAATTCACCGATAAAATCGCAGCGGGCACAAGATTCTTTACTCAACCAGCTCAGGCATGGGCAGATTTTACAGGAAGAGTAGCAAAGGCCGTCCTCGGCGACGAAACCGCCGCCCTCAAGCCAAACGATAAGCTTGACCTCCAAAACGAACTCGCAATTTCACAAACAGCGCTAAATGCCGCATGGGCACAGTACGCGACGGCGATGCATGAAAACAAATTCCTCAAAAACAGGCTGAAACTCGTCTACGATGACAATAGGTTCACCCTCACGCTCTGCAAAATCATCAAGCGCGACCCCATCGCATCCTTCTATGACAGATGCATCATCAACAGGGGATACAAGGATGGCCTAAGAACCGGACAGCTCGTACTCGCAATCCCGCCAGAACCTGAAAACGGAGAAGAACGAAGCCAACCATCGCTACTTGGCATCATCAGGGACGTCGCACCAGATAATGCAACAGTTACACTCACGACCGCAGCAGACTTCACCATGACATGCAATATCCCGGAACGAAACGTCACAGGACTCCTTGCCGGAAGAGCCAATAAATCAGACCAAAAGCCACAAATCATCATCCCGCCAGGAAGCCTGGTGCTAGCAGATCCAGCTGGACCTGAACACGATGCCGTGCAAGTCGGTGACAAAGTCTTTACATCTTCACTGGGAAACAACCCCGAAGGCATTGACAACATACTCGTCGGATACGTACAACAAATCACCACCGCAGATACTGGCGCTCCAATCCTCCACATCCAACAGCCGGTACAAAACGCGCAAGTAACCTACGTCCTCGTAGCATTGAAAGCCATAACCCAATGACAGTAACAAGCTATGCCGCGAGATATCGAAAACAAAAAACTCATTGAAATCGACATCCGCTTCAACCCGGAAGTCATCGCGCAATTCTTCTTCACGCGAAGCGGCTTGTGGAAACACCTGGTCGGCACGGCACTCGCTGTCCTCTGGATCCTCGCCGGCGCAACCCTTCAGCTCGCACTCCCCAATGCGTTCCCCACAGTCCCGCTCCTGACAGCACCGTTGGTAACCGTGTTCTTCGTACAACGAAGGAAACCCGTAGCGGCTTTCGTTGCCGCGTTCGCCATGGGCATCGTCCTGGACGCCAACAGCTTCAACCCAATCGGAAGCTCATCGCTAATCCTGGTCATCGTTGCAGCCGCGTCAACCTTCCTTAACTTCAAGTTGACAAAACACTACATCCTGGGAACTGCGGTACAAGCCGCAGTGGCTACGGCAACCTATGCCATCCTCGCAATCCTCCTGCAAAGACCTAATTCAACTTGGAGCGACAGCTTCGCAATCCTTATTCGATTCCTTGGAACGACACCGATTGTCGCGCCAATCCTTGCATTGATCGCATTCCCATTGATGGACCTGGTCGAAAGACTTCTGCTCGGCAAAAAATCCATTGACCAAGACAATGAAGACGAATAGACCGAAACTCCTATACCACTGCAGGGCACTGAGAACTGGCGCAATAGCGCTGCTTGCCGCCCTCACGGCATATGTCGCCTGGATCCAACTTGCCGCCAGCAACGACTTGCTCAAACGAAGCAAACAGCAACAAACCAAAGTCACTTTCGTCCCTGCTAAAAGAGGAGCGATCATTGACAGAAATGCAGTCGTGCTCAACTCAGACCAGCCAGAGTACGCCATAGCGCTAAGAATCGAAAAAATCAGAGATCCGAGAGATACAAGAACCGCGACTATAAACAAGGTCTCCGCGAGAATCTCGGAACTCGGAGCACTGCTCGGACCAAATGCTTACCAAAACAGGCCGACTAAAGAGCAGATACTGAAGCACCTCAAGCAAAACGCACCACTCCCTTTCACAATCTGGAAAAAACCGACACAGGACGAACTCACCAGGCTCGCAGCAAACAAGCACAACTTTCCAGAAATCGAACTCGTCCTCTCATGGAACAGGACATATGATTTCCCAAACAGCGCAACACATATCAGGGGATTCGCAGCTCATAGTACGCCAATTGACCAAGACGACACGATCAGGCAACTTAACGCAAGGGAACTCGTCGGACAAACGGGCATCGAACTCGCATGCAATGACCAGCTCAGAGGGTCAAATGGATTCCAAATCATTCATACAGATGTCTTTACATATAGACATGATACCGTAGAAACACAACAAACAATCCCAGGAAACGACGTAGCGCTGACAATAGACATCAAACTTCAGCAAACTGCTGAAGCTCAACTGCTTGACAACAATCTCAGCGGCGCAATCGTCATTATGGACGCTCAAAACGGAGAAATCTTCGCACTCGCTTCATGCCCCGCGTTCACATTGCCGCCAACACTGGCTGACAACCAGCTCCCAGGCGCATTCGTCAATCGAGCCATCGCGGGATTCTATCCCCCAGGCTCGACAATCAAGCCGCTCTTCGCCATTGCAGCACTCCAGAAAAAAGTAATCACACCAAGCGAAACCATTTACTGCCCAGGATACTATCAGTTGACCCCGACGAAAACAGTCGCCTGTTCAGCCAAGGACGGACACGGAAACGTTACCCTCCCCACGGCAATCGCCCTCTCCTGCAACACGTACTTCTGTGAAGTCGGACGCCGACTCGGCAAATCAGGCGTCAGCGAACTAGCATCCAATATTGGATTCGGGAAATCGCTCAATACGATTCTTTGGCGACACGAGAAAGCAGGCATTCCATTCACGCCTGACTGGGTTTCCAAGCATCGCAAGGATCCTGTTTGGCATCTGGGAGATGCCGCCAACGCCGCCATTGGGCAAGGTGAATGGATTGTCACGCCACTTCAGATGGCAGTCTACACCTGCGCAATAACCACAGGTCGACTTTTCACCCCGAGACTGATCATTTCAAGAATGCCCCAAACCCCTGAAACCTTCGAACTCCCCCCAAACATCGCCATTCCGATCAAGGTCGGGATGCTCGGATGCACGCAGTACGGAACTGGAAAGGCTTTGCAAATCCCAGGCATTGACGTATTGGCGAAAACAGGAACTGCCGACCACGCGCCAAACCAAAAACCACATGCTTGGGCAATAGCAGCACTACCGGCAAACAACCCAAAAATCATCGGGGTGTGCATCGTCGAATCCGCAGGAGGAGGAGGCAGAATTGCAGCGCCACTCCTTAAAAACACACTCCTGCACGCCATCGATGGAATGCTGCCAACCACAATCCCACAACACTGAAAACGCCCAACCCGTCCGACACGCCCGACCCACTTGGCTAGAAACGCCCCAGTTTCGCCACTTTAGCGGCGACATCGCTTGAGTACGAGCACCCCGGGTGCCCGTACCTAATTCAAGGCATAACTTTTGCCTTGAATTCATGTTGTTTTTTGCGGGGAAAGTCGGATATTTCAGTATTGGCTTACGGTCACCTTGTCGAGAATTGCCTGGCATTTTCCGCAATTCACGCAATTTTGTCCGCATGCCGCCCCGATTCCACTAGTTGCCCAATTTTCCGGGAACAGGGAGTTTTCCAGGATCAGGTTTGGGAACAGGGGTGCGATGTTTGGATCCATCAATTCAAGCAAATTTCCCGAATAGGATTCCTTGGCATACGCCTCGAGGATTTTCTCAGGGCAAGTCACGTTTCTTGTAGCCAGCTTGAAAGTGCTGACATATGGACGGTAGAAGCGCAGATCCTCCGGTCGAATCCAAGTCGCCTTGATGAAATCCACAAGGTTGCCCTTGACATAATGCTTTTTGCAGAGGAAGACTTCGAAGTCCAAGGCTTTCCCTTCCTGACTTTGCCGCCGCCTGTCGTGCCCGTGCATATTGTCATGGAATTGCTGGTACGGGCACTCCCGGAGGCATCCGCTATTGACTTGCATGCAGACGACCTTGCCCCGTGAACGTGCCCACTCGGCGCATGCCTGCAGATATTCAAAATCGCGATGATGCTCACGACTCAAGTAAAAGGAATCAAAATCCTCCAGCAAGTACTGGAAACCTGTCGTGCCGTGGACACGAAGATTTACGGAGCCACGGAGTTCGATCTTGGGAAAGGTTCTGCGGATCATTGCGGCAATGAATGGCGATGTCGTCGTCACCACATCAGGGAAGAGGCCAAGGTTCCCCATTTCGTCCAACACCCCAAGCACTTGATCGCGCAAGCCTGCGCTTACGGACCGTTCGCCATAGCAGTTGCAGTTGAACAACGTATCCAGCTTCATCCCGTTGGAACGGCACCAACGCAAGGATTCAAGCAATCGAGACTTGTATGCATCGTCAAGCACAGGGTCCGGACGGCAACTCAAGATGCCAGGCCAAGAGTAAAAAACCTCCGAAAGACGGTGGATAAAACGCTGGCAAGACCCGACAAAATCCCCGTTGCCAAAATAGCCGACCGCCAAGTCGCGTCGTTGACCCAATTCGCTCGCTTTCATTCCAAAAACTCCAAAAGATACTAGCGTCCAGACATTCGTGCCTGGAAAACAGGATGTGCGAAAGTCGCCTGCCGCATCGTCGGAACGACCTTCGCACATTGTCACATCACCCCACAGGGTATGGATGCGGCTAGCTTGCCATTCCCTGAAGGCTTGTTCGTCAATCAGGCGCTCTTACAGGCCGAGTTTTGCTCCTCGTTGGAGTTCGCCCAGGGTCCTGTTGGTTTCAGGGGTATAGCCCTTGAGCGGCATGATGCGTTCGTGGATCGTATCCAGGATCCAGCTTGGCTGCGGGAAGTACTCCTTCTCATGTTCCGCAGCTGGGCTGACCCAGTTGTGGGAGCCGATGATGGCGGGAGGCGCATCGAGGTAATCGAAGCAGAACTGAGTCAAGTTCGCAGCGATATTGTGCATGACGTTGCCGCGTTCGACGGCTTCGTTCACCAGGACGAGCTTGCCGGTCTTCTTGACGGATTCAATGAGCTTGTCATAGTTCAGCGGATTGATGGAGCGGAGGTCGATCACTTCTGCATCCATGCCGTACTTGGCCAATTCCTTGGCGGCATCCAACGCCACATAAAGCGCGGGACCGAAGGTCAGCAGGGTGATATCCCTTCCTGCCTTCTTCACATCGGGTTCGCCGATTGGGATTTCGTAGTACTCTTTGGGTACTCCACCCTTGTGGAATTCCTCGCCCTGCCCGTAGAGTTTCTGGCTTTCCAGGAAAATCACGGGGTCGGTTCCCACCAAAGCGGAATTGAGCAATCCCTTGGCATCGTAAGGCGTGACAGGATAGACGATCTTAAGACCAGGAATATGGTTCACAAGTGCGGACCAATCCTGAGAGTGCTGGGCACCGTACTTGAATCCAACGGAAATTCTCAGGACGACGGGCATCTTCAGGATGCCGCCGGACATGGCCTGCCACTTGGACAGCTGGTTGAACACTTCGTCGCCAGCGCGTCCCAGGAAGTCGCAGTACATCAGCTCGCATACCACGCGACCACCGCACAAGGCGTAGCCGACTGCGGCGCCAACAATTGCCGCTTCGCTGATCGGAGAATTGAACAGGCGATGGTAAGGCAACAGTTCCGTCAAGCCGCGATAGCAGGCAAATGCACCGCCCCAGTCACGGTTTTCCTCGCCAAATGCAACCATCGTAGGATCCTTCGAGTAGCGATGTACCATCGCTTCGAATACGGCGTCGTTGAAATTGTAGACCTGCATCTTCGAATAGGCCTTGCCGTTTTCGTCAAGGCCGAAGCGCTTCTTGCCCTGGATACGCTTGTACTGATCGTTCTCTTCAATGGGCTGCAGCAATTCGGGAGTGCGATTGTCAAAGGACTCGATCTTCTGATTGGAGAACGTAACGCCTTCGATGAACTTGGAACCAACCTCTTCGTAGGGCGAGATTTCTGGGTCGATAGCCATCTTGAACATATCGAATACCAGATTTTCCACGCTTTCGCGAACCTGGTCCAGTTCCGATGCCTTCGCAATCTTCCCATCCACCAACTTGTTGTAGTAAGCGGGAATTGCGTCTGCGGCAATCCAGCGATCCAGCTCTTCCTTGGTTCTGTAGCTGGATGCATCGGACGGGCTGTGGCCGCCAAGACGATAGGTCACAACGTCCAGCAATACAGGTCCGCGACCGTCAAGAAGGATTTTCTTCTTGCGTGCGACCGCGCCGATGACCGCCAATGGATTGTAGCCATTGATGCGCTCCGCGTGCATTTGGTCGGGATTGACACCGGCGCCGATGCGAGCCAAGAAGTCGTAACCCATGGTTTCGCCGCGAGTCTGTCCACCCATTCCGTACTGGTTGTTGAAGCAGTTCACCAACAGCGGCAGACCGCCGCCGAGTTCGGCATCCCACAGCGTACGATACTGATCCATGGCAGCAAACATCATGCCTTCCCAAACGGGACCGCAACCGAACGATGCGTCGCCAATGTTGCAGACGACGATGCCGGGCTTGCGGTTGACGCGCTTGAACAGCGCCGCACCTGGTGAAACCGAACCTGAACCACCAACGATCGCGTTGTTCGGATAGATGCCAAACGGAGTGAAGAAGCAGTGCATCGAACCGCCCCAGCCCTTGTTGAAACCAGTCACGCGAGCAAAGATTTCAGCGTATGCACCATAGACCAAGAAGTGCCTCGCCAAATCCTTGACGTCCTTGCAACCGCACTTTTCGACGACCTTCAGCGTCGCGCCGCCGAAGAAATCTTCCATGATCTTCTGGAGCATGGCGTCATCCAGTTTGCGAATGGCGCTCAAGCCCTTGGCGAGAATTTCGCTGTGGCTGCGGTGCGAACCAAAAGTATGGTCGTCAACGTCCAAGCTATAGGCCTGACCGACGGCGGCGGCTTCCTGGCCCATCGACAAGTGCGCGGGACCGGCATGGTTGTATTTTACGCCCTTGTACTCGCCCTTGAGCTTCAGCTCGTTGATCACGGTCTCGAACGTGCGCAGGATCATCATGTCGTGATAAATCGTCACAAACTCGTCTTTCGTGAAGAGCTTCTTCTCTTCCGCAAGAGTCTTGTTGTACGCGCAAACGTCAATCGGAGTAAACTCGATCTTCCCTGCCTTGAACAGTTCTTCCGGATAAATTTCCAATGCCTTCGTCATCTTTCAATTTCCTTCTGAATGAAACCTGGTTATCTTCAACAAATCAACTTACGCATGCAAAATCGTTTCCCTCAACGCTTCCGAAGTAGTCGGATGCGGGAACACAATCTGGCGAACGTCGTCAACGCATTGCTCGGTTTCTACCATTGCTGACGCGCTGGCGATGAACTCGCCACAGCAACCGCCAATCATATGAACGCCCAAAATCTGACCGTACTTCTCGGAAACCAATACCTTCACAGTACCGGCCTTCCCATCATTCTCGACCATGAAACGACCGGCAATCGCCATCGGCATGACAGACTTGCGATAGGCAATCCCCTTCGCCTTCAGCTCCTCCTCGGTGGCTCCTACCTGGGCGACCTCGGGATGCGTGTAAATCACCGAAGGTATGGCACTGTAGCGCATCCGGTCGGCAATGCCAAACATATTGTGGACCGCCACGATGCCCTCGCGGGTCGCGGCGTGCGCCAGCAAGCAACGGCCTGTAACGTCGCCACAAGCCCAAATGCCAGGGACGTTCGTCTTGCCAAACTCGTCGGCCTTGACACCGCGACGATCGAATTCGACTCCGGCTTCCTCAAGCCCGATTCCCTTCAACACTGGAGAACGTCCGATGGCGCTGAGGATGTAGTCGCCGCTGATCTGCTGTTGCTTGCCTTCAGGATCCGTAAACGTGAGAACATTGCCGTCAATCTTCTCGACCTTGCAGGAGAGATTGAAGGCAATGCCCTGCTTCTTCAGTTCTGCCATCAGCTTCTTGGAAATCTCCTC
>DBPZ01000108.1:7843-8615 GCA_002305655.1 Lentisphaeria bacterium UBA1407 | reverse complement strand
CGAATTAAATCAATTAAGTACTAGCGCCGCCCCGGCCACGATGGTAATCTATAACGACCGCGTTGAGTTCCTGAATCCCAGCGTCCCTTACTATCACGGTCGCATTGATCCCGGCAATTTTACACCGTTCCCCAAGAACCCAACCATCTGCAAGTTCATGCTCCAGATTGGTCGCTATGAGGAACTCGGCTCCGGTGTTCGCAAGGTACATCTGTATCTGCCGTACTACGCGCCTGGTGCAGGCAAGCCGGTATTCGATGATGGCGACATGTTCAAGGTGACTGTGCCACTGGCTCCAGCAACCGAACATGCTGACCACGAAGCCACGGCACCAGTCACGGCACCAGCCAACAAATATGTCCGCCGCCTTCTCAACTTGCTTGAGTCCGATGAACCGCTTGGAAGTGCAGATATCTTGCAATCATTTCAATTGAAAAGCCGTCGAAGACTCAGGGAAACATATATTCATCCAGCACTGAAAGATGGTCTTATCGAAATGACTATTCCTGATAAACCAACCAGTTGTCTACAAAAGTACCGGCTTACCGACAAGGGACGGACTGTGTTGCGACAAGTGAAAAGGGGGAGAAAAAATGAGCAGCCACCAAGAACGCAAGAAAGCGGAAAAGCATAAGAATCTCGGCGTCTTGCGGTTCAGTGGAGATAATCTGATATGCAGTACCCCGTTGAGACTAATCCCCGAAAACCACCCCGAAAACAAAACTAATTTTTCGCAGTTTCGTACTTAAAGTGCATGTGACATGCCTCCCGG
>DBPZ01000108.1:0-7784 GCA_002305655.1 Lentisphaeria bacterium UBA1407 | reverse complement strand
AAAGGCACTACAATCATAAGGCGTCAACTGCTTTTTTAGGTTAAACGGAAGACAAGATTCCTTCCGTCGATGCCATTGCTATCCGCCTAACAGTCTTCAAGGGCGAGGGTTTTGATCCTTTGCTAGGGATTTGATGGTTTCCAATGCCTCGGCAATCAAGGCGGAGGCGTTGTAGTCCTTGATGCCGACCACGTGGTTGCGGCAAAGATTGAACGGAATAAAAATCTTTACCGCAGGGCTTTGGGCAATGGATAACGCCATGCCAGGGGAAATCTCGCCGCACATGGAGTCGGCTATGACCATTCCAATCGGTCCTACGATGACATCGGCGTCCCTGCAGTTGACCTTGATTGCGTTTTCGCCGGTGGCGCCTGCGTTGGCGCCGGCCTTGAGCATCGCTTGGGTCGCCAGGCAGTTGGTTCCGACGGCGACGATTTCGCCGTCAAGCCCCAGCCCTTTCATGCCAGCGACCAATTGACGCCCAATCCCGCCGCCATACGCATCAATGACCAAAATCTTCATAGGCGCGATCCCTTCTCAATTACTTTTTTTCGAAGAGTTCGAATTCGGAGACCTGGAAATTCAAGTCTCCATGGTTTTGCTCGATGATCAGCTTGTAGTGGGAATAGGCTGCCGGTGCCTTGAGCTTGAAGGCTTTTCTAAAGAAGCGTTCGGGCCAGGATTGATTGGCTTGCTTGTCGATTTCAGTCCAATTTTCTCCATCGTTTGATCCGAAGAGCTTCCATTGCTTCGGGTCGCGGCTTTCCGCGTCGTTTGCGGTTATGAATGCGTATGCGACGATTGTCGGCTTGACTCCTTGCGGGAAGGCGTATTGAATTGTCGGGGTCGCGTATTTCACGCAATACTTTGTTTTCGTGTCTCGGTCGATGAGTTTTTCGATAGTTTCGTTTGGATGTCCTGGATGTGAGGCCGTAATGGTTCCGTTGACTCCCGCCATGGCATCTTTGTACATCGAGACATCGGCGGGCTTGACTCGCTCCCAGTTGGTTCCGAGCTTGGGGCTGATCAGCTGGGCTACGTCAACGGCATTTTCCACGTAAATCGGATAGGTGATGGTCTTTGGGCAACGTGCTTTCATGCAGGCGTTGAGAAATATCAGGCTTTGGCGAAGTGTGCCGTAGTCGCCGGGAACTTGAGAAACGATGATGGTTTCTTTCCAGCCGATTCGACGTAGGGCGCCAACGGTCTTCTGAACCGTCAAGCTCCCGTCCGCTCCCAATATCGCCCCTTCGCCGGAAGGCTTCAGCAAGACGGCGGCAATGCGGTTCTTGTCAATTTTTCGGATTGCAGGGCAGATGTCAACTCCTGCCTTAGCCATCGCGAACACGTCCAGGCAGACCCCGATTTCGCGGGGAAGCGTCGAGAATTCCTTTCCGCAGGATGTTGACACGACAGCCAGCTTCAGTCCTGCCTTTCGCAGCTGCGCAGCCAATTCATCGCAATTTTGCGGGATCGTGTCGATAATGATTGTCTTTGCCTTTAGCGCCTTGGCTAGGCTGATTGTCCTCATCCAGTCTTGCTTGCCGTCGATTTTCGTTGGTTTTAGGCAAGCGATGTTCGCGTTATCCGCGCTAAGTTTTTTAGCGAGTTCTTGGAGTTTCGCGTCATCCTGCAGGGCATTGAGGGTGCTGCCGGTTTCTTCGCAGAGAAGTTGGTTGTCGCTGATTGCGAGTTGATTGACTTCGAGGTCGTTGGCAGCTTCGACGAGCCACTTCAAGGAGGCGTTGTCAAACGCATGTGAGTCTATGGCGATTTTCTGTCCGAAGGAAAAGATACAAACGGAAAACACGAATAGAGTAATCAGGCGTTTCATTGACAAGCCTCCTGTAAGTGAAGTAGATGTTGATGGTTAGAATACGCGGTATGCCGTACGCGCCAAGGCGGTCGCTTCAGGGTCGCCGATGCATTCGAGCTTGGCGGCATCCCAATAGATCCTGCGATTCGCCCTGATGGCCAGGTTGCCAAGGAGGACCATTTCGGTGAGCGGTCCTGCATGGTCGGTGAAGTTGGAGCCTGCCGGGACATCGCCCTTGCAGGATCTGATCCATTCCTGGTAGTGTCCGCCCTTGACTGACGGCGGTGTCATTTCCTTGCGTGGACGTCCAACTTTCTTCATTTTCTTTTCGGGGAAAATACGTGATGAGCCGCCGTAGCAGTCGGTCATCAGGCCGCCACTTGAGCCATAGAAGACGGAGCCGTTGCCACCGATGATATTGCGCCCTTCTTCTAGTTCCGAGGGACGTGGAACCGGAATTTTTCCATCGTACCAGATCATCTTCACGGGTGGACGCCAGGAATTGGCGGCGAAGAAGTAGGTAATCTTCGACCAAAGCGGGGTGGTGTCCATGTCGGGTGCGTCTGATTCGGCTTCGACCCACATTGGATCCCTCAGGTCGAGTGCCCAGAAAGCGGGATCCATGATGTGGCAAGCCATGTCGCCCAATGCGCCGCAGCCATAGTCCCACCAGCCGCGCCAGCGGAAATGCATGCCGCCCTTGGGGTATGGGCGAAGCGGGCCGGTGCCGCACCACAAGTCCCAATCCAAGTTGGCAGGGACGGGAGCTGGTTCTGGCCAAGGCTTCTTCTGATCCCAAATCGGACGATCGGTGTAGGTATGGACTTCGCGGACATTGCCGATCGCGCCGCCCCTGATCCAGGCGTATGTGCGACGGACACCGTCGCCGGCGTGCCCTTGATTGCCCATCTGGGTGCTGACGCCGTACTTGCGGGCGGCCTGACCCATCAAGCGCGCTTCGGCAACCGTATGAGCACAGGGCTTCTGGACATAGACGTGCTTGCCCATTTGCATCGCCAGCATCGCGACGGGGAAGTGCATGTGGTCAGGAGTCGAAACCGTCACGGCATCGATCTGGTCGCCCATGTCCGCCAACATCTTGCGGTAGTCCTTGTAAAGCTTCGCCTGGGGATGCTTCTTGATCGAATCCTGCATGCGGCCGAAATCGACGTCGCACAAGGCGACCACGTTTTCGCCTGAAACGCCGTTGACGTCGCCATGGCCCATGCCGCCGCATCCGACGCAGGCGACGTTGAGCTTCTGGTCCGGCGCGATCGTACGGGGCTTCCCGCCAAACCAACGAACCGCAAATGCCTCGGGAGTCAAGCCGACAGCCGCCAAGGTGGCAGCGGCACCCTTAATAAATCCACGACGTGAACAATCCATAGCTCCAATTCCTCAACTCGTTGATACACACAAAAACAATGAAGAAAAACTCGAAACAATAAAATGATAAGTTAATCCGTCAACGAAGAAACGCAAATACAAAAACGCCGTCATTTCACAGCGGAAAAGACGGCGTTGCTTCATGGATTAATCAGCTAAATCTGATCATCAATCAAAAGCGTGTCCTGCCGAGCCAAGGACCTCGATGTTCTTGTGGATGTAGAGCTTCTTGAGGGCTTCGCGTGCGGGACCCAAGTACTTGCGAGGGTCGAATTCAGCAGGCTTGTCGTTCATGACCTTGCGGATCGCGGCGGTCATGGCGAGGCGTCCGTCACTGTCGATGTTGATCTTGCAAACTGCGGATTTCGCCGCTTTTCGGAGTTGGTCTTCACCGATGCCGATGGCGTCCTTGAGCTTTCCGCCGTTCTCGTTGATGATCTTGACCAGGTCTTGCGGGACCGAGCTGGAGCCGTGGAGGACGATTGGGAAGCCGGGGATGCGCTTTTCGATTTCGGCAAGGATGTCAAGGCGGATCTTGGGATCGTCGCCCGGCTTGAACTTGTATGCGCCGTGGGAGGTGCCGATCGCAATGGCGAGGGAATCAACGCCAGTCGCCTTGACGAAGCTTTCGACTTCATCGGGCTGGGTGTAGATGTGCTTGGCAGCCTTGACGTCATCCTCGATGCCGGCCAAAACGCCGAGTTCGCCTTCGACCGTCACGTCGTACTTGTGGGCATATTCGACGACTTTCTTGGTCAATTCGATATTTTCCTCAAAGCTGAAGTGCGATCCGTCAATCATCACCGACGAGAAGCCGTAGTCAATGCAGCTCTTGCAGGTTTCGAAATCCGGACCGTGATCCAGATGGAGGCAGATTGGGATGAGCTTTCCGCCATTGATTTCCTTTGCGTATTCGGTTGCGCCTTGTGCCATGTAGCGCAGGAGGGTCTGGTTCGCGTATTCACGGGCGCCCTTGGAGACCTGCAGAATCAGTGGGCTTGCGGTTTCGACGCAAGCCTGGATGATTGCCTGCAACTGTTCCATGTTGTTGAAGTTGTACGCGGGAACAGCATAGCCGCCTTTCATGGCTTTTTTGAACATGTCACGCGTGTTGACAAGACCCAGATCCTTGTAGTTGACAACTGCCATCGTTTCACTCCATTGTTGAATGTGTTGATGATTGCTCGTAACGAAAATGAAAATCAAAATGTTTTTTACTATACCATGACAACGTGGATTTTCAATGAATTAACTGCTTCTTGATCCCCCAAATTACCCTCGCAAGCTTTTGAGATTTTCGATAGACATATTACAGTGTAGGCATGTTTCATCAGTGATGTTTTTTGGGAGAATAATTCCGTGTTAGTCAAGTTGATTTTATTGATTGTGTGCTTTTTGATCGCCGGGGCGATGCCGTCCTTGAGCGGCGGCGAGACGGCGATTTTCGGCACGCCAATTTTTTGCCTGTTGCTCGGCATTTTAGGAGCGTGGTCGATTTGGTGTTGTTTTCGTGGGAATCGCCACAAGTCTTTCCGCGGCTGGTGCTTCATTGCGTGCCATTGCGGCGTCGGCTTGCTGCTTTTGGGCGCTGGCATCGGTGCCCTGAAATCCGAGAAGACCCAATTCGCGGCCTACATTGGATCGGCGCCGGCCAATGAATTGCCTGGACCAGGAGAAACAAGCTTCAAACTCGATTTTTCGTTGGCAATCACGGATTTCAAGGTCGATTTCTACCCGCCGACATATGACCTCTACGAGCCGCCATCGACAATGGGAGACGATTATGTCCACGTCAAATCGTTCAAGCCAGACCTGGATGGACAATTCAATATCCCCTTGATCAACGATGATTCCGAACTCAAGGACAGCAACGGAAACTGGAAGGCGCAGCTGATCCTGCCAGGCGGAAAACTGCTGCATAGGGCAACGCAAACTCCAAAGTATTTTGAGGCGACAGCAAGGATCGTCAAAAAAGACGGAACCGAGTACGAACAGGCATTTTGGGTCAATCGCCCCCTTTGCGTTGACGGCTGGCGCTTCTACTTGATGTCCTACGACACCCAGCATCGTTCGTATGTTGCGTTGTCTGCTCGTCGCGATCCTGGCAGGACGCTGGTGATCCTGGGGATTTGGCTTGTCGTGATCGGCACGTCGTTGTTGTGTTTTGTTGGTCATGGGAAGCGTGTTTCGGAGGAGTCGTAGGGATGTTTACTGACGTATCGATGTTGATTTTGACCGGCTTTGCCTGCCTGCTGTACGGGATTGCGTTTGTGCTGTCGCTGTGCCGACGTGCCAAGGCTTCGTTTTGGGTGTTTGGCCTGGGCTGGATTGCGAACGGTCTTGTTGTGATCGGGAACTATGTCTTGTGCGGGCATCCCCCCTTCGGCAACATGTACCACGTCCTTGTGTTTTGGTCCTTGTGTTTTTTGCCGTTGTATTGCCTTGTTCGTGCCTGGCGTGGGCTAGGGTGGACTTTGGGTTTTTTTGCCTTTGCGTCGTTTTTCCCGTTGTTGGGGACGTTTTTCATGGAGCGGAATTTAAGTTGGCAGCGTGTGCCCGCATTGCAGTCTCCATGGTTTGTTCCGCACGTCTTGTCGTACATGGTTTCCTATGCGACTGCCGCCGTGGCGGCGATTTTGATGTTGTCGAGTTTATGGAGCAAGGACGATGCCGCCTCGCGCCGTTTCCACGATGCCTCCCAAAGCATCATGCGTGTTTCGTTGCCGTTGATGACCTTTGGGTTGTGGAGCGGCGCGTTGTGGGCCGAGGAAGCGTGGGGAATCTATTGGTCTTGGGATCCCAAGGAGACGTGGGCGCTGATCACCTGGCTTTTGTACTTGGCTTCCTTCCATGTTTTCGATAGCAGGGGAGGGCGGAAGCGGTCGGCATTCCTGCATTTGGCTGGGTTTGCCGCCTTGCTTGTGACCTTCCTCGTCGTCAACCTCTTGCCGAAGTTCGGCAGTGCCTTGCATAGTTATGTCAAATAGGAGTCAAAAAGATGACCAAGCAATCCATCGACGTAGCGGCTTTTGTCTGGCCGGCCTATACTGGAGACGAACCGAGAACCAGGATGTTCTGGCCGGAGGGAATCGGCGAGTGGCAATCCGTCAAAAACGCCGTCAAGAAAACCCCGGATCATAATTGGCCTCGGAAACCGCTTTGGGGCTACGTCAACGAGGCGGATCCCTATGTCATGCAAATGCAAATCGATGCGGCAGCGGACCACGGGGTCAATGTCTTTATCTACGATTGGTATTGGTTTGACAATCGCCCATTCCTCGAGCAATGCCTCAACAATGGATTCCTTAAGGCGAAAAACAACCAACGGATGAAATTCTACCTGATGTGGGCAAACCACGACGCGAACAATGTCTGGAATATCGAACTGTCGGACAAGTTTGGCTCAACGGTCATCTGGAATGGAGCCGTGCCGAAAACCCAGTTCGATACCATCGTCAATAGAGTGATTGAAAAGTATTTCAAGCAACCCAATTACTACACGATCGACGGCAAGCCCGTGTTTATGATCTACGAGCTGGACAACCTGGTCAAGGGACTCGGAGGCATTGAGAAGACGCGTGCCGCACTGGATGAATTCAGGAGTGCCGTGGTGAAGGCGGGATTTCCTGGATTGCACCTGCAGGCGACTGCCTGGTCCAAGAACGGAACCAACCTGAGCGGAGTCGATGCTGCAGGAGGACTCTCGAGGGCAGACTTCGATGCCCTGGGCTTCGATTCAATCACACACTACCAGTTCGCCCATTTTACCAGCCTGAACCGACCCTATCCCGAAGTCCTCCAGGACGCAAAGCGCGAATGGGATAAGATCGACAGCGGCTACAACATTCCCTATTTCCCGCATGTCTCGATCGGTTGGGACAACAATCCCAGATTCAAGTCTTTCATCAACCACGTCGCACGAGACAATACCCCTGAAAACTTTGCCCGTGCCCTGGAAATGGCAAAGGAATTCGTACTTGCGCACCCCAACCAACATCCTCTTGTGACGATCAATAGCTGGAATGAATGGACGGAAACCAGCTACCTGGAACCTGACGACCTCTATGGATACGGCTACCTGCAAGCCGTCAAGAAAACATTCCTCTGAAAAATCTCAAGACATGATTTGCTTTTCAGGCAAGCCGAACTAAATTATAAATTGTTTTCAAAAGAAGTCGGGGCGTAGCGCAGTCTGGCTAGCGCGACTGGTTTGGGACCAGTAGGTCGGGAGTTCGAATCTCCCTGCCCCGACCACGCATTTTTCACAGCCCTCAAAGTCCATCACCGACCTTGAGGGCTGTTTCATTTTCTGTAAATCCCCTTGTTTACGGCACTTACGCGGATTCTCTCTTTGCGTTCTCTGCCGCCCAAGAGAGCCGTTTTTCAGCCAAAACCAAGAGATTTTTCCTGATTTTCTCTTGGGTATTCTCTGACTGTAGGGCGAGCCCTACCACCTAGTTCCAACGGCGGAAACCTGCAATTCAGAGAGTTGTGCGGTTTTCTCCGTTGAACAGTTATGGAGAACCGTTTCAAGCGCTTGCGAAATCGCATGGATAATCCTAAAAAAAGCAGTTGAAACTGG
>DBPZ01000057.1 GCA_002305655.1 Lentisphaeria bacterium UBA1407 | reverse complement strand
CAGGCTTCTGATTCTTTTGGACTGAAAAATTATAAAAAAACTTTAAATAGGACTTGTTAAAGTTAAAAATCAATAGTATAATATTGGCAAAAATTGTCTTTTATTCCAATTAAAAATCAAATTGAACTATTTATTCCAATTAAAAATCAAATTGAACTATTTAGCCTTGACTGTTCTGGTTTCCAGCTGTATGGTATACGTGGTGCATTTCGTTATCCACGTCAGACCAGGAGCATACCATGGGCAAACCAGGACCTCGGACTATCATTTCGGACACGACATTGAAAAGGGCAAGGGAAGTCTTGAATGGTCTGTCTTATCGTGATGAGACTCTGGTTGCGCTCTCCGTTGTGCTGACCGCACAGGGAAAACTCGACCAAGAGAGCATTGGTGACGCTTTGGGAGTTTCCAGCTCCACTGTTAAAAGGATGGTGAAAGATTTCAACAAGGAAAGTTCTTCTGCAAAAACAGCTACCCAGCCGATATGGGGAGGCGACCGTCGGTCGCTTCTGACATGGGAAGAGGAAAATGAAGTTTTGGAACAGATGACTCCGGAATCGGCCCAAGGTCGGATTGTGACAGTGGGCGATATCCAGAAAGCCTTGGAAGCCAAAGCCGGCAGGAAAATGAGCCAGCAGACGGCCTACAATATTCTTTATCGCCACCAATGGCGCAAGGTAGTCCCTGATAAGGCCCATCCCAAAAACAATCCCGACAATCTTGATGAGTTTAAAAAAAACGTTTCCCGAAGCGGTACACCTGGCAGCCAGTCAATCCAAGCAGGAAGGAAGAAATCTCCGTATAATGTTTCAGGACGAGGCTCGATTTGGCCGATTACCCGTTGTCCGGGCTGCATGGGCACCACTTGGGATTCGCCCGGTGATAGCCGCCGCCGTTGAACGGCAATACCAATACGTATACGGTGCCATCAGTCCGTTTGACGGCGACGTTGATTGGTTGGCGACTGACATGATGAATACTGAGAATATGAACCTATTTCTTCAAAAGATCAGTTGCAAGTATCCTGATGACTACATCTTATTGGTGGTCGACGGAGCCAGCTCACACCGTTCAAAGGAGCTTGATGTCCCCCCTAATGTTCATCTGTTACAGTTGCCACCCTATTGTCCCGAACTCAACCCAGTTGAACATCTTTGGGATCATGTCCGTGAGAAGGCTTGCGCGAATCGTTATTTTGAAAAATTGAGCGAAGTTATGGAAAGAGTTGTCAACGAATTGGCCAAGCTGGCACAGGGAACTCTATCGACGGCAAAGAGGGTGTCCCAGATGTTTTGCTGGCCCTGGATGATTAGTGCAGTTTGATTTTTAATTGGAATTAGTATAAAAACGCAACCTGCATAAGGAATAAAAAGATAAAAAGAGGTAGGGTATGGCAGTCAACTATTATACTTATTACACGGTAAAAAACATAAACAATCTTACTTATGACTATGCAGGATGGGGAACAGCCTCCTCTGGGTCTTCGCGCCTTGAATATGAAAAAGAAACCAATACCAATCTGAAGGTTAATGCAGATGGACTTAAGGATGCAAATGGCAATCCAATTAGAGCACTATTTTCGGGTGCCAATCTCACAGGAGTTGATGGATCGGCGATTCGATATGACGCTCACAATTCAGTTGGTCCTTCGATATTTGTGCGTCATACTGATTTTCTAAACAATAAAGTAGAAGATGTAGGAGGTGTTGGCGGCACCGGAACCATTTGCATTGGAAATGCTGCTCAATCGGAAATCGTGAATTGCACATTTGTTGGTAATTCGGCCTCTCTTCGCGGCAGTGCCATAAGTATCTGCAATTCGGAAGTTAAGTCTATTCTGAATAAATCATTGATCAAAGACTGCACGTTTACGAACAACAAAGGTGGTGGAAGTGCGGTGTTCGTCTCGGATGCGACGACGGTAACCAATTGCGTGTTCAAGGGGAATACGGCAACTGTACTAAAAGCAACAGATAAGGTTGGCGCAATCCATTGCGACACGCCTGCAGCAGAGGAGCGTGTTTCTACCCTGTTGATTCAAGGGAGTCGATTTGAAACGGACACTGATGGCATCTATGTGACGAAAACCAATGCGACTTTCAAAGGACATAACTACACGGCGGGAAATATCATCGGGGAAATCATAGGGACGGCTGGCTACCTGATTACAATTGAAAATGACACCACTAGCCCCGAAACTATAGCAAACTCCAAATTGGAATTTTTAGGCAAGAAAATTTCGGCAAATATCAGCGGTGGAGTGGGAAGTACCATTCAGTTCAAAAACTCAGGCAACTATACCTATGCTAACGGGGCTCAAGAAGGCGACGCAGTCGCCTATTCCCATGAAGTCCAGGTCAACGGTACATTTACTGGCGTGGAAAACATTGTGTTCAACGGTGTCGAGCCGATTAGGTTCGATGGTGGCTTCGCAGGCACTCAGCTGGTCGGAAACGTGAAGAATGCCAAGTCGCTGACCATCGAAAACGATGCGGTAGTACTTGGCGGAACCGATTTGACGCCTCATCAATGGGATCCTCACACGGTGGCGACGGGCATCGTCTTCGAACCCTATGGTTCTGCAAACACAGGCAAGTTCACCGACCTGAAGATTGTCGTCGAAGGCACAACCATTGCGGAGAATGGCCAGCCCAAAAATTCATTGTTGAGCATTGTGAATGACAATGACAACGACGGACCCGACTATATCTATAGGTTCAAGCATACCACCGGTACTGGCGAGAATGCAGTTACCCGAACTTATGGTCTTCTTCACCATGATACCTACTTGATCCTGACGGAAATCAAAGTCGAGGATCTGTTTGTCAACAGCTGGTATGAGAACATTTACATGGGAGGGCACAACCAGGTTAATGCGAATGTAGTAGGAGGTGTAAACCTATCTGAAAATGCAGATATGATCGGCATCCATGAATTCGCTAGCCTTGCTAAAAACAGTGGAATCATTACAACGATTGAAGGCTCCCCTCGCTATAGGAGCATTAACGACGCATATGATAATTTGGCAGCCAGCAACACAAACGTGTATGTGACCGGCGGTACCTTCTCAGGCAATCAGTTTGGCTATGGCGCGAATTTGGTTGTCTGCGACGACCAGAGAAGTGGCTTGGAAATAACCAAGAATGTTGATACCATGAAAGCTGTTAATGTGTTTTACGGTCCCAATCGCAAGTTCGACTTGCAGACTGTCAATCCCTCACCTGGAAACGAACAGGTAACCAACGGGAAGAGCATCATCAATGGCGGCTTCCTCTTCGGTGGAGCCGACCTGACGGTTGATTCAGCAGGCCAGGTACTTGATACCGCCACTCGAAGCGTCAATATCTACGCCGCCCTGGATGGGAAGGGCGTATTTACTGGTGACAGGATCACGGTAAATGCATCAGGTGGCTCGATGACACTTCAGAACACTAAGCTAGTGGTTAAGGAATCGAAGGCCGGCTATGAATCCAGCACTGTTGCAACCAGTCCCGATTGCCAACTCCAGCTCCTGATGGGCGGCAGCTACATTTTGGGTGGCAGCACAGCAGGAGAAGCATATGCAATGACATTGGATCAGGGGTCGACTATTACCATTGATAAAACGGCTGCCGATTTAGCCGTGTCGTTGTATGCGTGTGCGGGATCGCTGGTCGGTAATGGTAACAATAAATTGGCGATGACGCTGACGGGTGCTCCGGAGCTGAAGATTAGTTCTGGCACATACAACTACCTGGTTGCTGGCGGTCACTTGCTCCAAGGGGATGCGTCAAGTCTGCTCCTCGACGGAGATACATCCTTGACCATTGACGGCGGCAGCTTCACGGGGAATATTTACGGCGGGAACATCTCGAGGTTCGTAAAAGATGCCACGTCAGATCGCCTTAAGATGACTGGCAATACGAATGTCACGATCAAGGTCGACGGAACAACAGTGGACATCACTGGTCGTACTGACGGGGATTACGTTGATGGCAAGTTCGGGAATATCTTCGGCGGCAGCAACGGCAAGGGAACCGTTACGGGTAGTACGAACATCACCTTCCAGGGTGATGGGAACTTAGACGGCTCGAACAGCCTGATCTTCACGGGGGCTATCTCGGGAGACAGTTCAGGCGCAGGATGGTTTCATGAGAACGGAGTGTATGGCCGCTACCATTACTGTACTAAAGGTAGCCGCAATCTCACGTTCCAGGATTTTGACGGCAACTTCAATACAAGGCAGGTCGTCTGCATAGATACGATTACGTTCAAGGGCAATACGCGAATGACGTTGACCAATGAGGGTCTGGATCTAGACGATGTCGAGAATTGGAATTTCGAGTATTCCGCAGAAGCCGCAAACGCAAATCAAGCGACCCTGAATTGTTCAGCAGTGACCAAAGGGCTGAACGTGGACGGCGACACGCTGGTGGTCAGCGGCAACTTGGGAGGTTGGGTTGCTGACAACTCTTGGTTGATGCTCATCGATGCGAAAAATAACGGTCTGACAGGTATTAATAACGGCACTGAATATAATTATAATTTCAACTCCGTGACTCTGTTTAATGAGGCTGCCAACTTCATCGAGTTGGAAGACAAGTGGACAGCTAGCGTCGGTTCTGATGTGCTGACCCTGAAATTTGATCGAGCGAACGGTAATCTGGCTTTGGGCAAGAACATCATCTGATTTTGAATTGGGTTGACGTTGATGCCCACTGGGCTTCCTTGGATAAATTTTGCATATTAACATATCACATTAGACAGGTTAAGAATGAAACAGCAAACAAAAGAGACAACAGGGACAACTCTCGTTGACCATGATGTGTCGGACGACTTGTCGCTACCCGATGGATTTGAGTACGAGCGTCCGATGTTGGAACAGTTCAGGTATTCATCAGTGTTGGGTGACGGCGTGAGTCGTTGTGAAGTCCCCGATGGTGGCGATGACGAGTGCGTAGTCGTTAAACCTGGTGGGACGGGTGACTTCTGATACCCGGGTTGATTATGACGAATGACGTTGAATCCGCAGCATTGCCGGCTTGGCGATGTTGCGGATTGCGTTTTATGGGATATTTTTACTTGCCGTCAAGAAACACTGCAAAACCAAAACGAAAGAATGAGAAGTTGATCGAAGTCTGATGCTGAGAACGCCACTTCAAGCGAGATTGTGTTTTACGTACCGTTGCAATTTGCGGTGTCCGTTTTGCTATGAGCGATTTGCCCGGGAGTCGGGCAGTCGCAAGGAATTGCCTTTGTCGAGTTGGTTGTCTTTATTGGAAGAGCTTCGCGGTCTTGGAGTCTTTAGCGTTGCATTGATCGGTGGGGAACCCTTGTGTCATCCCTACATGAAGCCTCTATTGGAGGATTTGACTGATGGACCGATGCGTTTTGGGGTTTACACCAACGGGACATTGTTGGACGATACGTGGGTAGAGTTGTTGCAGGCGACTCATCGGTGTTCCCATGTGACGATATCTCTTGACGGTTTTGAGGACTACCATGATGGGATTCGCGGCGCAGGGACGTTTAGGCGTGCGCTTGCAGGGATCGAGCGCTTGTCCAGTGCGGGGATTCCTGTGAAGATAGCTGGGGTTGTTTCTCATGACAACTATCGTGCCGTGCCGGAGTTTGCTCGGTTCCTAGAGAGTTTGCCAATCTGCGAGTATAAGTTTTCGATGCGTGGCGATGCTGCTTATGGAGAAGACGAGTTGTGTGGGGAATTGAACCTGGAGGAAAAAGTTGAGTTTTTCCTGTCGATGGAGCGTATCCGAAATGAGTTGAAGAAAATCGGTTCGAATTCTGCTCCGTTTCCGTTATTGAGCCAGTTGCGTCACCCTCGTCATGTGACGGAGATTGCGCCATGTTGTCGTGATCCACTGACCACGTTTGGCGTGTTGCCTGACGGGAGCGTTCCTGTCTGCGCCAGCTATGACGATGCTCCAGTAGCAGGATGGATTGGAAAGCAACGGGTCATCGATATCTGGAACGGTCCCGTGATGAACGAGTTCCGAGAACAGCAACGCTGTGGGCAGGAACTCCCTTGGGAAAAGTGCGGCGATTGCGAACATCGGCAATCCTGTAGGAAATACTGCCCTAAATTGGAAAAAGTCTGGCTTTGCCGAAAGGAGGTAGCGGACGCATTGGCGAAAGTGGAACACGTGGTTGAGTGTAGCTAGAGAGGTAAACGGATATGGCAAGATACATTGGGAATACGCGTGACGAGCAGGAAATCAGCAATGAAGTTCTGGTAGGCGAACTCCTGTATGTGGAATCGGGTGGCGTGGCAAACAACGTGACGATGATAGGCGGAACCTGCTACCTATATTCTGGCGGCAAGGTGGATGGTTTGATCTTGGAGCAGGGGGCGATGGTGGTGGTGCGCTCGGGAAGCGAGGTCGACAACCTGAAGGTTGGAAACGGTTGCACGCTGAACATGACGAATGCCTCGGGAATGTCGGTGTCAGGCGTTGAACTTGATGATGGTGCCAAGTTGTGGATGGAGGTTGATGGTAGGACGGCATTGTCAGGCACTTGTTCCAATGGCGATTTTTCGATTGGCAAGGCTGATGAGGATGGCAAGATTGCGGTCAATGGGTTATCGTTGCATTACGGCAGCAGCCTGACGATTGGCGCTGGCTGTGTCATGGAGGATGTTTCCGTTGATTGGGGCGGTGAATTGAATGTTGGATCCGGCGCTGTGGTGACGGGGTTGCTGTTGGAGGCTGGGAGTCGGTTGAATCCAACGTTGGACGATCAGACGCATATCGAAGGCACCTATGTGGATGGTGGTGCATTCTCGATTATAGGCAACCGGATTTCAGGTCTTGTCATCGCTCGATACGGGTCGCTTGAGATTCGCAATGGTCACATTGCGGATAATATCAGGGTTCTGTCTGGTGGCATGCTTACTTTGAAGCAAGGCGGGATAGTGACTGATTTGGCGATGGATGCGAATAGTCGCCTCTACCTTGAAGTAAGCAAGCAGGGCAAGGTCACTGGGACTTACGCCGGTCGCGCTTTTGCTTTGGAGGACGGCAAGGCTGAAGGGTTTGTCCTTAGCGAGTACAGCAAGATGGATGTCCTTGGCGGGACAGAGGTCAGGGACATTGAGTTTGCCGTTGATACGACTTGCACGGTCATGGGCAATGCGGTGATGGCGGATATTGTGATGGGGGGGACGATGTCCATCGGGAATTATACGATTGACGCACAAGGCGGCGGATTCCAGTTTGCGATGGGGGGCAGGTACCCTGGGACATCGGCAATGCTGAATCGTCTTGATGGATTGTTGAACGCCGAGCTGTCGGTATCCGTCGGCTCAAACCAACGTTATGGCAGTTACAGCTTGGCGGGAGGGGCGTCTAGTGTTCGTGACGATGAGATTGAGTTCTTTATTGACAATGAATCGAAGGGATTTTTCTTGGCGCCTGGCCTGGGTGAATCCAGTAATTCTTTTGTTAGGGGAATTACGGAATTTAAGTTGTCGTTGTCCACATCAAAGGTTTTGAATTTGGAAACATTTGAAGCGACGGATTTGTATATTTACACAGTTAACGGAATCGAGCAGAAGCTGTGGCGCGGCTTTGCGGGGGATGCTGAAACTGGCTACACGCTTTCGGTGGCATGGGACGGAAACCTGGATGCCGCAAAAAATCTAGGCACCACCCTAGATGGTGGCGAAATCTATGTGAACAAAACCCAGGGCTTCGGAGTTGCCCAGCTGTCAAATGATGGCGATCACTCGGATGCGATGGCAATGAGCAAGGTGACGGCAGATGCCGGGCCAAAGCTGTATGCGGGGCTTGCCGATGGTCGGCGCGAGGACTTTTTCGCCTGGTCCGGCGAGCAGTGGGGCGATGGATATGCAGCGCAGCATGCCTCCTCCGAGGTCGCCAGTCTGCCGATTTCCTTGAAGGGCATGAATCGTTTCCGCGATGCCTTCCAAGGCTCCACGGATGCCAGCGTGCTTTGGTTGACCGATGATCTCCATGGCGATGCCTTGTGCCTGGATGACATGTTCTCCGAGTTTGGGGATGCAGGTCGGGTTCTTGCTTTCGACGAGGTCAATGCCGGCGCCGGAGACGACCTCCTGGATTTCAGCAGCAATCGGTTCCAAGAAAACAGTACCGCCTTGACGCTGAGAGGCGGCGCAGGAAACGATATCATCTGGGCTGGAACAGGACGCCCGTTTATCCTCTATGGCGACGAAGGAGACGATATCCTAGTAGGCGGTGGCAATGTCGGCGACCAATTCGTTTTCCAAGGCGACTGGGGAAACGATACGGTTCAACAACTGGCTGGCGCCCCGGTTGAATTGGTGTTCCGGGGAGTCGATATACAGGTGGAAGGAATCATCGCAGACGGCAATACGTTGTTCGACTTCGGGGAGAACCGAAAGGTCACCGTGCTAGGACGAACCGAAGGAATCAATGTGAATTATGAATTGTGAATTATGAATTGTGAATAAGTCTGACCTGTCTGACCCGTCCGACCCGTCCGACTTATCCCATTTTCAGGCGGCAAAACCAAATTTTACTTCAATGCTCCGAATCGACGTTTTCGTGAGTTGAAATCGCATATTGCTTTTTCGAGGTCTTGCGGAGAGAAATCAGGCCAATAGGTGGGAGTAACGTAGATTTCGGCGTAGGCGATCTGCCAGAGCAGGAAGTTGCTGATCCGATGATCGCCGCCAGTGCGGATCAGGAGATCGGGGTCGGGCAAGTCGGGCTGATAGAGGAAATTGGCGAAATCGGACTCGGTAAGACGCTTGGAAGGGCGAGGCTGAGAAAGAATCCTATTAACAGCGTCGACGATCTCGGCGCGTCCTCCGTAGCTGATGGCTAGAGTCAAGGTCAAAGATTGGTTGTTTTTTGTCTTTTTGACGGCATTGAGGATGCTGTTTCGAGTGTTGAAGGGAATGTCGTCAATCCTACCGATCACTTGTAGCTTGATGTCTTTCTGGTTGAGTTGTTCAAGGTGTTCCGTCGAGAATCTCGATGCCAGGCTCATCAGTGCGGCGATTTCGGATGGTGGACGCTTCCAATTTTCGGTGCTAAAGGCGTACAGCGTCAGGAACTTGATGCCATTTTCTATTGCGGCTTGGGCAATGGTGAGGATGTTATTGGCGCCTTGCCGATGCCCTTCAGACCGTTGGAGATCGCGTTCCTGGGCCCAACGTCCGTTTCCGTCCATAATGATCGCGATGTGATTCAAGGTGTTCTCAGTTGTCATTTTGGCGGAATCCTAGCTTGATTAGTGAGTTCTTGACATCTTGGAAAAGCTCATCCGGCGTGCTTGCTCCGGCGGTGAGGCCGATGGATTTGGCGTCGCCAACGGCGTCAAGCGCTTGAGCCGAGTTTTCGACGAGCTTGGCGGCAACGCCCAAAGCACGGGCACGCTCGCATAGGCGGTTGGCGTTGCTGCTATGGCTTGAGCCGACGACTAGTATCAAATCGCAGACACGAGCTAATGTCACGATTGCCTCTTGGCGTTTTTTCGAGGCATTGCAAACGGCGCTGGGACAATGCGCGTTGGGAAAACGCTGCTTGAAATGGGCGGTGATCGATTGGGCGAGGTCGTCGTCCATCGTGGTCTGTACGAGCAGCACCGGATTTGTGAGTTCGGGTAGGCGATCGATGTCGCTTGTCGATGTGACGATGTAGGTCTGTGTCGTTCCTGCGTGTCCTATGATTCCGACGGCTTCATGGTGCCCTGGACTTCCGAAGAGCACGAGTTGCTGGCTTGACGTGGTGTCTTGTGCCAGTCGATGGAGGTTTTCGACGAGTGGGCACGTGGTGTCATAGACCGTCAAGTTCCTGAGTTTTGTCTGCTCAATGATGCTTTTTGGGACACCGTGGGTTCCGAGCAGGAGGGTTGCATGGTGGGGGACTTGCTGGACATCGTCGACGAAAATCGCTCCATTTTGCGTCATGTTTCGCGTGACGTCATTGTTATGCACCAGTTCGTAAAGTACGTAGATTGGCTTGATTTTCTTGACGAGGTCATTGAAGAGTTCGATGGCTCTTTTGACTCCGGTACAAAAGCCATAGTGTTCAGCGATATGGAGCTGCTTTTGATTGTCGGGACAATCTGTGTTCATTGGATTGTGTTGGTCATCAGACAAGTTTGTGGTGGAGCTTTTTTTCGACGATGATAACAATCGGGATGAGTCCGAAGAAAAGCATTGGGCCGGCTATGTAGATTGCCTTGAATCCGTAATGAAGCGCGAGGGCAGAAGCGAGGGAATGGGTGATGATTTGACCTACTGAACGGAAGGTGACCGCGGAACCAAACATCAACCCCTTGCTGGAAGGCGGTGTCAGCTTTGCAAGCCAAGAATTCCAAACCGGCTCGAGAACTGCAGAACAAAAGATGAGGAAGGGACGGATCAGCAGCATCACATAAACCGCAGCGCTCCCGTCAGGTGGAAACCCCGGGATGTTGAGGTGAACTCGATATTGCTGGAGATGATCCATGGACAAGAGCCCCAGGATGGCTAGCAAGAAGAATCCGGCGGCAGTACAAGCCGACAGGCTGATGAGGAGCGCATGCTTGTCAATGAAGCGCCCCAGGATGAATCCCGACAACATCGCTCCGATGAAGCCTCCCGCCATGACCAGGCTGGTCCAACGGGCAGCATGTGGCATGTCCTCGCCGCCGTTGAGGAACTCGATGACCAACGGGAGCTGGGAGTTGTCGACAAATCTCGCCATGTTCGAGATGATGTAAATCGCAAATAGAGGCAATGCAGGGAGGAATACCGTTATGAATGGAGAGGTCGAACTATCCGACTTGATCTTCACAGGGCGTTGGAAATTCTCCTTTGTGAAGAGCATTAGCGCGATTCCCGAGACAATCCAAAGAGTTCCCGTCATAATGAAGAGTTTCTGGTAGCCGACTTCTTCGGAAAGATAGCCGCCAAGCACAGTTCCCGCAATGTCGCCGGCAAACAAGGAGACGCTGATCATCGCCAAGGCATATCCCTGCTTGGCACGTGGCGTGCAACTGGATACCAAGGTCATCGCCGCAGACGTGGTTCCCGTGAACACCCCCTGCAATAACCTGAGAAAAAGAAAGACGTGGACCGGCTCAATCGAGTCAATTCCAAGTTTTACAAGAAGTTGGTGAATCTGAGGAGCCAAGCCCATCGAGCCAATGATCAGGCCGCCGAGTATATTCGCCCGGAGCATCATGATCTTGCGGCCAAACTTGTCGGCTAGTACTCCCCAGATCGGAGCCATTGTCGCCAGGGTCAAGTGTGGAAGCGCGGACGATAGTCCTACGTAGACCTTCAACATGTCGCCATCCGCAACCCCAAGGCCCTCGCGCATGTAGAAGGGCGTGAAGGGAACGGCTACGGAAAAGCCGACATAGGTGACGAACTGGCAAATCCAGACAACCCAAAGATTTTGTTTCCAGAATGGTTCGCCGTCAATTAATTTATTATCCATAAACCTAAAAAAACAGTTGAAACTGGATTTAATTCCTAACTGATTGATTATCAAATGGTTAGAAAGTTTATTCAATACACCATGCTGGCGAGTTGAAGTGCGTCAGTCTTCTGTTGCGCCTTTACAAGGCGCCCGGCATGGGGACATCCTACCCCCGGGCTAAAGCCCGGGGTTAAGCATGGTCAGGCGCCTACGGCGCAAAGTCTTTGGCACGGACTGGCCGTCCGCAATCCATGCGGGCAGACATGAACCAGACAAGGACGATAATTCGGACTTGTCGGCGGGATTTGCATAAAACATAGCGCTGCAAGCGCTTAACGATGCTTAACCCCAGGCTTCAGCCTGGGGAGGGAAAAACACCTGAAGACCGTGCCTTGTAAAGGCACTACAATC
>DBPZ01000013.1 GCA_002305655.1 Lentisphaeria bacterium UBA1407 | reverse complement strand
GGGCTGTTCCGGTTTGAGAGTTTTGACGAACAGCAGCGGATTGGAGTTGTTTCGCCGCTGCTGGTATTGGCGCGGGGAAAGCTGGCATTGTATGCGGCGGATGGGAAAACGTGGGTGGGGGAAGCGTACAGCCAGAGCAATGCCGGATGCCTCCGGGTGGAATTGCCGGCGAAGGTGGAGACAGGCAAGGATTATTTCCTGTCGGAATGTTTGCCGGGGGACGAGTTCACACTGGTTGCCTCGCAAAGAAAATAAAAAAGCGCCGCAGGCTCAAAAGATAGCGCGAAAAGCTTTGCGGCGGTAATTTGGAACTCTGAGTATCAATCGATTGCTCAGTCACCAGCAACTGCAAACCCATGGAGGGAAACAAGATGTCAATTCAAAAAACCTATCAGTTCATCAAGGATGCAAAGCATTACTTCATCGCAACCATGGACAACGACCAGCCAAGGGTTCGTCCGTTCGGGACAATTCACATCTTTGAAGGCAAGCTCTACATCCAGGCAGGACGAAAGAAAAACGTGGCGAAGCAAATGCTTGCCAATAACAAGGTGGAACTCTGCGCCCTGAAGGGNNGAAGAATGGATCCGCGTGTCAGGCGAACTGGTTGACGACAGGCGCCGCGAAGCTAAAGCCTCGATGCTGGACGAATACGAAAGCCTGAAGTCGATGTATTCCGCCGATGACGACAATACCATGGTCCTCTACTTCAAGCCTGGAACCGTCACCGCGACCATTTGGTCTTTCAAACACGAGCCTGTCGTCATGAAATTCTAAAAAGAGCCGCTCGAAGATCAAGGTGCCTTGACCCTAAAAAAAGCAGTTNNTCCAGACGAAATGCGTTCTGCATCTGATCCTGCTCCGATGGGCTGATTCCGGCATGACTGGCATATGTTCGCCAGGTCGATACCACGGAACGAACCCTTCTGGCAATATCGCATGCCTCGTTTGCATTGATGCGGAACATCGGAGCAATTTCCATTGCCAGGGAGAAATCCAGCGAATTATCGGAGTCAGTGATATTCAGTGACAGTCCAAAACCATGTGGATTTGGATTGACGTCGTAGACTGGCGAGAGAGTCCATCCAGAATCCGCCAACAGGAATCCGTGATTACGCAAGTGATCATCGGTATTGGAGACGGCAATGGAGAACACGATGCGCGTCCAAAGTTCCAGCAAATCCTCCCTGGGCGCTGCACCATATTGCATTATGAACTCGGCAAGTTCAAGATAACTGCTGCCGCTTTGCGCGTCAGCTCCATCGCTTTTGCCAAGAAGCGTCATGGCGGATGCAAAATGAATTCTCCGGGCACCGTTTCGGTCAAAGCGCCTGACCAGAAAGGTCGAGCCAAACGTGGAAAGCTTTTCAAGCTTTGCTTGCGGGGTGTTCAGTCCTGCGTCACGGGCCATCCGCATCGTCGCATATTCCCAAGCAGCAGCATTCGATGTATCGTTTTGGGCTGGGAATTTGGCAATCCAAAGGTTTCCCTCGGTATCGGTTACACTGGCTTTCGGGCGGGNNGCAAGCAACATGGCAATCCATTTCCCGCTTTCGTTGTCGTCGCTGTCAGCTTCCAAGTGGCGACTAGCCTCCTCCAATTCCCGAAGCCGTGCCCAAGGCGGTGCAGCCATGGCACTGTCGTTGTTCTGGAACTCGCCGTCTGGCTCAGTCTTGAAGCGCAACGCACCCATCCGGGCTTCATCATAGACCCCCAGAAGATAATCTGATTCCGTAAGGATTCTCGGTTTTATCCCCGCCTGTCGCGCCTTGACAGCCTCTCTGCGCTGCATCAGCATCCGTCCCCAGCGGTCTGGAGCGGAATCCATGAACAGTCCAAAATTCGGTTTTTCAGTGAATTGCGCTCCGGCATACAACTGCAGATCGGGATCAAGCCCCCTAATGGGATTGTTCTGCAACCATTCGTTATCGAAATCAAACGAAAAAAACTCTTTCCCCCGGCTGTAGTATGCCGAGAGGATTCCAAGCAACGCCGGCGTCGAAGCTTCCGCCTGACCAGAAAAATACACATAGATGGTTTTTGCGTTATTCATCTTCCATACCGCTTTGATGCTCTTGCGCGAACCTTCAATCCCAAGTCTTGAAGCTTCCTTCCCAATTCGTCATCGGCGGCAACCTGAAGAATATCTTTCTCCAATCCCAAGGTTACGAGTACCTGCATGTAATTGCCCAGCGAAACGGCCGGAGAACCTTTTTCTATCTTCGCCAGAGTAACAACACTGATTCCGGCACGCTCCGCTGTCAGCTTTGCAGTGACATTACGACGCAGACGTGCCAGGCGAATATTCTCACCAAATTCACGTAGAATCGCTTCTGTCTTAGGAAAGAGAACTGGGGTTTTCTTAGCCATAACGATCTCCCAAAAATTTTATAACTATAAATAAAATATCATTATAGTCATAAAAATCAAGTCTTATTGACACTTATAAATGCCATACGCAACTGGGAGGACGGGGGAAGGCGGCAAAAAGAAACCGGAAATGGTAACTTGATTTTTTTAACAGCTCCTAAAGCCTGCAAAATAGCGGCGTCTTATCGACCGGGTTGCCATCCTGCAAGGACGGCGGCCATCCACCAGAAGGCACGCCCCTTCATCGCTCCGTTAAGCGGATGTGTATGGGAGGCTCGATCCGGGAGGGCGTAGTTGTGGTTGGGATGCCTTGCGATCCATTCTTCGGCCCAGTTGCCCCTTCCCTTGTCGCTGCGATATGAGCAGTCATCCCTGGCATTGAGTTTGGCGAAGTTGACTTTGCCGTCCGGATCATAGCTTTCAATATCGGCGAAATCGAACAGGAGCTTACGGTTTTTGCGGCAGAAATCTCGGATCTGCTGATTGCGCTTGCAGAGGTTTCCGTTTTCGCCGGTGCCGTCAAGATGGCCGGTCATATAGACGAATTTTACCTTGGGATATTTCTTTTCGAGATTATTCATCAGGGAAAGATAGGTCTCAATGTCCGCTTCGGTGGCGGTTCCGGCCTGTCCACACCATGACCACATGATCACGTTGCGGTCGCAAGAGGCATCCGAAAGCAATTCGTCGGTGAGTTTTGCCCATGTGGTTCGATCTGGATTGCCAAGGTCGCCTTTCGGCGTGTAGTCCCAAAGGGAGAGGCTGTCATTCTGCGCTTGGTTTTTGCCTGAGGTAAACGCGAAGCGTTGCGGATCGGCTTGGCGCATGGCATTCATGCCGGAAACGAGCTGGCTACCATGGGACGTATGGCCGTAGGCGATTCTCAGCCTCTGGCGCGCCCGTTCCAGGTAACGAGGCGGAATTTTGTCGATATTCAGGCATGTATGATCAATGATCTGAGCTCCGGCGGAAGCTGACAGCAACAGTAACAACATCATGGAGGCAAAGAATCTGGTGCATGACATGATTGGGTTCTCCTCTCTAATCTGAGCCAATGTCAACATGTTTTGGCTTTTTGTTGTTTTTGTTGATTCTGTCCGCAAAACGATTTTCGCGGACATGACGGACATTTTTCGATGCCCTCATCGGGCAAGACTTTTTTAAAAAAAGTATTCGTCTCCTTCCGATTGTTTTCGGCTTGTTGGTTAAGTACCGTCATTCTCATCAGCAAAGAAGTTTCGTAACAAGTGATTATAATAGCGTGTGCCAGCAAACTTTTCAACTGTATTTTTCGATATCGCCTTGAGAAATCTGTCGAAAAAATCCGGCATGTTTTCATGCCTGGCATTGACGAAGCCCAGCATGGCATTAGAGTAATTCAAACCTTATCCTCCATCCGGGCAATGCCCTAAGCTTGCCGTACAAATTAGGTTGACTTGTCGCTTTTTATGCCAATCGTGAAAAAACAATCCTACCATGGCTGAGAATCGTGATGATATTCCAGGGTGGCGGAGCCTTGCGGACAAACTCTCGCAACGAACTAGTGATATGGCTAAAAAAATTCTCAAAAAACTTTTG
>DBPZ01000003.1 GCA_002305655.1 Lentisphaeria bacterium UBA1407 | reverse complement strand
TAACCCCGGGCTTCAGCCCGGGGGTAGGATGCCCCCCATGCCGGGCGCCTTGTAAAGGCGCAACAGAAGACTGACGCACTTCAATTCACCAGCATGGAGAAATGAATAAACCTTCTAACCATTTGACAATCAATCAATTCGGAGATGAACTCAGCTTTAGCTGCTTTTTTAGGATTAACCAACCATGAACAACATCTTCTTTTTCGAGGCGTTCGAAGAGGAACGCAAAGCGTTGATTTCCTTTGGAGCCGAGGATTTGAAGGCTGATTTTTCATGGAAGACGATCCAGGAAGCTGACTTTTCGCAGCCCCCAGCCCCAATCATATCGGTAAGGACTCAATCTGCAATCCCCGTCGAATGGGCGCCCAAGCTCAAGGCGATTCTGACCAGAAGCACAGGATTTGACCATTTGACCCGATACCGAATTGCCGCCAACTGTCCCAACTTGCCTTGCGGCTACTTGCCCCTGTACTGCAACCGAACCGTCGCCGAGCAGGCGCTTACACTTTGGATGGCGCTGGCGCGCAAGCTCCCTACCCAGATCAAGCAATTCAAGACATTCCATCGCGACGGCTTGACCGGCACTGAAATCAAGCACAAGAACCTGCTTGTCATCGGAGTCGGAAGGATCGGCACCGAGATTGTGAAGATCGGCCGGGGCTTGGGCATGGAGGTCCAGGGCATCGACCCCATCCGTCACCTAGACGATTTGGAGTACGTTTCCTACGAAGAAGGGGCGCCCTGGGCTGACATCATTGCCGTATCGATGTCTCTCAACCCCGAGAATCACGGCTATTTCACCCGCGAGAGGCTGTCGTTGGTCAAGCCTGGCGCGCTTCTGGTCAATGTCGCCCGCGGCGAATTCACGCCTTTGGAGAATATTGTCTTTGCCATGAAGGCTGGTTTTTTGGGTGGTGTTGGCTTGGACGTTTACGATTCGGAGACCGCCCTCGGTCCTCAATTGCGGAGCCATTCGACGCATTCGCGCCCTGACGATTCGCCATTGGCGTACCTGCTCAATGCCGACAACGCCATCCTGACCCCGCACAACGCCTTCAATACACACGAAGCCGTATTGCGCAAATCCCAGCAATCCGTCCAGCAAACACGACATTTCCTGGATACAGGAACCTTTATTTGGAATATCGATGAATAGCAACGAGTTACGACTTTGCGCATCCCGGCGGAACCATCACTTTTAAAGCCTTAAAGCCTGAGGATAACTATGCAAATCACGAAAGACATCATCGAAGAAGAAATCCAACACCTCTACTACGCAACAGGAGCAAATAGTTTCTTCGAACCACCTTTGGTCGCATTCGCCAGCGCTGACGACAACTGGTTCGAGACCTTCAAGTCCCTGATCGGACCCGACCATTGGACACCACAGGAAGCGCTCAACCTGGCCGATAAAACTGCCACGGCGAAAACAGTGATCTCCTTCGTACTCCCAGTAGCGCAAATCGCAAGGGAGGAAAACAGACGGGAAACCAAGAAGCCGGGCTACCATTGGGCAAGAACCCGATCCTTCGGAGACCAGGCGCTGCAAAACGTCAGGAACCAATTGGCGCGCTTCCTGCAAGAGCAGGGGCATCCCGCAGTCGCACCGTTCATGCTTGACGACTACGGCAAATCCCTTCAGCGACTTCAATCCCGCTGGTCTGAGCGCCATGTCGCATTTGTCGCAGGGTTGGGCACATTCGGTCTTTCCGGTGGACTGATCACCGAGAGGGGCGTCGCCCACCGCCTGGGAAGCGTCGTCACCCAATGGGAAACGAAACCAACAGCACGACCATACGGAGACGATCCGACAGCCTGGTGCCTGAAATGCGGAAAATGCGCACGACGATGCCCCGCCAACTCAATCGGAAAGACACTCCTGGAGCGTGACAAGCAAAAGTGCCTTGACTACCAGAAGAACCTATTTCCAGCACAAACCAGGCTGGAAACCTACGGCTGGATGGATTTTGGAATCGGATGCGGACTCTGCCAGACTGACGTCCCCTGCGAATTCAAGCGACCATAAGGAAGTAAACGATGCTGATCAAAGACATCAAGTACAAAGACGAATCTTTCTACGTTTCCGAAAACTGCAATCGTTGCGTGCTTGATATCCAAGCGCACGACGAACCCAAGAACGCACCCGTCATCGTCTGGTTCCATGGCGGAGGCTTGACGGGAGGCGCCAAGCACACCCCGCCCCAGCTGCTCAAGACGCCGCTCCAAAGCACGATTGTCGTCGCGGCCGGCTATCGCCTGGCAGCACAGCCGGACAACATGTCCGCCAAGGAGTGCATCGACGACGCCACGGAAGCCGTCGCCTGGGTATTCAAGAACATCGGCAAGTATGGCGGGGATCCGACCCGGGTCTTTGTTTCCGGAGCTTCCGCAGGCGCCTACCTGACGATGATGCTGACCATGGATCCGAAACGCCTGCGCAAGTTCGGATGCGACTATACCCAAATCAAAGGAATCATCCCGCTCTCGGGACAATGCATCACCCATTTCCAAATCAGGGCGGAACAACATATCGGTATCCTGCAACCAACGATCGACGAATACGCGCCGCTCTTCTTCGCCAATACGCCAAACCTGCCCCCAATCCTGCTTGTCACAGGAGACAAGGAAATGGAAATGGCAGGAAGAACGGACGAAAACGCATACCTGAGGCGAATACTGATCCTCAACGGACACCAGGACGTCACACACTACGAAATCCAAGGCTATGGACACGATATGGCGGAACCGGCATACAGGCTGGCGACAACGTTCATCGACAAAATCTCACCACCAAAGCGAGCATAGCATGAAAGTCAACAACCTCGAATATTTCTTAAAAACCGTCCAATCCGGCAAGACCGCCTACGGCATGGTCATCACGATGTTCGATCCATCGATGACCGAGCTGGCGGCAGACTCGGGAATGGATTTCGTCTGGATTGACATGGAACACTCGCCGATGACCATCACAGACGTGCAGGCGATGCTCATGGCAATCAAGGGAACCCGCTGCGCGCCATTCGTCAGGGTACCTTGGAACGTCAACTACCTACTCAAGCCAATCCTGGACCTGGGTCCCGCAGGCGTGATCATACCCATGGTCAACACGGCCAAAATCGCAAGGGAAGCCGTCAAGGCATGCAGGTATCCCGTACATGGCGGCGAACGGGGATTCGCAACAAGAAGGCAAAACAACTACAACAAAATCCCAATCGCGGACTACATCGACATATCCAAGAACGACCCGTTGGTCATCATCCAAATCGAACACAGGAAAGCAGTACAGAATATCGACAAAATCCTCGCCGTCCCGGGAATCGACAGCGTCTGCATAGGACCATACGACCTGTCAACATCATACGGAAAACCCGGTCAATTCGACGACCCGGAAATCATCCAGGCAATCGACACAATCCGCGAAAAGACAAAGGAAGCCGGAATCATGCTCGGCGGATTCTGCGGAAATCGTGGGTTCTGGGAAAACCGATGGATGAACTGGAAGGCGCTTTGCGACGATGTCGGCTTCATGGCCGCAAACCCAGGGATCTTCTCAAGAAACAAAAGGCAACGAACTCGAAACAAGGTAAGCAACTATGAATTTCTTCACAACGACAAAGGGTCAGCAGGCCCACTTGTTCACCCTCGAAAACAACAAGGGCTTCCAAGTACAGATCACGGACATGGGCGGCTCAATCGTCGCGATCAAGACTCCAGACAAGAACGGAAACCTCGTGGACGTCGCCCTCGGATACAAGGATCCGGCGCAATACGAACCCAATGGGCCTTTCCTCGGCGCTCTGATCGGAAGAGTCGCAAACAGGATCACCAACGGGAAATTCGTCCTTGATGGAAAAACATACAACCTGGAAATCAACGACGGAAACGGAAGGCCCAATACCCTGCACGGCGGACAAAGCTACGGAAGACGGCTCTGGAACGCAACGCAAGTCGATCGGCAAACACTGAAACTGACGCTGGAAAGCCTGGACGGCGATGCGGGATTCCCAGGAAAACTCAACGTCCAGGTCGTCTATCGCGTCACGGACAACAACGAAATCGAAATCGACTATACCGCAAATACAGACAAGACAACCGTCGTCAACCTTACAAACCATACCTACTTCAACCTCAATGGCGAAAATGCAAACGAATGCAAGGACCACAAGGTCTGGTCGATCGCCACAGGACATACCCAGGTTGACAAAAACCTCTCGGCAACAGGCGTGACGCTCCCAGTCGAAAACTCGCCTTTCGACCTCTCAAAAGGACGGACATTCGAGGAAATCTACGGCGATCCCCAGCTGCCTATAGCCTTCGACGACAACTTCGTCATCGCAGGCAAGGCGGGTACATTCCGGAAAAAGGTCTTCACCATCGTCTCCTACAGGACGGGCATCACGCTGGAAGTCGATACCGACCAGCCCGGCGTTCAATTCTACATGGGCTACTGGCTCGACGGCTCGAATGTTGGCAAATCCGGCACGGCATACAATCGCTACGGCGCATTCTGCCTGGAAACCCAGCTTTGGCCGGACTCGCCCAACCACGCCAACTTCCCCTCGCCCAGGCTCGAGCCAAACCAAACCTATAAACACAAGACAGTGTACCGCTTCGGTATCCTGAAGTAATCACCAAACAGGAGCAATCGCCATGTTGAATCCACTGATCCCAATGGGCGCCATCACGGGCAAACCCGACCTGGAACTGATCACCTATACCCTCAAAATGTTCAAGAAGGCAGGCATCGAGCAGTACCTGATCTACCCGAGGTCTGGCTGCGAACTCGAATACCTGGAGGATGAATGGTTCGATTGCTGCCAGAATATCGTCGAAACCGCCGAAAAACTTGGCTACAAGGCGATTTGGCTCTATGACGAGTTCAACTGGCCTTCAGGACAATGCGGCGGCAAGACCATGCAACACTCAAAGGATTTCCAGCTCAAAACCCTGCACGCAAAACGAAATCAGGATGGATCCAAATCCTTCGAAATCGTATATAACCCAAAATTCCCAGATTTGCTCAACCCGGAAGCAGTCGCCTTCTTCATCGAAAATACATATGACAAGTATTTCCAGAGGCTGGGGAAGCACTTCGGTACGCTGATCAAAGGAATCTTTTCTGACGAACCATCGCCGGGATACTGCGGAGAATACACCGAGCAAAGCACGAAGGACACGCTCAAAATCACATGGTGGAACGGGCTGGAAGACGACTACTTGGCGATGACAGGACGAAACCTCAGGGAGGACCTGGACCATCCCGACTTCCAGAAAAACCACAGCCTGCTCATCGGGAAGCAATTCCGAAAAGTGTACTTCGATCCGCTCAGAACCTGGTGTGACGAGCACAATATCCTCCTGACAGGACACCTGATGGGAGAACATACCGTGTCAGGTTCAAAGCGATTCAACGGAGATCCCCTGTCGTCGATTGCAGGATTCTCGCTCCCGGGACTTGACGAAATCTCAACCAGGACAACCCTCGATACAATCGAATGGCTCACATTCGCCACCGCCAGGTACGGCATCGAGGCAAACCAAAACGGAGGACTCGCAGAACTCTTCGCGCTCGGTCCCGCCGACCTGCCGCCCGCAAGACTCAGACAAATGATAGCGCTATGCGCACTCCACGGAATTGACAGGTACGTCATGGCAGTAAGCCAGATCGACTTCAGGGGAAACGTCGGAAAGCCAATTTGGTTCAATCCGTGCTCGGATGACCAGCCCTGGTTCACCGACAACCTGGAATTCCTCGCACATGACGCACGCCAATTCGCCAAACTGACCAAGCTCAAGCGAATCCCGGAACTCGCAGTCAGATACCCGCTCGACCTTGTGGACATCAATCCCCTGCTCAAACTCCTCGTCAGCGCACAAATCCAATGGCACCTGATCAATCACGACGAGCAAGCAACAGACGAAATCGAGGTCGTAAACCCGTCTAAGCTTGGATTCCACCTCGAAAACGCCAACCTCACTTTCAAAGATCCAAACGACCTCGTCGAATACGTGGACGAATACCTGCCCAAGCAGGCACTCGTCACCAACGAGGACGGCACAAAGGCAAACAACATCTTCCTCAAATCCTACAGCGACGGAACGATCGCGGTACTCGATCTCCACGACGAAGTGCTGCAACGAAACCTGATCCTCAATGCAAATGGAGTCAAACGACACTTTACCCTCTACGGACGCGATATCCACATCGCATACCCATGGACGATCATGCGAGACCGGCCGAATATCGCAAGACCCACCTTCGAAACAAACGAGACAACGCTGGAAGTCAAAAGCAAACTAACCGTTCAATTCGCGCTGAGGACATACCACGACCCGGCAAGTGTCTCCATTGACGGACAACCAATCGAAATCGCAAAACAGGAAGCAACCCTGCTCCCCCACGGATTCCAGGAACTTTACGCAACCTCAAAACCAATCACACTCCAACCAGGCACCCATACCCTGAAACTTGAACAGGGAGAGGACTTCAAGTTCGTCTTCATGCCGCCAGCCTGGATCATAGGCGACTTCGCTTTCACATCGCCAAATGTCCTTGATATCGACAGGCACGACGGCGAAGGGCTCGACAACTTCGCGGGAACCATCACCCAATCATCGACGATCAGCATCCCCCTCAACGCAAAGGCAATCCAGCTCGAAACAGACGAGCTGTTCACTGAAATCACCTTGGATACCACCTCCTTGGGCACCCGTGGATGGTCGCCGTTCATCTGGAACATCCCAGCGCCATTCAGGGGAAAGACGGTCAAGATCCAAATCCGCCGCCAGACCTCCATCGCCCCGATCTTCGGCAAGCGCGAGCTTTTGGACGCCATCCTCAAACGCAAGGCAATGTTTTGCGTCCTTCCAGGGAAATACCCGATCCAGAACCCGCTAGTCGAGCCGAAATTCATTCTTTTCTGATGTTTGTTGCACAATGAAATCGATTTTTCCTTTCCTAGTCTTGTTCATCCTGATGGGCACCAATGCGTTCGCCATGCAGAACTGGAAACAAACAAAAATGCTGTGGGCGCACTACGTCGCCTGGGGATTCGATCACGTCAATGGGTTTGACAACATAGCCAACGCACCGGAAGGCATTGCAAACCCATTCACGGACCGTTCCCTCGACCATAAAAACCTTCAGGACGACGCAGGAACCTGGGAAGGCATCCATTCTCAAATCAGAACTGCAATTCAATTCGGATTCGATGGATTCTGCGTTGACGCATTCAGGCAATTCACCTCAGTGCTATCGCGATTCTACCGCGAAGCAGAAGGCACGCCATTCAAGATAGCCCTTTGCGTTGACGGCAATCTTGACCACGACAGCCTCTTCGAAGAGCTCAAAACCTTTATCACCACCTACAGGGACCACCCCAATGCGTGCCTGATAGACAACAAGCTCGTCATCTTCGTCTATACCCTCGCAATCCCGCACGAAACCTGGAAGTCAGTCCTGGCCAAGCTGGACGAAATCAACCTCAAGCCATATATCCTCGCAAAGCCAATCCACGAAAGCAGAAACTGGACGCAAACACAACCGATCGAAAAAACTCTGGAAATCTTTGACGGCATCTACGACTTCGGATGCAATGGATTCACCCTCCAAGAGCAATTCATCAGGTACGAAAACACAAGAACCGCAATCAAAAACGCCAGGCCAGACGCGATTCTCGTCGCAGGAGTCACCCCAGGATACATCGGCCATAACTCGGGGTTCTACAGACCCTTCCTAAACAGCAAGACAACAAGGGACAACTGGAACGCAGCAATCAAAACAAACGCAGAATGGGTCTGCATTACAACCTGGAACGACTACGGAGAGCACACGCAATTCGAACCCTCTTCAGCAAACAGGACAGCACTGCTGAAAATCAATCAGGCATACGCTGACATTTGGCGAGAAACTGCTACGCCGCCAAGACCGCCCCAACCCATTTTCACCTATCGTGACGAACTCCTGCTCGGAACCGATTTCACCATCGACGCAGTCATCCCCTCTTTCACCACGCAACCAGCAACGTTGACCCTCATCCTGAAAGACCTCGATGGCAAGACCATCAAGGAATTCCCGCCCCTCGAACTGGATGGCAAGGAAACCTACGCCCATACCTGGCGGATCAATGCAGTCGATACCTTCAATTGGCTGGACGCCTTCACCGTCCATGCCACCCTGACCGACCACCTGAATCCTCAAAAGCCAATCAACAGGCAGCTTCCACCGGCCGTCATCAGGTACGCAAAACTTGAAAACCTCCGCCCGGTTCGAGTCGCCTGGGATGAAATATCCTACGTGACTCCCCAGCTCAAGCTCGCCACGAAAAATGGCGCCCTGCTTGCCTTGGTCACGATGGAAACCTGGTGCCATGCGGGAACAGTGGAAATCCTATGCAATGGCTTCCCAGTCGCAACCAGGGATTTCCAACTTCTCAAGGCGCCAAGGCACACACTGGAAATCCCGCTCCCAACACAAAGACATGCGCAAATCGACTTCTATGTCGCACGAACCACAGGCACCGCAAACAAAAACGCATGGTCAAACCCAGTCCTCAACTACGAAGACCAAGACCCGGAAACCATCCCGCAACCCGTGATCGTACACACGGGCGACCTTGATGAAATCTGGCCAATTTGGTCAACGCCGCAAACTCGTTCAAACGAAGTGGATGTCAACGTCCTCAACCTCAACAAAAACCAAATCCTTACCCTAAGCTACGACTTCGCAAAACACCCGAAAAACCAACGGTTCTTCCTCTCATCAACCCACCAAACACCGATCAAAATCGGGGCAACCCCACAAAAGTGGTGGCTGAACGACCCAAAAAACAACCCGAAACAAATAACGCAAACCCTACCGGATGGCACAGAAACAAGCGTGCTGGAATTTGATGGAATCGACGATATCCTCGCACTCCCAACACGCGCGATGCCATACGGTCCATACGTCATCGAATGCGTGCTCAAACCACAGCGCACCGATGCAAAGCAAGTGATTTTCGCCGATCTCAACGGCGCCGCAGAAATCGCCTTGAACCCCCAGCTCAACCTGACCTTCACCCGCCTCAAGGACACTCCGGTTGCCACCCCAACACCACTCGTTCCCGACACCTGGTACCACTTTGCCGCAATCTACGATTCCAAGCAAATGGCCATTGCGATCAATGGAACCATTGTGGCATCCGCACCCGCCTCGCCCACAACCCGCTACATCAATTCAGCTCCGGTCTTTGGACACGATGGAAACTTCCAGTCCTGCTTCAAGGGTAGCATCAAAGCCTTCCAAATCAAAGCAGGAAAACATACCCAATTCGATCTCTTGCCATAAATGTACTCCAATTCAAGGGGGTTTGAAACGCAAACCCCAGCATTCAGCATCAGACAAAAGAGGCACGCATGAGAAATAAACTATATGCTGTTTTGACTGGCGATCTTGTAAAATCCTCCCAGATGTCGCCTGAACAAAGTGTTTTCGCCATGAAGAGCTTGCGTCAGTTGGCGAAAAAGTTTGAAAGTGTGCACCAGGATTCCACTATTGGCGAGCTTGATACCTTCCGTCATGATAGCTGGCAATGGCTACTTGCCAAACCGGAGCTGGCGTTGAGGGCCGCCCTCTTCATGCGTGCTGGCTTGCGATCTCTTTCCGACAAGAGTGCTAAAATTAAGTTTGACACACGCATCGCGATTGGAACCGGCACGGTCGAAAACATTGTTGAACATAGCATTTCCGACTCCCGAGGCGATGCATTTTCCCGTTCGGGAAAGGCTCTCGATGCCATGCAAAAGGACAGTCGTTTGACTTATGCGACTGAAAGCAATATCGAGGCGGATCAATGGCTCGGTGGAGGTCTCGTGCCACTTCTGGATTGCCTTGTTACGAAGTGGACGACAATTGAAGCACGGACAGTATATGGTGCCCTTATGGAATGGACGCAAGAGAAAATAGCAGAACAATGGCCAAACCTAAGCAATTCAGAAGAACGACTGACCCGCCAAGCTGTGTGGGATTCGCTGTCTCGTGCACATTGGAACACAATCCAAGGAACGTTGGAATTTGTTGAAGCAAAAATAAAAGAAAGCTACGAAGCTTGCCATGAACAAACGCAAGCTTCAGAGCTTGCTATCGACAAAAGCAAGCCCTAGAGCTTGCTATTAGAAGGTAACTCATAGAAACGCCGTCCGATTTGGAAAACATCAATGGAAAAAGTCTTTGCATTACTGATCTCCGCGCATTTTTTCGTTGACTTTTTCTTGCTGCCTGCTTGCCTTGAAAAACGCAAGCAGGCGATACCTTTCTTGGCACTGCATAGCTTCATCCATGCGGTTGTCGCATATTTATTTTTGCAAATGTGGAGTTTTTGGCAGCTCCCGCTTGCTGTTTTTTGTGCTCATTTCCTTATTGATGCAGTCGCAATGCGTTTCTCGGACACGTACAAAGCCTTTGCTGCGGAACAAACCGCTCATATTGGAGGGCTTGTCGTGATTGCCTTTGTATTGCAGCACACTGTGGGATTGCCAGCATTCACGGGTTTCGGTTTTAGGCTTTTGATGGCTATTGGTGGTTTTTTCGCCACGGTTCAGGGTGCCGGGGACTTTGTTGGTAAATTCATAAAACCATTGCTGATTCAGCAAAAGAACCAGCTGGAATCTGACGGATTGATTGACGGGGGTGCATGGATTGGCCGACTCGAGCGGGCATTGATCTTCCTCTTTATTTTCATCGGCTACCCAGCCGGTATCGGATTTCTCGTTACCGCCAAGTCCATCCTTCGATTTGAAGAGGCAAAGAAGACGCGACAACAGGCCGAGTATGTGTTGATTGGAACATTTTGGAGTTATTCGCTTGCAATCGCACTGACTTCGGCAACTCAATGGGCTATGAAGCTTTAGTATCGCTTTTCTTTGCCTGTTTTCTCGAAAAGACAACCAACGCATTTCATATGCTGAAGAGTCACAGGTCTCACGGAATTTTTACACGTTTTCGTACTCAAAAACCATGTGACATGCCTATTTGTGGCGGAACTGGAGGATTTGGGACTGGGATATGGGACGTTGACCTTTTCCCTGAAAACCATCACGTTTCGCTGCCGAAAAGGCATAGGATTCGCGAAAATTTTTCATGCTTTCATCCGCATCCCGCATTCAGCATTCATCAGGCCTCGCTGTACCAGCCCAAGAAGGTGAAGTTTTCCAGTTCCGCCTCCAGCTCATCCATCAACCGCAGGACTGCTGGGGAGCGATCTGTGACGGCAACATCGAAATAGAAGCGGAATTCGAAATCGCTTCCTGGCATGGGACGGCTCTCGAGTTTAAGCAGGTTCAGGCCCAATGCGGCGAATTTGGCGATAGCCGAATACAGTGCTCCGGGTCGATGCGGCAGGGAGAGCAGCAGGCTGATTCGCGAGGCTCCCGGGAAGATCATCAGATCCTTGGCGATGCAGATGAAACGTGTGTAGTTGTTTGGACTGTTCTGCACGTCATCGCTAAGCACAGCCAGATTGTAAAGCTTCGCGCAGTTCTTGCCAGCAATCGCTGCAATGTCATTGCGATTCGATTCCACCACCATTTTCGCGGCAACAGCAGTGTTCTCCACAGCGGTGACCTTGATGGACGGGTGGGCATTCAAGAATTTCTCACACTGACCCAAAGCCTGCTCGTGCGAGACAATCTCCTTGATGTTTTCCAGCTTGGCTCCTGGCAGTGCCAAAAGTGCATGGGCGATATGCAGCTTCAAGCTCCGCACCACGTGGAATTTATGTTGCTGCATCAAATCATATACCGCACCGACAGTGCCATAATTGCTGTTTTCCACCGGCAGGATGCCGTATTTGCACAAGCCCTTCTCCACCGCCTGGGCGACACCTGAAAAACTCCGCACCCAGGTGATCTCCGGCAATCCGAAGAAGCGCTCGGCCGCGAATTCGGAATATGCGCCGCCAGTGCCTTGTACCGCCACGGTGGCCATGTTCGGGAATTCTGCGGGTGTATCCGAGTAGGCTTTCTTGATCTGAGTGGAGATTCCACCATTGGGCTGCTTCAATTCGTGCTGGTATGCCCGACTGACTTCGAAAAGCATTGTGTAGAGTCGCTGGATGTAGCCTCCCAGATCCGGTCCAGCGGCTTTTGCCATACGCACCAATATCTCCCGCTCGCGTGTCGGATTGCTCACTGGGATATGGTGTTCTTGTTTATATTGCGCTACATCGCGGGCAACCTGCATCCGCTCTACGAAGAGCTTCAGCATCGAATCATCAATGGCGTTAATCTTTTCTCGACATTCATTGAGGTCCATCTTCTTCACCTTCCTGTTATTATATTGTTATTGAAATGAAAATTAGAGTAAGAGTGTTTTTTCAGCTACCATGCTGCATCCTGTCAACCTGCTGATCGAAGAGAAAATTTCCCTCCTAGACGGCGGAAATCCTCCAGCAAACCGGGATATGACTTCTGCACTGCATGGGCGTCGCTCAAAACGATTTCGTCCTTTGCCAGCACGCTTGCCAAGGTGGCGGCCATCACAAGACGGTGATCGTTGGCTGCATCACAGCGTCCACCCATCAGGGAACCATGACCGGTCACTTCCAAGGCATCCGGATATTCTTGCACATCGCCGCCCAGTGCCCGCAACAACGCCGCTACTGTCGCAAGGCGGTCGCTCTCCTTGAGCCGCAGCCGGGCGGCGTTGGTAAATCGAGTCACTCCAGAAGCCCCGGCGGCAACTACCGCCAGAACCGGCAGCAAGTCGGGCGTATCACGCACATCAAGGGTAATGCCGGTAAGCTCAGCTGGAGAAACGCGAACGGAATCGCCCTTGCACTCGACCTTGGCGCCGAAACGCCGAAGAATCTCGACTACTGCCCGATCGCCTTGGCTGGAGCACAAATCCAGACCTGTCACCGTGACCGGAAGGGCCATTGCGCCTGCTGCCAACCAAAGAGCGGCATTTGACCAATCGCCACCGACCACAAAGATCCCAGGAGAACGATATTGCTGCCGACCTGGAATCCGCCAGCCGCCAGAAATTGTTTCGACCTGAACCGAGAATTTCTCCAGCGTCTGCAGTGTCATTTCCACATATCCTGCTGACTCGAGGGGCGTGGTCAGCAGGATTTGACTCTCGCACTCCAGCAGCGGCAAGGCGAAGAGCAGCCCGGAAATATATTGGGAGCTGACATTCCCTGGCATTTCGTAATCCCCTGCGGTCAATCCACCAGAAATGCGCAAGGGCAATCGCTCCGGTACGACTGTGACGCCATGCTGACGCAGAACCGCAAGCAGCTCCTTCAGGGGACGTTCCGGTAGCCGTCCCCGTCCGCAAACAGTAATTTCCTGGTCGCGGTCAGCCAAAGCGGCAATCACCGGCAAGATGAAACGCAACGTCGAGCCACTCTCGCCGCAGTCGGCACACGCCAGGTCAGGGATGCTTGTTAGCGGTTGCACACGCAGTCCGTCTGATGTATTCTCAAAGGTCATTCCCAGGGCGGACAGGACCTGTAGAGTCGCAGAAATATCAGCCGAGATTTCGCCACTAATTCCCTGAACCAGTGTTGGTCGATCAGCCAATGCGGCGGCTATCAGAGTTCGGTGTGCTTCCGCCTTGGCTGGAATAGCTGGGAGGATTCCACCCACTAGCCCTGGCACGATGGTCAGAATATCATTGTTCATAATTCATGTGCTCCTTTCTACATCGTGATTGATGCGCTACTTCCTGCTTTGCCCAGCAGCAGTTATTTTGTTCACTTCGGCTTTTTTGACGCGTCCTTCATCAAGTAGCCTTACCAATTCCGCTCGCTGGTCGGTAGCAATTGCCTGGCGGTACTCGCCGAGACGATCTATCAACCCATCGAGTTCCTGCAACAATGGATCACGATTGAGCATGAACAACTCTCCCCACATTTCAGGCTGAAGAGTCGCCACCCGCGTCATATCCTGGAAGCTGCCGGCAGAAATCCCAGAGTGCAAAAAAGCAGTGTCGCTTTTGATATAGGCGCTGGAAAGCAGATGCGCCAGCTGTGAAGTATAGGCAATTACCCGATCATGCTCTTCCGGCGTGGAGATGGTGATGCGGGCAAAGCCCAGGGAAAGAAAAAAAGCCTTGCTCTGCTCCAGAGCCTCAAGATTGATGCCGATTTCCGGAGTCAGTACCATCGAGGCGTTCAGGAACAGATCCGCCTTCGAGGCTTCGAAGCCGAAACGCTCAACCCCAGCCATCGGATGACCACCGATGAAGGTGAAGCCATGCCGCTGCGCCAATTCAAATCCCAGACGGCAAATTTCCTGCTTGATACCACAGCAATCCACAACAATGGTTCCCGCACGCAAACTACCAGAGTTTTTCTGTAGCCATTCGAGGGTAGTCTCCGGAAACAACGCCAGAAGGACAAGATCGCACTTTTCCAGCCTTTCCGGCATCAGCACATCATCGATAACCTGTTCCGCCTTGGCTTTATGCAAGACAGTGTCCAGCACGTCGAAACCCCATACCCGATGTTCAGTGCGGCTCTTAACCGCCTTGGCAAGGGAACCGCCAATCAAACCCAAACCAACAATGCCGACATTCATTTTTACACCTCTTTTCTGCCGTCTAAGATTGCTGCGCGTACACGATTGATCTTCTTGACCAGCTCAGCAAAAACCTCCGGCAACAGCGACTGTGGTCCGTCACTCAAGGCATGAGGCGGGTCATTGTGCACCTCGATGATCAGTCCGTCGCAGCCGGCCGCAGTGGCAGCCAGAGCCATGGAGGGAACCAACTTGGCAACTCCAGTGGCATGGCTGGGATCGATCAGCACTGGCAGGTGGGACAACCCCTTCAACACGGGCACTGATGAAATGTCCAAGGTATTTCTGGTTGCAGTCTCAAAGGTCCTGATGCCGCGTTCGCAGAGGATCACCTGGGTGTTGCCGCCTGACATGATGTACTCCGCACTCATCAGCAACTCCTGAATTGTGCTGGCCAAGCCGCGCTTTAGCAGCACTGGCTTCTGCAAGGTGCTCAACTTCTTAAGCAGCTCGAAGTTCTGCATGTTGCGCGCTCCGACTTGAATCACATCGACCTCGTCGAAGGCATCGAGCTGCGAGATGTCCATAATCTCGGTTACCACTGGCAGCCCAGTCAAACGTTTCGCCTCCAGGAGCAACTTGATGCCATCTTGACGCAGGCCCTGGAACGCATATGGCGAGGTGCGCGGCTTGAAAGCTCCGCCTCGCAGCAAGGTCGCACCGGCAGCCTTGACCGCCTGCGCCACTTCTAAAATCTGATCTTCGCTCTCCACTGAACAAGGTCCGGCGATAATCTGGAAATGACCACCGCCAACCTTTACCCCGTTGATGTCAACCACCGTATCCAAAGGGTGGAATTTCCGGTTCGCATTCTTGTAGGGCTCCTGGATGCGCTTGACATCTTCCACAATTTCCAGGGCATGAAGCAGGTCGATGTCGATATGGGTGGTGTCGCCCACCAAACCCAGGATAGTCTGACGCACACCAGAGGACTCATGGATGCTTACCCCTTGGTTGGTCAACCATTTCTTCAGATTGTCCAGCTGCTTCTGGTCGTAATTTTCTTTCAAGACGATAATCATGGTCAATTCCTGTGTTGTTTGGGTTAAAAAGGTCAATGATTTTTTGGACATAAAAAAAACCCGGCAGGTGTGCTTTACACTGCCGGGTTGATTTTTTTAATCTTCTCGTCCGTTAGTCCGTATTCGGTTCCTTTACGAGCTGACGGTTTACAGCGGAAAGCATCGTGACTCTGCCTGCAAAGTAATAGGCAAAGCCAAAATAATAGTAAGCCGCTGCAAAGGATTTCTTAAGCATAAAAAAAAGTCTTACGAAAACTGAAACGTGAAATCTGATTTGAATGTGCGTTAATATACAAAGGTAAAAGACCTTGTCAAATGCGTTTCGAAAAAAATCTGAAGCGGCTTTTTGCCATCGTGCGGTCGGGCAGGAGTAATATCATCGTGTTAGGATGCGTTAGCCACCACAAGCGAAGTTGCGACAACCTGAAGACAGAGATCAGGGAAAAATAGTTGCGCTCTGGTAAAAAACTTTTTTCACTTTTTAAAAAAACGCCTCTTGACAAGTTGTTTTGGTGCTGTAAAGTATTGCTCGTTTCGTAAAAATGTTTGTTTTTTAGTTGACATTCAGTCATTCGGTAGTCTTTTGATCATGTCCATCAGTCTGGCAAGCACGACCATCGTCATTATTATTAGCGTTATCGTCCTTTTGGGCGTTAGCGCTCTTCGTGTTTTGCCGGAAAACTCTTAGGTTAATAGGATACCCAACCGAAAATCTTAAGAAGCCCCGGCAGGAAAAACACCAGCCGGGGCTTTTTTTGTTCCCAAATTATTCAACGCGTCTCAGGAGGTACCATGAAAAGCAAGATGTCAGTCGTAAATCGAGCCCTTAGCGCCCTGCGTCCACAGCCGCTCCTGCTGGTCGCTGTCGTTGCTCGAATTACACTTTGCGTAGTACCGGTACAGTTTTAGTCCCGACGCGTTTTCACCACTTTCCAAAACATAACTCGTAGAACAACTGGAGACAACATATGAAAATCAAAGGAGCAGAATTGATCATCCGCATTCTTCTGGAGAAGGGTGTGGATACCGTATTCGGCTATCCTGGAGGAGCGGTTCTGAACATCTATGATGAACTGTACAAAGCCAGCGACCGAATCAAGCATTACACCACCTGCCATGAGCAGGGCGCTTCCCATGCGGCCGATGCCTACGCACGGGTGACCGGCAAAGTCGGTGTCGTCCTGGCGACCTCGGGCCCCGGCGCGACCAACTTGGTCACCGGCATCGCCAACGCCTACCTGGATTCATCGCCGATCGTGGCCATCACCGGCAACGTGGCCTGCCCTGCCATCGGCAAGGATAGCTTCCAGGAAGTGGACATCACCGGCGTGACCATGCCGATCACCAAGCACAACTACATCGTCAAGGACGTCAATCGCCTGGCTTCGGTGCTTCGCGAGGCCTTCGAAATCGCAGCCAGTGGTCGACCCGGCCCCGTGCTTGTCGATATTCCAAAAGACGTCCAGCAGGCGGAATGCGAATACGAACCTGCCGAAGACGCAGTGGAGCCGCAACAGTACAGGAACGGCAAAGAGGCTTTTGCCCAGGCAGTCAAGCTGATTAGCGAATGCAAGCGTCCATTCATCTACACCGGAGGTGGTACGGTCAGTTCCAATGCAAGCAAAGAACTGCTGGCATTGGCGGAAAAAATCGACTCGCCAATTGGCAGCAGCATGATGGGGCTGTCGGCAGTCAGCCACGACCACCCGCGTTTCCTGGGCATGACCGGAATGCATGGAAAGCTCGCCGCCAGCAGAGTGCTCTCAGAAGCCGACCTGCTGATCGCGATCGGAACACGTTTTTCAGACCGTGCCACCGGCAACAAGGTGGAATACATCAAGGGAAAGAAAGTCATCCATATCGACATCGACCCCTCTGAAATCAGCAAGAACATCCCGGCATTCGTGTCGCTGATCGGCGATGTCAAGTCGGTGCTGAAGAAGCTGGTCAACGAGCTGCCGCCTTGCGACCGCAAGGACTGGCACCAGGAGGTGGAGAACATCCGCAACAGCTCCGACAGGCGCTTGGAAAAGCCCAAGGACGAGCTGAATCCACAGACCTTGATCCAAGCCGTAAACCGCCACGCACCGAAGGACAGCGTCGTCTGTACCGACGTGGGGCAGCACCAGATGTGGACCGCCCAGTACTATGAATTTTCCAAGCCGCGCAGTTTTGTGACTTCCGGCGGCTTGGGCACCATGGGTTTCGGCATGGGCGCGGCAATCGGCTCCTGCTTGGGGAACAATCGCAAGAAGACCATTCTGTTCACCAGCGATGGCAGCTTCCATATGAACATGAACGAAATGGTTACGGCGGTGTCCCATCAGCTGCCGCTGGTGGTCGTGCTGCTGAACAACAACACCCTGGGCATGGTGCGGCAATGGCAGACCCTGTTCTTCGGCTGCCGCTATTCCAATACAAGCCTGGAACGCCGTACCGACTACGTCAAATTGGTCGAGGCATTCGGAGCCACCGGAATGCGGGTCAGTACGCTCGAAGAGCTGGAACCAGCCCTGGAAAAAGCCTTCGCGGCAAAGGGGCCAGTGCTGATTGAAGCAGCAATCGATCAAGACGAAAAAGTGCTGCCCATGATTCCCCCGGACGGAACCATAAAGGACATCATCCTCAAGGCATAAAGAAAAGGAGCATACCATGAACTCAGATGAATTCATCTTGTCAATCCTGGTGAACAATGAAGCTGGCGTGCTGACGCGGGTCTCAAGCCTTTTTTCCCGCCGGGCCTTCAATATCGACAGTCTTTCGGTCGGGGTTACCGACGACCCGAAAATCTCCCGCATCACGATCGTGGCCCGCGGTGACGACTATGTCAAGAACCAGATCATTCTTCAGTTGGAAAAGCTGCACGATGTAAAGAAAGTCGAGCTGATGCCGCAGACCGGCACCGTGATGCGCGAGCTGGTGCTGATCAAATTGAACATCTCCCAGGAGTCCCGGGTGGGGCTGATGGAAGCAGTGTCGGTATTCCGAGCCAAGGTGGTTGACCTGACCAACGATTCGGTGACCCTGGAGATCACTGGCGAGCGATCCAAATGCAACGCCTTTGTCGAATACTTGCGTGCCTTCGGAATCGCCGAATTGTGCCGTACCGGCTTGACCGCAATTACCCGAGGTCCTAAGACCTTGAAGCCCGATGAATCTGTTTAACCGTAAATCAACGGAAATTGTTAGTAAAAAAAACCAAAAGGAGTTTAAGTGTCATGGCAAAGATCTATTATGAAAAGGATTGCAATCTTTCAGTTCTCAAAGGCAAGAAAGTCGCGGTCATCGGCTACGGCAGCCAAGGGCATGCCCACGCTTTGAATCTGCGGGACAGCGGCGTTGACGTCACCGTCGGTCTCTACGAGGGATCGCCCTCCAAGGAAAAAGCCAAAGCCCGCGGCCTGAAAGTCGCCAACACAGGCGAAGCGGTAAGGAACGCAGACATCATCATGGTGCTGGTCAACGACGAAAAGCAGGCAGCGCTGTATCGCAGCGAGATCGCCCCGAACCTCAGCGCCGGCAAGACGCTGGCCTTCGCACATGGTTTCAACATCCATTTCGGCCAGATCACCCCTGCCAAGGACATCGACGTGATCATGGTCGCCCCAAAGGGACCCGGGCACACAGTGCGCAGTGAATTTGAGGAAGGCAAAGGCGTGCCCTGCCTGGTAGCAGTGCAGCAGGATGCCAGTGGCAAGGCATTGGAGACCGCCCTGGCCTACGCTGCCGGCATCGGCGGCGCCAGGGCAGGCGTGCTGCTAACCACTTTCAAGGAAGAGACCGAAACCGACCTCTTCGGCGAACAGGCAGTACTCTGTGGCGGCGTGACGGCACTGATGAAAGCAGGTTTTGACACCCTGGTGGAAGCCGGCTACCAGCCCGAGAGCGCCTATTTCGAATGCCTCCATGAGATGAAGCTGATCATCGACCTTGTGGTTCAGGGCGGGCTCTCCTTCATGCGCTATTCGGTCAGCGACACCGCCGAATACGGCGACTACACGGTCGGCAAACGCATCATCAACGACTCAGTCAGAGCCGAAATGCGCAAAGTCCTCAGTGAGATCCAAGACGGCACCTTCGCACGCAACTGGGTCCTTGAGAATCAAGCCAATCGCCCGCACTTCAACGCTATGAGGCGGATGGAAAAAGAGCACCTGATGGAAAAGACCGGCGAAGAACTGCGCGCCAAGATGACCTGGAAGAAAAAGGAATACAAAGAATAACCACCCAGTTGCCCCGCCTGCGCAACATAAAACACACGGGCGGGGCGGACAGAATCCCCTTGAGGAACAACAAGTTATGAATTCAGATAACGTTAAGAAAGGCGTCGAACGCGCGCCGCACCGCTCCCTGATGAAGGCGATGGGCATGACCCAGCGGGAGATCGACAGGCCGTTGATAGGCATTGTCAACTCCTTCAATGAAATCGTCCCGGGGCACTCCAATCTTCAGGCGATTGCCCAAGCGGTCAAAAGCGGTGTGCTCAGCGCTGGCGGAACGCCGATGGAATTCAACACGATCGGCGTCTGCGACGGCATCGCCATGGGGCACAACGGCATGAAATACTCCCTCTGCACCCGCGAACTGATCGCGGACAGCGTGGAATGCATGGTCCGTGCACACCGTTTTGACGGCCTGGTCTTCATCCCCAACTGCGACAAAATCGTCCCTGGGATGATGATGGCCGCCGCCCGACTTAATCTTCCTGCCATTTTTGTCAGCGGTGGCGCGATGCTTTCCATCGAAGGTGAAGAACCTGGTCGTTATCTGGATTTGAACAGTGTATTTGAGGCCGTCGGCGCCTGCAAGGCCGGCAAGCTCAGCGAAGACGAGCTGATGAATCTGGAAGAAAGCGCCTGCCCCACCTGCGGCTCCTGTTCCGGAATGTTCACCGCCAATTCGATGAACTGCCTGACTGAAGCGATCGGATTGGGACTGGGAGGCAATGGCTCCATCCCGGCAGTCTATGCTGCCCGAACCCGCCTGGCCAAGGAAGCAGGCGCAAAAATCATCGAACTGGTTCAGCGTGACCTGAAAGTCCTGGACATCCTGACACCTGCAGCAATCCGCAATGCCCTGGCTGTCGATATGGCTCTTGGCTGTTCCACCAATACCGTCCTGCATCTTGCCGCCATCGCCAAAGAAGCGAAGATTCCTTTTTCCCTGCAGCTTGTCAATGAAGTCAGCGGCAAAGTTCCGAACCTCTGCCGCCTTGCACCGGCAGGCAAGCACCACATGCAGGATTTGTACGCCGATGGCGGAGTCTATGGCGTCATGAAGGAACTAACCAAGCTCGGCTTGCTGGACACCTCGCTAATCACAGTCACAGGCAAAACCGTAGGCGAGAACCTGGCCGGAGCCGGCCGCAAAGGGCGAGGTGTGATCGCAGCTATTGAACAGCCCTGCTCAGCCACTGGTGGCCTGGCGGTGTTGTTCGGCAATCTTGCACCAAATGGCGCCATCGTCAAGAAAAGCGCCGTTGCCGCCAACATGCTGCAGTACGAGGGAACCGCCCGCGTCTTTGACGGCGAGGAGGCGGCGATCACGGCCATCTACCAGCAGAAGATCAAGGCCGGCGACGTGGTGGTCATCCGATACGAAGGACCGAGGGGAGGTCCCGGAATGCGTGAAATGCTGGGTCCGACCTCGGCAATCGCCGGAATGGGCCTGGACAGCTCAGTGGCATTGCTGACGGATGGACGCTTCTCAGGCGCGACCCGAGGGGCGGCGATCGGGCATATCTCGCCGGAAGCGCAAGCCGGCGGTCCAATCGCCTATCTAAAAGATGGCGACCGTATCGCCATCGACATCAGCAAAGGCACTCTCAATGCCCTACTATCCGAAGACGAATGGTCCAAGCGAAGGCTAAGCATGACTCTTCGCCAACAGCAAGGGCTAAGCGGATACCTAAAGCGCTATGCGCAATCCGTGACCTCTGCCGACCAGGGCGCAGCGTTCCAGGACTGACCTCAATCACCATATCCAAAACCAGAAGATTACTTAGGAGCTAACAGGCAATATGAGAACCATTAAGATATTCGATACAACCCTGCGGGATGGGGAGCAGGCCCCAAGCTGCAGTATGCACATGAATGAAAAAATTGAAATCGCACTGGCGCTGGAACGGTTGCGGGTTGATGTGATCGAGGCGGGCTTTGCCATCGCCTCCCAAGGCGATTTCGAATCGATCCAGAAGATTTGCGAAGTCGTCAAGGACAGTACGGTATGCAGCTTGGCGAGAGCGGTACCAAAGGACATCGACGCAGCCTATGAGTCTTTGCGCGGAGCCAAGAATGGACGCATCCATACCTTCCTGGCAACGTCCCCCATCCACATGCAATACAAGCTGAAGATGACCCCGGAAAAGGTGCTCAGCACAATTGACGAAATGGTTCGCTACGCAAGGAATTATCTGCCCGAGGTGGAGTTCTCGGCTGAAGATGCCATGCGCAGCGAGAAGGAGTTCCTGGCAAGGGCTTTGGAGACCGCGATTGCCGCCGGAGCCACGGTGGTCAATGTCCCCGACACGGTCGGCTACGCCACGCCAGCTGAAATGATAGAGATGATAAAGTACCTGCAGAACAATGTCCGGGGCATTGAGAACGTGACGATCTCGGTACATTGCCACAACGACCTGGGCCTGGGAGTCGCAAACTCGCTGGCCGCAGTCATGGCCGGAGCCGGGCAAGTCGAATGCACCGTCAACGGCTTGGGGGAACGGGCAGGCAATGCCGCGATGGAGGAAGTGGTGATGGGACTCCGAACCCGCCGGAGCTACTACGACTGCGAAACGAACATCGATGCCACCCAAATCTATCGTACAAGCCGCCTGGTGTATAATCTGCTGGGATTGCCAACCCCGATCAACAAGGCAATCGTCGGCACCAACGCCTTCGCCCACGAAGCCGGCATCCACCAGCATGGCGTGCTGGCCAACCGCGAGACCTACGAAATCCTGACCCCGCAGTCAATCGGACTGATGAAAAATTCGATGGTCTTCGGCAAGCATAGCGGAAGGCATGCAGTGGAGCAACGCCTGAATGAACTCGGCTACAAGCTGAGCAAAAATGCAGTCGATGACCTGTTCAAGCGCTTCAAGCAGCTGGCGGACAAGAAAAAGGTCATCACCGACCAGGATCTGGAAGCCCTGGCAGGACGCAAGATATTGAAGGAACCCGACTTCTTCAAGCTCGATCGCTTCACGGTCAACTGCGGAAACCATGTCACGTCCAGTGCGGTGATACGTTTGCAGCACAATGACAAACTGCTCGAGGAGGTAGCAATAGGCGATGGTCCCGTGGACGCCGCCTACAAGGCTATTGACAAGATGATCCCAGCTCCGCCCCATATCCTTGAGGACTACTCGATCAACTCGGTCACGGAAGGAAATGACGCCTTGGGCGAAGTGATCGTAAAGATCAAGTGCGGGGACAAGAATGTGATTGGGCGTGGGTTGTCGACGGACGTCATCGAAGCCAGCATCATGGCATACATCAATGGTTTGAATCGTCTCCTGTGAGGACGCAATGAAGAAAATACAAATATTTGACAGCACCCTGCGCGACGGTGCCCAAAGCGAAGGAATATCTTTTTCAGTGGCTGACAAGCTGCATATCATCGAGGCTCTGGATGATATCGGGGTCAGCTACATCGAGGCAGGCAATCCTGGCTCCAATCCAAAAGACATCGAGTTCTTCAACCGTGCGGCTGAAATCAAGCTGCGCCATGCCAAAATCTGCGCCTTCGGCAGCACCCGGCGCAAGAACCTCAAGGTCGAGGAAGACGAAAATGTGCTCTCATTGCTCAAGGCACGCACCGATGTGGTGGTCATTTTCGGAAAATCCTGGGATCTGCATATCAGGGAAATCCTGCGTACCAGCGAAGAGAATAATCTAGACCTTGTTTATGACACCGTGAATTTCTTCAAGAAGCGGGACAAGGAACTGATCTTCGACGCGGAGCATTTCTTCGATGGCTTCAAAGCCAACCGCGACTGTGCCATCAATGTCCTGAAGGCGGCGGCAGCAGCCGGGGCGGACTCGCTCTGCCTCTGCGACACCAACGGCGGCTGTACCCCAGGCGAACTCCAGAGCATCACCAGGGAAATAGTCAGCCTGTTCCCAGATCACCAAATCGGCATCCACTGCCATAACGACATGGGTTGCGCTGTCGCCAATTCATTGCTGGCGGTTGACATGGGAGCCACTCAAGTTCAGGGAACATTCATCGGAATCGGCGAGCGCTGCGGCAATGCGGATCTTAGCGTGATCATCCCAAACCTACAGCTGAAACAAGGATACGAATGCATCAGCAGCGATAACCTGGAGAAACTCTCCGAAGCCGTCTATGCCATCTCGGAAATCTGCAACATGACGGTGCCCTCCAACAAACCCTACGTAGGAGGAAGTGCCTTCGCCCACAAAGGCGGAATGCATATCGACGGGGTCAGCAAGTGCACGCAATCCTTCGAGCATGTCCCCCCAGAATCCGTGGGCAACAAACGCCGCTTTCTAATGAGCGAAGTTTCAGGCAGAACCACGGTCCTGGCAAAAGTGAGCCAGATCGCGCCGGAACTGACCAAGGACTCCCTGGAGACGGCAGCGATTGTTCAGCGCTTGAAGGAACTCGAGCATGAAGGCTATCAATTCGAGTCTGCCGATGCCAGCTTCGAGCTAATGGTGCTCAATGTCCTGAAACGCTACAACCCCCATTTCAAGCTGTTGATGTACAAGACCAGCGGAGATTACCCAAGCCCCGATGGCGAAATGAGCGCCTACGCGATGCTGAAAATCCAGGTTGGAGGCAGCACCGAGACCGCAGCGTCAATGGGCAACGGTCCCGTAAACGCACTGGACTTGGCCTTGCGCAAGGCCCTGGCGGTGTTCTACCCCGAGATCAGCAAGGTCCACCTGATCGACTATAAAGTCCGTGTGCTGACAGGAGAACAAGCCGCCACCGCAGCAAAAGTGCGGGTGCTGATGGATAGCACCAACGGCGAAGAAGTCTGGACAACAGTCGGGGTATCGACCGACATCATCGAGGCAAGCTGGCTCGCGCTGGTGGATTCCATCGAGTACGCGCTTAAATAATGCCCGCTTCGCAAGGATCCGATACCCATAGCTGAGATTTAGTGTAAAAAATTTTAATACGGAGTCAAGACAATGCAAATGACGATGAGTCAGAAGATTTTAGCCGCCCACGCCGGAAGAAAATCAGTCAGCCCCGGCGAATTGGTGATGGCCAACTTGGATCTGGTTCTGGGCAATGACATCACCGCACCAGTAGCGATCAATGAATACCGCAAGGCTGGCGCCTCCTGCGTGTTCGACTGCAAAAAGATCGCCCTGGTGATGGACCACTTCACCCCCAACAAGGATATCAAGGCTGCGGAACAAACAAAAAAGGTACGAGAATTCGCCGCCGAAAAGAAGATTGAGAACTTCTTCGATGTCGGCACGATGGGCATTGAGCACGCACTTTTGCCGGAGCGTGGTCTGGTAGTCGCTGGAGACTTGGTGATTGGTGCGGATAGCCATACGTGCACCTACGGTGCGCTGGGAGCATTTTCGACGGGCGTCGGCTCCACTGACATGGCTGTCGGCATGGCCCATGGCAAGGGCTGGTTCAAGGTTCCCCGTGCGATGAAATTCAACTTGCACGGCTCCCTGCCCAAGTGGGTCAGCGGCAAGGACGTGATTTTGCACATCATCGGCAAGATCGGTGTCGATGGCGCGTTGTACAAGTCGATGGAGTTCACTGGTCCTGGAGTATCCTCCTTGAGCATGGACGACCGTCTCTGCATCTGCAACATGGCTATCGAGGCAGGCGCCAAGAACGGCATCTTCCCAGTCGATGACGCAACCCGCAAGTACATGTCCGAGCACTCCAAGAAGACCCCGGTGGAATTCTCGGCTGATCCGGATGCAGACTATGACGAGGTCATGGATATCGACCTGAGCAGCCTGCGATCGACGGTCGCCTTCCCGCACTTGCCCTCGAACACCCGCACCTTTGACGACATGCCAGTAGTGCCGATCGATCAGGTCGTGATCGGCTCCTGCACGAACGGCAGACTTTCCGACCTGCAGGTCGCAGCCCGGATCCTCAAAGGCCGAAAGGTCAATCCGAAAGTCCGAACCATCATCTTCCCCGCAACACAGAAGATCTACCTCGATGCGCTCCGACAGGGACTCTTGGAGATATTCGTCGAGGCTGGAGCTGCCGTATCGACGCCGACCTGCGGTCCCTGCCTGGGCGGGCACATGGGCATCCTCGCCAAGGGAGAGAGGGCGGTGGCGACCACCAACCGGAACTTCGTCGGCAGGATGGGCCATCCCGAAAGCGAGGTCTATCTGGCAAGCCCGGAAGTGGCCGCCGCTTCGGCAATCACTGGCGTCATCACCGACCCCGCAACCCTGTAAACCCAAACCCAAGAGGCACAAACCATGAAAATAACAGGCAAAGTCATTCGCTACGGCGACAACGTCGATACCGACGTCATCATCCCGGCACGGTACTTGAACACCTCCAACCCCAAGGAACTCGCCGCACACTGCATGGAGGATCTCGACCCGACCTTCGTCAAGCGGGTCAAGGCGGGCGATATCATGGTCGGAGGAGTCAACTTCGGCTGCGGCTCATCCCGGGAGCACGCACCAATCGTCATCAAGGAATCCGGCATCGCCTGCGTCGTCGCAAAAAGCTTCGCGCGAATCTTCTACCGAAATGCGATCAATATCGGATTGCCAATCGTCGAATTCAGCGGAGAAATCGATGAAGGCGACAAATTGGAAATCGACTTCGACAACGGCGTGATTCGCAATCTCAGCAAGAACACCCAGGGTGACTTCCCACCCTTCCCCGGATTCCTGCAGAAAATCATCGGCAAAGGCGGCTTGTTCCCGGCCATGGAGGAACTCAAATGAAATACAACATAGCAGTCATCGAAGGCGACGGCATCGGCCCGGAAATCGTACGCTCGGCAATCAGAGTTCTGGAGCAGGTCGCGCCGGGAAAGTTCAACTACCAGCAGGTGATCGCGGGAGGCCGATCGATCGACCTGCATGGCGTCCCCCTGACCGACGAGGCTCTCGCAACCTGCAAGAACAGCGACAGCGTGCTGCTCGGAGCCGTAGGCGGTCCCAAATGGGATACCCTGCCCGGACATCTGCGCCCGGAACGCGCCCTGCTCGGCATCCGAAAGGAACTCGGCCTGTTCGCCAATATACGCCCTGCTCGGCTCTATCCAGTGCTCAAGGACGCATGCCCATTGCGCAAGGAAACGGCGGATAAGGGCTTCGACATGGTGATCGTACGAGAACTAACCGGAGGAATCTACTACGGCGAACGAGGTCGCAAGCAGGATCCCGATGGCAATACCGTCGCCTTCGATACCGAGACCTACAACCAGACCGAAATTGACCGAATCGCAAAAGTCGCCTTCGAACTGGCCGGCAAACGACACCGAAAAGTCTGCAGCATCGACAAGGCCAATGTCCTGGAAAGTTCCCGCCTCTGGCGCGAACGGGTGCATGTCGTGGCCAAGGATTATCCCGATATCGAGCTGATTGACATGCTGGTCGACAACGCCGCAATGCAGCTGGTGAAAAACCCAGCCCAGTTCGACGTGATCGTCACCTCCAATATGTTTGGCGACATCCTCTCCGATGAGGCTTCGCAGCTGACCGGATCGATCGGTCTGCTCCCCTCGGCCTCGCTTAGCAGTGGACGTTGCGGCATGTACGAGCCAATCCATGGATCGGCTCCTGACATCGCCGGAAAAGGCATCGCCAACCCGATCGCCACCATCGTGTCCGTCGCCATGATGCTCCGCTACGCTTTCGACATGAACGAAGAAGCCGACCGCATCGAACAGGCAATTGAGAAGACGCTCCAAAAAGGCTGCCGAACCATCGACATCCTGGACAACGGCACCCAGCCCCTGGGAACCAACGCCATCACCGATGCAATCATCGCTGAACTTGCCTGAAAGTCGGCAGGGACACAAGCAATCCTTCGCACCTTCGCTCTTGCTCCCCAGAAGCCCCAATAGGACTGGCGCCAGTCCCAGTCCCATTGGGATTCCAGTCACATAGGTCTCATTCGTCACATAGGTCTCATTTGTCCCAGTCCCAGTCCCATTTTTTCACACTTTCGTACTCAAAAACCATGTGACATGCCCTTTGAATACAAAACCAAACAAAAGCATTTCCCATCATTCACAATTCATAATTCACGTGACAGGCACCTTGGGTGGTGTGGGAGGCAACGGAGGGGTGCTTATACTCAGGCGGTGTCACCGGCAAAATGGCTGAAAATGGAGCATTTCTAGTCTGACAGGGTCTGACCAATCATTCATCATTCATCATTCATCATTCATCATTCAGCATTCAGCATTCATCATTCAGCATTCAGCATTCAGCATTCAGCATTCAGCATTCATAATTCATCATTCAAAACTCACCACCATCCCAGGGTTTCGAGGAGTTTCTCAAAGCGTTGAACATCGAAGAAGTTTTCATTGTTCCTGGAGAGTGGTGTGCGGAGCGATGGCGAGCGTCCATGGCAATGATCCACTGAGAGGACGGCATTGAAGACATCGGGTTGCGTGATTTCGTCACGTCCATTGGCACGGGCGTGGTATCGTGCGGAAGCGAGGACGTGTGCGTATGCTTTCAGCAGCGCTTTCAATCCAGTGAAGAAGTCCGTGTCATAGAACGCAGCTCCGAAAAACTGAAGCGTCTCAAATCGCGGTTGCAGAAATCGCCTGAACGGAATCCAGGTGTCTTCCGCTGGATTTGTGGTTGGCTTGGCTTCGAAGATCCGTGCTTGCTTGAAGGGGAAGTCAGGGTGTTCGTCGCCTAGCCGCTTCCAGCTGCCATGTTCCGAAATGAAGGCAAGGTTGCTTTTGAAAAGTTTCAGCCTGCTGAGCATTCCACGATCCAAAATTTCCTCGTCGCGCCTGCAATATGCCGCGAGCCAAGTCCTGAAAATCAGTTTTGAGTACGCCGACAAACTGGCTTTTCGGGGTTTGACTTCGGCTTCCGGCTTGAATCGTTTCAGCAATGCAGGCCAGACCTCCTTCATTGTGGTCGCATCATTGAGGAAAGCAGAACCGATTTTTTCCAGGGCATCGAGCAACTTGAGTGCTGCGAGGATCAGGTTTGGGATTGGAGCTTGGCTTGAGAGCACAAGATTAGCCACCTTGTCCCTGATGGTCTCCAGTGTCTGCCGGGTCAAGCCGCATAATTGCGATTCGGTGAAATGGCGCCCGAAAGTCATTTCGGCGACCAGCGATTCCACGTCTTTTCGCTGGTCTGGCAATGGTGTTCCCTCGTTTGACAGGACTGCGGGGCAATCCAGCCGCGCCATCACGGAAACCTCGCCTGGGAACGTGGAGACGATATTCATCGGATAGCCGCGACAGGTCAGCGCCTTGACATCATACCCGAATTGGGCATGGATCGTGCAGACACCCTTGTCGTCGAGAAACACGCAACCGCCATCGGGCTTGCGCCGAAAGTACTCGTATCCATTGATCGTGGTCGAAAAGTCCCTGGCAAATGGCTTGCCCTTCCAATCCAGGGAGGCGATTCTATCTCGTTCCCTAGGTTCGATCCTTACATGGAATCGCCTGCAGCAACGTCCGCACATGATGCACCCGCTGCGTTGCTGTGAAGCGATAATGACTTTTGGGATTGTCATACTTCGTAAATCATGAGCCTGCAGTCAATGGCTCCGTTTTTCAAGGGGAACGTCTGAACCGGATTGAGTTTGATGTTCTGGACGCATTTTGGCGATCCCGCAAGGATGGCGATTCGCCAGCCACGGAGCCGGTGCACTGCGGCACCGAGTTCTTGGTAGAGGGCATTGTCGGCATCCAATCGGAATCCGTATGGCGGATTTGCGACGAGCATCCTGCGCGTATTGTCTGGCTGAAGTTCACGCAACGGCATTTTCCTGAAGCTCAAGTTCAACCCAGCGGCTTTAGCGTTTGCCTGGGCCGCCGAGAGTGCGCTTTCATCGATATCAAATCCCGTGACCCTAGGGAGTTTTGCATTTCGTTCGCCACGAAGCCTGCTTTTGAGCCGAGTCAACCGCTCTTCGGCGGCTTCATCGAAATTCGCCCATTTTTGGAAGCCGAATTGTTCCCGGTACTGCCCTGGCGGGATATTGGCTGCCCAAAGAGCGGCTTCGATCGGCAACGTGCCCGAACCGCACATCGGATCGACAAGTGGAATATCGCGATCCCATCCCGACAAGCGAAGCATCGCCGCAGCCAGGGTTTCCTTCAGGGGGGCTTCACCGCCTAGACCACGATAGCCACGCTTGAACAGGGGATCCCCTGACAGATCGATGTAAACCGTCGCCTTCTGACGCGCCCAATACACGAAGATGCGCACATCCGGATTGTTGCGATCCACATTGGGCCGTTCGCCGAATTCCCGACGCAACTGGTCAACCACCGCGTCTTTAGCCTTGAGCGTAACCATATTCGGGTTGGTATTCGTACTTTCATGCGCATATGCGCCTACGGCAAAGGTCTGCCTTGGAGTCAGGAATTCGCTCCAATCGATTTCGGCGACGCTATTGTAGACGCCTTCAAGGTCTGGTGCGGCAAATCGTCCCAGCACCGCCATTACACGTTGTCCGATTCGCGTCTGCAAGCACACCCGCCAACCATCTTCCCAATCACCAATAAACGGGATTCCGCCACTGTTCAGACGAGCGGATTTGAAGCCGAGCTCGACCAATTCGTCACGAAGCACCGATTCCGTACCGGGTCCCGCTGACACATAAAATTCCATGTTGTCCTATCTCCACTATTATTTTCGGGGCTTTCCCCGCCGTTTCGCCAATTCGATTTCTGCCATGCAGCAATATCCTCTTTGCAGCATGTTGGCGAGTTTTTCATCCAGTTCTTCCCATTGCTCTTCGGTTGGGGTTCTATCGTAGTCCCAACGAGTTTCGCCCGGGTCGAGGAATTGCCATTTGATGTTCTCGCCCCGGAAACTCACCCGAATTTGGGTTTTCATTCCATCTTCGTCTTTTTCAACCCAAGCGATGGGTCGTCTCATAGCACTCATATCATCAGTTCCTTACTGTTTCATTCATCTTCCCTTTCTGGCTTTTTGCGCCGCAGCCTCGATTTGTTCTTCGGTGAATTGCTCGTCCAATTTCGAGGTGCGTTTCCCGTTGGCGTCATAGAACCAGAATTGCGGAAGCGACTTGAGCTTGTTGCGTTTTGCGGTCGGATCATCCAGGGATTCAATAGTCACTTGGACATATTCGATCTTGCCGCGGCTTTTTTCTGCGATCGAGTTGGCCAGGTTGCCTTGCCTGGTCGACGCATGGCTTTCAGGATCGTGGAAGTGCACGATGCTTGCCTTTCCTTTCACGGCAAGGGACGCCGCCGAGGCACCTTGGTCGCCACGAGCCTCGCGAGCTTCTTCGTCAGTCTTCGCCTTGGCTTCATCGCGGCGGCGCATGAACTCCGCCATGTCGATGGTCCCGATGATCGAGGCTACATTGAAATTCACCACGGCTTCTTCCTTGCCATCAATGATCAACTGGAAATTCCGTTTCCGATACCCCTTCAGCAACGCGGCTTCCTTCTTCTTCGGAGAACGAGTCGATGAATACGTCACCTTCACAGGCTTGTCCAGCTTAAGACGATCTACCTGGATAGCGTCGTAGATTCCAGGACGCTCCGCCTCCCACTCTTGAAACGAAAACTTCCCCTTCTCAAAACTAACGAAAATCCCGGATTTCTCCTCGCCATTGACCCTCAGAATATCAGAATACATCAGCAATGGCATGACCAAGAAAACAACCATCAAGTTTCTCATTGACTTCTCCATTAAGGTTTAGTGATTTGGTTGCAACAACGTTTTTAAACTACATATTATAACATACATCATGTTTTTTTGAAACTTCCCTTATGTTATGGGAAGTCGTTTTTTCACTTTTGAGATTCTGTCTATCCATGAAGATATTTGTTACCGGCACATCAGGTTTCATCGGCTTTCATCTGGCACGGCGCCTTCTTGAGGAAGGACATCAGGTCATCGGGCTGGACAACTTCAACCCATACTACGATACCAGGCTCAAGGAGGCCAGGCACGCCGTACTAGCCAAATTCCAGAGCTTCCTTTCCTATCGCGGCGACCTCTGTGACAGGCCGTTGCTGGATCGAATCCTAGTCGACCATGCCCCAGACGCACTGGTCAACCTGGCTGCGCAGGCAGGAGTCAGATATTCGTTCGAGCACCCGGAAGAATACATCCGATCAAATGTGACAGGCTTCCTAAACATCCTGGAAGTCGTACGAAGGGCGCCAACCAAAATCCCCTTGATCTACGCATCCAGCTCATCAGTCTATGGAGCCAATACGCAATTCCCATTCTCCGAAGACCAACCGACGGAAACGCCGCTCTCCCTCTACGCAGCCAGCAAAAAATCCAATGAACTGATTGCGCATAGCTATGCAAACCTCTACGGAATCACAACGATCGGATTAAGGTTCTTCTCGGTTTACGGCCCCTGGGGAAGACCGGACATGGCACTGTGGCTCTTCACAGAAAAAATGCTCCGGGGCGAACCGATTCAGGTATTCAACAACGGCAACATGTGGCGTGACTTTACGTACATAGACGACATTGTCGCAGGAATCGTCGGCGTCATCGACGCCACCATCGCAGGATCCATCGCGGGCTGCCAAATCTACAACATCGGCAACGACCAAAGCGAAAAGCTGATGGACCTGATCGGCATCCTTGAACGCGAATTAGGCGTCAAAGCCAAGATGGAACTGATGCCCATGCAGGACGGCGACGTACTCAAGACCCACGCCGACATCAGCCGCCTCCAAAAAGCCGTGGGCTATGCCCCCACAACGCCTATCAGCGAAGGAATCCCAAAATTCGTCAAATGGTATCGCGACGAATGGCTTCCCGCAATCAAATGACAACTTGAGTGGAACAACGACAACGCATTTTGTCGTCGAGAAGCGAAATTACGCCAAAAAACTCGCATTTTTCCCGGCCAAAAAACGCAAAATTCGCGTGATTTTTTTCACACTTCCGTACTCAAAAACCATGTGACATGCCCCTTGGGTACCAAACCATGCAAAACGGAAATTCCGTGTTGGCTTTGCGGAGGTTTTGTTGTGTAATCCAAGCCCTGAAGGGGCAAGACATATCAGCCCAGGGCAAGTACGCCGAAGGCGTGCGACGCCCTGGGTTAAGGGACAAACAAATTGTGAGCCCTGAAGGGGCGAGACATAGGGAGACCGCCATGGTCTAATCCCTTTCAAATCAATCTCTCGCCCGTGTTCAATCCCAGTCCCATTTTTTCACACTTCCGTACTCAAAAACCATGTGACATGCCCATTTGTGGTGAGGTTGGAGCTTTTGGGACTGGGACCTATGGGACAAATGAGACAAATGGAACCTATAGGACTGGGACATGAGACTGGGACTATGGGACGTTGACGTTGGGTTTTGTGGAGTTTTTTGCCCAAAATCCACTATGAAGCCAAAACAAAAAATCAGCATTCAGCATTCAGCATTCACAATTCCCCAGGTATTCATTGATCGCTGCGGCCGCTCGTCTTCCCTGTCCCATTGCGAGGATGACGGTTGCCGCTCCCAGCACGATATCTCCCCCTGCAAAAACGCCTGGGATAGAGGTCGCGCCACGCTCATCAGCAATGATATTTCCGCGTTTATTGAATTCCAGTCCTGGTGTAGTTTGTTGCAGCAGCGGATTGGAACCATTGCCAATTGCCACGATGACCGCATCCACATCAAGGACATATTCGGAGCCTTGGATTGGCACTGGGGAACGTCGGCCTGACGCATCTGGCTCGCCCAATTCGTACTTCAGGCATTCCAGTCCGATCACTTGCCCGCGCTCATTGCCCAGCACACGCTTCGCATTCCTCAAAAGATGGAACTGGACGCCCTCTTCGCGAGCGTGTTCGACTTCTTCCCGCCTGGCAGGCATTTCGGCCTCGGTTCGACGATACACCAGATAGACTTCTTCGGCTCCGAGCCTCAATGCTGTTCTTGCCGCATCCATCGCTACGTTTCCGCCACCCAGAACGGCTACCCTGCGAGCCTCGGCAATAAGCGTTGCGGCGCGACCGCGTTCGTACGCACGCATCAAACTCGCCCTGGTCAAGTACTCGTTGGCGGAAAAAACCCCGACGAGATTCTCGCCTTCAATCCCCATGAAGTGAGGCAACCCAGCGCCCGTGCCCAAGAACACAGCGGAATACCCCTCGGTCTCAAGCAAGGAATGAACCGTGTAGCTCCGACCAATCAACATGTTGGAACGAAACTTAACGCCCATGCGACGCAATGTGTCAACCTCGCTCTCGACAATCGCCTTCGGCAACCGAAACTCGGGTATCCCATATACCATAACGCCGCCGAACTTGTGAAACGCCTCAAAAACGGTCACGTCATGACCGGCACGGCGAACGTCAGAAGCACAAGTCAACGACGCTGGCCCGGAACCAACAATCGCAACACGCTTCCCAGTGGAAGCGGCGACCGCAGGAACCTCGACCTTGCCGGAACTGCGCTCCAAATCGGCGACAAAACGCTCAAGGCGACCAATCGCGACCGCCTTCCCAACATCCTTCAACGCCTTCCCAACCGTGCACTGGCTCTGGCATTGCACTTCCTGGGGGCATACGCGACCGCATACAGACGGCAACAGGCTCTTTTCCTTGATCAATCCAATCGCACCGCCAAAGTCCCCCTGGGCAATCGCCTTCACGAAATCCCTGATCGGGAGTTCGACAGGGCATCCAGAGACGCAGGGCTGCGCCGGGCACTGCAAGCATCGTGCCGCTTCCAGCCGGGCCATCGTCTCAGTATAACCAAGGGCAACCTCGGACATATTCTTGCAACGCACGTCAGCAGGCTGGCTAGGCATCGGCTGGCTCGGTATGCGCAAGCGTTCCGCCGGCTTCAGCCCCTCTGCCGAACCACCGAGTTCCGCCCACTTGGCACGCGCCAGCGAGTCAAGTCTTTCCTTGCTTGTATCATCATGTTCCATAGTTATTTTCGCGCTTCCAGCTCTGCAGCCGCCTTCTCCAAGTTGCATTGATGGTTCTCAAGCATTTTCCGTTCCTGTCCCGAGTAAGCCTTCATGCGTGACATCATGCCATCCCAATCCACTTGGAGACCATCGAATTCAGGGCCGTCAACACACACGAATTTCGTCTGTCCACCCACGTTGACCCGGCAGCCACCGCACATCCCCGTGCCATCGACCATGATCGTATTCAGCGACACAATGATTGGCACTCCAGTTGGACGAACTGCCTCGGAGCAAAATTTCATCATGATCGTCGGCCCGATTGCCACGACCAGATTGGGCTTGTCTTCCGCCTCGCACAGTTCCTTGAGGGGTTCGGTGACCAACGCCTTGCGACCTGCGGAGCCATCGTCGGTACAAATGATGACTTGGTCTGCGAAGGAGCGTATTTTATCTTCCAGGATGATCAGGTCGCGATTCCGTGCGCCCAGGATGCAAATCACCTCGTTCCCCGCCTCCTTGAACGCTTTGGCAATCGGCCGCATCGGGGCAACGCCAATCCCGCCGCCGACGCAAACGACCTTGCCCAACTTCTCGATCTTCGTCGGCTGCCCCAAAGGTCCCAGGACCGATGCCAGCGAATCGCCAACAGCCAGTTCGGACAGCAACGTCGTCGTCAATCCGACTCGCTGGAAAATCAGCGTGATGCTCCCTTCCTTTTCGTCCGCATCCGCGATCGTCAACGGAATCCGCTCGCCATAGTCGTTGTCAACCGACACCAATACAAATTGCCCGGGACGCCGGAAGCGGCACACTTCAGGCGCGTAAACACGCAGCATGAATACGTTTTCCGACAACGCCTCGTGATGCAATATCTTATAATCAACTTGTTCCTTAGCACTCATTTCAACTCTATTAGCCAACCAGCAACAGCTGTCGCCAGCGAACCCAACGACTCGTTGTAGGCCATGACAGCCAACTCGCCAGATTTAACTTGACGACGCCACGAAAAAGACTTCACATTGACGTCCCTGTCACTACGCCTATACGTCACAACCCACTCTGCAACAAACTCCTCCCCGCTCAACTCCATCCGTTCAACCACGACAGACAGCTTCGCAACACCACTTTCGCCTTCCCCGCGACTCAATACCCCGTCACCAAGAGCCTTCCGAAGATTGCCCGTGAATACTTCGCGCATCATTCCCTCTAAGCTGTCAGCCCACGTCGCCCCGCCAAGCAAGGAAATCTCGTTGTCGCTTTTGCGACATACCAGCTCGCGACGGTTCAAGTAACCAGGCAACCGAAATCCAGATACCTCAACCGAATGCCCCAAGTCGCCCACGCGAGATATCTCCGGGGACTTCGACAGCACATACATGCGATTCGGCGGACTGGTACGACAACCAAGGCACGCAAATAACGCCAACAAAATGACAAGGCTTACCTTCATGGTGTAACTCCAGTACACACATCAAATTCCAGGAAAAATTAATAATTAGTTAAAATAAGGTAATTTGGCAAAAATGCAATGAATCCAACTTGACAAGACCAAGGTGCTTAAATTACCACGAAGATGACCAAAGACAAAATACAATTGTTGGAGTATATTGATATTTTCGTTTGCAACCCGAATTAATTTCAACCCACAAACCAAGGATTCATCATGCGAAAGCGTATCCTCATTGCACTCCTCGCCACAGCATTCATCAGCGTCTTCGCCCAAGCAGAATTCGACCCTATCAAGTCATTCATCAAAGGGTGGACTGACAAGGGAATCGCGACGGACTACAAAGCCGGGGAAGAGATTACCTTCACGCTCCAAGCGGACTTCGCAGGGCAGGAAGCGCCCAAGGATTGCTTCATCCACTGGAAACGCTCGGGAGATGACCAAAAAGTCGAAACAGGAAAAGTCCCCGCTTCAACGGATCCCATCATCATCAAGACCTCGCTGGACAAGCCAGGGTTCGTCAGAGTCGAAGCCTACCTTAGGGACAAGGACGGGAAAATGATCCACAAGCCGGGAATCCGAGGCGAAGGAAACAAAGTCTTCTTCGACGGAGGGGCAGGCGTGGAAATCGAAAAACTCCAAGGACTCCCTGAACCCGAGGATTTCGACGCCTTCTGGGCAAAGCAACGCGAAAGACTCGCACAAGTCCCGCTCAAACCGGAACTTACACCGATGCCTTCGGACAACCCGCAAGTCAAGATCTTCGCCGTCTCAATCCCATGCCCCGGTCCAAATAACAGGCCCACGACCGGATTCCTGACCATACCCGTGGATGCCAAGCCAAAGTCGCTCCCCGCACACGCTCACTTCCATGGCTACGGAACACATATCCAAAGAGCGCCACGCAACGGCGCAACCAACGCAATCCATTTCAACGTCAACGCCCATGGCTACGACCTCAACAAGGAGGATCAGTACTACAAGGACTTCTTCGAGTCAATCCGCTCCAACGGACATGGATATGCCTTCGATCCAAAGCAAAACGAAAATCCGGAAAACGCCTACTTCAACGGCATGGCGCTTAGGTTGATGCGCGCATTCGAATTCCTCAAGTCGCTCCCTGAATGGGATGGAAAGACACTCAGCTCCCACGGTGGTTCCCAGGGCGGTCTTCAATCAGTCTGGGCAGGAGCGCTCGAGCCGCAGCTGACGCAAACCAATCCAGGCATCCCGTGGTGCGCCGACCTCGGCGGAAAAACTGTCGGACGACTCGCCGGCGGCTGGAACATCCCCTACGTCAAGGGTGTTGACTACTACGATTGCGTCAACATGGCGAAACGCATCCCGGCCACCTGCTTCGTGAACATCACCCGCGCCGGCTTGGGCGACTACTGCTGCCCGCCATCAGGCGTCGCCATGATCTACAACAACGTCAAGGGGCCCAAGCGCATCTTTTGGGTACAGGGTTCAACCCACGGCTATGTCCCGCCAAGCCCAAACCAAACCTACGTCATCACCAATCAGGACGCAGAAGTGAAATAATAAATAACAAAATCGCCGACGCAAATTGTGTTTTTGCGTCGGCGATTTACTTTTGGGATTTTCTGTCCTGTCGGGTCACCTTCAGTGACCCCGCCTAGTTTTTCGCCATGTCCAGGGACGGCTAGCCGATTGCCGTCTTGATCGAATCCTGGAGGCTGTCGGCTTGCTTCGCGAGTTTTTCGCGGAGCTTGGTTGGCGCGACGAGCCGGACTGCAAATGTTCTGAGGTAGTCGCTTTCCAGTGATTTCAGGTGGTCCGTGTCATTTTGCAGGAGCGAGAATTGTCGCTCCGAATGATCGGAGCATATGATCAGGTCTTCGGGGAGCAACTTTTTGAAGTAGGGCATTGCCGCGAAGAGGATATCGCCAGGTTCCGCGTTGCATTGTTGCGCGAGCTTGTCTTCCAGCTCGAGGAGCTTTTGCGTGTCATTGGCGAATTCGGAGAATCTTCTGAGTTCCGCCTTGCTCCATTGGTTGACGACGATTGGCTTGTCCACAACTCGCTCGACATATTCGTATTGTGGAGGCTTGAGTGCAAGGAACGTTTTGTGCAAGTCCCTTTCAAAGAGTTTCCGCGCGAGCTTTTTTGAGACTTTCGCCTTGACGTCATACAGCCATGCGTGGAGTTCCTGGTCTGTCATATCCCAGAGCTGGGCGGGATCTTGCGAGGATTGCATCAGTTCCTGCTGGACTGCCCGCTGCAGCATTCGCTGTGCAGCAAGGGCGGTTTTGTTCAGGTATCCGTGCTGGTGAAGGTAGGAATAGAATTTCTGCAGCTGCTTGGCATCCTCGATAAACTTCTGTTCGATGGCAAGGCCTTGTGGCACCTGCCTTGTGTAGAACTGGATCTTTTCGATATCCGGGGTGCCATGGAAGCCGATATGCAGCGCGTCCCTCATCAGGTAGTCGAGCTTGTCCGCGCCCAGGTTTCGGTCTGATATCCACTTTGCAAGCGGATTGTCGCCTTGCAGCATCTGGATAAGATGTTCGCTATCGCAACCGCAAGCTTCGATTGCGTCTTTCATGTCCAGGATTCTTTCGAGCCCCTTGGAGTGGTGATCGCCTATAAGGATCGGTTCGACTTGGTGCGAGAACGGGCCGTGTCCGATATCGTGGACCATTGCGTAAGCCTGGATCAGCTTGGCGTCATCATCGGGCAGTCTGTGGATTCGGCAAAGCCTTTGCGCCAGCGCCAAAACACCGATCGTATGCTCGAAACGCGTGTGGACGGCTCCCGGAAAGACAAGGTAATTGACGCCAAGCTGCTTGCGTTCGCGTAATTTCTGGAAGTGCGGATGCTCGATGATCGGCAGGAAATCCGCCACGTCAACGGGTGGAGTCGCCGGAATGCAAATGGATTTTCTCGGAAACATACTTTATGTGAAGGCTCTCCTTGAGAGAAGCGGGTCAGTCGTTGGAGAAGATGAATTCGATGTCGTCTGGGGTCAAGTCGTCGAGCGAGGCAGGCGCGTCGTCCACGATTTTGTGGAACAGGTTGCGCTTGGTGTCCTGAAGATCCAAGATCTTTTCCTCGACGGTATTTTTCGCAATCAGCTTGATTGACGTGACGGTTTTGGTTTGTCCGATTCTGTGCGCCCTGTCCGTCGCCTGGTCCTCGACCATCGGATTCCACCATTGGTCGAAGTGGATGACGGTGTCTGCCCCGGTCAGGTTGAGTCCAGTTCCGCCCGCCTTGAGGCTGAGGAGGAAGATCGGGATGTCGGGATTGTTGTTGAACTTGTCAACCTTCGCCTGCCTGTCGCGAGTCGTCCCGTCGAGACGCTCGAACTTGATACGTGATTTTTTCAGCCAATCCGGGAAAAGGTCGAGCACGGAGGTGAATTGCGAGAAGAACAGTATCCTGTGCCCCGAGTCGATCGCCTGGAGAATGACTTCCTTTGCAAGTTCGAATTTTGCCGCCGGGATATCGTCCGGGAAATCCTGTTTCAACTCATCCGGGAGAAGGCTGGGATGGCAGCAGACCTGCCTGAGCCTGAGCAGCATGACGAGGACGTCGAACCGATGTTGTTTCCATCCTGAAGCCTTTGCGAAATCCAGCAGCCGCCTTCCCGCGAGCATCAGGTTGTCGTAGAGTTCCCGTTGTTGCTCCGAGAGTTCGCAGAAAAGGACCTGTTCGAGCTTTGGCGGGAGTTCGGCGCAGACGTCGGCCTTCGTTCGCCTTAGGATAAAGGGCTTGATCTGCCCTGCTATGATCTTCTGCCGTTCTTCCTTCTCGGCCTCGGACGCCTTTGGATTGATCCTGAAGTTCTTGTTGCTCCCCAGGTATCCGGGCAGCAGGAAGTCGAACAGCGACCAGATTTCCAGCAGGTTGTTCTCGATCGGCGTGCCTGTCAGGATCAGCCGATGTTCCGACCTGATGCCCTTGCAGATCCTTGCGTTGGCTGTTTTCGGGTTTTTGATATGTTGCGCTTCGTCGAGGATGACATGGTCGAATTCAAGTCCTTCATATTCAAAGCCGTCTCGCCTGAGGAGCGCATAGGATGTGATGACCAGGTCGGCATTTTCCATTTCGTTGAATTCCTTTGCCCTGTCGTTGCCCCTGATCAGGATGGTCTTGAGTTGCGGCGTAAATCGGTTTGCTTCGATTGCCCAGTTGTCCAGCAAGGATGTCGGGCAGACGACAAGCGTCGGCCTGACTGCGAGCCCCTGGAGTTTTCTTGAGAGGATCAGTGCGAGCGCCTGGACTGTTTTACCCAGTCCCATTTCATCTGCAAGGATTCCGTTGAAGCCGCATTCTTCGAGCGTATGCATCCACTTGAGGCCGTCGATCTGATAATCCCTCAACGTACTTTTGAGTTCTTTTGTCAGTGGCGGTATTTTGATTTTCTTGTGGTTAAGGAGTTTGTACTTGAGTTCGTGCCATCGCGGCCTTGGGCCATCCCAGTAGGGTTCCAGTTCGTCAGTCAGCGCTATGGCCTGGCACTTTTGGAACGTAAGGGTCGCCTCCGACCTCGAGACCGCTCTTTGGATTAGGTTCTTGATCAGCGTCAGGAGCTTTTGCGGGAGCTTGACGACTGCTCCGGACGGGAGCTTGACCACATCGCGGTCGTTGGTCACGGCTTCGAGCGCGTCGTTGAAGGGGACTGGCGTTCCATCGGCCGCCTTGAGCTGGCATGTGGTCTCGAACCAATCCGAGGTTTCGTGCCCTGACTCGACGGAGAGTTTCGCCTCCGTGGTGGCGGCCATGTTGGTCCTCACCTGGGGAGTCCAAAAAATCAGCCAATGGGGAGCCAGGATCTTGCAAGTGCTCTTCATAAAGGACCAGATCTTCTCAGGCTCGCAAAGGCGAACTCCCTTCCAGGAATCGTCATTCGAAATGAATCCGACCTCGGTGAGGAGGTTGATAGCCGTGTCTTCGTAGTCGAGATCCCTTCGGATGTAGTGCCCGTCCACAAGGATCATTGGATTGCCGCCGACGTTCGTCCTGGTTCCGTTGTAGTCGAACTCAAGGTCTCCGATCAGCCCGTCCTTGTCCCAATCCAAGGTGAGCACGGGCTTCAGCCTGCCGAATTCCGCAGACAGGTCGGAATGCTTACTGTCTGCGACTATTTTTCCAGGGAATCGCTTCGTCGCGCAGAGCTTGTCCAATCGGTCAAGTTCTGCCGTTTCGAGACTGAGTTGCGGCGCCTGGATGAACATTCTCAGCCAATTGAGCGGCAGGATCCCGGGGAACCACCAGTATTCAAGCTTTGTTCCAATCCAGTAGCCTCCTCTTCCGGCGACGAAGGAGAGCTGTTCGGGGTCGAGCACCCCCCTGTCAGGAATCATGATCCTTGAGACGACCGTGGCCTTGCCGTCGCTTTCATCTGTGCAGAATGCGATCTGCAACGGTTCAAGGTGGATGTAGACCTGAGAATCATCTGCGGTCGTGAGGATTCTCGATCCCCGGAGGCAATGGAAAAGGTCAGCGACAAGTTCGGTTGTGAGGGTAAAAGTATCGCTGTTGAATTCGCCGTACTTGTTGATGAATGCCATCACCTGTTGCATTTGCGGATCGAAATTGGCCGTGGTCATTCCGCCGGCGGCACGCCCTGTTTCGACCAGCCTCTTGATGTTTCCCTGAGCATATCTCGTTCCCTTGAATCTCAGGTGCGCCGAGAGTTCAAGCTTTTGCGATGGCAGCTCGAGAGAAGGAAGCGTGTCGTTTTTCGATACGAGGCAAAGCCGTGCATCCGCCTCGGGCGTGTTGAGAAATTGCTTGAGCGCATCGATGGTCAGGTCTGAGACGGAGTGCTTGAGCGAACCCAATTTCGGCTCGGGTTCCGGGAGAGCTTGCGATGGTTCTGAACCACTCGCCGCGCTGAAGACCTGATCCAGGCGTTCGGGAGATTCCTTGGCGACGATCAACAATGCCGCCACCTTGTGAGCACAGTACTGAACAGGAGTCCGGCACGTGCAACGACACATCAGCTGGCTGCCGCGAATCGCTACAGAGACCTGCTCGAAACGACCGTGCTCGTTGGCAAGACGTACAACCACCGACTTCGGAGTGTGAAGCGATTCCAATACCGCGCCTTCCAAAAACAATCGCAATCCCGCTTGCCAGGATTCATTGCCAGCCAAGGCGGCTATGTTCTGCTGCAGTTCTTCGTTTAATGACATAGACGTTCGCCCGTCGCCCAGTTTCCTCACCACATGATTTCCATCACAAAAATTTCATCATTATACTACCAAAATCCCCCTTTGTCTAGTAGAAAATGTCGATTTTTGACGAAATCAACCATAATGCTGAAAAGACAGCCCTTTGCCCTTGTTTTTTTAGGAAAATCACCTATGTTAATAGCTTTTATCTAACCATATTTAAATAAAGAATTTTAATTTTTCGCAGCCGATGTGCTAAGGAGATCTATTTGTGGTGAAAGAGTACATTTTGCTGATTATCGGCGCGGTATTGGTCAACAACTTCGTGCTGAGTCGCATTTTGGGGATTTGCCCGTTCTTGGGTGTATCGAAGCGCCTTGATACTGCGATGGGCATGGGGGGCGCTGTGATTTTCGTGATGATCTTGTCCGGCTTCGTCACGGCCTTGTGCGACAAGTACATCCTTGTCCGCTACAACCTCGAGTACTTGCGGACGATTTTGTTCATCTTGGTCATTGCGGGGCTGGTTCAAATTGTCGAGGTACTGCTCAAACGCTTCAGCGAGACCTTGTATACTGCATTGGGCATCTATCTTCCGCTGATCACCACGAATTGCGCGGTTTTGGGGTCGGCGATCATCTGTGCGACCGAGGAAGAATTTAAGGGTCGCATCTTCAAGTCAACGGTATTCTGCTTCGCCTCCGCAGTAGGCTTTGCGTTGGCTCTTGTTTTGTTTTCGAGCGTGCGCGAACGCCTTGAGCTGTCAAAGATTCCGCGTAGTTTCCAAGGTCCTGCAATAGCATTGGTGACGGCTGGGATTTTGGCGATGGCCTTTACGGGCTTTGCTGGATTGGGATCCTGAACCGTAGCGGTGGGAATGGAATAGCATGTCTGACAGCAGTCGAAACGACGAGGGCAAAAAACAATGATTGATATAGTGATGATGACAGGCACCGGCGTCTTGCTGGGCTTGGCGATTGGCTTGGTAGTTCGATATTTCGGGGTTCCAGTTAATCCATTGGTTGAATCCCTGAACGAACTGATGCCTGGGGCGAATTGTGGCGGATGCGGTCTTGCCGGTTGCAGCGACTACGCCAACGCGATGGCTACGGGGCGGGCGAAACCTGGCTTGTGCCCCGTGATGTCGGCGGAAGCGGTCGCCAAGTGCTGCGAGTTGCTGGGTGTTGAAAGCGATACGACCGAGCCGAAGATTGCCGTGGTTTGCTGCAGTGGCGACGATGACCACGCCGCCAAGCAGGCATTCTACAACGGCGTAAACGATTGCCTGAATGCGATGCTGGTCGCAGGTGGCTCCAAGGGATGCACCTATGGCTGCCTGGGCTTGGGTTCCTGCGCCAGGGCTTGCCCATTCGGAGCCATCGAAATGCTCCCCAACCACCTGGCAAAGATCCATGCCGACCTGTGCACGGGTTGCGGAAAGTGCTACATGGCGTGCCCGCGAAATGTCATCAAGCTGGTGCCTAGATCGGCGGCAAAAGTCCACGTTTACTGCAATTCGCCTAAAAAGGCGCCCATCAAGAGAACAGTCTGCAAGGCAGCCTGCATCGGTTGCAGGAAGTGCGCCAAAACCGCCGGGGAAGGACAAATCATCATGAACGGATACCTTGCCAGCATCAACTATGACAACCCGCCCGCCGAGGGAATCGTAGAAGTATGTCCCACAAAATGCCTGAGAAAAGCGGATTGAACAAGGGGGACCAAATGAACAAGCAAATCAAATTCTACGGTGGCGTCAAACTTGATGAAGGGAAAATGACGAGCAACGAGCCGATCATTTCCGCGCCATTGGAACCATTATATACGGTTCCATTGCAGCAGCACATTGGCGCACCCGCAAAAGCCGTCGTCCAGAAAGGCGACAAGGTATTGCGCGGTCAATTGCTTGGCGAGGCTGGCAGTTTCGTATCCGCCCCCGTCCACAGCCCCACATCCGGCACGGTGAGGGAACTGTCTTCTTGCCTTGGTCCTGCCGGCGCCCAGCTTCCCGCCGTTGTGATTGAGAGCGATGGCGAAGACACTGCCGCAGAGCCGTTACCCATATTCGCAAATTGGCAGGAAGCGTCTCCTGACGAGTTGAAGGCACGAGTTGCCGAGGCTGGCATCGTCGGCATGGGCGGCGCGGCATTCCCAACGGCCGTGAAACTGTCGCCTCCACCAAATGTGACCATTGACACGGTAATCCTGAACGGCGTCGAATGCGAGCCATGCTTGACTGCCGACCATCGGCTGATGCTGGAACACACCGAGACGATCATCACAGGCGCGAGAATCATCGCCCGAATCCTAGGCGTCAAGCAAATCATCATCGCAATCGAAATGAACAAGCCCGATGCTTTGGAGATGATGACCAAAAAGGCCGAAGGCACCGGCGTCGAAGTGGTGGGCCTGAGAGTCCTCTATCCGCAGGGCGCCGAAAAGCAATTGATCTACACCGTCACGGGACGCAAGGTGCCCAGCGGCAAATTGCCCGCGCACGTCGGTTGCCTGGTGACCAATGTCTCCAGCGCGGCGGCGATCGCCGACGCCGTTTGCCTGGGCAAGCCCTTGTACGAACGTATTACGACGGTGACCGGGACTCCCGTGGCCAAGCCCGGCAACATCCTATGCAGGGTTGGCACGCCGTACTCATCGGCGCTGGCATTGTGCGGAGGCGTCAAGGAAGATCCCTTGAAGATCATCTCCGGCGGTCCGATGATGGGCATGTCGGTTTATTCCCTTGATATTCCGATTATCAAGGGGACCTCCGGCATCCTGTTGCTTGCCGCCGACGAGGTGAGCCAGTACACGCCCAACGCATGCCTGCGTTGCGGACGCTGCAATGACGCCTGCCCGATGGAAATGATACCCGGCATCCTAAGCTCCACGATCGAATTCCATCATTTCTCGCTTGCCGAACGCTGGCATGTGATGGATTGCATCGAATGCGGATGCTGCTCGTATGTCTGCCCCGCAGGACGCCCCCTTGTCCAGCACATGAGACGAGCCAAGGCGGTGGCCAATGCCACACGCCGAGCCGCCGAGGCAGCATCAAAGAAATGACGCAACGCGTCCCACAACCGATTCCATAGGAAAACCAAGACCATGTCAGAACAGACGACAATCAGAATGCCCGATACAAGCAAGCTCGTGGTGAGCAGTTCGCCGCATTACCACGACATGGGCAGCATCCCGAAAATCATGTTCACGGTTCTTGCCGCCTTGGCGCCCGCCGTATTTGCGTCGATCTACTTTTTCGGCTGGCGCGCATTGCTGGTGCTATCGGTCTGCATGGTTTCCTGCGCCGCCATTGAGGCATTGCTTTGCAGATTGATGCGTCGCAGGATATCGATTGGCGACGGGAGCGCCTTGGTGACAGGTTTGTTGCTGGGAATGACCCTTCCCGTCACGTCTCCCTTGTGGATGTGCATTGTTGGCTCCTTCATCGCGATCGGCCTTGGCAAGATGGTTTATGGCGGCCTTGGCGGAAATCCATTCAATCCGGCGTCGGTCGGGCGCGTTGCCTTGTTGCTTGCGTGCCCCTCGGCGATGACCACATGGGTGACTGTATCAGGCTGCGCCCTGAACAAGTGGGTCGTGGATGCGACGACTGGGGCGACCCCGTTGGAACTGGTGGCGCAAAACCAGCCCGGACCTGGATTCTGGAGCCTGTTCCTGGGCAATATCGGTGGCAGCATCGGCGAGACCTGCACTTTGGCATTGATCGTGGGAGGCGTGTTCCTGATCGCCCTCAAGATAATCCGCTGGCAAATCCCAGTCTTCTTCATCGGCACTGTTTTCCTGATCACCGGGATCGCGTACATGGTCAGCCCCTGTCCCAAGTTCAATCCGATGACCCATGTCCTGAGCGGTGGCCTGATGCTGGGAGCATTCTTTATGGCGACGGATATGGTAACCAGCCCCTTGAACCGAAAGGGAGCCGTGGTTTTCGCCATTGGATGCGGCATCATTACTACCATAATCCGCCTGTGGGGCAGCTACCCCGAGGGCATCAGCTACGCAATCCTGATCATGAATGCGCTGACCCCATTGATCGATCGCTATACCGCAGGACGCCCCTTCGGCGTGGCACGAAAAGCCTCGCAGAAAAACGCTTGAGGAACAAAAGCTTGAAAACAAGGAAATCACGATGAAAGATATCATGCGCCTATGCTTTAGTTTGGGTGCGGTCTGCCTGATCGGCACTGCAGGACTGGTGCTGGTGAACAAAATCACCCTGGAACCAAGGGAAGCCGCCGCAAAGGCGACGCTTATGGAAGGACTCAAAATCGTACTTCCGCCAGAAACAACTAAAATCGCATTCGAAACCAAAGAAGACGCCGAGGAAAAAGACAAGGTTATCGTCATGGATGACGTAAAACTCTACCGGGGCTATGACAGCAACGGCGACGAACTCGGCATCGCTTGCGAAGCGTCGGTAGTAGGTTTCTCAGGACCGATCCAAACTTTGGTGGGAATCAACAATGACGGCGAAATACTATGCGTGCTCGTCGCGGCACACAACGAAACACCGGGATTGGGAACGCTGGTGACAGACCGAAAAGCACAAAAATCCATCTGGGGAGGCAATGAAGACTCAGATGGATTGCCCCCGAATCCGTTCCTGGACGCCTTCACGGGAAGCAAGGCATCGGCACCAAAGAATGTCGATGCGATAAGTGGAGCGACGCAGAGCGGCAACGGCGTGAAAAATGCCGTCGCAAAAGCCTGCCAGGCATACACCGCATACAAGTCAGCCAACTAAGGAGCACTGAAATGTCCGTATTGAAAGAATTCACAAAGGGAATCTGGAAGGAAAACCCAGTGTTGGTATTGATGTTGGGCATGTGTCCGACGCTTGCGGTGTCAACCAGCGCCAAGAATGCCCTTGGCATGGGCATTGCGACGACATTTGTCCTTGCCGGTTCCAACGTTGTGATCTCATGGGTCAGGAAGTTCATTCCCTCGAATGTCCGCATCCCGTGCTACATTGTCGTGATTGCCGTATTCGTTACGATTGTCGAGATGCTGATGGGCGCCTATGCTCCTGCTGAGTTGAACAAGACCCTGGGAATCTACATTCCGCTGATTGTCGTGAACTGCATTGTGCTGGGGCGCGCCGAGGCGTTTGCCTCCAAGAACGGCGCTTTTGCCTCGATGCTTGATGGCCTTGGGATGGGCTTGGGGTTCACATTGGCGCTGATGGCCCTTGGCGGTGTCCGCGAGTTCTTGTCTGCCGGGACGCTCTTCGAGTACGTTGTCGTTCCCGGCTGGCCTGATTTCTTGCTGTTCAAGCTCCCCGCCGGCGCATTTATCGTCCTTGCCACATTCCTGGCTATCATGAATTACCGCCGTATCCGCAAGGCTGAACGCGAAGGCACATCGTACACGCCACCTGAAATGGATTGCTCACGCTGCCATATCTGCAAGTGAGTGGTGGCCTGGCTCAGGTATGAGCACCCGGAAGCCCGTACCTAAAACCGTCTTGTTCCACAGCAAGGCCATTTTGCCCGACCCGTCCGACCATCCTGAATTATGAATTATGAAGAAGGAGGCCCCGCCTAAACCGCTCCGCCGCCCCACAAAC
>DBPZ01000115.1 GCA_002305655.1 Lentisphaeria bacterium UBA1407 | reverse complement strand
TAACCCCGGGCTTCAGCCCGGGGACAGGATGCCCCCATGCCGGGCGCCTTGTAAAGGCGCTACAGAAAACTGACTCATTTCAATTCACCAGCATGGTGAACGGAACGAACTTTATAACCATTTGAAAATCAATAAATTAGAAAAAAATCCAGTTTCAACTGCTTTTTTTAGGTTAATTTGTCAAATAAAGGAGCGATTTGTTTTATGTCATTTGAGTATTTCCGTGTAATTCCTCGCGTATTTGAGGTGGGTCGCAGTGCTGAGTTGCGTTTGCGTGCGCTGTATGAGCAATGTAGCTTTGCCGAATATATGAAGTCGGGGCGCCTGTACTTGGAAGTCATTTCTGACGGCGGCATATTGTCCAGCGGGCGCGTTGCCAAATGGGGCGAATACGAAAGCGCAGGAGAGCTGAAGTACAATGCCGAGGACGACAGCGTGTCGGTGGATGTATGCTTCTCCGGCGAAGGGGAATATACCTATCGACTGATGTACGAACCAACTGGTGGCGGACGCCCCCAAATGATCCTTAAGTTTGCCGTGTATGCCCTTGAGGCCGACCTGTTCGCCTTGCGTCCCTATCGCGGCGACCTCCATGTCCATACCAGCTATTCCGAGTGCGGGCGCCGGGACGAAGACCCAAAATTCGTCGCTGCCTGGTCATGTCACGCAGGACTGGATTTCATCGTCATCACCGACCATCAGCAGATGGAGCCCTCCTTGATAGCACGGGATTTCATCAACCAGTTCGGTATCGATTACCAGGTGTTCCCTGGCGAGGAAGTCCACCAGCTGGCCGAAAAACAACCAACGCTGGTCTGCAAAAACAGATTCCTTCCTCCCAACCACTTCGTGAATTTCGGCGGCAGCCAAGGCGTCGCCAAGTACATGAATGACCACTTTGAAGAGTTCCAAGACGAATTGAGGCAGAGGGCTGAAGCATTGCCCGCATCGGTAAGCGAAGACCTCCGAATCTTGCAGGCAGGAGCAGATTGGATGATTGACAAGATCCACGAGTTCGGTGGATTGGCGATTTTTGCCCATCCCTTCTGGCACTCGGAAAGCAGGACGAACTTGCCGAAGCCGCTCAGGGAATACATCCTCAAGCAAGGGAAGTACGACGCGATGGAAGTCGTTGGGATAGGCGATGGCAAGCAATCACGCGAGGACGTCCAGGTTTGCGTGAACTGGTGGATGACCGAATCGATTGCCCGTGGCAAGATGATACCTTTGGTCGGGAATACGGATAGCCACGCCTGTCGCGAACAGATGAATCGTCGCGCGACGATTGTGTTTGCGAAGGATGGTTCGTTCGAGTCGTTGGCGTCGGGAATCAAGAGCGGCCGTAGCGTTGCCGGGACGTTCAATCCCGGCGAAGGTCCCGTGTTGTACGGCGACTATCGGCTTGTTGAGTTCTCCTATTTCCTGACCCGCGAATTCTATCCTGAGCACGATGCCGTGATGGCGCTTGTTGGCAGCGCGTTGATGGATTATCTCCGTGGCGGCTGCGATGCCGACGCCGTCAAGGCGGTTGGCGCCAATCGCCTCGGACGCCTGTTCGCGGAGTATTGGGCGAAATAGCTGGGATGCCAGGTATAATTTGCCTTGCCCCAGGGCGGCACCACCAGTGCGATCGCCCTGGGATGGCATGTCGTGTTCGTTTTGGGGCCAGCATCCTATGAGTTTTAGCCATAAACATCAGGTGATGAAGTGTTTGAAAAGGATAATGCACCTCCCAAGGCTAGGTTGAAGATCATACCTGTTCTTGTTATGGCAAGTTTTATTATCATTCAAATTCTTGCTATATTTTTGCTGTTAAGGTATTTCCAATTTATAGAGATAACAATATCTTCGTGGTTGGTCGTATCCTTGGCTTTTGCTGTCTGCATAGTCAATACCGACGAGGATTCAAACATTAGGATTTCCTGGGTATTGCTTGCCCTTGTCTTTCCTGTGTTTGGACTGCTCTTGTATATATTCTTGCACCTGTTGCCGGGTCGGAGGGCAGTTTCCAGGTTGATAGAAAGGCGAAAAGAAATTGCCAAGCCCTATAACCTTCAAAATGAAGAGGTCTTAAATCACTTGGGGCAGCTGGATATAAGAAAGAAGCAGACTGCGGATTATCTGTACAATTTGGGTTTTCCCGTATTCTCCAACACTGATGTTAAATACTATGAACTCGGAGAGCACTTGTTTGAAGACCTGTTCAAGGACTTGGAAAAAGCAGAAGACTATATTTTCATGGAATTCTTTATCGTGTCCCCAGGACAGATTTTAGATCGAGTGATTGAAATTTTTACCAAAAAAGTCAAGGAAGGGGTTCGGGTTAAGTTCCTTTATGATGGCACAAATGCATTTTTCCTGCCCAAGTCAGTGATTAAAAGATTGCAGGAAACAGGAGTCGAATGCAAGGTCTATTCCCCTGTAAATGGATTTTTGACGACGGTACACAACAACAGAGACCATAGGAAAATACTGGTCATCGACAACAAGGTGGCCTATACCGGCGGCGTAAACTTGGCAGATGAATATGCCAATATATACCAGAGGTTCGGCCATTGGCTCGATACGGGTGTCAGGCTGGAAGGAGAAGCGGTCAAATCCATGACCTTGATGGTCATTGAACTCTGGAATTTAAGAAATGATAGCGATACACATCCGGATTATTTGAAGGCAAGTAGCTCTGTAAAAGTCGATAGGCCTTCTTTCTGCATACCTTTTTCGGAGAATCCCCATGACAAGGACTGGGTCGGGGAAACAGTCTATATCGACATCATCAACAAGGCAAAAGATTATGTTTACATAGCAACTCCTTATTTCACCATCTCCGAGAGAATGGCAGGAGCGCTGAAGATGGCGGCTGAAATGGGAGTCGATGTAAGATTGATCTTCCCTCACAAAGGTGATCATGGCTGTTTTCCTTTGATGGTCGGCAGAAGCTATTATAAGGAGCTTTCTGAAAGGGGAGTTAAAATTTATGAGTATGAACCGGGATTTGTCCATGCCAAAACCTTGGTGTCCGATGATACTACCAGCTTGGTTGGAACTATAAATATGGACTATAGAAGTTTTCATCTCCACCATGAAAATGCCGTCCTGTTCTATGACAAAGTCCTGGCTAAGCGAATAAAGGACCATTGGGACAGGGTTTTGGAAAGCTGCATGTTTATCTCACGGGAAAAATATAGAAGCTTCAATTTGCTAAGTAGGATCACAGGCAGAGTTTTAAGGCTGTTTGCCCCCTTGATGTAAGCAAGAGGGGTGATAATTCGGCGATGTGGGGCCAATGCCCGCTGGAGTTCGACCGATGAAACGTTTCTGCACAGTCGTGGTAGTGTTGTTGATGATGGACACATGCATTGCCGGTAACGAGCGCGCCTTTCGTCGAGTTTGGTTTTGCAGGCATGTTCCTGCTGCATTGGAAGAGGGCGAAGCATCGATCCGGCGCACGCCTGAAGGTTGGCTTGTGGATTTTGGCGATTCGACCACGTCCGCCAAGCTGAATGTCCCTCACTCGTCCTGGCTTTCGGCGAATCCGGATGCAATTGTGTTGACCCTGGAGATTCAGTCGGGTTCGGCGACGGTGATTCCCAACTTGGTGCATACGCCCGGATGGTGGTTTTCTGCACCCGGACAAGAGGCGACCTCGAAGTCTGGACGACTTGTTTTTGACATCAAGTCGCAAAAAGACGCCAAGGGCAGGACTCGGCTGATGAACTTGGAACTGAAGCCAAGTACGCCAAACACAAGAATCCTGCTGAAATCAGCCGACTACTTCCACGAAAACTATCCCGGTGCTTCAGAGCTTGAATTGTCCGTCAATTTTCGCGGGAAGCTTCTGGCGTTGTTCACGGGTACTGAAGGCGATGGCGTGTCGTTCATCCTGAGGAATCGGAGCAGTGAGCGGATTCGTCGCCCGGCGAGTTTCAATTTCACGAATCTCTACGGCGATGTCTATGTCGTGCGGTGCCAGGTTGACTTGGAAGCATGCGGGGAGAGCGTTGTCGTACCCGAAACGCAACCGCCAACGCTTGGCGCCTGGTACGGCGAGCCTGACCAGGATGGCTACAGGGCCAAATTCGCCATTGTCCCGTACAATGGATTGGAAAGACCTGAAAATCCCGAGTTTGGGTTTGCGATCGACAATCATTGGATCAATCCGAATGTTGTCGAAGCGCTGAAGCATGCGGGGATACGTGCGATCAGGTCGATTGTCGGCTGGGAACGGATTCACCCCAAGGGCGCGGATGACTGGAACCTTGACGCGATGGACTCCCGCCTGAAAATGCTTGAAGCGGCGGGGATCCGAATGCGTGAGACGTTGGTCTTTACGCCGAAATGAGCGGTTCCGGACTACCCGAAGACCGCAAAGACCCATAGGAACAAGTTGCCGCCGGCAGATGCCTGGGATGCCTATGTCCGAACCGTCGCCAAGAACTTCGGGCATCGCCTGGAGTTTCTCGAGATTTGGAACGAACCCGACCTGAAGGGGTTCTTTGAGCCGCCTGTCGAGGAATACATTGAGCTGTGCCGTCGTGCCGTGAAGATTGCCCGGGAGGTCAGTCCGAAAGTCAAGATTGCCAGCGGGGGATTTGCCACGATGCACCCTGGGTGGTGGGACGGAAAGCCCGCCAGGTTCCACGAGGAAGTGATGGCGGCGACCAAAGGCTGCTTCGATATCCACAGCTACCACGAACACGGATACTTTCCCCATTACCAGCAAATGGTCGATAACCACTTCATCCCGATGAGGCAGCGGCTGGGCATAGAAATCCCCTGGATCGCAAGCGAAACAGCCATGCATTCGGCCAAGGGAACAGATGCCAAACAGGCCGATTGCCTCTTCAAAAAACTCCTCTTCACATGGGCGAGAGGAGGGAAAAGCTATACTTGGTATGGATTGTTCGACAATGGTTATGACCTCGAGTACAGCGAACATAACTTCGGCACGATCGACCATTTTATGGAACCCAAGCATGTCTATGCGACCTATGCCGCGATTGTCAGGCTCTTTGTCGAAGCGTCCTTCCAACGCCAAATCACCTCGGAAGGCTCACCTTGGCTCTTTGCCTTCACTGCGCCTGATTCGGCATTGCTCGCACATTGGAACGCGGTTTCGACCACAGGCACAAGCATCTATGCCGCAATGCCTGAAGGAACGATGGCAAAGGCGTCAACATTCGATCTCGCAGGCAACGAAAAAACGCTGCTATGCCTTGACGAATCCGCGCTCTTTACAATCACGGAAACTGGACAAGTCGTGAAGCTCTACGGTGCAAAGGGATTCCGGGATGTCCAACCAGTCGCTATGCTGGAGATTCCCGCGGCCATGACTTCGGAGGAACCGGTTGATGGTACCCTCATCTTGCGTAATCCAGTCTCGCGACAGGTTCGATGCACCTTGTCTCCCGATATTTCGAAAGGGGCTTTTTTTCGGGCTTGCCTTCAAATTGCGAGCTTTCATCGAAGCAGGTTCTTCGGGTACCGTTTACGGTTCAATGCCGTCGCGAGTCGCCTGTTGTACGGATTGGCGTGTCGTTTGATGGCATCGAGGCGCCTCTCCACGTCGAAAAATCGTCTTCATTTGCCACGGTTTGCAAGGGAATTGCGTTTTGCGAACGAAGCCCGGACTTTACGCTGGACAATGTCTCGCAAGTCGAAAACAAGTTCCAGTTCGACCCTGAATCAGCCAAGCGCGCATGGAAGTCGCCAGCCGACCTGTCAGCGAAGATTTGGCTGGGTTGCCAAGACGAGACGTTGCACATCAGGGCGGAGGTGACCGACGATGTCCACTGTCCCCATACGAATCCCGATGTCCCTTGGGAAGGCGACGGAATCCAGTTTGCCCTTGGCTTTCCGAAGCAGGACGGGTACTTTGAGCTTGGAGTTGCTCTTGATGCTAAGGGAATTCCATGTCCTGGCTGCTGGATTGTCCCATCAGGCTTCAAGGCAGAGGCGATACGCTACGCAATTATCTCATCTGTCCTAAGGACTTCAGATGGCGTTGTTTATGTGATATCGATTCCCTTGTCGGCATTTGGCGTCAATTCGGCGACAGTTTCGGAAGGTTTTTCGTTCAATTTTCTTGTCAACGACTGCGATGACTTCAAGTCGCGGAAATGTTTCATCAGGCTTGCGCCGGGAATTGGTTCTGCGCAGACCATGGAACATGCGCCAAAAGTCATTTGTAAATGATGAAGGATGAATGGTTGAACCTGAAAAAAGCAGTTGACGGCTTTTTTATAGGAACCACGAATGAACGCGAATAAACACCAATGATTTTTGATATCAATGTTGCTGAAGTCGTTTGTGCACGGAGATGATGACTAGGGGGGGGTGAACGTCATGAGGCTCCTAACTCATTGAAATTCAATCTGTTAAGAATGATAGACTGACATCAGCTTCTTTTTTAGGTTTAAGAAAGGAGATTGAATATTGATGGTCGTCAATGGCTCTAATGATCGATTCAGTGATGAATTACTTCGGCATATCAAAATATGATTGGAGCGGATCATAGAATAGAATTCACTTATAATTTAAAATGGTAAACCCCCAG
>DBPZ01000004.1 GCA_002305655.1 Lentisphaeria bacterium UBA1407 | reverse complement strand
CCTGACGGCCGGCAACGAGATCGACGGCACCGACGTCACCGCCGGAACCGACATCGCCGTCGTCGCCAGGAAGCTCGCGGCAGACTCCTTCGTCTCCGAAGGCGGCAAGATCACGATCACCGGCGTCGAGGACATCGTCAACAGCACGATCTGGGCGAAGAGCCTGGATGCAGGCATTGTCGAGGTCACCGCCACGAACGAGATTGACGGCACGACCATCGTCGCCGGCGCCGACCTGACCGTCAACGCAGGCTACCTGGTCGCTTCAGACCTGATCAGCGAGGCTGGCGACATCGCCGCCACCGCCGAAACCCTCATCTCCGACGGCAGCATGACCGCCAAGATCGGCTCCATCGCCGCCAACGCGGCAGAGGTTGCCGGAACCGGATTCTCGGCCGGCCAGGATGTCGCGGTCACCGCCGCCACCATCGCCGGCACCGGAATCCTCGCGGGTCGCAACGTCACCCTCGACGGCACCGACAACGCAGCCGGCTCCATCGCCAACAACTCCGTCTCCAACTCCGGCGACGTCGCCATCACGAACGCCGAGCGGGTCGACAACAACACCGTCGCCACCGCCGGCTCCATCACCGTCTCCAACGTCCAGGTCCTCTCCGGCGGCGAATACGTCGCCAGCAATGCGATCAACCTGGGCGCCGAGAACAACAAGCTGAATCACATTGTCGACGCGTCCTTCACCGGCGACAGCCTGGCCGCATTTGTGACCTACGACTTCACGGGCAACACGGTCCTCGCCGATTCCTCGGCCGAAGTCGACGCCGGCAATGCGATCATCAACAACAGGATCGTGGTCAACTCCGGCGACGCCAAGCTGACCGCCGCCAATTTCCTCGCGACCAACACCATCACGGTCAGCGGCACGCTGACGCTCGATGGCGCGGCGCCAGTCGTCAGCAACACCATCGACACCTTTGGCGACATCACCATCACCGCGGCGGCCTACACCGCCAACAACACGATCGATACGGCCGGTGCGTTCACCATCGACATCGACGGCGACATGACCAACGACCTGGTCACGGCCGCCGGCGCGGCTGCGATCGATGCGAACCTCGTCAGCGGACTGCAGCTCGATGCCGCCAGCGCGGCCATTGCCGCAGCGGCCAACGTCGAGAACGCAACCGTCAAGACGGACGGCTCCGCGACCATCGATGCGGTCAACGTCATCGGAACCATCGTCACCGCCGCAAGCGGCGATGTCGCAATCGCCGCCACCGCTGACGTCGAGAACGTCGACATCAGCGGCGCCGGAGTCAAGGTCGAGGCCGGCAACATCCTCACCTCCAACATCGTCGCGAGCGGAAATGCGTTGCTGACCGCCGTCAACTCCATCGACGGCGTCACCGCCACTGCGGGTTCCTTCATCGATGCCACGCCCGGCAACGACTTCACCATCGAGAACTTCCTGCTCGATACGGTCGACGGCGTGGAGAACCAGACCGTCGCCGGTTCCGGCGATGCAACGGGCAATGCCGGCATCACCGCGGTTCGCATCGACAACTCGCAGTTCACCTCCGCGGGCGACATCGACGCCAAGGCAACCGATGCCGTCGCCGCCACTTCCTTCATCGGCAAGGATATCAAGGTCCACGCCGCCAACGACGTGGCCGGGGTTGATATCGCCAGCTTCGGCAACGTGGTCTTGACCGCGAAGGAAAACAACATCACCGGTACCCAGGTCACGGCCACCCAGTGGATCGATGTCCGCGCCGGCAATGAAATCGACAACTCCGGCTTCACCGCCGCAGCCAAGGACGGAGCCTGGAACCCGGCTTCCGAGACCAAGGCGAACGGCAAGCAGGATGCGATCACTGTCCTCGCCAAGTACGTCGCCGAATCCGGATTCATCGCCGAGGACGGCAACATCACCGCCGGCACCGAAACCGAAGACGACGAGAATATCCTCCACGCCGTTGGAAATACCTTCTGGGCGAAGAAGGGCATCGTCGAAATCGACGTCGAAGGCGAACTTGACAGCAACAACATCGTTGGCCATGACGGCATTGACATCGAGGCCGGCTACATCGTCGGAGCCACGCTGGTCGCCGAGAACGGACTCCTCCAAGTCTCCGCCTCGGAGGCGCTGGCCGACTCCAATATCATCAACAAGAATGGCGACATCCTTGTCTACAACACCGATGCCATCATCAACACCAACATTACCGCGCTGGACGTCCCGGCAGACGAGGAAGCAGCCGGCGGATTCGAAGCCTACATGGGCGGCGATGTCTTCATCGACGGCGATGGCGACACGACCATCGTTGATTCCGCCATCCACGGCGCGGACGATGTCCAAATCATCGCCTCCGCCATCGACAATACGAACATCAGAGCTGAAAATGCCTACGAAGGCGCAGCCGATGCCGATACCATCGCCGGCATGACCGACATCGATGGAATCACCATCACCGCCTCCGCCATCGACGCATCGACCCTCGATGCCGACAAGGTCACCATCGATGCGCTCGACGAGATCGTCAACATCGGCCGGGACGGTGAAGTCGTCATCAACGGCGCCGAGGAAATCACGATCGGCGACGCCGACAGGATCGACATCGTCTCCAACAACGACAACGACGTCTTGATGACCATCAGCGAAGCCGACACGACCGCAGGCGTCATCGACATCGCGCAGAACGGCGAAGGCAACCTGGACCTCGACATCGTTGCAAAGCTTGCGACGCTCAACCTGGAAGCCGACAAGAATGCCGACGTCGATGGCAACATCGCGGAAATCAACGCAATCGTTGGCGGAAACCTTGACATCACCGATGCGGACGACATCGTCCTCGGCGAAAACGTCGCCAATGGCGCAGTCGTCGCAGAAAACGCAACTGGCGACATCACCGTCGAAGACGTCAAGTCCGACAAGTCGGTCGCCATCACCGCAACGGAAGGCAGCATCGTTGACGGTAACGCAGACAACGAGAACGCCAACATCACAGCACCTGAAGTCACATTGACGGCGGGCACAAATGTCGGTGCGGAAGATGACAGCCTGGATACCGCAACCCGGAAGCTTACCGCGGAAGCGATCGAAGGCAGCATCAACATCGACAATACCTCCAACAGGAAGACCGAGGTCGCCGAACTCAAGGCCAAGGAAGACATCGCATTCACGCAGCATGGCAGCGGCGACGCCGTCATCACCGGTGATATCATAGCCGAGAACGGAGACGTCGCGATCGACTCCACCGATGGTGCGAACATCAAGCAACAGTCCAACTCGGGCGTGATCGAAGCCACAAATGGCAACGTCACCATCGCCACAAGCAATGGCGGCGACGTGGTCATCGACGAAGTCATCGCCAAGGATATCGTCGCCATCGACGCAGACGGCGCGGTGCTCAGGGCCGATACCGAGTACGAAGATGGAACTGAGGATGTCACCGACATCATCGCCGCAACTGTCTTCATCAAGGCAACCGATGGAATCGGCCAAATCTCCTTCGATGAAGCAGGCAATGTCGCCACAGACCAGTTCATCAACATCAGCGGAGCCGGCAGGATCGAACTCGATACGACTGGCGATAACGCGGACATCGGAGTCGAAATCCGTAACGGCGCCTACGTCAGGTACGAAGCCAGGACCGAAGGCAACGACTCCGACATCTACACCAACGTCAGCGATACCTATGCGCTCTACCTCAACGACGTAGTCGCCAAGGACGGCGACGTGGTCATCGGAGCAGAAATCACCCACGTCTTCGCAAATCATGTCAGGGCGCTTGACGACGGCATGATCAACGAACTCGAAAACGATGCTCACTCTGTCATCATCAGGGCCTACAGCCTGGATGTCGCGGACGAAGGCATCAAGGCCGACTACAACGGAGTCATCACGACAGCCAAGGATGTCGATCTCGGCGAAAACGCCATTGAAGTCGGCAACGACGTCAATATCCATGCCGGCGGCGATATCCTCTCTGACGGCGGACCTGACCAGATCAACATCATCTCCGGCGGCGACATCAACCTGAAGGTTGGCGGTGTGATCGGAAACGTTCCTGGCAACAGGCCTGTCACCGTCGATGCGGGCGGCCAGCTCCATGTCGATAGCGACGGCTCCGACAACAACGGTCGCGGCAAGGGCTTCATCTGGGTTTACATGAACGGCACGACCGTTGATGGCAAGATCCACTACGACGGCAAGCCCAACTACGAACCCGGCATCATCTACTGGAACGGCAGGGTCTGGGGCGGCAACAGCCACCCGGTCAACCGGGTCAGCAGATCTGAAGGCGAGTTCAACAGCAACCTGAGGAACATCCTCGACGGATATACCGGCAAGTGGTGGGCAACCAATACCTTCCAGTACTTCCCGCACGTCCGCATGATGATGGATCTCAAGCCGCAGGATATGAGCATCGAGCACATCCTCAATGGTCGTGGTACTATCGAAAACCTGCCCGAGGGAGTCGGTCCCGAGGTCATCGATATCAATTCGCTTGACGATACCTTCTCCTGGTACCAGGGAGACGAGTGGAATTGGTAATGCAAGACGCCCCCGGAAGGGGGCACGGGTAACATGAAACCAAGGCCGGCCGGATCCTGCAAGGAACTGGCCGGCCTTCTTCTTTAACTCCAGAACACGAGGAATGGCCATGATGAAAACAACGACCGGAATCATCCTGACACTGGCTGTCGCCGTTGCAGCAAAACCATGGAAACCGCTTACGCCTTCCATGACCCAATACCCAGATCTATTTGTGGCGCCAAACGGAAGCGATGACAATCCAGGCACCCCAGGAAAGCCATTGGCGACGCTGGAAGGAGCGCGGAAAAAGGTTCGTGAATTGAAGGCGGCTAAGGAGGATGCTGGAATTGTGGTAGAATTTGCCGCAGGCACCTATCGATTTACGGAGCCGGTCGTGTTCACCCAGGAGGATAGCGGCACGGTGTCCGCTCCCGTGACGTATCGTGCCGCCTACGGCGCCGAAGTCCGTTGGACAGGGTCTCAGGTGGCTGGCGCCTTAAAGCCCGTCCAGGACGCTTTTGTGAAGGCCGTGTTGCTTCCTGAGGTCATCGACCGTGTCATGGAATCTGATTTGTCATCGATTTCAGATTTAGGGACATTGAGACCATATGGGTTTGGCGTTGGTCGTCCCGTCGCTGAGGCCGAGTTGTTTTACGACGACGATCCGATGCAGTTGTCTCGTTGGCCGAAGGCGGGCTTCATCGGTATTTCCGAGAAGATTGACATGGGCAACTTGATTTTGAAGGCTGACGGTCGTTCCCAGCGTTGGAAAGGCGAAAGGGATCCATGGATTTTCGCCTACTATCACCATGACTGGGCTGAAATGGGCGAGCCGATCTTGGGCTTTGGTCCGAAGACCGATCAGCTGCAGCGGAATCCCAATCAAAAGGCGGCCTATGGAATCACGCCTGAGCGAGTTCGCGCCTATGTGTTCAATCTATTGTCCGAGGTTTCCGAACCTGGGGATTACTACATTGACAGAGCTGCCAAGAAGCTCTATTTCATCCCGCCGAAAAAGGGTGGCAGCCTTGAGATTTCGGTCGCCGAAATGCTTGTTCGAGGCAAGGCCGTAAGTTTCCTTCGCTTTGAGGGAATCACCTTTGAGAATGTCCGTGGCAGCGCATTTTCCTTAGTTGGAAACCACAATCACGTCGTGTCTTGCGTCATCAGGAACACAGGTACGATTGGAGGAACTTTCAACGGAAGCGAAAACCTGCTCTATGGCTGCGATATCTACAATACAGGAGCAGGAGGGGTCAGTCTCTATGGAGGAGATCGGAAAACATTGACCAACGGCAACAACAACGCCGAAAACAACCACGTGCACCACTATTCCAGAAGAAACAAGACCTACACAACAGGATTGAGAACAGACGGGTGCGGAAACCGCTTGGCGCATAACCTCATCCACCACGGACCGCACATGGCTATCGCTTCCGGGGGAAACGAGCATGTCGTCGAATTCAATGAAATCCACAATGCCGTTTACGAATCCGGGGACGCAGGGGCATTCTATGTTGGACGGGACTGGACACAACGAGGAAACAAGGTCAATTTCAACTACTGGCACCATATTATGGGGTCTTCTTCCTTCGGTGGCATGACAATCTACCTGGATGACCAGCACTCCGGTTACGAAATCTATGGAAACCTCTTCGAAGCATGCAATAGCTCGGTCTTTATCGGGGGAGGATGTGATAATGTGGTCGATAACAACGTCTTCGTCGATTGCTGGAAATCAGGGCACCTGGACAATCGGGGCATGGGATGGCAGAAAAAAGCTACCGATGACAAGGACGGAGAACTCCGACGATACCTCAGGAACATGCCATACCAATCGGAACTCTGGGCAAAACGCTACCCGAACCTCGTCAATATCCTCGACGACGACCCGGGAGTGCCAAAGAGAAACGTGTTTGTCAGAAATGTCTCGGCAGGGGGACGTTGGTACGATATCAACAACTCGATACTACAATACCAAACCGTCAAGGACAATGTCGTCTTCGACGATGAACCCGACTGGATCAAGCTCAAAAAGGATTCGACAGGTAAAGTCATTGACATACGATACAAAGATCAAGCCAAGCTCGAAGAGGTCGGGTTCAAGCAAATCCCCTTCGAGAAGATGGGGCTGTACAAAGATCCGAGACGGGCGTCATGGCCGATCCAAAGGACGATCGACAAGGTCGTGCTCCCGCATCACAGGCAGCCAAAGGTCACCAAGGCCAAGCTTAGCCCACTACCGACCATCAAGGTTCCAAAGGCGAAAAAGCCTTCTGCGGTGATGGATCTCACGGTCAACTACAACGGAGAAAAAGCAGAAGATCCACCACGTGCAAAGCTTGCGCATGATGGCAAGAATCTCATCATCGACATCGAGTCGTTCCTGCCAAAAACACGGAAACTTGGTGAAGGATGGGCAGGAAACGAAGCTGTCGAACTCGCCTTCATGGCTTCAGACGGAGCCAATTCCGACATCTATGTTTTCAGGGGATTTACAACGGGCAAGTTTGAAGGTTTCAAGCTGGTCAGCAAGAAACGTGCCGAGGCGCCGGCTTTGCAGCAGGCAAAGTTGGAGGCCAAGGTTAGCGAGAAGTCTTGGTCTTGCCGATGGATCATTCCCTTGGAGCTGATCGGGGTCACAGTGGGCGATCGACTTTGGGCGAACATCACCGTAAGGCGTACTGCGACCAATCAATTCATCATGTGGCGGCCAACCAATGGCGATTCAACAAATTGCGACCGAGTCGGATTTCTCGAATTGACAAAATAGGCATCCCTTTTCTGCGCTTCGGCACTTTAATCGCATAGGAGGAAAGGTTTTGTGTTGTTTTTTTGTAAGTTAGGGGAAGTATTTTATATTTCGTAACTTGCAAAAGTTGTTTAATGATTTACATTATTTTTCCCTAGTTTGTTTTTATTTATAGTTAATAAAAAGTCATTCACCTAGCCATATTGGAGCAAACAAATGAGTCAGCAACACACGAAGAGGGAAAAGAGGAATCGTCGCAAGCGTTATTTGGAACGTGTCAAGGAACGTGCCAATGCCGCTAAGAAGGACGCGAAGAAATAACACTCTTAATTGTGGAAAGGTATGGGAGAGGAAGGGGAAAGGCGATTGGCTAGACAAATTGGTCATCCTTCCAAGGATGGATCAGGAGTTCCGGCGGATTGCCTTTTTTATTTCGTGTGATTAGGTACGAAAATAGAGTAGGACAAGCGTGAGGAAAGAAGACATGGCAGAAAAGAAAAAAGCAGCGTCGGCTAAGGGGTCAGTACCAATGGAAGAAAACAAGAAGGTCGATGGGGTCAAGTATGTATATTTCTTTGGTGACAAGAGCACCGAAGGCGATGCGTCCATGAAGAACGAGCTGGGCGGCAAGGGTGCGAACCTGGCTGAAATGTCTCGTTTGGGATTGCCGGTTCCGGCAGGATTTACCATTACGACGGATTGCTGCACTGCTTATTTTGCAGGGAACTGCACAATGCCCAAGACTCTGAAGGCGGAAGTGGATGCCGCGCTTGCAAAGGTTGAGGCGGTCATGGGTCGCAAGTACGGCGACCCCGAGAATCCCCTGTTGCTGTCCTGCCGTTCTGGCGCCCGTCAATCGATGCCCGGCATGATGGATACCGTGTTGAACATCGGATTGTCCTCCTTGACGATTCCAGGATTGATCAAGAAAACCAACAACAAGCGCTTTGTCTGGGATTCCTATCGCCGGTTGATTATGATGTATGCTGACGTTGTGATGGAAAAGGCCGAAGGCATCGAACCCATGGACGGAAAGGGCATCCGCAAGATCTTGGATGAAATCCTCGACCAGTACAAGTACATCAAGGACTACAAGTCTGATACCGATTTGACCGCTGACGACCTGGAGGTCTTGGCGGATGCATTCAAGCGCAAGATCAAGGAAGTCCTGGGCGTAGAATTCCCGGACGATCCCGTCAAGCAGCTTTGGGGCAGCATTGGCGCAGTCTTCAAGTCTTGGGTTGGCGCCAAGGCTGTCAGCTATCGCAGGATCGAGGGCATTCCAGACGAATGGGGAACTGCCGTCAACGTCCAGGCGATGGTCTTCGGCAACATGGGTGATACTTCGGCGACAGGCGTTGCTTTCACCAGAAACCCGGCCACTGGCGAAAACCTCTTCTTCGGCGAATGGCTGATCAATGCACAGGGCGAAGACGTCGTCGCTGGTATCCGTACGCCGCTTCCATTGAACGACGAAACAAAGACCGACCAGAACAAGCACATGCATTCAATGGTCGATCTGATGCCCAAAACCTATAAGGAACTGGACGCAATCAGAACCAAGTTGGAAAAGCACTACAAGGACATGCTTGACATCGAGTTCACCGTCGAAGACAAGAAGCTCTACATGCTCCAGTGCAGAACCGGCAAGCGCGGTGGCAAGGCAGCCATCAATATGGCGCTTGACATGTTTGACGAAGGCTTGATTGACGAAAAGACAGCTGTCCTCAGGGTACAGCCAAACCAGGTCTTGGAATTCCTCCTTCCCATCATTGAACCCAAGATTGAAGCCAAGCAACCCTATCTTGTCAAGGGACTCCCGGCAGGACCTGGCGCCGCAACTGGCGAAATCGTCTTCACCGCGCAGGATGCTGTTCAGGCGTCTCGCCTGGGCAAGAAAGTCATCCTCGTCCGCGAAGAGACCTCGCCGGACGACGTCGAAGGAATGAGAGCCGTAGTCGGCATTTTGACCTCTCGCGGCGGCATGACCTCGCATGCGGCGCTTGTTGCCCGTGGCTGGGGAAAATCCTGCATTGTTGGTGCTGACGCGATGGTTATCGATGCCAGCAACAAGACGATGAAGGTTGGCAATCGTACCTTCCGCGAAGGCGATGTGTTGACGATCAACGGTTCCAAGGGCGTGGTTTACGAGGGTGACCTCCCGCTCGTCGCCCCGAGCGCTTCCGGCGACTACGACAGATTCCTCCGCTACATGTCGTTGGTTGACAAGTACCGCACCATGGGCGTCAGAGCCAATGCGGACAGCCCCGCCGATGCCACAAAGGCCCGTGAATTCGGCGCAGAAGGTATCGGACTCTTCCGTACCGAGCATATGTTCTACGGCGAAGGCTCAGCAAAACCGCTCTTCCTCCTCCGCAAAATGATCCTCTGCACGACGCCTGCAGACCGCACTGCAGTACTCAAGGAACTCTTCCCATTCATGAAGACCGACATCAAGAACACGATGGCTGTCATGGAAGGATATCCCGTCACCATCCGTCTCCTGGATCCCCCGCTCCACGAATTCTTGCCACACTCGCAGTTGGGCAGGCTGGAACTCGCAAAGGCGCTCAATATCGCCGAAGACGAAGTCCGCAAACGCGTTGACGCAGTCGAGGAAAGCAACCCGATGATGGGGCATCGCGGAGTCCGACTCTCCGTCACCTATCCTGAAGTCACTGAGTTCCAAGCCCGCGCCATTCTGGAATCCGCAGCCGAACTGATCAAGGACGGTAAGAATGTCACCCCGGAAATCATGGTTCCACTTACTTGCGATATCAGCGAACTTGCCTACGTAAAGACCATCATCGAAAAGGTCCACGAAGAAGTCGTTCGCAGGTTCGATCTGAAGGAACTCAAGTACACGGTTGGTACAATGATCGAAATCCCCAGGGCGGCAATCTTGGCGGATCAGATGGCAGGTGTCGCCGAATTCTTCAGCTTCGGCACCAACGACTTGACGCAGATGACATTCGGATTCTCACGCGACGATATCGGCAGCTTCATGAATGGTTACCTGGATAAGCGACTCCTGCCGGCAGATCCTTTCCAGACCATCGACAAGAACGGCGTCGGCGCCCTGATCGAAATGGCGACTCAAAAGGGTCGTTCCGTCCGCAAGAACCTGAAGGTCGGTATTTGCGGCGAACAGGGTGGCGATCCCGCATCGGTAGAGTTCTGCTTTGCCCAAGGCTTGACCTACGTAAGCTGCTCACCGTTCCGCGTTCCAGTCGCCCGCGTCGCCTCCGCCCAGGCTGCCATCAAGGCAATGGGCAAGTAACGACGACGACAATACGTTGATTCACTAGTCAGAGCCACTTGGCGGGTATTATCTTGCCAAGTGGCTTTTTCGTACCAATAATGCAGGCATACAACTCGTTATTTTCACGAGATTTCGCTTAGAACAACATTCAGCATAAGGTAGTACCAATGGATATGAAGATTACAGGTTTGGGGTTGTATTGTTCCATGGGGCAGAATCTTGACGAGGTTTTCGCCCGCATGTGCAAGGCTGAGCATGCTTTCAGTTCAATTGGGCATCGCTTTACCGGCCATGTCTATCCTCAAATGAATGCAGGCATTATTTCCCAAGACAATGAAGCAGACCTGGAAGGCAAGTTCGATCTCGATGACCTGACCAGGGCCATGATGAAAATGGCAGCCAGCGAGGCTATCAAGCAGGCTGGACATAAGCAATCATCGGAAAAAATGGGCTTGTTGCTGGCGACCAACTTCGGACCGATGGCAAGTTTGGAGTGGGCTTGGTGGGAACAACGCGATCTGGGAGTGATCACTGAAGAAACATACACCCCTTACGATGAAATCATCCAATACATCGGAGAGGCATTCGATTGCAACGGACCGCGTATGCAAATCTCGATGTCTTGTGCATCGGGCGCTGCCGCCGTCAGCATCGCAGCAGATGTCATCAGGCAGGGAAGAGCAGATAAGATGCTGATCATCGCCTACGATTACCTTGCCGAATCAACCTGGTGCGGATTGACCAATCTCAGAACCATTACCACCGATATCATGCGTCCTTTTGACAGCAAGCGATCTGGGACGATCTTCAGCGAGGGTGCCGCCGCGATGCTCCTGGAGCGGGAAGGCGCATCGGATTCCCCCGCCTTGGCATGGCTCCTCGGCTCCGCCACCAACAATAACGCCCACCACATGACGGCTCCTCCCAAGGAAGCCGCCGGCTCAAGGCGCGTCATGGAAACCGCCTTGGAATTGGCTGGTCTCAAGCCCCAGGACATCGAGCATATTTGCGCACACGCAACAAGTACGAAAGCCAATGACGAAACAGAAGCCGCAGCCCTCAGGAACATCTTCGGCGATCGATTGCCAACCTTGACCGTCACTGCCCACAAGTCTCAATTGGGACATCTCCTGGGCGTCGCCGGATTGGCTGAAGCGGCTGTCACGATCAAGGCGATGATCGAAGGCAAAATCCCGCCGACCATCAACCACGACGACATGGATCCCGACTGCATTCCCGTCGATTGCAACCCAGGTACTCAGGTTCGCAACAAGTCATTTGCCACGGCGATTACCAACTCCGCAGGCATCGGCGGAAACAATTCCTCGCTGGTCATTAGCGCCAAGCCGCAGCACAAGGCGCCGAAATTCCAGATGCTGGACAAGGTCTACGTCCAGTCGATGGCATGGGTGGTTCCGGATAACGTCGGAAAAGGAAAAGAATTGCTCGACCATCCGGAATGGTTCAAGTGCACGGATGCAACCAATATGGCGCTGCAGGATTTCTCTGCAAAAAATTACCTTAAGTCCGTAAAGGGATATCTTGACCTATCAGGCGGACTCTTCTTGACTGCCGCTTCGCTCTGCCTTGGAGAAGATATCGGTACTGAACTGAAGGAAAAGAAGGGGATTTGTACAGGAACCAGATTTGGCGCCAACTCATCGGGATATCAATTCTTCACACAAATGAACGAAAAAGGACCGCGTCTCGCAAGCCCGCTGATCTTCCCGCATAGCTATGCCAATACGCCGGGAAACCTCGTCTCAATTGAATTCGGATATGGCGGACCACACGCTGTGTACTTCGGAAACCAAGATATCAGGGAATTGCTCGAATTTGCAGCAGAACGATTGGCGGATGGCACGAGTGACGAAATGCTCCTGGGTGTCTATGAAGCGGCAAATCCAGTTGCAATAGACGATGGCAGAAAGGTGCTCAATGGCGCTATCGCACTGAAGTTGACCGCAACGCCGTCTGATGATCAGGTAATGGCCATTGATCTCGCAGCCATGCGCAATAATGGTCCTGTGATGCCCAGCCTGGGCGCTGTCGAGGCTCTTGGTCAATTCCTGATCAAAGCGAAAATCTAAGTGGGATTCTGAATGAAAAGAATTGTGTTCCTGTGTGTGGCGGTATGCTCGTCCTTTCTGATCGCCGAGCTATTGCCCCAGGGTCGATTTGTCGGCGAAGGCATTGCGAATGGTTGGTGGAGGGATGCCCCTGACGACCATCAGGGCACGATGAAAGTTGTTGAGGTTGATGGTCGTCAAGCCCAGTTGATTCATTGGACTGGGCGCGGCAAGGTAGGCATCTACAGGACTTCCACGGATATCAGGGGAATCCGCCCCAATGCCAACTATCTTCTGGAAGGTTGGGTCAAGGCGGATTCCGAATGGGCTGTCTTTTGGTACGAATTCCTAAGAAACAGGGAGTACCTGACCCATGTTCCGGGACGTGACGCAAAAACCGATTGGCGAAAGCTTTCCCTGAAAATCAAGACTACCGCTGATTGCTCGTACTTCCGCATTTCATTGATCGCCAGAAATCCAGGCGAACCGATCTATTTTAGCGACTTCTCGCTACGATGCCTGGACGATACCCCGGAAGTCCGGGTTCCCTTGCTAAAGGAAGCGCCCGTCCAGGATGCGGATTGGGCAAAGGCAGTCCAGCTATCACCATTCGTCACGCTGGGAAAAGACATGAAGCTACCGGATGTGACGACGCAGGCAAGCGTGGCATACCATGACCAAAAGCTCTATTTCAAGATCCTCTGCCACGAACCGGAATTGGACAAGCTTAAGCTGAACCAAAAAAGCTTTTGGGACAATGATACGATCGAGCTGTTCCTGGCCACAAATCAAGGAACATTCCATTTTGGCATCACCCCCGATGGCAAGTCCCTGCAACGCAAAATCCTGCCGGATACAGCTAGGTTTTTCAAGGATTGGCATTCTTGGGATTTTATCAGAGAAGCGGATGAAAACTTAAAAGCACTCGATTGGATCGCCTCCGCTACAAGACAACCGGAGAATAATGCCTGGATTGCACATGCGACAATCGACATTCCAAAGCAAATCATCCCAAAAAACAAAGTTTGCAAACTGCAATTGGGACGGTCAAGAAAAATCGGAGATACCCAGCAAAATAGCGCCTGGTGCAGAACCAACGGCGAATTCTTCCTGGAAGAGGGTGCCAATGGATGGCTGTGGCTCCCGCACGAACCCGATGATGTCAAGCCGCAGGAGATCATGTCAAAGTCGCTCCTCGAGCAACTTCAGGAGAAGTTTGTCGTTCCAGCCCCACAAAGGCAAACAACTGGAAGCAAAGCGATTACCTGGTCTGATTCACCCAAGGTCTTTTTCGATGCAAGCTGCCAAAAGTCTTTCCTTGTTCTTTGCAGGGTCTTCAACCATCAATTCGGCATCGAACCCCAAAAAGTCGGCAAGCCAGAGCAGGCGGATATCATCCTGACGCTGGGCGATGTCGCACAAGACCTTAACCTCACACCTTGGCAACACCATGAAGCCTACGAAATCGCCGCCGAAAAACAAGCGATCTTGAAGGCGAATACGACTCGTGGACTCGCCTGTGCGATTCAAACCATGAGGCAACTCTGCGTCAGATACGATGACCAGGTTGCGATGATGCAAGCCGATATTCTCGATTGGCCCAATATGCAATTCAGGGGCTGGCAGCTTTTCGCGCCGGATACGCAACAATTCATGGACGATGCATTCAAGGTCATCGATACGCTTGCAGCACTCAAATTCAACTGGATCGCCATCCAAATCGATGACAGAATGGTCTATGAAAAACACCCGAAACTTGCAAGGGAGAATGCGCCGACCAAAAGCCAGCACAGGGAAATCGCTGATCTGATCGACCTCTATGACATCAATCCACTGCCGATGACACAATGCATGTCGCATTTCGACTTCATACTCAATAAACCAGAATTCAGGCACTTTGCGGAGATCCAAAATCCAGACCCGAAGGCAAGATGGAAATTCTGGAACTACTGCCCAAGGCACCCGGAAGTCCATAAGCTCATGTTCGATATGATCGAAGAGCAACTTCAATGCTACCCAAAGGCAAAACTCTACAATGTGGCGCTCGATGAAATTACCTTTGAACCGATTGGAGTCTGCGACAGGTGCAAGGGTGCGTCAGGCGGCGAACTCTTGGCGGAGGAGATCAATATCCTCTATGAATTCCTGAAGAGCAAGGGAATCAGTATGGCAATGTGGGGCGACCAGCTGCTGGTTGAGCACAATGGCGGGGAACCCTATAATACCGCACAGGCGCTCCCTAAAATCCCCAAGGACGTGATAATATTCGATTGGCACTACGATATTGGAAATTCGCATAAATCAGTCAAGTTCTTCCAGGACAATGGTTTCCAATTGGTGGGAAATGGATGGTACTGGCCTGCAAATATCACCACGTTCATCGATGAAATCAAACGCCTAAATTGTCTTGGGTTCAGCGGAACAACCTGGAAGCCAATCGAATTCATCCGCAACTCGCATCATTTGATGACAGCAATCGTACTCGCGGCAGAACGAACATGGGCTGTTGACAAGATGCCGATCGAAAAGATCAACTATCATACCAATAATGTATTCCGTTCCTTGCATGATCCATACCAACCAGGTCAGCCAAGCAAGTTCTTGACCTATGATTTGAGCAATTGGTTCAATGTGTCTCTTCGCGGAGGCGGTAACAACCCTTGGATGGGCTTGTCTTCGGAGCATGGCGCCGAGGCGATATTGTCAGCAGGTCCACTTCAATGGTTTTCGCTCATTCCCTTCAAGCTTGAAACCAAGGGCAACCTTGCGGCGATTGAACTCAAGGACGATGTGAATGCGATTCGTCAAATCCCCATCAATTCCAAGGCGGCGTCATTGTCATTCCTCCATACGGCTTCCGTGTCAAAAGTCGCCTCGCCCCTGATGCACGGGGACCACTCCAAGGATCCGCAGAAACTCGGGTATTATATCGTTCATTTCGATGATGGTTCCCACGAAATCATCGACTTGTATTGGAACAAGACAATTTCCGCTTGGAACTCGCAAGTTGGGGCAACGGTTGCCAATGTCGCATGGTCTAGCCACACTCAATCCGGAGCCAGGGTGATGTTCGGTGTCCTGACCTGGCGGAATCCGCATCCTGAAAAAACGATCGCCTCCTTCGATTTCGTCAGGGAGTTTGATTCCTCGTACCCAGTCCTACTCGCCGTCACCGCCGAGATCTTTTGATACCGTCACCTGCGGACAGGAAACCAGAATTCGTCAGAGGCGAGACGCAAGAAGGTTGCTGGAAATTATTTTTGCCGATATCAAGCACAACCTGATAGAAAAATGAATTTTTTTCATTTTTTCATTTGCTTTCCCTTTTTTACCGTCTATTGTAATGTTAGTGCTTGTCATTGTCCGAACTAATGTTCGGCTGGCAAAGCACGGTAGTGGGGAGTGTCTTCTAGGTGGAAGATCGATGGCTCCCCATGTTTCTTGGGTTCTTGACGTAAAGCTCTATGGCTTATGTCAAGAACCCATTTTTTAACGGCTTCTTAGCGCGGACTGGTCGCCCGCAACCCGCACGGACGGGATCGTGACGAAATATGGTCGGGTACTCAATCGTAAAATAGCCCTGAAGGGGCATGATATACCAGCCCAGGGCAAGCGACCCGTCAGGGGCGCGCCGCCCTGGGTGAGCATGGATTATATAATTGGAAGCCCTGTAAGGGCGCGACATAGAGAGATATCCATGGCTCAATCCCTATCCAAAATCCTTTTGCACCTGACATTCAGCACAAAAAAACGCGAACCATGGATTATTCCAGAAATCCGTCCTGCACTTCACGCCTATCTGGCTGGTGCCGTACGCTCCTTGAATGCCGAAGCCTATCGTGTTGGTGGCGTTGCCGACCATGTCCACCTGGCCTGCACGCTACCGCGCACCATGCCAGTAAGCAAGCTGCTGGAGGAGATCAAGAGATCGTCGTCCTCGTGGATTAAGCAACAAGCTCCCTTATACCATGGCTTCGCCTGGCAAGCGGGCTATGGTGCGTTTTCCCTTGGTCAATCGCAGCTGGATGCATTAATCTCATACATTGATAGGCAAGAGGAACACCACCGGAAACGAACATTTGAGGAAGAGTATGTCGAGTTTCTGAGGCGATATGGCATAGACTACGACGAAAGGTACGTCCGGGATTGAACACAACCATGTCGCGCCCTTTCAGGGCTTGCGGCTGATGGGGGATTTCGAACCCAGGGTGGCGCACACCTTCGGTGTGCTTACCCTGGGCTAGTATGTCACGCCCCGTTGGGGCTTGCTTCCAAAGTCTATTTTTTACCACTGGGGTGCTCGTACTTGAACGCGCGTGGATTACTTGATGTTTTTGAAGTCGATGTTACCGAGATAGAATATCGATGGTGCGTCTGCTTCGGAGACGAAGCCTAGCCATGTGACCTGATTCCAGTCGTTGTTTCCGATTGGGAGGTTTTCGTAGGTTGTTGTTTGTCCTCCCTGCGGTGTGATTTCCAGGTCAAAGACTGGTTTGTCTTGTTGTTTGCCGATTTTGCAGGTAATCTTGACATGGAACCAGGTTTGGAATGGGACGGTGCCGATCTCCTTGTCCATTGAGGTCAATTTCCCATTCCCGTAGCATCTGATATTGGGTCCGACCTTGTACGGCGCCGAAGAGTCTCTCCATTCGTGCCAGAGGATGGCGTCCTCGGTCTTCAGGAATGCGTCGAATTCTCCTACGACGATGTTTTTTCTCCATCTTGGCCCGAAAGTCAGGTGTGGTTGCCAATTGACCGCTTGTCCTGGAGCGTCAACGAATTTGAGTGCATGCTTGGTACCCGGTGCATTGATATCGTCGCTGACCCGGATCGATGTTTTGAATTGATCGCTTTCTCCGTTTGTATGTCCTTCTGGTGATTTGTCACCTAGTTTAGACAGTCCAAAGTCGAGTTTTAAATTATATTGCGAGCCGACTTTTGGCCTATCGGTTGGAGGTTGGATCATATACGGATCGATGCTTTTGAAAGTGATTGCCTTGGGTTTGTCGGTCCACCATTTAGGACCTGTTAGTCCAGCGATCTTTTGTGCATCGAGTGCGCCTTGGATGTAAGGTTTGGCGGGTGAACCTGGGAGAAGCTGGAAATCAAACTCCTTGGGATTTCGGAATTTTGGATCGACGATAACGGAGCCGATTTCGTTGCCTTCCTCTTCTTGTGCTTCTTCGAGCGTGAATCCCGCGAAAGCGAACGGTAGCTTTGTGACATCCCAGTAGAGGTTGTTTTTCATCGTGTAGTTTTTGTTGCCCCAGTTGCCGCCGTATGGTCTTCCGTTATCGAAAATCACCACGTTGTTTTGTACGGTAAACGATGAGTGGTCTTCTTGTCTGGAACGGATGATTTGTCCTTCTTTTGCGAAAGCAAGGATGTTGTTTCGTACGATATTGTCTTGTCCGTAGTGTTGGTGGAATCCGCCGGATTTGGTGTTATAGACCACATTGTGCTCCATCAGGACGCCTGTTGAGCCTTCATCGGTATAGAGTCCCCATCCTCCATATGAGTAGGAGAAAACGTCGTGGATATGATTGCCTCTGAGGGTTGTTCCCGGCGAGATGCCGAGCGTGTAGATCGCTCCCATGTCTGAGAGGACGCCGTACCCAATATGGTGCAGGTGGTTGTATTCGCAGATATTGTTGTTTGCGGAGGATGGCGCGTAGCCCCATGACCATCCGATCGAGACGGCGCTGTAGTACAAGTCGCAGATTTCATTGTGCCTCAAGGTGTTGTAGGACGACTTGAAGATAATTGCACCGACGGCTGCCGGCGCAATCAGTCCGCCATTGTGGATAAAGCAGTTTTCGACAAGATTGTAGCCGCAGGCTGTATCTGGATTTCCTTCTCCTCCGGGCAATCCGATTCTGACGCCACCGCCTCCCAGGTCGTGTAGTTCGGAGCGAATCAGCTTGTTGTGCTGGCTGCCCTTGCCAAACCAGAATCCGTAAATGCCGATCTGGCTGATTTCCAAGTCCGAGAATTCACAGTGCCTTGCACCTTCGGTGTGGATGGCGGCGGTCAATCCGACAGCGGCTTGACCGTCGTGCATCTCGTTGACATTCAAGGGGAACAGGCAATGCTGGAAGGCAATGCCGCGGAAATTGAGGTGCTCGACGTAGAGTCCCAGCTTGTCGTCGCCCTTGATGGTCAGCAATTGCTTTGCGACTGGCGCGATGACGGTTGTGTTTTCCGGAGTTTCTCCTGGCATTGGTTTGTATGAGAGCGTCCCCGTCTTGTAGTCCATGAGCCATTCGCCGGCATCTGTGAACGCTTCCTTTAGGTTTTCGAGGTGGAATCTGGCTTGTTTGTCCCAATATCCGACAGGCCAATGCATTCTTTGCGTGAAGGTCAAGGTTTTGTCCGTAGGATTGATTTCCTTGATCCAATGGATTGAAGCTGTCCAGGAGTTGTACATGACGATAACCGCATTGCTGACATCGTCCCAGGGCTTGACTTCTTCTTCCCTGTAGATGAACGAATCATAGGATCTTGGGTTCTTGCCTGCTTCGTCTCTGGAACCCCATTGCACAGCCCTGTCCTTCATTCTGAAGTAGCCTGTTTTGGGTAGTCTGCATCGTTGTCTTCGTTGTCCATTGACGAAGAGCTGCGTGATGTTCCACTTGCCGTCAGGCTGGTTTCCGTTGATTGCATCGGGGATGGTGACGGACCAGATTCCATTTTTATCGACCTTCCACCCAGTGATGGTTTTGCCGCCTGATATGATTGGCTTGTGGTTGCTGAATGCTTGCCAGGTGACGGGCGCTTGTTCTGTTCCACCATCCTCTGGAATGAATGTCAGTTCGTTTTCGATAGTGTAAGTCCCTTCAAGGAGGTGGACTGTGATCGGCGTTTCGCCTCGTTTCGGATTGCTTCTGACGAGCTTCTGTGCTTGTTGAATCGATTTGATTGGGGTGTTAGGTGAATTTCCGTCATTGGCGTCGTCTCCTGTTGGCGAGACATAGACGTTGATTCCCTTCGGGCTTGGATTGAATGTAGGTCCTTGTTGTGCGACGCATGATGTCAGCAAGGCACCTAGGCAAAGTCCCGATATAACGCTTAGGCTTCTCATCGAAAGGCTCCTTTGGTCTTAGGGTGAACGCATAGTGTGAAATGAAAATCGGTTGCTTAGAGAAATATTGCATAAAGTCAGCGAATTGTCAAAGGAATTGGGGCGAAAATGATTGTGCGGGTTATAGTATTTTTTGCCTTGAAATAAGGTTGTTAGGAAATTAATCTAGGAGTTCAAAAATGGCAACGTATTCGTACAACATGGTTCCCCGAGAGGTAGCGAAAGTCGAGACAAAATGGCGTAGGATTTGCACGTCCTTGCCTGTGCCTGAGTCGTTGCCCTTATTTGAGCGGATGCGCAAGTGCGAACCCATTAGCATGGTTGGTCAGCCTCCTGTGGTATGGGATCGTGCGGAAGGCGTCAATGTGTACGATCGTTGGGGAAACATGTGGTTGGATTGGTCCAGCGGTGTGCTGATTACCAACGCGGGGCATGGGCATCCGGAAATCTGCGCCGCGATCAAGGAAGTCGTCGACAAGCCGTTGCTCAGCACGTACATTTTTACCCATGAGAGACGAATCGAACTTTGCGAATTGCTGGCGTCCACAGCCCCCAAAGGCCTGGATAAGGCATACCTGCTCTCAGCAGGAACCGAGGCGACTGAAACCGCAGTGAAAATGGCGCGGACGTACGGGATGAGCAAATACGGCTCGCGAAAACACGTGATCGTGACTTTTACAGGCGCGTTTCATGGACGGACCATGGGGGCAGTGATGATCGGAGGGAGCGCAAAGGCGAAGGAATGGATTGCGGAATTGCCAGGCGGGTACGTCCATGTCCCGTTCCCGGATGGTTTCTACAACGAAGATACCAGCTTTGATGTGTTTTTGCAAACGATTAAAGACGCAGGCTATACGCCGGATGATATTGCGGGAGTGATCAGCGAGGCGTATCAGGGCGTTGGACCGAATTTCTTCCCTGACGAGTATGCGCGCAAGTTGGGCAAGTGGTGCAAAGCCAACGATGTGGTTTTGATCATGGACGAAGTCCAATCGGGCTTCGGTCGCACGGGCAAGTTCTATTGCTGGCAATGGTACGATTTGGTGCCTGATTTGATCTGCTGCGGAAAGGGCATAACGTCAAGCTTGCCGTTGTCTGCGGTGATTGGTCGAAACGACATTATGGATCTGTTCCCGCCTCGGTCGATGACGAGCACTCACTCGGGCAGCCCGCTTCCTGTGGCGGCTGCATTGGCGAATTTGAAGGTACTGTTGCGCGAGGACTTGTCGGGCCGGGCGCAGCAGTTGTCCGTACGATTTGGCGAGGCATTGGACACGCTGAGCGCCCGTCATCGTACTCGCATTGGGGCATGCTACCATCGTGGCTTGGTCGGCGGCATGCTTGTCGTGAAGCCAGGCACGAAGGAGCCGGATCCCGGGATGGCGTTGGCTTTGAACCAGGCTTGCTACGAGCGAGGTCTGCTGATGTTCGCCCCAGTGGGAATCTATGGCGAATGCATCAAGATTTGCCCGCCGTTGACGACGCCGGAAGACGCGCTGGAAGAAGGCTTGTACGTTTTGTCTGAAGCAATGGACGAAATCTTGGGAGAATAACCGTGAAGGCTATTATCGACGAAATCCTCAAGGCGACTAAATCGCAGGAATGGCGGGACAAGGCAACCTCGCTGTTGGTGGAAATCTGCAAGATCGATACGACCCCGGCAAGCGATGTCACCATTATGCGGGACGCTGAAGCAAAGGTGTTCGACATCCTGGAACGGGAGCTGGCTAAGGTGAAATTGGGAAAGACACGATGCGAACGACGGAAGATCGATCCCGCCATCGCCAAGCATCCCGCGTACTCGCAGCTGCATTTCACCAAGACAGAGGACTGCCCGGAGGGACTTTCGCCAGAAGAGGTCTATGCCGAACGGGTCAACCTGCTGTTCTTCGCTGACGGAAAGAAAGGACGGGGAAACGGGGTCGCCGTAAACTCGCATATCGACGTGGTCAAGCCGTATTTCCCCCCTCGGGTTGAAGATGGAATCGTGTTTGGCCGTGGTTCTTGTGACGACAAGGGGTCGGTGGTATCGACCATCGTTGCCTTGCAGATTTTGGGCGATGTCCTGTCCCGCTTTGGCAAGTCTTTGTCCCGTGATGTGATTGGGATGTTTGTTGTTGAGGAGGAAACTGGCGGCAACGGTTCACTATCGTTGGCGCTTGATAAATCGCTGAGCGACTTGTATTCGTCGCTGTTGGTTTTGGAATGTTGCGGAAATGACATACATCCTGCGAATCGCGGCGCAGTCTGGTACCAGGCTCGCTTGGAGGCGCATGATCGGAATGCGAATATGCTTGAGTTGGCATCCTTTGTGTACGAGCAATTGGAGCAGGAAGGTCGATCGATCAAGTCTGAGAGCCGCCATGGGCTGTTTCCGCAACGTCCTGTTCAGACCTGCCACGGGATCATCGGTCCTTATGGTGAGCATCCGAGTCGGATCTGCGGTGAAGTTGCCTTCGACATCGTGTTGACGGGTTCTCGATCGGGACGTGTTCGCGAGCTGATCGACGATGCGATTGCTTTCGCGCTGGCTGACTACGTGGCGCTGTACGGCGACAAGACGGAGGTAATGGATGGGACATCCGGCAAGCCGAAGGTTGCTCGTCATTTTGATTTGGAGGAGGCTCCGTTCGGGTACATTTGTCGCGTCCATGGCTCCACGGGGCACATGGGTTCGATCATGGAGAACGACGGGGCAATCACGAAGATGGCTTGCTTTGTGCGTGGCTTGTATCGTTCGAAAGACAAGATTGCGCAAGCTTCTGGCGGGCAAGTAATTTTGAGGTTGCACGATGTTAACGAGTCGATCAAAACCTTGAATCTGGAAGGAGGGCAAGGGTTTGTTCCAACCCATGAGATCGACGAGGTGATGGAACGGATTCGTGGCGCCGCGTCAGCCGGGGTTGCGCACTATCTGTCCATGCAAGGCTTGCCTTTGGATGCCGCCGCCATTGAAGTCGGGTACGACAAGTTGCACAACGACGCTTTTGACGGCGATCCTGACTCGCCTCAAATGCGCCGTGCGATCCAGGCGGCCAAGGATGTAGGAATTTGGAAAGACCACCCGATCATGGGCTGGACTGTTTCCTGCGATGCCAGGCTCTTCGCGAAAATCCGCCCCGATATGCCGGTGATCACAAGCGGTGCAGGACAGCTGCAATACGCGCATGGTGACGCCGAGCAACTGAAGCTTGACGATTTAATGTCAAGTGTGGCATTTGTCGCAGTGTATCTGCTTCGTGAAGCGGGCTTGTTCGAGGAGTAGGGCGTCATGTCAAATGCGACAGCCAGATTGGTTGACATCAAGCGTTTTGCCGTTCACGATGGCCCTGGAATACGTACGACTATATTTTTGAAGGGATGTCCATTGCGATGTCTTTGGTGCCACAATCCTGAGAGTCGCAATGGGTTTCCTGAGTTGTCGTTTTTGAGTCACAAGTGCGCCAATTGCGGCGATTGCGCGGCGGTTTGTCCCAAGAAAGCGCATGTTTTCACGACCGAAGGGATCCACGAATTGCGTCGCGAGGCATGCGTTCATTGCGGTGCCTGCGTTGATGAATGCCTTCATGACGCACTGATCCTCTATGGACGAAGCATTTCCGTGGACGAAGCCGCCGCCACAATCCTGGAAGATCTCCCGTTCTACAAGAATTCCAACGGGGGAGCGACCCTGTCCGGCGGGGAACCCTTGCTGCAACCCACATTCTGCCACGACCTCTTCGAGGAACTGCACAAGAGCGGCGTCCATTGCGCAATCGATACCTGCGGATTGGTCAAATGGGATAGCTTCCTGAAAGTCTTGCCGGTAACCGATATGTTCCTATATGACTTCAAACATAGCGACCCGGAACGCCATCGGCAGGGCACAGGCGAATCAAATGAACTGATCCTGGAAAATCTGGTTCGATTGTCCAAAACAGGAAAACCAATCGAAATACGAATCCCATTGATTCCGGAATTCAATATGGATGAACCGACCTTGGACAAAATGGCTTCATTCCTCGCCTCGCTCGAGAATATCACTGCAGTCAGATTGCTGGCATATCACTCGATGGCGCGATCGAAATTCCTATCGCTTGGCGTGCCGGATACGATGCCGGATGTCGCGTCGCCGACCGTTGAGGACTTGGAACGGGTAGCGGAACTCTTCAGGAAATTCGGATTGATCGCGATCAACTCGAAGGCGTGAAAATTGGGGTTGGGGTCTATGAACTCAAAAAGCAGCCAAAACCAGCCTGTCTCGATGGATTGACTCAAGTACGAGCACCCTGGGTACTCGTACTCAAGCGATGTCGCCGCTTTAGATTTCCTGGTTGAGGACCAGGTATGCGTATGGTAGCATTTGGAGTTTCAGGGAGCCATCTTGTGCCGGCGTCCACTTGACGCCATATTTTGTGATGACTTTGGCGATGTCAGCGATGGAATGAGAGCCTTGGATAGTTGCATCAAGTACGGAGTTGGTGGTATTGATGGCAACCAAGACCGTCTGGTCCTCGGTTTCACGAGTGAAGGCAAGGAGCTCATTGGGCTTGTCTGAAGCAAGCCAACGTGTGCCGCCGAATTGCAAGGCGTCGATTTCATGCCTCATTGCGATGAGGTTTTTGAAGAAGTTGAGTCTGGCACTACCTTTTTCGGTGCATGCAAGTGCCCAATTTATGACATGTTTCCCACCGAAGTCGCGATTTGCGAAGATGTAGTGCTTGCTATTGTCAGCGATTTCTTCGCCATTATAGATGAACGGGATTCCATCGATGGTGAAGTTTAGGAGTGTTGCTGCCTCGACGAGGTCAGGTTCAGCGATTCGATTCCATCTGTTTTCACCGAGATCCATTGAGATGTCGTGATTTTCGAGGTTTCTGAGGAATAGTGTGCCCACAGGCATTTTGTCCCTCATTGCAGTCCATTTTTCGACCAGGTGCGATGCTGGCTTGCCGTCGAGGAATACGTTTTTGATAGCGGTTGACCAGGTGAATCCATAGCTGATATCGTGCGCTTTGAGAACCGCCTTTGGGTTTTCGCTTTCGGCAAGCATGATGACATCCGGCTTGATTTTCTCAATTCGCTTGCGCCCTTCTTCCCAGAAGTCTGCTGGCACTGAGCCTTCGACGTCGGTGCGGTAGCCGTCAACATCGAATTGCTGAACCCAGTATTCCATGTTTTTCCAGAGGTATTCCCTAAGTTCGGAGGATGCGAAATTGAGTTCCGGGAAGTGCCAGGGACCGTTTTTGACGGAACCATCGGGGTTGCGCTTGACGAAATCAGGATTGCTTTCGATGAAGACTGCAGTTGGTCCGCAATGAAAATAAACGAGGTCGAGGATCACAAGCATGCCGAGCCTATGGGCGGTATCGACGAATTGCCTGAGGTCGTTGTTGGTGCCGTATTCTGGGTCTGTATTGTAGTAATCCTTGATGCGATAGGGATTTTTTGGGTTTCCAAGCTTGGAGGCATTTTGGCGATCTGACCAGAATTGCGTATTCGGGTCGTCGTCGGAGACCATCGTTGGACAGAGGTAGATGATATCGACTTTAAGCGATGCGATATGGGGGAGCAGTTTCGTTGCCGCCTTGAGTGTGCCTTCGAGCGTAAAGGGCCTGAGGAAGAGCTGGTAGATGACTGAGCCCCTGAGGAAAGGCGAGACTACTTTTGCTTGTGCTTGATTTGACATGTTGATTGACCTCCTCTTGTGTTGTTAACCAATTGTATCCAGGATCAGCTGCTGGATTTGCTTGTGCAGGATTCCATTTGAGGCGATAATTTGTCCTACGTTGTCGTCGACTTCGCCGCCATTGAAATCTGTCACTGTAGCGCCTGCTTCCCTTGCGATTAGTCGCCCTGCCTCGTAGTCCCATGGTTTCAGCAGGAATTCCCAATATGCGTCGTATTTTCCTTCCGCAACGAAGCAGAGGTCACAGGCTGCGGAACCCGAGATACGAACTCCTTGTGTTTTATAGAATGCGTTTGCGATGACAGGGACGTTATCTGGCTTGATGGCTGCTCTGACGCAACCGAGTCCAGTACCGCAGAGTGAGTGGACGAGTTTTTGTGTTGCGGAGACGTGGATCTGCTTTTTGTCCTTGAAGGCTCCCTTTCCCTTGATGGCGTAGAAAGTTTCGTTGAGGTACGGTAGGTGTACGACACCGAGGGTTGTCGATCCATTTTCCCGTAGTCCTATTGAGACGGCGTGCGTAGGGAAGCCGTGCCTGTAGGAAGTTGTTCCATCGAGGGGATCGCAGATAAAGACTCGTTCGTAGTCGTCCGGTTTTCCGTAGTCACCTTCTTCGCCTAGGAAATCGATAGTCTTGTCGAGTTTTGCGAGTTTGTGTTTCAGTAGGTTTTCGATTTCCTGGTCTGCGATCGTCACGATATCTGTTTCGCCTTTGAAGACGACTTGACTGTCGTTGATTTTTCCGCAGTATTTCCGTGCGATGTCACCGGCTTCCTGTACGATTTGAAGGATTTGTTCAAGCATATTATGAGTTTACTAGTTGACGCGGACGAATTTTGCGGTGAACATGGCGTCGCAATCGGCGTCCCAGTACCAGATTTGATTTGTGCCGTCCGTTGATTTTTGTGTTAGCGGGCAGGTAAAGGGCTGGAGTTCGAAGCTTTTGTTTGCTTGTAGGAAATCGTTGACGACATTGATATTTTCATCAACGAACATGGAGCATGTTGAGTAGACGAGCGTTCCGTTTGGCTTGACGGTCTTGGCTGCGTTGGCGAGGAGTTGCGCCTGGAGCGTGGCGTAGTCCGGAATCTCGTTTTCGAGCGTGGTCCATCTAAGGTCTGGATTTCGTCTCCAGGTGCCTGAGCATGAGCAAGGGGTATCGACGAGCACGCCATCGAAGAGATTTTTGAAAGTTGGCATGTCCTTGCCTTTCCACTCTTTGTACCTGATATTTGGGAATTGTGCTCTTCTTGCCCTGAGTTTCAGCTCTTGCAGCTTATGTGTTCTGATATCCGATGCGAGGACGGAACCCTTGTTTTGCATCAGCGTTGCGAGGTGGAGTGTTTTTCCGCCTCCGCCTGCGCATGCGTCCCACCATTGCTGTCCAGGTTTTGGGTTGCAAATGTACGCGACACATTGCGAGGCAATGTCCTGGATTTCGAAGAGTCCTTTTCTGAAGCTATCGAGAGCCTTAAGGTTACCTCCTACGAAATCGAGTCTGACTGCATTTGCGAGGGTCTGGTGGAGTTGTGCTCTGCAGTCGTTTTGCTTCAGCTCTTGAAGGACTTTTTCCTGGTCGTTGGTTTGCAATCTGAGCCATACTGGCGGTCGTTTTTGCAGGGAATCCAGGAGCACGTCCAGTTCCTGATTGTCAAGGTTGAGATGCTTGAGCGCCCAGGATGGCATCAGGTCAAGGTCGTTGAGCTGTGTGTTGTCAAATGGCTTCAGATAGCGTTTCCTGAGCAGAGCCTGTGCGTCATCTTGGAGGAATTTGATATCATCTCGCTTTCCTTCTGCTTCTTCGAACCAGAGATTTGCAGCTGGGGGGAGTTCGTTCTTTCCTTCCAGGTACCAAGCCAGCGAGAAGATCAGGAAGAATTGCGAGAGTGGGAAATCCAAATCCGGATCTTCGGATTGTTTTTCCATTGCCGCGACAAATTTTTTCGGCGCGAGGTTTTTGAGCCATCCCCACCATCTTAGCGTTGAGAAGAGGGTTTCTGAGATAAGTTTACGATCTCTGGATCCGAATTCCCGATGCTGGAAGTATAGGGATGACAGCGATCTGTCGGCTGGTTTCCGCTTGATGAGGGTATCGACGAGAACGTTGGCGACCGCCTTGGCGCAATGTTCTGCCTGGCTGGCTATTCTGGCAGGATTGTTCATAGCATATTAGTGCAAGTTGACCAGGTCTTTGACCTTTACGGGGAGTCCTGTCTTGATCGATTGATTGGCGGCGATGCCGGTCAAGATTGAGTTGGCACCGTCAACATAACCCGCCGCGTGTCCGAGAGGATCGTCCTGGACGCCGATGAGCACGTCGCGCAGCATTCTGGAGTCGCCGCCGCCGTGTCCGGATTTTTCGCCTTGGTCGTATTCGATGACCTGGGGCTTGCCCCACATCGGCTGGAAGATGATTTCCGGCACGAGGTTTTTCTTGTCGCCGATTTCCCTCATGCCTGGGATGACCAGGTCCGATGCGTCAGACGAGGTCAGGTATTCTCGTTCGACGACGTTGAATTCGAGTCTTCCCTTTGTTCCGTTGAATACGATCCTGAACCCTTCCCATGGGAGGAATGCATTGAGCGAGTAGGTCATTGTGACCTTGTTTTTGTACTTGACCATCACGGACATCGTATCTTCGATCGAGATTCCGTCACCGAATACGGATTGGTCTCTGAAGTATCCGTCACACTTTTCGGCGTTGTAGTAGAGCCCCATCATTTCCTTGTCATTTTCATTGACTTTGAGTGCGAATGGGTCTTTCTTTGCAATTTCGGATCCGCGGACTCGGTTGTAGAATTCCTTGACTCCGCGTTTTTCGGCGTTTTCACGTCCATAGAATCTGAGGTCGCCCATCGCGAAGACGGTATCCGGTGCTGAATCGATCCACCAGTTGACGAGATCGAAGTGGTGTGTTGCCTTGTGTACGAGCAATCCGCCCGAGTTTCTCTTGTCACGATGCCATCTTCTGAAGTAGTCTGCGCCATGGGAGGTATCGAGCAGCCACTCGAAATGAACCGAGATGATTTCGCCGATTGCTCCGGATGCGAGGACTTCCTTGACCTTGGTGCATCTTGGTGCGTAGCGATAGTTGAAGCAGACGGTCAGGTTGCGCCCGGTTTTGTTTTTCGTATCGATGATCTGCTGGCATTTTTCTGCGTCTATGGTCATTGGTTTTTCGGTAATGACATCGCATCCGAGTTCCATGGCCTTGCAGATATAGTAGTGGTGCGTACGATCCATGGAGGTGACGATGACGCGATCGGGCTTTTGTTCGAGGATCATCTTGTCAAAGTCAACATGGAGGTATGTTGGAATAGGTTCGTGGTTGAATCGTTCCTGGATCTTTTGGTTGTTGTAATCCATGCGAGCCTGATTGACATCGCAGAAGGCAAGCAATTTTCCGTGTTCCTTAAAGTTGCCCATCAGTGCGCTTGTAAACATCCAGGAACGACCGCCAGTACCGACGATACAATAGGTTTTCATTGTGACTGCCTCTTGAGTTATGAGTTATTGTTCTACAGCGAGGAACTCGCCGATTCTAAGCCTGATGATATGGAGTTGGTCTGGGTCGGGTAGGATTCTCGTGCTGTATCGTCCGCCAGGCGAAGGCATTGAGACAAGTTTTTGCGCCTCCTCGAGGAGCGCCATTGCGTTTTTGTCATCGCTTCGCTGCTTAAGCATCGTGAGGTACTGGTGGTCGTCCACGCCATCTCTTGCCGCCTCGAGCCTGATTGACGTAACTGGCTTGTAGTCCGAGAAATCCTTTCCTGGGTAGATGAGGTATCCGTCTCCTGCGGGATATCTTGTCCAGGATGGCTTGATATGCGGTGCGGAGGATTGCTTGATGAAGGCATGCCAGCCGTACTTCCAGGGATCATAGGTAAGCCAGGTGGCGCCCCAGAATTCGTATGCGTCAACATTGTACTTGAAGCAATAGTGCGGGAGCAGCCTTTCGATGGCGCAGAACGGGGTGTCCGTGCACATTTGACCATCCGTGGTGAACCAGAATTTATCGCCTTGTTTCTGCCTTTCGATGATTTCTGCTTCCGGGAAGCATCCGTAGTGTCCTGCTCCCCAAAGCGAGATGTAGCCGTCCCAGTCCTTGCAGTGTCCCCAGGTCGAAGAGAAGATGGGAAGGTCTGGTTCGACCTCCTTGATCATCTTGCAAAGTGCTTTCATTTGGTCCTTGACGTACTGGTGGCTGTAGTGTGGTTCGTCCGAGATATACAAGACGAATTTCTTGTCCCACCCTTTTTCCCTGCAGTGATCCATAAAGAGCTTGAGTTTAGCCTGGTATGCTTTGATGTATTCCGGCCTGAGGGTGTGCCTGGGTTCGTCATTGGCCCATGGGTATTCTCCTTCGAAGGGTTGTTCCCCGAAGGTGGCTCTTGGTGGTGCTGCCCAACCGAAGATGTAGAATCCGCTCATGTAGGCGACTGGGAACTTGAGTTCGTCAAAATAGAATGCTGCTTCCTTGTCAAACTCGGTAAAGTCCGCAGTGGCTTTTCCCGTGTTTTTGTCGTACTTGAATTCTGGCGAGACGAGGATGTGATCCGGGCAGATTTTCTTCTCGCGATAGAATCTGAGCATGTCGCGTCTTGCCTCTCTTGTGGTCATTCCCGGTCGATCCCACCGACTGTTCCATCTGATGTCATAGAGTGCCGGGAATGTGGTGACTTCTGGGAGCGCGAAGTTCCAGACATAGATTGCGACTGGGATTGACCATGTATATTCATCGGTCTTGAGTAGGATAGTAGCCGGGTAGTAGCCTGGCTTGGAGTCTTTGGTTGTTCTGAACGAGAACCAGAGTGGCTGTGTTTGGTTTGGCTTGAGTGAGAATTGGTTTACTGGCTTGATTGGGTCAGGCCACCATCCCGCCCAGCCGTCAGTATTTCCTTGTTTTCCTGGAACGAGTTGGATCCAGTCTTCGTGTTTTGAGCCATAGTACGATGACTTGTGGTCAACTGGGACGTATCCGATGACTCCGATTGTGGCCTTGATATTGGCTTCATCGAGTCCTTCGATGGCTATGGAGACGTTTTCGTGTTCAGTTGCCGATCTGACGGCGATTTGCATCGGTTCCTCTTCGTTTTGGGCCAGTGCGATTCTGAACGTTGACTTGAGTTTTGCGTCCTTGCCGTCATATTGGATCCGCCCGAAGTTTGTGTTGTCGCGCGGGAGGTCTTCGCGGAAGACTTTGACGACTGGGTTGACCTGCCAGATTGCGAAATCATTTTCCTCAGCAGGGAATGCTTCCAGGGGTTCGGTCTTGCCGGCGATGGTTTCGGCGATGAATATGCCGTCATGCATCAGTTTTCCATGTCCATTCATCGTGAGGTGGATTTGGAGCGTTTCTGTGCCTGGTTGTATTTCGGCCATTCCGAAGATTGGCGTCCAGGATGCGGTTTTGTGGATTGCCGGTCCTGCCGAACCGTATCCGGATGGCGCGACTGCCCCATTGGCATCCCTGTGGTGGACATGGATCATCGCGGAGCAATCGATGTTTTCGCTAGCCAGCCAACCTCCGTAGATGTATCGGCGTCCGGTTTTGACCTTGACTGACTGCCTCCAGCCGATCCAATCGTTGGGGGCATCCGCCGGGATGTTGATGAATGCGTGGTTGTTGCCGAATCCGCCAGGCTTGCCGACGCCGAATTCGACTCCCGTCGCTTCAAACTTTTCACCGGAGAATTCCCAGTAGTCGGGTTTTCCGTCCCTGACATCTTCGAAGGACGGGTTTTTGATCAGATTGCCTGCGCCTTCCAGGATTTCGGTGAACTTGACGATATCCGCACGATTGCTGCTTTCAACGAGGATTTGGTCTGACGGGATATCGGAACCGAGTGCGTGCTTGATGTCTTCGGTTTCAGGTTTCAGTTCGTCTTCCGTGATGTCAGTTGTGTACATGTAGTAGACAAGAGTTGTGCGAGGTCCGCATGACACTTCGACGAGAATGCTGTTGCCGATTTTTGTGGTGGGAACCTTAGCGCCCCTAAAGGTTAGAATTGCGTTTTTCCTGGATTTGTTTCGGACTGCATCGGTCAGGTCGATGGTCGCGAGGACATTGTTCAGCCTGACGTCGCTCGGATTGGTGATGCGGATGGGAATGCGATAGAGGTACTTGGGAGCGGTTTTTTTCCAGGGTGCGTACCAGACACGCTTGTCGGCGCCGTACCATTCGTCATGCTTCGTTCTGCCGATTTCCGTCAATTTGTTGGTTTGCGGCTTCCCGAAGGTCGCGGTTGGCATCGATGCCTTGAGGTTTGACGTGAAGGTAAAATTGTCAAACCAGGCTTTTCCTGTACCGAAAAGCGTTGGTCCAGTATGCAGGATATCTGCGTTTTCCGGGACCTTGAAGGTGAATTTGAGTTCTTTCCAATCAAAAGTCCCGGTGCCGACGCTGTGGACGTTGTTGATTATTTGCGAGTTTGAGGAGTTGCCGACGTGGATGAACCAGCCAGCGCCACCCCCTGTGACGTTCTCGCCGCGGATTTGCACGGTGATGGTGCATTCTGCACCGGGCATCAAGGAGATTGGAGGCGGTGCGACCTTGAACCAGGTTGGTTCGGCTTCGGGGTCGGCTTCCAGCTTGAGGCAGTACTTGCCTTCAAAGGGCCTGTCCTTCGAGATTTCGCCCCTATGCGCCGAATCGCCCATAATGAGTTGCCAGCCTATTGGGAGGGTGCCTAGGACGTCTTCGAAGTTTCCGTTCTTGATGGACGTTGCGAGTCCTCGTCCAAGTGAATCTGGCGAGATCCAAGCCTTGTCGTTGTCATAGTAGATAAAATAGGTGACGCTGGACTTGTTTTCGCAGGAGACAGGGATGTGAAGTGAATCGCCAGCCTGAAGTGGCGTCGAATCCAAGACATCGCCGGATTTTCCGATGGCTGTGAACTTGAGTTGCAGCCCTTCGTCATCAACCACCCTGAATTGTCCAGGCTTGTAGCCTTCGAGCGGATTTCCCTTTTGGATTTTGACTTCGGTCGGATATCCCTTGACATCCTTTCCGGTATTGTTGCTGAACGTGACCGGGACGCGTGCCTTCCAGGTGCCGCCTCCGTCAATGTAGAGGTCGGTTGGCCAAGGTGGCAATTGGGCATTCGCGACCAAGGCTGTCATCACTATAATGGAAAGGAAGGACTTTTTATACATGGTAACTTCTCCTGTTGTTATGGTGGCTTCCGGGTCGCGAATGCTGAATTTCTTTATTTCAGGTTAAGCACATCTTGCATATCATAGAGGCCCGGTTTTGCGTTGACGATGAATTTGGCTGCCCTGAGTGCTCCGTTTGCGAAGCAATCACGTGAGGATGCCTTGTGGACGAGTTCGAAGCGTTCGCCTTCGGCTGCAAAGATGACGGTATGGTCGCCGACCACATCGCCACCACGCAGGGCGTGGATTCCGATTTCCTGTTTGGTACGTGCTCCGACGAGTCCCTCGCGACCATGCCTCGTGTTGGTCGCATAGTCTAGTCCAACGGCGGAGGCCAGGATTTCACCCAGCCTGACGGCTGTGCCCGATGGCGCGTCCTTCTTCTTGTTGTGGTGCATTTCCACGACTTCGATATCGTAGTCGCTTCCCAACAATCTGGCGACCTTGTCACACAATGCAAACATCAGGTTAACTCCGACGCTCATGTTGGGGGCGAAGACAATCTTGGCTCCGTTGTCCGCGAGTGTTTGCAGTTGCATCTTCTGGTCGTCATAGAGTCCTGTAGTCCCGATGACTGAAGCGATGCCCCGTTGTGCGGATATGGGTGCGATTGTCATTGTTGATTTTGGTGACGAGAAGTCGATGATCACATCTGTCTTTTCCAGCACCTTGCTGAGATCATCCGTGATTTCGACTTCAGCTGCGCTTTTTCCGATGAGCAGTCCCGCGTCTTGTCCGATGAGTGGGCATCCTAGATATTCTAGCGCTCCTGTGAGTTTGAACTGGTGGTCGTTCAAAACGTGTTCAATGAGCATCCTTCCCATTCGTCCCGCTGCTCCGATGATGGCTGTACGGATCATTTCAGTTGTCCTCCTTTGTTTTTTCGGTCAATTCTTTGATGGCTGAATTGAGTGTTTTGTCTAGTTTTTCGCGTTTTATTCTGAATTCCTCATCGAGCTTGATGCGTTGTGCGTCGGTGAGGTCTTTATTTTCTCTTGCCTTGGTCCATTCTTGGTCGAATACCTCGAAATCATGGATTTCATCTGGTGTCAGCGTGATGACCTGGTCTGGCTCGATTCCATTTTTGTGGATTGTTTTCCGATTGGGTACGTCTTTTGGCTGCACGAAGTAGTGTGCGATCGTCAGTTTCAGCGCTCCTCCATTTCTCATATCTATGACGGATTGCACGGAGCCTTTGCCGAAGGTCTTGATCCCGAAGAGTTTTGCCCGTCCGTGTTCTCTGAGGCATCCGGACATGATTTCGGCGGCTGAAGCCGTGCCTTCGTTGACCAGGATTGCGATGGGGACCTTTGGAGCCTGGTATTTTTTCCCCTTGGTTGTTTCCTCGTAGGATTCAAGGCGCCCTTCGACGGAGACGACGAAGGATTTCGGCGGGAGGAAATATCCACAGCATTCGACAACGGATTTGACGAGTCCTCCCGGGTTGTTTCTCAAGTCGATGATCAGTCCCTTTGCCTTTTGCTTGTCAAGCAGCTCGGTCAGGTGCTCTTCCAATTCATTTGGGGTTTTCTCCATGAACTGCGTGATTCTGACGTATGCGATTTTCGTATCGGGGATGATTTTGGCTTTGGTAACGCTTTCGATTGGGATCAACGCCCTTGTCAATTCGAGGGACTGGGGTTCGTCAAAGCCTTCCCTCATGTACGTGATGACCACCTTGGTGCCTGGTTTTCCGCGCATTTTTCGGATGGTGTTTTCGACTCCGAGCTTTGCCACGTCTTCCCCGTCGACCTGATAGATTTGGTCTCCGGGTTGAATGCCTGCGTTGAATGCGGGGGTATTGTCAATCGGCGCGATGACGATGATGTGGTCCTTGTCGTAGTCGACCTGGATTCCGATTCCTCCGAATTCGCCTTCAGTTTCTTCCTGCAGGTTCTCGAAGTCCTGGTTTCCGAGGTATTCCGAGTATGGATCGAGGGTTGAGGTCATTCCCCTCATTGCGCCCTCGATCAGTTTCTTGGTGCTGACGTTGTCTCCATCCACATAGAATTTGCGGATCTGCTGGAGGACCTCCATCATCACGTCAATTTGCTTGAAGACGTCATCGCTCTCAGTTCGTTTTGCCTCCTGTGAATACACATGGTATCCGATTCCTAGGTTAACGATCAGGAGTGCTAAAAACAGGTATGCTGGGAGCGATCGTCTCGTCATTTGGTCACCTGGGGTGATGGTCAGCAGAGTTCCGGATTGATTTTCTCGTTGAGATACGTTGTGATTTGGTCAAGTGAAATGCGTTCCTGAGCCATGGAGTCACGCTCTCTGGCTGTGACGGCATTGTCCTCGAGGGAATCGAAATCGAAGGTGATGCAGAACGGCGTACCGATTTCGTCCTGTCTGCGATAGCGTTTGCCGATTGAGCCGGTCACATCGTATTCCGAGCGGAATCTCTTTCTTATCGCATGGAAGAGTTTCGTTGCCGGTTCTTCGAGTTTCTTCGAGAGCGGGAGGACTGCGCATTGCACCGGTGCGACCTTTGCGGGGAGCCTGAGCACGATTCTGACATCTTCGTCCTGGCCTTCCTTGGCAGTCGCCGCAGTATCTTCGTCATATCCGTTGCAGATGAGGAGCAGGCAGAGCCTGTCCAGTCCGCAGGAGGTTTCGACGACGGTGGGGAAGTAGGATTCCTTCCGTTCGGCGTCAAAGTACTTGCAATCCTTTTCCTGCTTGGAGTATTCGCAATGGCGAGACATGTCCCAGTCGCCGCGATGGTGGACGCCTTCGACCTCGCCCCAGCCGAAGGGGAACTCGAATTCGATGTCCAAGGCCTTCTTGGCGTAGTGGGCCAGCTTTTCATGCCAGTAGATGCGAAGCTTCTTCTCGTCGATGCCCAATATATCGGTGTAGAACTTCCAGCGTTGCTCGTGCCAGTAGTCGAACCAGTCCATCGCATCGTCTTCGTGGCAGAAGAATTCCATTTCCATCTGCATGAACTCCCGTGAACGGAACGTGAAGTTCCTGGGATTGATTTCGTTGCGGAAGGCCTTTCCGGTTTGGGCAATGCCGAAGGGAAGCTGCTGCCTGGTGGCAACGCGGACGATATTGAAGTCAACGAAGATCGGCTGGCATGTCTCAGCCCTCAGGTATGCAGCATGTTCTTCGTCAAAAACAGGTCCCACGAAGGTCTTCATCATCAGGTTGAATTCCCTGGGCTCGGTCAGTTTCGTCGAACCGCATGCCGGGCAAACGCCTTGTTCGGGGAGTTGGTCAACGCGGTGGCGCCTCTTGCAATCCATGCAGTCGGTCATCAGGTCGGAGAATTGCTCGACATGTCCCGACGCGTGCCAGACTTGTGGATGGCAGATGATGGTGGAATCCAATCCGACCACGTTGTCCCTTTCCTCGACCATATATTTCCACCAGAGTTGCTCGACTGAGCGCCTGAGCGGAACACCGTATGGACCGTAGTCCCAAAATCCGTTGATGCCTCCGTACATGTCGGAGCTTTGGAAGATGATGCTGCGACGCTTGCACAACGCCACAATTTTGCTCATCAGATCGGTTTCGGGTGCATTGCTCATAATGATGCCTCTTGATAATTTACTGGGTTAGGGGTGAATAGTTTGAAAAAAACAGAAAAGAATATAACATAACATAAGTTTCAGTAGTTCCTAATTTTTCATTTACTTAAGGGGTAAAAAGATGAAGATATTGGTTACTGGCGGTGCTGGATTCATCGGATCGCACTTGTGCCGCAAGTTGCTTGAATCGGGGAATTCCGTTGTGGTTCTGGACGATCTGTCGACGGGATCGTACGACAATTTGGCCGGTTTGGAGGAGGATTTCGGTTTGCGGTTGATCGTTGACAGCGTGAACAATCCTGGGATTGTTGACGAATGTGTACGCGACGTCGATTGCGTGTACCATTTGGCGAGTGCGGTTGGCGTGCAGTTGATCATCGACCAGCCCGTACGTACGATCGAATCTATCGTAGGTGGAACCGAGACTGTGCTGAAGAGCTGCGCCCGCTATCGTCGTCCGTTCCTGTTGACGTCGACCTCGGAAGTGTACGGCAAGGGAGTCAAGGTTCCCTTCTCGGAAGATGACGATACCGTAATGGGAGCCACATCTCGCCGCCGATGGAGCTATGCCTGCGCAAAGGCGATGGATGAATTCCTCGCGCTGGCACATTGGGTCGAAGCAAGGCTCCCGGTGGTGATAGCAAGACTCTTCAATACCGTGGGACCAGGACAAACAGGGCAGTACGGAATGGTCGTCCCGAGGTTCGTGAGGCAAGCCATCCAGAGCAGGCCAATTACCGTGTATGGAGACGGAACGCAGACAAGATGCTTCGCGCATGTGTCAGATATCGTCGGAGCGCTCGTCAAACTCATGAACTGCAAGGAGGCAAGGGGGCAAGTCGTCAATATCGGAAATTCCGAAGAAGTCACCATCCTGCAATTGGCGCAACGGGTCAAGAGCGTCACGGGAAGCTCATCCGATATTCAACTCATCCCGTACAGCGAGGCATACGGAGACGGATTCGAAGACATGGTCCGGAGGGTCCCAGCACTCAACAAGGCCGAAAAACTGATCGGATACAAGCCGACGAAGACCCTCGATGACGTGCTGAAAGATGTCGTGCATTTTGAACGAAAAAAACTTAACCTACACAACTGAACGCCACTTTTTTCTTAGGAAATTGATGCTATATTATCCAAAAATGACACTTTGACGAATTTTGTAATTTTGGTTTTTTAATTTTGGAATTTACTTATGAAAAAGCATGAATTATTTGATCGTGGTACTGAGTTTTTGGGTAGTCGCTATCCGATCATTTGCGGTGCTATGACTTGGATTAGCGACAGTGTTTTGGTTTCCTCCGTATGCAACGCCGGCGGGTTTGGTTGTTTGGCCAGCGGGAATGCTCCAGCTGACATTTTGTCTCGCGAGATTGCGCGCACCCGGGAATTGACTTCCAATCCATTTGGCGTCAATGTGATTACCGTATCTCCGGCCTATCGTTCTCATTTGGACGTATTATGTGAGAATCCTGTTCCTGTTGTGATTTTTGCCGGTTCGATACCCAAGGAGCAGGATGTTGAGCGGATCAAGTCATCGGGTTCACGGGTGATGTGTTTTGCACCGACTCGCGCGATGGCTAGTCGTCTTGTTCGGTTTGGGGTTGACGGTTTGATATTGGAGGGTACTGAGGCTGGCGGTCACATTGGTCCTGTGAGCTTGACTGTTTTGCTTCAGGAGATATTGTTTGATGACCATCCTGTTCCGATTTTTGTCGGTGGCGGTTTGGCCTTGGGTTCATTTTGTGCTCATTTGCTGATGATGGGCGCTGCCGGCGTTCAGTTGGGGACTCGTTTTGCGGTATCTCGCGAGAGTTGCGCCCATCCTGATTTCAAGGCTGCATTTTTGAAGGCCGAGGCTCGTGACGCCATTTCGACGAGTCAGTTTGACGCTCGCATTCCTGTGATTCCCGTACGGACGCTTCGGAATCGCGGGACTGCGGATTTCGGTCGTCTCCAGTTGGAGTTGATTGGTCAATTGAACCGTGGCGAGATTACTCGTACCGACGGTCAGATGCGCTTGGAGGAATTTTGGCTTGGCGGTTTGCGCCGGGCTGTCCAGGAAGGCGATGTCGACTATGGTTCGATGATGGCCGGTCAATCGGTTGGCTTGGTCAAGTCGAGCCAGAGCGTCGAGGAGATCATTCAGGAGTTGGTGAGGGACATGGAGGCCGAGATTGATCGGGTCAGAAGCAGGCTAAAGTAGGTTTTTTCAACAAGAGGAGCAAGCCATGAAATTTCTGGAATTGGCGAAGAGTCGTTATTCAGTTCGCAAGTACAGTTCTCGCGGGATTGAGCCCAAGGCGCTGGACGCAGTCCTGGAAGCCGCTCGCCTGGCTCCGACCGGATGCAATTTCCAGCCGCAACGCTTGCTTTACGTTGACGATCCCAAGGTGTTGGAAGCAATTGGGACAAGCACGAAATTCCTATTCGGAGCGCCAGCGGCAATTATCGTGTGCTACGAACCCGAAGCAAGCTGGAAGAACCTGGAAGGCAAATATATCGGGATCACCGACGCATCCATCGTTGCGACGCATATCCTATTGGCTGCCGCTGAGCAGGGATTAGGCACGTGCTGGGTAGGATGCTTTGACAAGAAAGCCCTGATCAAGGCACTGAATATTCCCGCGAAGTACGAGCCCTTGGCGATTTTGCCCATCGGCTATCCCGCTGACGACTCGGCGCCTTCGCCGATGCATGACAAGCGCAAGTCCATCAAGGAATTTGTCTGGAAGAATCATTTTTGATTGTTGCTTTGTATGCGTTTTCTACCGTTTGTTTTGATTTTTTTCTTCTGTGGCGTTGGGGTTTGCGGCGAGTTGCGCATCGGTCAACTCTTGGCTGATGGCGGCTTGCATCGCGGGTATTATCCGAATGCATTGCCTTCATTGTTGCGTCATATACGCGAAACTACGACAGCCAATGTCGCGGAAGAGCCTGTATTGTTGGCTGACTTTTCGGATGCGCGTCTTTTTGAGCTTCCATTTGTGTACGTAAATTGTGCTGATCGCCCTGATTGGACATTTACGGAAGCCGAAAAGACTGCGCTGAAAAGCTATCTGCTACGCGGCGGTTTCCTGTACATCGACGCTGGCATCACAGCGGCTTTCCTGAGGGAACACCCCGAATACGGACAGCATCACAGCTATGCCGAATGGGAAGCGTCACCGGAAATCAAGGCCGCTTTCAAAACCGTCTTCCCGGATGAAGAATTTGAAACGCTGAAGCGATCCGATGAATTGTACCGCACATTCTATTCGGGGCTTCCAGATACGTCACTCCTCCCGGATACTGTCCGTTCGTACACCGAAAAGGAAAAGTGGCCCGATGGAACGTACGCCGCAGCAGTGCTCCGAATCGATGGACGGGTAGCAGTCCTGACAACGCCAATCGTCGCAATGGGATGGGGCAAAAACCGGCTCGGTCAATGGGATACAACGATCCGTTTTCGCGTGCTTGAGGAAACTACAGGACTAGATGCCTATCTGGGAAATGCAGCGTACGGCGGGGCTAAATTCGAGGTGGCGCGGGAAGACGGAGCCAAGGATATCATCTACTGCCAGGAAGAGGCCATGCCGTCATGGGCTAACGAACCTGGCGGAAAATGGCGAATCTTCAAGTACTATGGTAGCCGGGAAATCAGCGATTTTGCACATCAGTACTATACTCAATTGGGTACGAATATCGTTGTCTATGCTTTGACAAGGTAGATTGACAGGTTTTACGAGCATAACGTCGCTTGGCTCTTGCCTAGGCGATATCCTGAAGTGGATTTACATTGCATTGCGCTTCAGCTGGCAACTATGTTCTTTAGTGCCTTCTTGCTCTTATTTCATGCTGCATTGATGATGTCAGCGACTGATTTTGGCATCGATTCGCCCTGGAATTGGGAGTGAAAAACGTTTGCGAAAATATATTTTCAAGCTAAAGTAAAGCTTCGTTGCAAAAGTCATTTTTTTTCAAAGAATCAGTTATTAGCGTATTGGATTAATGTTTATCGTTGTATCAACGGATTCATTCAAGGACAGTTTGAGCAGCATCGAGGTATGCGATGTGCTATCTCGTGCTTTGCGGGTCTGTTTTGGCGATGGCGTTGAGGTTGGTTGTTTTCCATTGGGCGACGGTGGCGAAGGGACGCTGGAGGCGGTATTGAGCGCCACTGGCGGTGAGCGGATCGTGGTTGAAGTTCACGATGCGCTGGGGCGTGTCCGTCGCGCTTCATATGGGTTGCTGCCTGACGGGAGCTGCTTTGTCGAGATGGCGAGCGCCAGCGGGATTCAGGGACTTGCCCAATCGGAGCGTAATCCGCTGTTGACGTCTTCGTACGGGACTGGCGAGTTGGTTCGTGCTGCACTGGATCGTGGATGCAGGCGGCTGACCATTGGCATTGGAGGGAGTGCGACGAATGACGGGGGTGCGGGATTCGTCCGTGCGTTGGGAGCCCGACTTTTCGATATTGACGGGCATGAATTGGAGGGACGCGGATGCGATTTGGGGAAGGTTTCGCGGGTTGACCTGTCTGGTTTCGATTCACGCTTGAAGTCGTGCCAGATCGTCGTTGCCTGCGATGTTGTGAATCCCCTTTGCGGCGATTTTGGCGCTACTCGTGTTTTTGGTCCTCAGAAGGGTGCCGATGCAGGGATGCTGGTTGAATTGGAATCCGGGATGCGTCATTGGTGTGAGGTTTTGACGGGGCGACCAGCGGAGGAGAGCGCCAATGTTCCCGGGGACGGAGCCGCTGGTGGCTTGGGATTTGCACTGAGGCATTTTTGCGGTGCGACGATGTCGTCAGGCGGTCGTTTGGTAGCCGAGTTGTCAGGCTTGCCTGCTGCGATATCTCGTTCTAATTTTGTTGTGACCGGTGAAGGTCGCACTGATGGTCAGACACTTCATGGGAAGCTTCCCGCAGTTGTGGCTGACATAGCCCGTGAGCATCATGTTCCATGCATATTGATATCGGGTGCGATTGAGGGGGATCGAGAGGCTTTGTCAACTCGCTTTGACGCTTGTTTTTCTACGGTTGGTCGGATCTGCAGTCTTGAGGATGCCTTGCGAGACGCTTCCGACAATTTGTATTGGACTGCAATCAATGTGTTTTCAACACTCTGTATTTTGAGGTGAATGTCAATGGCTTTTCAAGTTGACCACGACGAACGGCGAAAGGAGATCCTGACGAAAGCGCTGAGACTTATCGGCGAACGCGGCTATGAACAAGTCACGTACCAGCAGATCGCGGATATCTGCGGACTCGCAAGAACAAGCCTTTACAAATACTACAAAAATAAGCGGGAGATCTTCGACCAGGCATTGATGAGAATGGTCTCCAATATCGGCGATGATTTCCAGCAGACCGTGTCCAGTAATCCCGACTTGAGCGTCGTCGAGAAGATCCATTTGATCGTCACCCAAACGATCGATATCATGTACAAGAATCCGCCGTTGCTCCAAACCATCGTGGAGTATTTGATCTCGATGAGGCGACGCGAGGAGCCTGTGGACCGAAAAATCAGACGACATACCATCGGCTTCCATCGCCTGCTGACAAACCTGGTCCGGGAAGGAATCGCAAAGGGCGAATTGAGGCAGATGGACTGCACGCTGGCAAGCGAAATGCTGTATGCGCTTCTGGAAACGGCAACGCTCAGGATAACCCTGATAGAAGGGACTTCCCGTGAACAATTGATCAAAATGTGCGGCTTTGCACTGGAAGGAATGAAGGCGGAATAGTCATGTTTACTGGGTTGATCGAAACTGTTGGAACCGTGGCGACAATTCGTCACCAGGGAAAATCCGCCGAATTATCCGTCGAAGCAGGCTTGACTTGGACGGATTTGACGAAGGGGGAGAGCATTGCCGTCAATGGGGTTTGCCTGACCTTGACCGGGTGGAGTCTCAACATGATTCGATTTCACGCCCTCGCCGAAACGCTTCATCGCTCCAATCTTGGTGAAGCATTGCACAAGAAGGTGAACCTGGAACGGGCGCTCAAGCTTGGAGACCGATTAGGCGGGCACATCGTCTCAGGACACGTGGATTGCACAACGAAAGTCAACGCAATCGCAAAAAACCAGGACGATATCGAAATCAGGTGCCAAATCCCGAAGCAGCACGAAGCCGAAATCGTGCAAAAGGGAAGCGTCGCAATCAATGGAATTTCATTGACGGTGGCAGACCTCACCCATGACGATTTCGCAGTCAGAATCATCCCGCATACCTGGAACGAAACAAATCTCTCCACACTTCGACAAGGAGATATCGTCAATATCGAAACCGATATTATCGGCAAATATGTTTTGAGGCGCCTGCAGCTTCCAGGGCAAAATTCCGCAATTACCATGGAAACCCTGCTGAATGCAGGCTTTTGAACGGTTTTTCCCAAGAAACTAACGCGAGATCAGCGTAAAAAATGGCGTGGAGTGAAGGCGTTTAGAAGTCCTGAATAATGGATGTCGTCACCGCATTTAGCTACGGACCAGTTTTTGACGGGGATGGCTTGTGCCAGGAATTGAGGCGAGTTCCATCCGACGACTGGTCTGCTGTTTTTTCCGCCGAGGATTTTTGGCGCGATGAAAAAGTCGATCCGATTGACGATATTGGCTTGGATTGCGCATCCTGCCAATTCCCCGCCACCTTCGATCATCAGTGAAATGATTTGCTGTGATCCCAATGATTCGAGGAATTGGATCCACTGGGGCTGCGTGACTGGCTTGACGAGTGTTGCAGGTTCGCCATGTTGGTTTGATGCGAGGTCAAGGTGACTCGGAAGTTGAGTTTGCGATGTCCAGACGAATCGTTTCGGTTGTCGGGGCCAGTTTTTGGGGATTCTGACATTGAGGGTTGGATTGTCGATGACAGCCGTATTTCCCCCGACCATGATTGCATCGCTTGCTTGCCTGAGTTTTTGGACGACTCGTCTTGCCTTTTCGCCGGTGATCCACTTTGAGTCACCGGATTCTGTGGCGATCTTGCCATCGAGCGTCATGGCCATTTTAAGTCTGACGAATGGTCTTCCCGTAGTAATCCAATGGAAGAATGCCTCGTTCAGGGCGCTGCATTCTTTTTTTAGGACGCCTGCTTGGACTTGGATGCCGTTATTTTGGAGGATGCTGATTCCCTGGCCGGCGTGCTTTGGATTTGGATCCAGGCATCCTATGACGACTCGCTTGATGTTGGCGCCGATGATCGCCTTGGTGCAAGGTGGAGTTCTTCCGTAAGTCGAGCACGGCTCAAGTGTGACGTATAGGGTGGCATCGCTGGTATTTCCGTTGGCGTCTGCGATTGCATTCGGCTCTGCATGTGGTAGTCCTGCGCCGCGGTGGTATCCTTTTCCGAGCACGATGCCGTTTCGGATGAGGACTGCTCCGACCATTGGGTTCGGGCTGGTCAGTCCCCATCCTTTTTTCGCCTCTTTCAAGGCGAGTTTCATGAAATGTTCATCAACATCCATTTACTTGCGTCGTCCGAACAATCTGAGCAAATAGAGGAACATATTGATGAAGTCGAGGTAAAGTGTCAGCGCGCCGAGCACTGCGAGTCCGGTGTGGTTGTATCCGGACTTTTGGATTTTCATGATTTTCTGTGCATCGAAGGCAGTCAACCCTGTGAAAACGAGTACGCCAAGGATGCTCATGACGAATTCAAGTCCAGTTGATTTGAGGAAGAAATTGATGAGACTTGCGATGATAATCCCGATCAGTGCCATAATGCAGAGATTGCCAAGCGAGGTTAAGTCACGCTTGGTTGTGACTCCATAGATGCACATGGCTCCGAACATTCCCGCTGTGGCGCAGAAGATTTGGAGTATGGAGCCGAGCTTGTAGACATCGAAGATGCACGAGAGCGTGATTCCATTGAGCGCGGCGTAACCGAAGAAAGCGAAGATGGCGACGATTGGCGGGAGCTTGAGTCCGGCCCAGGAGAGCACGAGAACGAGGACTAATTCCGCGATCAGGCAGGGGAGCATCATTCCTGCGCGTTCCTGGAAGGTGGTGTTGAGATAGAGCAACCTTGCGATGATTGCAGTGGTCAATAAGCCGATGGTCATCATCCCATAAACTTTGTTGATGAAGCTGATCTCCGCAAGTCTTGCGGAATCGCCCTGTGCCTGATCGACATAGTCGTTTCTGTTGTAGTCTTGCTTGTAGCTCATTGCGTTGTTCTCCTCATTTATTCGTTAGTTTTGACGCCCAGCCTTATCTGGGCAGCTTTTTTGGCAAGTTGGTATGGCTTTGCGTATGTTTTGGCGTCTCTGATGACGCATCCTGTGTGTTCTCCATCGCGCATGATCTGTGTGCATCTTGAGCAGGAAATGCAGACCTTGGAGGGATTGAGCTTTTGTTCCGTGGCGATATCCTTCGGTGCGTCGGGGTAGGCGAAAGCCATGCGTCCCAGGCCGACCATCGAGACTCGTTTTGTGGCGATTGCCCATGCGGCGACGTTGGGCAGCCATTGCCTGAGCCAGGAGTAGCCCGTGCCGATGATCGGGAGCTGCGGGTGTTTGGCCTGAAGCTTGGCGGTCAACGAAACGAATCTGGCGACGCCGTGGAGGGGGTGTTCCGGAGAATCCGGCGCGCCGATGATTGGAGTGTCGTATGGGCGTCCGTAATGTGGTTCGTAGTAGGGGTTTGCAATGGTGATGTTGATGATCGGCATGCCGAGTTTTTTCAATTCGTCAATGACGTAGTTGGGTTCATCGAGATTTTGTTCGAGCGAGCCATCGGGGTTCATTCCGAACCCGTACGGGAATGGGAGCGCGTCGTAGGCATTGAGCCGTGTTGTCGGGATAAGTGCCTGGCATTCGTGTTTGACTTTCGCAAAGATTTCCCTCAGGAGCCTTGTTCTGTTTTCGAGGGATCCTCCGTATTTTCCTGGACGCGTCGACGAGGCCAGCAGCTCAGAGATCAGGTATCTGTGGCAGCTTTTGATGTCGACGCCGTCGAAGCCGGCTTTTTGTGCCAGCTTCGCTGCATGTAGGAATGTATCTTGCAGTTTATCGAGGTAATCGTCTGTTACAACCGGGTAGTCTTGTGGGAGTCCGTGAGTTTTGTCAAGGTATGGGGAGTGGTGTGCGATAATCGGCTTGGGGATTTTTCCATCGGGTCTGCTGTATCTTCCCGAGTGTGTCAATTGAAGTATGCAGCATGGTTCGAACCCCGATTGTTGCTTGCAAAGTTTCTTGGTTTTTTCGACGAGTTTTGCGAACGCTTCCCAGGACTTGTCGTGTAGCCAGAGTTGTGATGGATTTGATCGTGCTTCCGGCAGGACTGCTGTTGCCTCAAACCAGATGAGCCCGTACCTTCCCGGTCCATAGCGCTGGTATCTTCTGAAGGTCAGTTCGCTTGGGGAACCGTCGGGATTGGAATCAAATCCTTCCATCGGATGGACAGCGAACCTAGAATTGATCTTGGTGCCATTTTCGAGTGTCAACGGATTCCAGAAGACGGAGAAGTCATCCGAGAGCCCTACTTGTTCGTCAAGCTCGAGACGCTTTAGGTCTTGCTTAAGATCGTCTAGGTTTTTGTAATTGAATTTACACATATTTTTCAAGTTTTGATTACAATTTCACTAATGGTTAGGTGCAAAGGGTAGTTTCTAAACATAAGCCAACAAAGTCTTTTTTCAAAGGAATTGACCATTCAGACTGGAACCATTGTCGAGTTGTTGTGTCTAGGGGATATCATAAGAAAAAATGCTCAATAACCTAATTTGCAATACTGTGAAATTAGATTAAATTTTGCGAATTCATTATTTGTTGGAGATTGCGAAGGATTTAGGAGTACAGGCAAGTGCAATGAAGTGGTCTTTTTTTCTAACGATAGTAGGTATTGTCGTATTTGTTCACATACTGTTTTTCTCATGCGTAATGCGCGATGACGATGTCGCTGGCGATGCGCAGAGCGAGACAGTCGAGACATCTGGTGAATCGACGGAGGTCGCCTCTCCTTCAGTTGAGGGTGGTGCGACCACGGCGACTACGGAAGAGCCCGTTGTGGCTTCCACGGGCGGGATTAAGGGATTGCCCTCAACTCCCTTGACTGAAGGATTGTACATGAAGTCGTTGTTGGAGATGCCTGCGAAGTTGGCGACGGACACGGAGTTGTGCAAGGCTGGGATATGCATTGACTTGAACGCTCGAAAGATACTTTGGGAGAAGAACAGTCGTCAGGCGTATCCCATTGCTTCGATGACAAAGATGATGACGGTGTACGTAGTGGCGAAGGAATTGCGTCGTCCTGGCGGGAACGTGACCCTTGAGACGCCAGTGAAGGCTACGGTAGCTGCCAGCAAGGTTGGCGGTCACCAGATCTGGATTGACCAGCGTGAGACGTTTACGGTTGACGAGCTGCTGAAGTGCATTTTGATCCACAGTGCCAACGATTGCGCCTATTTGCTTGCAGAGTTTCTGGGAGGTGGTTCCGAGGCCGAGTTCGTGAAGAAAATGGATGCGGAAGCAAAGCAGCTGGGCATGGTCTCCTTTGATTTCAGGAATTCGCATGGCTTGTACGAAATGGTGCCTGGGGCGAACGGAAAGACTGTTAAACGCGAGAATATGGGGTCGGCGTTCGAACTGGCACACCTGTCATCGCTGCTCCTCGACATTCCAGAAGTCGTAAGATGGTCAAGCACAAAACGCGATTGCATTCGGGAGAACAATCCTAAATTCAAGAAGTTTGACTTGCATTCGACGAACAAGCTCTTGAATGACAAGTCGTGCCCAGGAGTGAACGGAATGAAAACCGGCATGACGGAAGCGGCGGGATCTTGTATCACGGCAACATGCGAACGAGAAGGAAGAAGAATTGTCGTGGTCGTGATGGGATGCGAAAAAAGCGCCATCCGTGACAAGTTGGTGAGGCAACTCATCAATTGGGCATATTCGCAAAAATGATTTGGAGCGACGTTTGAAAGCGGAGCATGCATATAGTCAAGTAAGGAAAAACCTAAAGAAGAGGAAACAAAGATGAAGAAGACGATGCTTGGATTGATGTTGTTGCTTTCGCTGTCGTGCTCCGTGTTGCTTGGGCAGGGATTCGGTGGAATTTGCGGTTACGCGATTGTTCCTGACGCCCCGATTGTCGCATATGGTGACAGTACTGACGACGAGGGGAAGCCGATCATGGCGATTTTTGAGACCTACGGTGCCGAGATACAGAAGGTCTGGAAGGGGATTGCCGGTCGAACCGCAGGCAAGGAAGCGACCGAGGCTGCTGATTTGTGGCTTTCCCTTATGAAGGAATTGAATATCGATGTTAACCCCACCAAGTCCCAGATGAATCGAGCCTTGTTCAGCCTCTCCTTCGGGACGTTGGATTTTAAGGCTTCGACTCCCGATACCAGCCAGATTGACGCGATTTTCGTATTTGAGGGGAAGGGCAAGGCGTTGACGGCAACCGAAGTGAAGGCTGCCTTGGAGAAGGTGTATGGCGAAAGTGAATACGCACAGAAGGTCGATCTCTCCATCGTCAAGAAAAATGACGTTGATGTCTTGGAATTCTCGCTGAAGAATCTGACTGCCGAGGAGGAGCAGATACTAACCTCACCTTTCCGCAAGTTTGGCATTGCGTTTTTGGATGGTGGAAAGACGTTTGTCATTGGTAACGAGAGCAGCTTGGGTCGCGCCTTGGATCGGATTGCGTCAAAGTCGGTTTCGTCTGTTCATCCATACATCAAGAAATGCCTTGGCGAGGGCAACGATTTTCTTGCCATAGCCATGTTTCCCCAGTTGAGGGATGGCTTGTCATCGGCGACGGGCGGCGAGGATTCAGGTGATCCGACGGCTGCGCTGATGAGCGAGTTAGTCAATGGCGCGCAGGGGATGTCCATTGTGGTTAGGCTGTCCGACAAGGCATCAGTTTTCGTCAATGTTGATCTGGGCAAGCCCGAGGATGCCGCGATGCTGAAGGGGCAATTTTGGGATGGTGCGGCGATGCCGATGTTGCAGCAGCTGAAGCCGATGATGCTTAAGGCCTTGGTCGATCCGTTCCCGCTGCTTGATTCGATCAAGTGCGTTGCACAAGAGAGCCGTGTGACGCTTAGCCTTGACATCGTCGAACAGGATTTGAAGACGTTGAGTGCTGCGATGAAGCGTTTTGAGGAACAGCAAAAGCAGATTGAGGCTCAGCGTCAGAACCAGGGTCAGAACCAGGATCAGTAAGTCACTTTTATGCAGAACCTTGTGGACCGCGGTTCCGATATGGAGCTTGCGGTCCACTTTTTTTTGCGGTTCAGCATAAGTTCTCCATATAGGCGCTGGCTGGGTTGTAAATTTGCAAATGTACCTAGAAGGTGTAGATTACAAGCTACTTTAATTGCGTATAAATTTAGGGAAAAAGAGCAAAGCTCAGCGTCGGAAAGCGGGATGTTGAGTGCAAGTTCATTTGGCTAGCAGGATCAAGGAGCAGAAAAACGATGAATGAAGGTGCGGTACCAGAGGGGATCTTGTACATTGCCCAAGAAGGACCGTTGGCGATGATGCGCGTCGAAGGCAACGGAGTGAGGAATTTAGCTGAGGGTTTTGATAATTGGATCAGCCATTTGGAAGCTTCTGAGGATATCAATTGTGTGATTGTTGACTTATCTTCTTGCGTGTATATGGACAGTACGTTCATGGGCTTGTTGGTGAAGTTGGCGAGATTGTTGATGCATCGCAGTACGCTGTTGATTGCGAATGCGTCTTCGTCTCATCGCGAGTTGCTGGAGGGCATCGGGGTGATGCGGGGGTGGAAGTATGTTGACCGTCAGGTTGAATGCTCGAATTGGTCATCGCTGTGTGACGCATTGACTGGAAAATTGAACGTTCGCCTTGTGGTTGAGCTTCACGAAGGTCTTGTGAATTGGGACGAGAAAAACAAGAAGTTTATTCCTTTTGTCGAGTTGGGGAAGGCGGAATTGGCTCGTCGAGAGCAGATGGAAGAGGATGACGATGAGGACTGAGCGTGGTTTCGCCAGGCGTCCTTGAAATTATCGGAACCAAGCAGGGAAAGAGTTGTCCAATCGCAAACATGGTATTTTCCTGGTTGACAAGTATTACGAGCAGAAAAGGAGTATTAGACGATGCGGACGATGAAGCTTTTGGTTTTGTTTGCTTTTGTATCAGTGGGTTTGTTGCAGGCTCAGGACAAGACATTGTACGTGAATTTGGAGCGTATATTCGAGGAATTTTACAAGACGGTCAACGCGAATATTGCGTTTGAGGATCAGAAGAAGGATTTTGAGGCGCGTTTGTCGCTGATTCGTGACGAATTGAGGAATTTGGACACGCAGGCTCAGCAATTGGACGAGGAGTCTCGGAATGACTTGTTGCCTCGCGAAGCCCGCGAAACAAGCCAGAGGAAGCTTCAGGCGATTATTCAGCGTCTTCGCGAGAAGAACCGCGAGCTGGAACAGAGCCGTCAAGAGGGGTTGCAGAATCTTCAGCGGATCCGCACCAAGCGTGAAGAAGATTTGGTGAAGGATATTCTTACCGTGATTGACAAGTATGCGGACGAGCAAGGCGCAACGCACGTGATCGAAGTGTCCGGGAAAACCTTTAACCGTGTTCAGGTCTACTTGCGCTACCCGAAGGAAAAGGATGTGACCGAGATTATCTTGAAGCTTGTGAACCAGGGACACGAAGACGAATTGAAGGCAGCAAAAGAAAAACTGGACAGCATCAGAAAGGCGGCAAATGAAAGGCTGGAATCCGAGGCCGGAAAGCTTCGGTAAATCAAAGGCTTGAACCAGGCAGGGCAAAACCCTCCAGAAACGAGGAAACTATGCTGATAGAGCGGACTTGTGACGAATTGGCGGCGATGGTCGGCGGCTGTCTTGTGGGTCATTGCGAGCAGAAGCTGAACGGGGTTTCATCCTTGAAAGAAGCGATGAGCACTGACGTGTCGTTTTTAGGAAACGAGAAGTACCGTTCCCAGGTCATGCCTTCGAAGGCGGGTGTTGTTCTCGTACCTAAGGATTTCACGGAGCAGGTTCCCGAAGGTCGCGCCTGGATCGTGTGTGAAAATCCATCCAAGTCATTTAGCGACATTGTGTGCCTGTTCACGCCTCCGCCAGTGACATATAGTCCTGGGATCGCCAAGTCGGCATTGATTTCCCCTACGGCTGAGATAGGCGAAGGGGTTCACATTGGTGAGAATGTCGTGATTGGCGATCGCGTCAAGGTTGGCGGCGGGACTGTCCTGCTTGCTGGCGTTGTATTGTGCCAGGACGTGGTCGTGGGCAGCGAGTGCTTGCTTTATCCGCATGTCGTTATTCGCGAGCGTTGTCTTGTCGGGGATCGCGTTGTATTGCACGCCGGTGTTGTCTTGGGGAGTGACGGATTTGGTTATGATTCTGGTCCTGAGGGTCACAAGAAGGTACCTCAGGTAGGGATTGTCCAGATTGACGACGACGTTGAGATCGGTTCGAATGCCTGTGTTGACCGTGCCCGTTTTGGTCGCACTTGGGTTCAGCGTGGTACGAAGATAGACAACATGGTTCAGGTTGGTCATAATGTTGTGATTGGACCTCATTGCCTGATAGTTTCTCAGACTGGGATAGCTGGCAGTTCGGTATTGGGCGCTGGCGTGATTGTAGCGGGTCAGGTTGGGATAGCTGGTCACCTTCATGTGGGTGATGGTTCGATATTGATGGCTCAGTCTGGCTTGTCAAAGGACGTTGGTCCGAAATCATTGATGTTTGGTTCGCCTGCAAAGCCTCGTCGCGAGTATGCCAAGGAGCAGATGTACATAGCGAAGATCGAGGGATTGACCAAGGAGTTGGAGGATTTGAAGGCGAAGGTATCCTCCTTATTGAATCGAAGTTAAGGTTTGAGGGAAGTCAGCTAGGAAGGGAAGATGCTGAATGATCGTGATTATATGCGGAGTGGCGGGCAACGCCCCTCCAGATCGAATTATGCTTTTCGTTTTGATGAATCCGTAATCCAGCCGATCATCATTGCGAACGTAATAGTATTTTTCGTTCAGATCATGTTCCGTGGTCTGCTTGAGAGTTTGTTTGCTCTTGATGCGACTCGTCCATTCCAGGTATGGCGTTTGGTGACGTACCAGTTTATGCACGGCGGGCTTTGGCATTTGTTTTTCAACATGTACGGCGTATGGGTCTTTGGTCGTCTTGTTGAGCGCGCGTTGGGGCCTCGCCGCTTTTTGCAGATGTACTTGTACAGTGGGGCGATTGGTGGGGTCTTGTGGTTGTTGTTCACATGGAGACAACAAGCTCTTTGCGTTGGCGCTAGCGGTTCGTTGTTCGGCGTCTTGGCTGTCGCGGCATTGGCGTTTCCAGACTTGAGATTGGCGCTTCTGTTTCCTCCAGTGGCTCTTCCGATGCGTACATTTGTGTTCATTTATGGTCTTATCGAGGTTTTGAATTCATTTGCTCCCGGATCATCAGGTGTTGCGCATTTGGCTCATGTTGGCGGTCTTTTGGGCGGGTTTATCTACGTGAAGCGCCTGCGGAAAGGAAATCCGTTCCCGAACCTCAAGTGGATCAAAGACTTCATTAGGAAAATCGATGGAGACAAGGAAATGAGGACAATGCCTAAATCAGGGTACCATGGGGGAGAACCGACACCCGACGAAATCGATCGAGTTTTGGAAAAAATGTCTTTCGAGGGATACGATAGCTTGACGCAGCGGGAACGGGAAATCCTCGAACGGGCAAGTAAGAAATTGAAGGAACGATAAACGAAAATTCAGGCTAAATTGTTTTTCTTATGGTCTCGTTTGACAAATTGGATTGTTGACGATACTTTTAAAATATGTCGGTAAACGCAAATAGTGCGTTAATTACTAAGTGTATGCAGCTTAAAACTGGAGATTAAGACCAATGACAGAGAAGAAGGCAAAAGAAGTTAAGGAAGTGAAGCCCGTGGCGGAAGCACCGGCGACTCCCGTTGACATCAACGTTGCCAGCGATACGGACAAAGGTGTCGTGCAGATTTCTAACAACGTGGTGAGCATGGTGGTCAGGAAGTTCACGCTGGGTGTGGAAGGCGTTGTTCGTTTTCAACAGCAGGGAATGATTGATGGTTTGTTTGACGTGTTGAGCAAGCATCCGGTTGACAAAAGTATCGCCTTGGATATGCAGGGTGACGGCGCGTTGATTACGGTTACGCTTATCCTTAAGTTCGGTGTGAATATTCCCGCAGTTTGCCATGAGGTTCAGAAGACGATCAAGGCGAAAGTTGAAGAGCTGACGGGCTATCCGGTCGCCAAGGTCAATGTGAATGTCGTTGATTTGGATGACATTGACGAGAAGGCGGCGAAGAAAGCCAAGGAAGCAGACGAAGAGGACCAGGAGTCGTTGGACGAAGATAAAGGAGAAAACTGATGCCAATTGTTCTTGCGAATACTCAATGTCCCAATTTTGAAGCCATCAAGGAGAGTTTTAACACACATGGCTTTTTTTGGGGTGTCGCATTCTCGTTTTTGGTCTTCCTATTGTGCTGGATCTTCGATTTCGTTCGTCGTCGTCGCAAGGCTGATCAATTTATTCGTGCTATTGACGAGTCGAGCGGGAGTGAATTGGCGTTGACGTACAAGGCTATACGAGCCCACGTTGATTTGTTGATTTACCGCGAGTATCCTCAATTGACCTTGCGCGGGGTTGACATCAAGAACATTGGGAATACGCAACAGAAATCGATACGTCTTCATTTGATTGCCACTGAGATGTTGAATCTCGCCGAGGTGCGCCAATCCATATGCCAACGTCTGGCGCACACATTTTCAGTGACGCTAGGTTTGGGGGACAAGGTCGGTGTCATTCACGTGAACATTGATGATTTTAAGCCTCAAGACAAGCCCAATCAGGCTTCTGATAGCCAGGATGCTAAGCCGGCAGCGGCAAGTACGCCTCCCGTTGAGAAAGATACAGCTTCATTGAAGGTGCCTCCAAAGGAATCCTAAGGAGCCGATTAAAAATTCAGTTGCCATTTCCGGTTTCTTTGGCGATTCCGGAAACGCTTGAAAATCATAAGGGGCTTGGTCGACATCATGTTGACCAAGCCCCTATTTAGTTGTGCGATTCCTATGACTTACTGGTCGAAGTCTTCGGCATGTTCCGGGTCGAGGAATGACGTGCGTTCCTGCTCCATCACGGCTTTGATGACGTCTTCAGGTTCTTTTGCCTTTTCGCAGCTCTTTATGAATTCAGGTTCCTTGAGCAAGTGGGCCAAGCTGCTCATCAAGTGGAGGTGCAGCTCGATGTTCTGGCTGCAGTGCATAAAGAAGAAATGAACGGGCTTGCCGTCAGGTGCATTGAAATTAATGCCGGCCTTCGAATAACCGTACACTACGCAACAAGGCATCTGCAAGGTTGGGATCGGATCGCGTGGATGAGGAACGGCAATGCCGTTGCCGACGGCTGTGCTCAGGATTTTTTCACGAGCCAGGCACTTGTCCTGAAGATCGCGGATGTCCAATACCAAATTGTTGAAAATCTTGGGATGGGTCAATTCCTCAATCACGTCTTCAACGCAATCGCTGTGCAAGTTCAACAGAACACGCGATACGTCCATTGTCCTGCTGACAGGAATGCCAATATGGGACTTCGGAAGCGTGTAGGTCTCGGAAGCCTTATGGTCGGGGAAAAACATCTTGTCAATCTGGCTTCCGTTGAAACGCCATTGACCGCCAATCTTCACGCCCTGAATCTGCCCACTCTCGTGCATGCGCAAAATCGTGCGCTCATTAACCTTCAAATACTCAGCCAATTCCTTTAATGTCAAAATCATGTTATCCTACTCCTGCCTAAAATTACACTCTGCTTATCTGTGACAAAACATGACAAAAACGAATTTATCGGACAAAACATGACAATATAGACTTTTTAGGAAAATGCAAATTTTCAAGCGTTTTTTTTTGAAAAACCTTGAAAAACAGGACAGCTTTGTATAATTTCGTATATCTCAAGCTTAATCTCTGAGATTCCATGAGATTGACGGTTTGTCTGCCTGATCAGTCCAATACAGGTCGTATGCGACCTTGTTTCCATCGATTTTCACAATTGCGAATCCGCTTCCGCCGAATCGTTTATGGTCTTTGACTTTTGGCGCGAATTCGTTGATGAATTTAGCGAGTGGCGGCTTGTCCTCCATGGCCTTTTTGAGTCCGCCGTGCATGAAGTTGGTAGCAGGATTTGGGAAGTTTTTGTGTTTGGGATTTGCATCCATGCTGTGGATTGAGATTTGTGTGATTCTTTTGTCGTTGTCGCTGAATTCCGTAAGCGAGTTAGTATGCACGTGTCCAAAGATCATGATTGCGTTTTTCTTGTAAAGCAGGTCGACCAGATCCAGTCGTTTTTGGTTGTTTTTCCCTGTTCCGAAGAGGACCCAGCCTCTGCAATCAGTGGGATATCCGACAGCTGGATAGTGCGAGAACACAAAAAGGTGCCTTGTATCCTTGTGGTTTTCGATGGCGTTTTTTACGAGTTCGAAATCTGGTTGTTGGCAATCGATGAAGACGAAGAGGTCTTTTCCCCTGGCGAAGGAGTAGTTGCTGTTGCGGATCGGGGAGTCCTTTGGCAGCTGAGTTTTTAGGAAAGGCACGGATTCTTCGGCGAAAGCCTTTGCGCCTCCCGGGGAGCGATGGTCGTGATTTCCCTTTACATAATAAAAAGGCAACTCTCCAAAGAGTCCCTTGAATCGTTCGGAGATTTCACGGAAAAGCTGCTTTTGGGCATCAAGTGATTTGGCGTCTCCCTGAGTAATGTCGCCGACCTGCACGACGAATGCGGTCGAGGGGTTTATTTTCGTGGATCCTGCCTTCAGCATGCGTTCGGCCAAGCCGCCAGGCTTCCAATGCTCCAAATTGCGCTTTTGCTCGCGTAGCTGGTACGGCTTTAGCTTTTCGTTTTCGTGGCAGTCCAGATTGTCGTAGTGAATGTCTCCAAACAAGATGAATTCGTAGGCTCCATCCTGGGCGAGAATGGAGATGCAGGCAAACAAAAGAAGCAAAAACCGTTTCATCAAGAACCTCCTTTCAAGGTTGAGTGTTGTTCAGGTTGTCCATAGACTAAAAATACCAAGATATACGCAAAACAAGTTTTAGCAACATTAATCATGCTTTCTCAGGTTGAAATTACAGAAAAGCCAATAAATTGATGAATTGTCATTGCTTGTCTTGCTTTCGATGTTGTTTTGCAAAGATTTCATAATGTGTCATAGTTAAATCGAATGGAGATAAAAGCTTGTTGGATATGATAGTTTGACCAGTTTCTACGGGCATGACCTCTGGGAATCTAGCATGGTAAAATTGCAATTCCACAAATAAGTTGTATAGTAAAGCTCGTTTTTTCATGCTGAACCATTCCTCAGGGATGGCGCAGTGAAGTAAGGAAAGTCCTTAATCGTAAGGAGACAACAATGGCAATTAAGATTGGTATCAATGGTTTTGGTCGTATTGGTCGTATGGTTTTCCGCGCCATCTGCGAGAATTTCGCCGGTGAAATTGAAGTCGTCGGCATCAACGACTTGCTGGATTCCGATTACCTCGCCTACATGCTGAAGTACGATTCAGTTCATGGCATTTTCAAGGACGACATCAAGCTTGACGGCAACACGATGATCGTCAAAGGCATGAAGATCCGCCTCACGGCTGAAAAGGATCCCGCGAACTTGAAGTGGAACGAAGTCGGCGCCGAAGTCGTCGTCGAATCCACTGGTTTCTTCTTGACCGATGAAACCGCTCGCGCTCACATCACCGCCGGCGCCAAGAAAGTCATCATGTCCGCCCCCTCCAAGGATGCTACCCCGATGTTCGTCTATGGCGTCAACCACAAGACCTACGCTGGCCAGGACATCATCTCCAACGCTTCCTGCACCACCAACTGCTTGGCTCCTCTCAGCAAGGTCCTCAATGACAAGTTTGGTATCAAGCGCGGTCTGATGACCACGATTCACGCCACAACCGCCACCCAAAAGACCGTCGATGGTCCCTCCAAGAAGGATTGGCGCGGTGGCCGTGGCATCCTCGAGAACATGATCCCGTCCAGCACTGGCGCTGCCAAGGCAGTCGGCAAGGTTCTCCCCGAACTGAACGGAAAGCTCACCGGCATGTCCGTCCGCGTTCCCACGAGCAACGTCTCCTTCGTTGACCTCACCGTCGAACTCGTCAAGGGCGCCAGCTATGAAGAAATCTGCGCTGCCATGAAGGAAGCCTCCGAAGGCGAGCTGAAGGGCATCCTGGGCTACACCGATGAAGCCGTCGTCTCCACCGATTTCCGTGGCGATGCACGTACCTCCATCTTCGACGAAAAGGCCGGTATCCAATTGGATCCCACCTTCGTCAAGGTCTGCTCCTGGTATGACAACGAATGGGGCTACTCCAACAAGGTTTGTGAAATGGTCAAAGTCGTTGCATGCGGCAAGAAGTGCTGCAAAAGCTGCAAGTGAGCTGATCTATTAGTCGCAAATAACTAGCGAAACCAAATCAGGCGCCGATTGCGGTAACATGCAATCGGCGCCTGATTATTTTATTCACAAGATCGACTCTTTATCTCTGTTGCTACGAACGAAAAGTCGATGCTATACGACGTGTTTTAGATTCGCCTTGATGTAGCGGCATCGAAGTGTCCGTGCAGTCCGATTTCGAGTCTGCATTGGATTCTCTCGATTCCGTCAATCATGGCTGCTTGCCGTGCTTTTTCGATGACATCTGAAGAGTGTACGACTCCAGTGAGTGTTGCTTGTGTGCCATCGCACATGACCTTGAGGAAGAAGACTGGTATTCTGTTGACATGGAGGATTTGTCTTTCGACGGCTTGCGCTTTCGCCATGTTTTTAAGAACTGTTTTAGATTGTTCTTTGACTGCCGGCGTAATGGTTTCGTTAGCGAGATTTGTGATGAGCGCTGCGATATTAGCCGGTTCGAGGTGCTCTGTATTGATTACGAGCTGGTAGGTTAGGGGGCTTGTCCATTCGGTGTCAAAGAAGTAGCTGTTGAATCCACCGCGGTCGCGGTCTGTCCTGTCAACGATTTGCTTTGCCTCCCGCAGGTCGATGTTTTCGGTTTCAGCGACTTTTTGATACCTGACTTCTGGCGGTGCCACAAGCCTGACGCTGATGACTCCCGGGACATCCTTGAAGAGGACTTGAGAGCCACGTCCCAGGATGACACAATTTCCGTTCATCGCCTCCTCGTACAAGATCTGCTTGAGGCAGCAGACATATTCTTCGACGGCCGTGGTCAAAGCTGCGAAGAAACCTGGTTTTCGCTCGTCAAAGGCATGGCGGTTTTTCGCGGTGATGCCCATGGCTTCAAGCCGGGCATCGACAATTTCCCGATCGATGAAACGAGCTCCGAATGAGGCGGACAACGCCTTAGCAACAGAACGACCAAAGGCGCCGCGTTCTCTCGAGATAGTGACAATTGCCATGTTGCACCTCCTGTAAATGTTAGGATGAAGGACACGGGGAATCGACTGTTCAACTAACTTTTGCCTTCACTTCTTTGAATGTAACCGATATTAATCGATTATGCAAATCTAAAATTTGGATTTTTTTATTACCTTTGAAATCAGGGGGAATTTTTGACTGTTTGTAGTTAGAAGCCATTCAAATAATTAGTTTGGAAGCTTGGATTTGCATAATGGCAGAGTGTCCATTTAGTTATTAATGAATAATTTGTTTTTTGCATAGGAGACTGAAGCGATGCGTAGTGTATTGCGGATTTTTGTTTTGTGCTTGGCAGTATCGGTTTTGTCATTTGGCGCTGGAGTCTTTTTTGATGGGATTGCAGTTGATGGTCAAGTAACGTGTGGAGACGGGTATGCGACGTATGATCCTGATGCTGGGATCTTGACGTTGGTTGACGCAGTGCTTGTCTCGGGCGGTGGGTCAGGGACTCAACCGGCGATTTCTGTGGAAGGTATCGATACGTTGACAATTGTCTTGAAGGGCAAGAGCAGGATCGAGGGTTTTGCGACAGGGATTGATTGTTTGACAAAGACCCTGAAGATTTCAGGCACTGGGAGCTTGAGCATTGCCTCCAGCGGTTCCGGGATCGAGTATTCTGGCTTGTTGACGGTGCAGAGCGGTTGGTTGGATATTGTTTCAGGCGGTTCGAGCATCTTGGGCAAGAGTCATCCAACATTGCCTTCTTCATCTGCATTGCTTCGGATAGATGGGGGCAATTTGACGCTGCATTGCACAAGTAATGAAGAGACAGTTGCTGCCTTGTGGATTGGTTCGACGACTCGAGCGGTTGTGGAAACGGTTGTCTTTGCAAAGGGCTGGTTGATTTTCGAGGCTGGGTCATCGGAATTGGATGCGAAGCCTTTCAACGAATGGTGGGGTGATGCTGAAGATGCCGGCTATGGGGTGTTCTTGAACAAGAGAAGCAAGTATATCAAGTACGAAATGCTGATGTATTTGCCAGGTTGGAATCTATGTTCGCTTCCGTTTGAATGCGAGTTCGCCCCCTGGAACGTCAATCAGTTTGCCGTTTATGAAGCGAAAGGCTTTGCGTACCAGCGCCAGAATATGCTCCCAATGGGTGCGTATTGGGTCTTCAATCCCACGAATTCGACCGTTGCGATTCCATTGATCAAAGTTGGGGAACGTACGAGTCAGGAGCTGAAAGCGGGAAAGTGGAATTTTGTCGCGCCCGTGGAAGGTCAACGTACGATTGAGGCGACAGCTGTTTGGCGTTGGAATGGCCAGACCTATTCATTGGTTGCGTCAGAAGACCAGGTATCGTATCCCTTGCGGGCTGGAGTCGGATACCTGGTCTTCAAGTAATTCAATCAGCACTTGCCATTACTTGATTCTTTTGAATCGGATCAGGGCACCTGAATTTCCTGGAACCGTGACTGTTGCGGAGTCTTGGCTGGCGCCGATGATGGTTTTCTCGAATTTCCAGTTTGGCGTCACGATGGTGTCCGTGATTGGATTTGAGGTATTGTTTACGGCGCAGACGAGCAGGTTTCCATCGTTGTCAATGTATTCTGTAAGCGTAAGCATTGGGTTGTTTCGCGTTGCGTTTCTCTTGATGCCCAAGAGTTCCATCAGGTATCTGTAGAGTTTGTAAGTATCTTTTTCGAATGCCCTGGGCTGTTCGACCATCACTGCTTCGACGGGAGTGTTGCAGAATACGATTTCGCCCTTTCCGTAGGAAGCCTTCGTGAGCGCGGGGTCTCCATCGGCGTCAGTCGCCAGGATTTGCGCATTGACGGCTGAGATTTTGAGTTCGTAAGGTCCATTGACGACGAGGTTGAACCTATCGCAATTGATTTGTTGCGGATAAGGAGCCTTTGCTGAGGTTTCCAATTGGACTCCGGAGGGACCGTCGAAGAATGGGTCGAGCGTGGCGTCCTGGCTTGAGACGTAGAGCTTTGCCCCGTCGTTGACGGCTTGGAGGACTTTTTTCCAGCGATGGCTTTGCATCACGTTGTATCCGTTGATCGATGGCATCAGGTAGATGTCGGCAGGGATCAGCGCGTTGTTGGCGTATTGGAACTTGATGTCAAATCCTGCTTGTTTTGCCAGGATGTAGGTCATGTAGGCGACTCCCCATTGGTCCTGGCTTTCCGTCAGCAGGCAGACAGCATCTTGACGATGACGCGGCAAGCGGACATTTTCAACCATCCGGCCGAATTTTCCGAGCACGTTCATGGTTGCCTTCGGTGTGCGATCCGTCCTTAGCAGTCCCAGGTGCCTTTCCATTCCGCACCAGTCGTACGGCGTCTGGTTGAGCAAGGTTTGGTCGTGCCCGCACCACCAGAGCAATCCGAGGCATCCATGGGCATAGCTGTTCCAAAGCATGTTGTGCAGGTAGTTCGCGGCGACTTGTTCCGATGACGCGCCAGGTCCCAGGCTGCCTGCCTCTTCGACGAAGGCTGGGGCATTCCCGATATCCGAGTACAATTGCGTTTCACACGCGGCGTGGAAGGCATTGCGGATCGTATTGACGCGATCGACCTTCGAGTGCGGGGTGAACACAGGGTACGGGTGGGTGCAGAGAACATCCGTCGTTTCGGCTTGGTCGACGATGGATGTGTTAGATTCGGGGTCAACGCCCAAGCCGTGCATGCCCGAGACCACGGGGCGCGTTGGGTCTTCCAATCGGATTGCGCCTGCGATGGCATTTGACCACGCCCACATCTGGCTTGGTCCTTGACGACTGCCCATGCAATTGCATTCGTTGCCAAGGTCCCAGGCGACGATTGCCGGCGCATCCTTGAATTCACGAACGAGGATATGCGTCAACCTGACTTGCCAACGTAGGACAAACGGATCCGTGAGCAGATTGAAGCGGTCAAAGGCGGTTGGACTCAACATGCGTCCCGACATCCAGCCGGTGATCATGCAGACGATGAGCTGGAGGTTGTACTTGTTCGCCAGATCGACGAATGTCCTGAGGCGGCGAATCATCTCTTCGTCCACGCCTGCCTTGCCGAAGTAGGTATCCGGCAGGGGATCTTCGCCCATTCTCAATTCCCGGTATGATGATCCACCGGCGCGATGCATGACAAGCGGTTGGAAATCATCCCATCTCGGGAAAACCCTGAGCACCTGGACGCCATTTTCAGAAAGCGCCTTGAGATCGGCTTCGACCTCTTCGGGTCTCCAATCGCGCCACATGTTCGTGCCAGCGTGGCTAGACCAATAGTTGCACCCGACGAAGAACCTGCTGCCAAACTCGAAAATCGTCAATGATTGTGATTTTGTGTACATTGCTTGTGAATCCCATGTTAGTATTTGAACGTTCTGTCTCTTTGTTCGCCGCCAATGCCGATACGGAAGAATTTCATTTCCTGCCTGTTGAGTTTTATGGCGACCATGTCGACGAGCATTTCGTTGGTTCTCGTGAATGGGAGGTATGTGGTTGGCGGTGTTTTGGGGAGATGTTTTTGCGAGACTGTTCCGTAGCTTTGAGTGATGACGTAGGTTATCTCGTTAAGTACGGCTTCGCAATCGAAGTGGCTATCTCCTGAGATGCAACCGATGATTTTGTTGCTTTGATTGTGGGAGAAGTCCCATTTCAGCCCCTGGTCTTCACCTTTTGCGCACTTCTTGAAGTCTTCGAGGATTATCCGAAGTGTTGGAATGAGCTGTGGTTGCCATCTTCCTGTATCTGGAACCCATCGTCCGATCGTTGGATGCAGGCAGAAGTGCGTCAGTATGAGCGTTGCGTAGCCTTCCGGCAGGTCTTGCAAGTGCCGGATAAGGAACTGGAGCTGGTTTTTCTCGAAACCATAGGCGACTCTCGGGAGCGTTTCGCTGGAGTTCAGGAAGAAGATCCTCAATGGTTTTTGCGGAACGTCATAGAATCCATAGTCCAGATTGGGTCCTGTGGTGAACTTGAATCCTTTCTTGATCATCAGGCCCGTGAAGAGTTCGCCGAACTTTCGTGCGGGAATATGGAAGATGCTGTTGCCCAAGTCGTGGTTGCCCACGCAGAAGAGGACGGGCTTCGGGAAGCCACGGTAGATTTTGACATTGGCGTCAAGCCTATTGAGTCCGTGTTCCATCTGGACGTCAGCCCAACGGGTGTTTCGGTCCATTCCATTGTCACCCAGGTCAGCCATGAAATCGGCATTGAAGACATTTGCAGCCCGTTGCGCGTATAAAATATGGATTTTGGGGTCATTGTAGTTGACTGGGTTGGAGAAATGCTGCAGCCCGGAGTGGATATCGGTGACAATGGGGAAGACGACGGTTTCGTCCTGCCCTTTCCAGGCTTTGAAACGTGTGAAAGTCTCCTGGATCTTTGGTTCGACCCAACTCGGAAGCGGGATCTTCTGGACATCGTCGGGAAGTGGCACGGGCTCGGCAAGGAGCTGATTGGGGTTCAGCGCCAAGATGCCAGCCGTGATGGCGGTGGTCTTGAGGAAGTCGCGTCTGTTTATGTCCATGGCGTATTTTTAGGTGGTTTTCAGGAGTTTTTTATCGATGATGACGCCCTTTTTCCGTAGGAAATTTTGCAGCGATTTGATGTCGAGGTCTTTGAAATCGTATGCATTTTGGTCAAGTGCGAGGAAAGCTGCCGCCGTTCCTGCGGCTTCTCCAGTCACTGCGCAAGTAGGAATGACCCTGGTGACGTCCCAGGTATCTCCGATGGACGAGATGCATCGTCCTGCGGTGATCAGGTTAGGTGTCGTTGGTGCCGCCATGCATCTGAGCGGGAGGCAGAAAATCGGTCCTGGCTTTCGCCAGTCCCCGGTCATTCCCAGGGTATCGTCAAACCAGCGATGGTCATCGGATTCCCGGAGCGTGACCTTGCCTGCGATGCGCCTGGTCATGCGATGAGTCGGCATCGTGGTGGTCATGATTGGATAGATGTCCGAATCTGGATTTGCTGCTTTCCGTGCTTCCAGGTCTTGCATTTGGAGGTGGCGTGACTGGATGACCTGCTGGGTCACGTGCTCGGCGCTGTCGCCGCGGAAAGTCCGTCCGTTTTCAGGAAAGGATCGTGTTGCCGAAAAGCGTTGCGACCAGGGCCTGAGCTTGACGGTCCCGTTTTCGACAAGGTAGTACCAGCCGCAACGGGCGTTGCCGCCGATCGAGACCGTCTTGTCACCTGAGGCCTTTGCAACGTCGGCATCGCCGGAGGCATCGACGACGGCGTTCGTCAGCAAGGCTTGGCGCCCGCCTTTTGATTCGACGACGACTGCCTTGATGGCGTTGCCTTCCTTCAGAACGGTGCAGAATCGAGTGTCGTAGTAGAGTTTGACCTTGTTTTTGATCAGCAATTGTTCCAGTTTAGCCATAAAGGTCACTGGGTTGTAGCCTGTCCTGTATCTGTTCTTGGTACGTTCTTCCAAGGAACCCGTTGGCGATGACCAGCATTCCGGGATGGGACCTATTTGCAGTGCCGGCCGCGAGTTCGGTTCATCGTCAACGGAGAGTCGAATCAATTCCTCGCAAATTCCTGCCGAGACCTGGCGGCCCCGGCCATCGCACAGGGGAAGATAGATGATCACGTTGCCGATGGTCGCCAACCCGCCCAAGGCGCAGAATTTTTCCAACAGGCATGTTTTTGCGCCTGTTCTGGCGGCCGCCAGTGCCGCTGCGACTCCTGCGATGCCGCCTCCGACGACGACGACGTCATAGGTTCCCAGGATTTCAAGTTCCCGTGCTGGTTCGTGAAGGGTCGATTTTGTTTTGGCCATAGTGATTTATAGGCTCCATCTTGTCCAAAGGAGCGAGCATTTTGCCCCTGGTTTTTCCTGTTGGTAGTAGATTGTCATGATATCGCCGTTTGCGAGTTCGACAGATGCCGGGTATCCCAGGTCTCCTGAAGGTCCATCGTCCCTAAGGATGATTTCGTCCGACCAGGTCCGTCCTTCGTCCTTGGAGACTTTTGCCCGTTGCCCGAAGGGTTGTTCGCGGTATCCATAGACACAGATGATTGCGCCAGTGGAATGCCTGAGGAAATGCGGCGGGGAGCCCGAGGCGACGAATGGTTCCATCACGGACCAGGTCTTGCCGCCGTCTGCAGAGCGTGTAAGCATCACCGAGAACTTGTTGTGTACGCGCACGGAACCCAGGAGGGAACCGTCCTTGAGCTGGATGACGTGCGGTTCGTGGCATTGGTCGTAGATGATTCCTTCGGGGCAGTGAACCATGCCCAGGAGTTCCCAGGTTGCTCCTTGGTCCTTTGAGATCGCGGCTTGGATCGGGGCGTTGTGCCTATGCAGCGTTTTGAGTCCTGCTATTTCAATGTCCCATTTTTTTCCCAGGTACAGCCAGGATCCATCTTTGAGCACGATGAATCCGTGTGGCGTATTGACTGGCGCCTTCATCGGTTCTCCCCAGTATTCTCCGTCCGGGCTGACTCGGATCCACGAGCCGATGTCCTTGTTGATTTGACTATCGGTCCAGGTATCCATCACGACACCCATTTCCTTGTATCCATCGGCCCATTGTCCGGTTTTCTGGTCTTTTTTACTGTTGAAATAGTAGTATGTGTTTGATGTGAACCAAGTGATGGCGAGTCGTTGTCCACCCAATGAGATGATACCTGCATCTCGGTCGTCCAGCGAAGTGTTGTTGACAACTTGCGGGATTGTCCAGGTCCGTCCTTCGTCCTTGCTTTTGCAGATGACGGTACGTCCCCAAGGGCAGACATGTTCGTTGCGATATCCAGAGGCTGCGACGACAAGAGTCCCGTCATCCTGCTTGGCGATCGACGGCCACCCGAAATACCCAAAGCGATCCTGGGTCATTGAACAGATAATCCCATGTTTCATCGATGTTCCTCCTAATGCTGAAAACCCACTTGAAACAGATTACAAACTTGATTTTTATCATTGGTAAAATTTGGATAATTCCTCTTGACATTGTATTTTAACATTCTTTTGTAAATACGCTAATCATCTTAACAACGAATACCCATGAAAAAGTCCTCCAATATCAGTTTTTTTCGCAGTGTTTTGTGTTTCCTGTTGCTGTTGAACATTGTGTCGTACTGCAACGACAGTGACGAGCTATCCGGTTTTGCGTTGTTCGAACGTTTGCGCCAGATGAAAGTTGATGCTCAGAATGCGATGGTACGCGAGGATTACGTCAAGGCATCGAAAATTTACAAGAAGATGGCTCAAATCGAGAAGAACCGCGCTCGTTCAGCGGCATATTTGTTGAGGTCTGCGGATTGCATGATGCAGGCGAAGAAGGGGCATCGTGCCTTGGAGGAGTACACGTTTCTCCTTGAGAACTATCCGTTGTACGTTCCCTATGAGCACGTGGTTGCTCAGCTTCGCAAGTTGGCTGAGTGGTTTGTCAATGGTGACGGGACGTTTTTGGGGATTAGCGACGAGGAAACAGGCATCAAGATCTACGAGTTGGTGATACGCGAGGCACCTGCTGTTCAGGTGACATTGGGCGATCGTCTTCGCTTGGCCGAGTTGTTGGTTGAGGTGGGACGCCTAGAAGAGGCGGTATTGGTGTATCAGGCGTTGTTGCGTCAGGACAGCCGCAATCTTGATGTACGGGCAGACTTGGCGTTGTTGCTATTGAAGATCAGCCTGCAAGGTGACGGCGATGGCTCGAAGTTGCGTGCTGCTGTACGCGAGGCGACGATTGTTATTGAGAGCGATCCGAACCACAAGAAAAACAAAGAGTTGAGGAAGCTTTTGCGCGATGCCGGGGAAGAGGAGGCGAGGCGTCTGCTGACCCAAGGAGAATTCTACTTGAAGCCGGCGCACTTGCGTCCCAGGTCGGCACGTCGATATATGTATGACGTCATCAAGAAGTATCCTGACACCAAGGCGTCTCGTGAGGCGCAGAAGCTTTTGAAGAAAAACCGCCACCTGGTGGAAATTGAGCGCGAAGAAGCAATGAAGAGTCCAATTGCAGATGTGCCCGAGAAGCCGCTTCCGCCACCGCCAAAGGATCAGGAAGACAAACGGAAAGACGAGGCTAAAGCTAGCGCAAAAGCCGAAAAGGAACGGGAAGACGAACGAAAACGTGTCGCTGAAGCTAAGGAAAAAGCCGAAAAGGAACTCAGAAAAGCCGAAAAGGAAAAACTGAAGGAAGAGGCAAGGCAACAGCAAATCAAGGACGAGGAAAATAAAAAACGCGAAAAACAGCTGAAGAAGGAAGCCGAAGAAAAACAAAAGGCCGAGGAAAAACGAAGGGCAGAACTCGAAGAAGCTAAAAAACAACAGGAAAAAGAACGGATAAAGCTCCAAAAAGCTCAGGAAGAACTCAGGGAAAGAGAGGAAAAACAAAGAAAAGAATTCGAAAAACAACAGAAAAAACTCGAAAGGCAACGCCAGAAAGAGCAGGAAAAAGAACTGAAAAAACAACGCGAAATCCAGAGGAAGAAACAAAAAGAACTGGAAAAGCAACGCAAGGAAGAAGAACGTAAGCAAGAAGAATTGCGAGAACTTAAACTCCTGGAGAATAAGCCTGAAGTTAAAACCAGGGGAACCCAGCCCGAACAACAAGACGCGCCAAAACAAGAGACGGATAATCACGATGACAAGCGATTGAATGAAAGACTGATCCATGTCCAAAAGGAAAAGGAAATCCTGCTGAAGCGAATCCAAGAAAAGAAAAGTCGACTTGACAAGCCGACGAATGAGGCGCCAGCGCCAGGCAAGCCCAATGCCCTGGATCAGGGAAAGTCGCAATCCAACGGCAATGTGAAGTCATCCGGCTTGTCTCAAGCGGTATCCCGCCCCGCAGGTGGTGTTCAAAGTAGTCGTCTCAATGCTCCGACGGTTCGCCAAGCAGGCAATGTTGCGGCTGGCAATTAGGATAGGGCTGTGGCAAGAACAGAGCAAACCCAAGTGGAATCGAGTTCAGATGCGTAATTTAGTGATAGTTGCCATAGTTATGTTGTCCTGCGCGGGTTGTTATCATTTGGGCAATCCGTCTGGTCGCATTGCGTTGAATGACATCCATATCGTGAACAAGACCCGCGAGCCTGACCTTCAACGCATGTTGAACATGAGCTTGCGCGAGCAGGTCGTTTCATCTCCCGGCATACGCTTTGGGATGAAGGAAGGTCAATCGGGCTTGGACTTGGACATTGAACTTGTCAGTATCCGCAATGTATCGATTGCACGTGCTGAGGTACGAGACAAGTACAGTCGCGATAATGACGACGAAGCGTACCAGAGTGTTTTGAATCGAATTGAGTTGACTGCGGTGCTTCGCGGGTATACTGCTGGGATCCAGCCGCGTCCTGAGACTCCTGCCATTGAGCTTCGGCTGATTGGGCAGGGCGATATTCCGCAGATGCACGACCGTGATGTTCTGTTGCAGGCGGCATTGAAGCAGGCAGCCCATGACATTGCAAGCCAGATTGTGGCGGCTGTTGCTGAAAGCAAGCCTTGAGAATTGCGGTGAATTGAGGGTTTGTTCGGATGGAGTTTCGGATTGGTCAGGGATACGATATTCACCGTCTGGTGGAGGGGCGTGAGCTTTGGCTGGGCGGAATAAGGATTCCGTCATCCCATGGCTTGCTGGGGCATTCGGATGGCGATGCGTTGCTGCACGCGGTGACGGACGCGATCCTGGGCGCCTTGTCATTGGGTGACATTGGAATGTGGTTTTCGGATCGCGATCCTCGTTGGGCAGGCGCTGACAGCAAGGACTTGCTGGGTCGGGTTTTGTCTGACGAGCGTGTTCGCCGTTGGTCTGTGGTCAATATAGATTGCACGATCGTGACAGAGGAGCCGAAATTGTCTCCCCATCGCGATGCTCTTGTCAGTTCTCTTGCAGGGCTGTTAGGGATATCGGCTGAATGCGTGTCCGTGAAGTCGAAGACGCACGAAAAGCTTGATTCCTTGGGTCGAGGCGAGGCGTTGGAAGCTCACTGCATAGTATTGTTGAGTCGTGGAGTATAGTTTAAGCAAAAGGAGTGTATGTCTTGTGGAATAGCATCGGGCTTGCTGTCGTTTTTGGCTCCTCGCCTATGTCCTAGCTGTGGCGAGGTTGTACTTGGCGTTGGCGAGGAGGTATGCGAGTCATGCTTGGAGGGTTGCGGTACGTTGCCTGAGCGTCGTTGTCCGCAATGCGGAGGTCCGAATGTCGGAATGCTTGAGGAGTGTCGTGAATGCCAGTTGATGTCAGGCAAGCGTCCCTGGTCCTTTGCGGTATCCGCCTTTCCCTTCGAGGGGAAGATCCGGCATTGGATCCATCAGTTCAAGTATCGCAAGGAGACATGCTTCGGTCCATTTTTCGCAACCCATCTGGCTGAAGCCTGGAGAAAGTACGGAAATGGCCAAGACATCGATATGATTATTCCAGTCCCGTTGAATCTGTTCCGATATTGTAAGCGTGGCTACAATCAGGCTGCAATCATCGCGGAATTGATGGGAAAACAATTGAAGTTGCCTGTGGGAAAATTCCGCCTGGTCAGGTGGAGTCGAACGAAGCATCAGGCGAGCATGAATCTTAAACAACGAAAGGTCAATATTCGAAAAGAAGATTTCAAGTGTCCATTTTCCCTGAAGGGAAAGCGCATATTGCTTGTGGACGATGTCATGACGACGGGATCGACGCTGGCCGCGGCGACCGAGAAGTTGCTTTCCAGCGGCGCATCGTCAGTTTGCGTTGCGACAATAGCGCGTGATTTGTAGTCAAGTTAAAACCAAGAGGATCCTCAATAATGCAACAGAAAGAAAAATTGAAAGTTTCGTTTTCCGTGGAACCCGTCACCTCTGACATTCCTGTGGGTACGAAGGTGGAATGCAAGAATTGCAGCGCCGAATTGTCGCAGCAGACATTGGATTGCTATTTCCAGGTTTGTCCCCACTGTGGATTTCACCACCCGCTCATCGTTGATCAGCGGATAGCGTTGTTGGTTGACTTCGGTACATTCCAGGAAACAGATGCAACTTTGAGATCAACGGACTTCCTGAATTTCGGGAATGACGAGAGTTATGCCCAGAAGCTTGTTGAGACTCGTCGCAAGACTGGTCTTGACGAAGCAGTCGTTTGCGGCACTGGAAAGATTGGCGGACACGAAATCTGCATTGCGGTGATGGATTTCCGGTTTATGGGGGCCAGCATGGGATCCGCCGTCGGTGAAAAGATCACGCGAATCATTGAATTGGCGACTTCGACCCGCCGTCCCCTGATAATTGTGACCGCCAGTGGTGGCGCGAGAATGCAGGAAGGAGCGTTGAGCCTGATGCAAATGGCAAAGACATCGGCGGCATTGATGCGGCATGACGAGGCAGGACTCCCCTTCATTGCACTCCTGACCAACCCGACAACTGGGGGAGTTACGGCAAGCTTCGCATCATTGGGTGACATTATCCTTGCTGAGCCACAGGCGATGATCTGCTTCGCAGGACCTAGGGTCATCAAGAATACAACACAATCCGAATTGCCACCGGGATTCCAAACGGCAGAATTTCTCTTGGAACATGGCTTTGTTGACAGAGTTGTCCCAAGAAACAAGCTGAAACAGGAAATCACATTCCTTCTGGAAGCCCTGAAACCCCAAAAATAACCAGGCAGAAAAACAACCATGAAACAACTGTCGCTTCTGATGATGATGTCGTCAATCGCACTTCTGGCCCAACCCGAAAAATTGACGCTGGTTGGCGACTGGAAAGTTCAGGTTGAGTACAAGGGCAAGTTGGGCGTTGTTGACATCAGCCAACCCTCCCCATTTACGGTGAAGAATGAACGCTACGACCGGATGGCGGATTACCGAGCTGCCGGCGGCGGTTGGACGCGTGGAACCGCATTGCAAGGAGTCAAGGCGCAAGAATGCACGACAAGGTATGCGCTCAAGCCAGAAACCCTGGTGATCAAAAGCTCGGATAAGGCGGACGCCGTCATCTTCGAAGATGGCAAGGACTACCAATTGACGCCGGATTGGGCGACGGTGGGACGACTCCCCGATGGTCGAATCCAGCCGAATCAACCCTTCTTTGCGGACTACATCTACGTGAAATTGCGGATTGACGCCATCGTTCTGACGAAATCAGGCGACTATGCCGTACGCCTGGGCATCCCCCATCCGGCAAATCCCGAGCAGGCAGAACTGCAAGACGGCGATACAAGACTCGCAAATATCTGGCTAAAAGGGGATATCAAGAAGCTGACGGACGAAAATCTCTTCCCAATCCTGGAAAACGAATACCCAGAAAAGGAATTGAGCGGACCAAATCCCGCGCATAAGCTCTTACCGAAAACCATCAAAAAGCTGGAAAGCGGAGAGCCAATCAAGATCCTGGCGTGGGGCGACAGCGTGACGGTCGGTACATTTGTGCCTGATTGGGAAAAGAATCGCTGGCAAAACCAATTTGTCACTAGGCTCAAGGCCCGTTATCCCCGCGCAAATATCGAGCTGGTAACAGAAGCCTGGGGCGGCAGAAACACGGATTCATACCTGGCAGAACCCCCAGGAAGCAACTATAACTACCAGGAAAAGGTACTGGGCCAAAAGCCAGACTTGATCGTATCGGAATTTGTCAACGACTCCGGCTTCAACCAGGAGAAGGTCGATCGCCAGTACGGTCGATTCCTCAAGGATTTCAAGGAAATCGGCGCCGAATGGATCATCCTGACGCCGCATTACGTAAGACCAGATTGGATGGGACTCAATTCCGAGAAGAACATCGATGAGGATCCAAGAGCCTATGTCCACGCATTGCGGAAATTTGCGCAGGAAAACCAGGTCGCCTTGGCTGACGCTTCCCTGAGGTACGGACGACTCTGGAGGCAGGGAATCCCGCACTCCAGCCTCATGATGAACGCGATCAACCACCCGAATACACTCGGAATGAAACTATTCGCCGATGCGCTGATGGAACTCTTCAAGTAATCGACCATGAATACAATCAAGTTTTGCGCGTTTGCCGACATCCACTACTACCCTGGCGTCTTCCCAAGGGATTCCTGGGATTGGCTTGACCAAATCCTGGATCATGCGGAACAAGAACAGGTCGATATGATCATCCATCTCGGCGACTTCACCCATACGCCGCAAAAGTGCATCGACTACGTCAACCACTACAACGACTTCAAGATCCCGACGTATCATACCATCGGCAATCACGACGACGATGGCAATTCCCACGAGGTCACCCTGGAATGCTACAGAATGGAATCAGGGCACTACTACTTCGACCAGAACGGATTCCGGTTTGTCATCGTCGATCCCAACTACTACAAATTGGATGGTGAGTACATCCACTATTCGTCCAGCAACTACTACAAGCACAACGCCTTGCGGGATTGGGTTCCGCCCGAGCAGCTGGAATGGCTTGCGGATACGATCAACCATTCGCCGTTCCCCTGCATTCTCTTCAGCCACGAAAGCTTTGAACGCGAAAACAACGGCGTCCAAAACCAGGATGACGTGAAGGCGATCATCAATGCCGCAAACGCCAAATGTCCCGGCAAGGTCCGCATGTGCATCAATGGGCACTATCACAGGGACTTCATTCGCATCCTGGATGACGTGGTCTATTTCGAGCTGAACTCGGCAAACTACGAATGGGTCAATAATAAGCACGAATGCTATCCGCGCGAAGTCCTGGATCGATGGAGGCTCGCTTGCAACACCGTGATGTACAACGACCCAATCCACGCCATCATTACACTGACCGAGGATGGCTCGATCCAAATCCAGGGCATGAAAAGCGAACTCTTCATGGGAGTGACACGGGAAATGACGGGAAATCCAAAATTCGATTCCCATAGCAGACCCGTGACCGCCAATGTGCAATCCATGAACATCAAGATGAATTATTGATGCAAAAAACGGCAGTAAGGGCATCATCTCCGCCGGTTTTGATGTAGGGGCGAAAAATCTTTCGCCCTCAGTTCCAACGCCAATGTCCCAGACCTAGAATGCTGAATGCTGAATTATGAATTATTAATGCCCCGTCCGTCGGCTTGTCCGCCGTAGCGCAAAGCGCGAAGGTGGATGATTTTTTGCTTCTCGCCAGCTAAGGGTATGTCGCGCCTTTGCAGGGCTGACTGCAACCCCACCAAAAAGGGGCATGTCACGTGCATTTTGAGTACGAAATCGGTGATTTTTTAACGGTTTCCAAGTCTATTTTCCTTGCAAAATTTGTCAAAGTATTCTGCGGATTCCCATTGGCTTATGTATCCCGCCTTGACCAATTCCCCATTCTCATCCCTGGTTTCCAACATAAGAACCATTGCATTGGCCGAGGTGATGCATTCCTGCCTAAAACTAACATACTCATCCTCGAAGTATTGATGGTCGCCAAATTTGTATTCCACTTTTTTCCGTTCTAAATAGATTCTAGCCCTGACCATGTGCGGTTCAGTTCCATAACCGCAATAAATGCTTGAAACACATATCGACTTGTCTTCGGAAAGTAATTTTTCAGTGAAGTACATGACTTTTCCCTTGTACTTTCTTCTGATTAAAGCGCCATCAGCTGTTGTTTCCGATTCATCGACTAGGTCGGAAAAGTCATGGGGTTCATCGACTAGGTTGAAAGAGTCAGTGGAACGGCAGCCGCAAAGCAGGCATAAGAAAAGCATCGGCAGCAGCAGATGCATCTTTTGCCTACTCAGTATTTGCCGTAATGTTCTTGTTTTCATCGGCACAGGCTCCTTTGTCATGGTTCATTTAACATCTATACAACGGGATGTCAAGTAAAAAAGTTGTTGTAAGCGATAACGACTTTTAGGTACGAGCACCTGGGGTGCCTGTACTCAAGGCGCGTAGCTATTTTTGTGTGAGTTTTTGTGCCATGTCACGTCTGAGTTGCCTTAGTTTCCGGTGGTCTCTTGTAAAGTTTCTGACCGAGCCTGGTTGTGCGAGCTGGTCGCAGAGCGATCTTGCGGATTCGCCAAGCAGGGTCAGGTAGTCGTAGTCTTCGCTTCCATCCCTGAGGTTTGCGAGTCGAATGGAAGGGAGTACGCCGTCGATTCCCGGGTAGAGGAATTGTCCATCACCGATTGTTCCTGTAATATTTGACCATTGGAAATCGGGTTGGTAGCATGTTGTTTCATCGAATCTGTACGGTCCCTTCCAGAGATTGACATGCCAGAAGAGGAATCCATCGACTTTGTGCTGGTATCCGAGCCAAGCGATCAATCGTGCTTCGATGAAAGGATATTCTACGCTTGCAAAATTGATGTCGGGATGCCATGGTGCTCCGCAAGTGTACCACCAGACCTGATGTCCTTTTTTTCGCAGTGTTTCTGAAAGTTCGTCGTTGTAGTTCGTCGTCAACGGGCAGTACCAGTCATTGGCATAGCAATCGGTTCTTGTTGGGTCTTTTTTGAGCGAGCCGTACATTTTCGATGTTGTGAAGAAGGCGATATCGGGGTAGTTTTCCTTGATGAATTGGTGGACTTTTGCGATTGTCGGATAGAATTCGTCTGATCGTTCATCGAATCCATAGACATAGGCGTATTGTGTGAGGTTATGTTTTCTGAGTTGCTGGACGTATGGGTCAAGCCTGGTTTTGAATTCCTGGAAGAGTTCCGGGGTATAGTCTTTGACTGGGGACCAGCATACCCAGAGTGGGTTGCCTTTCGGTTTCGGGACCATGTTGAGGACATTGAACCTGTTCATTCCGCGTTTTTGCGCATGGAGGAGGTCTTCGATTCGCGGTGGCTCGGTTCGCGAGATGTCGTCCGGGTTGAGCCGATGGTCTAGCATCACGTCCCATGCTTGCCTTCGGCGTGCGTTCTTGTCGCCATCGGGGTAAGCATTGAAAAGCCACCCATCCATGATGCTGAAGGCGGTCGGGTAGCTGAAGGTTTCCGGGAGTGCGAAATCGAACGCGGTGAGCTTGATTGGGACGGATTGTGCTTTGCCGTCAATCGTGACGACGACTTCCCCAGTGTAGTCTCCGGGAAGCGCGTCTCTATCGGCGAAGAACGTGAGCCAAACTCCTTGGGTCGCATTTTTCGGGACGGTGAATTCCCGTGGCGGGAGCAACGGATCCGGTAGCCAGATCTGGCCTTCCTGGATGCCGTTGGGATGCCGTGCGTAAGGCTCAACGCGGGTCAAGTAGGCGACCCGTTCCCACTTGGCAAGACCCGACAACTCCTTGCCCGATGCATGGTGCAAAGGAGATATCGTGACATTGACCCGTTCCAGGGCGGCTTGGTTCGAGGCGGTCACAAGCAGCTGTGCGCTCTCGCGTTCGCCTCGGGCCAGTTCGACTTCGATGGTGGAGCTCGCATCCTGGGTGGGGTAGGTCAGCGGGCTTACGTTCACCATCGAGTCCTCGACCCAAATCCGATAACCAGATTTGACGGGATTGACTGGCAGATCGAAACGGAATGAGATTTCATGCTGGAATGTCCGTTCGACTTTTCCGTCGTTGGCGGTAATCGCGCATATTTTAGCTCCTTTTGCGTTAGGCACGTTCCATTTGATGGTTCTTGAGTTCCAGGATTCTTCTGCGATGATGTTTTGCTTTTCATCGAGGAGTTTAGCTGTGCAGGAGATTCCATTTTTAAAGAATCCCCACTGGAGTTGCATGCCGTCCATATGGAGTGGCGCAAGTGTATTTGTTGAGAATCCAGTCACATGGACATCTGGTGGTTCCCTGAAGAGCTCCATGTCGTCAAACCATGCTTTGCCTTCGGCATCGTGCCTGATAAAGGCGAAGAAGCTAATTTTCTTGACTGGTTTTTTAGGCCAGAAAAGTCCCAGGGCGTGTTGCCACTCGTGTGTTCCAGCTGCCCAGTTGGCTTGTCTTCCCCAATCGAAGGTGCCGTCGTCGTATTCCACATCCAAATAGATGCAGTACTGGCGTATGGACTTGACGTTTTCCGCTTTGCTCCATCCTCCAAACGTGACTGCTTCCATGGTAGGCTTTTCGAATGTGACATCTTGCATGATCCCGAACGGGAAGTAGTTTTCGGTCAACACATCAAATTGGGCGGGTGTTTTCAGCCCTGCCTCTCTTCCTTCCGGGACTTTTCCCTTGTAGTATTCTCCCCAGACGGAGTTTTTTCCGGATATTTTGTTTTCGTAGTCCACGTGCATGGGTGCGCCACTCGTGCCGCGATAGGCGGTCCAGCCTGGAATTGAGCCATCGGGCTGCGCTTTCAGGCTTGGGTTCTCGAGCCAATTCTTCTGTCCGTAGCACAATACGGTCGTCAATATCAATGCCTTGATCAGTTTGCTTGTCATTTCGTCTCGTCTCCTTTGTCCTCCAGCATTGTTCTTTTGCCGCTGCTGAAATCGTGCTTGATGGCAAAAAACTACCATATTGTTTTGGACAGTAAAAACAAGTGCGTTCATCTTGTTATTTCAAGGTTTTAGGCTATGATAAAAATTGTTCAAATCGTTTTCATCCATTTCTTTTTTCCAGGAACTATGCCACGTCTGATTTTCATTTTGCTATTGGCTTTTCTGTGGGGTGGGTGCGCATCCACAACCAACCAGACCCAGGATCGAAAACCCGCTTCGCTACCAAAGGAACGCCCCCAGGTGCCGGTTTTCAAGCGATTGGATAACGTCCTGCCTAAAGGCCTCAACGCAAACTACGTCAATGTCCTGGATGTCAACAACGACGGCTTGCCAGACCTCCTGATTGCAGGAAGTCGCCTCTTCCTCAACCAATCAGCTGATGGTCAAATCATGCTCAAGGACATCACTGAGCAGGCGGGAATCAAGTCACATGGACCTGCATTGGCCGTGGATATCGACAACGATGGCTGGACGGATATCGTCACGACCCGCGGACATATCTACAGGAACAATGGCGACCTCACCTTTACGGATATTGCCAAGCTCGTCGGATTCGCGCCTCATCGCAAGGCCTTGACCTTGGCGGCGGGCGATCTGGACAACAATGGATTTCCGGATCTTGTCATCGGAATGACAGAAGACTGGAACGATGGCAATCCAGAATACTACCCATTGCAACTCTGGCTCAATGACCAGGGGCTCGCATTCCGGGAATGCGCCAAAACAGCGCGGATCAACAAGGCGACTTATGCCCGTTCAATCCTGATCCATGACGTGAACCAGGACGGCTACCAGGATATCTTCGTCGCAAACTACAGATTGCAACCCAATTTCCTCTGGATCAATCGAAAGAATGGGAGTTTTTTTGACGAAGCGCGGCAGCGGGGCGTCCGCGGACGATACAACACAAAAATGTTCTATGACAGGAATACCGCGAAATACTACGGATATCGATTCGGACACAGCATCGGAGCCGCATTTTTTGACTTGGACGGCGACGGGCAATTGGACCTCTGGGTCTCGAACCTGGTCCATAAGTACGTGGGAGTAACAACCAAGAATAAGCTTGGTTTCGATGTCCGGGGATACCATTGCGACGATTCGGCGATCTTCCATAACAAGAATGGATTTTTCACAGATTGGCGAAAGGATTTGGGAATCCCCTTGGAACCCATCGGTGGGCGCGGAATATACCGTGGAGACGAGCTTTGGTCTGGGGTTGCCGTGGCAGACCCCAATCTGGATGGCTATCCTGATGCCTATGTGCCGCAAATCTACAATCTGATTTACGCAAAAGCCAAGCTTTTCGTCAACCATGAAGGAACGCTCTTTTCAGACGTGGCTAGCGAAGCCGGAATCCATAAGCTCGATTCCTATACCGCGGCTTGGGCAGACCTGGATAATGACGGATTGATTGACCTTGTCGCCGCAGGACGCGATGAACTCAATGGAACACCCAAGCTCGACTTGTATAAAAACCTGGGAAACGATGTGATCAATGCCCGGAATTGGATCAAGGTCAAGCTCAATTCCTCCAAGAAAGGAACCGCAATCGGAGCAATCATTGCCGTCAAGGCGAATCAACTGACCCAAACCGCGATCAATTCCGCAGGTTCCTCGTCTTTCGGACAACAAAGCGATCCCGTGTTCACATTTGGATTGGGCAGCTATCAAGGCGATGTCCAGGTGATCGTCACCTGGCCTGACCAATCCGTAACGCAACACAACGCAAAAACTAAGTCAACACTGATTCTTACACGATGACAATCAAGGGCAATCAAATCCTAGTGGTCGACGATGAAGCCTCTATCTGCCTCGCGTTCAGGAAATTCTTCGAGCGTCGCGGATATGTGGTTCACGCCGTTGGAACGGTTGACCAGGCACTTGCCATCGCTTCCGATGTCAAGCCGGGATTGACCTTCCTTGACGTCAAGCTGGGCGATGCCGATGGATTGGATCTGCTTCCCAGGCTCCTTCAGGTCAATCCAGGGCGCCCCGTGATTGTCATGACTGCATACGGCTCCCTGGAAATCATTTCCAAGGCGATGTCGGCAGGAGCGTCGGATTACCTGACCAAGCCCTTGGATATGCAGTTGGCCGAGAAGTTGGTCTCGCAATCCTTTGCCAGCCATGGCAGTGCTGCCGAATCTCGCCAAGCCAAGCCCGAGGATGGTTTCATCGGCTCTTCGAATGCGATGCAGGACTTGTTCAAGAAGCTAATCAAGTACGCTCAATTGGACGATCCTGTCCTGATTTGCGGCGAAACTGGCACGGGCAAGGAATTGGCGGCGCGGATGATCCATGCTCGAAGCTCGAGGGCAAAGGGGCCGTTTATTGCCGTCAATTGCGGCGCGATTCCTGAAGCTTTGATGGAAAGCCAGCTTTTCGGACATCGGAAGGGCGCTTTTACCGGGGCATTAGAAGACAGAATCGGTTGGTGCCAGGCTGCCGATGACGGTACTCTCTTCCTCGATGAAATCGGCGAACTCTCGCTTGCGGCCCAAACGAGGCTCCTTAGGTTCCTCGATCAAAAAACCGTGGAACGCCTGGGAGATACCGAACAAGCTTCCGTCAATGTGAGAATCGTGGCGGCAACCAACAAAAACCTGAAGGAGGCAATCCAAATGAAAACCTTCAGGGCCGATCTTTTCTACAGGATTTCCGTCCTAAATGTCGTCACCCCTTCGTTGCGGGAGCACGTCAAGGACATCCCCGAACTGGCGGCATACTTCCTCCAGCAGGACAACTACAAGCTGGCGCTGGACGACAGTGCCGTCAAGTTCCTGGAAAATTACACTTGGCCGGGAAATGTCAGGGAATTGCGAAGCGTGATCATCCAAGCCGCCCAGGAGGCAAAATCCAACACCATTACCGTGGATTGCCTGCCAAACCTGAAATCGCCTTTGAGCACGATCGATCCGCTCCAGCAATTCGTGGATCAGCTGGAACTGGGAGGGGATTGCCTCAAGGAAGCCGTTGAGCTTCTCCAGAAAAAACTGATCAAGCGCGCCCTGGATGAATCCAACGGAAACCAATCGGCCGCCGCCGCAAAACTTGGCCTGCATCGAAATTCATTGCATCGCCTATATGCCGACGGAATAAAGCCAAGCGACCAAGAGTAACACCCACATTTCCACCACTTCATAACAAGACCGCCTTAAGTACGAGCACCCGGGGTGCTCGTACTTGATTTGCACCATGTGAAAATAGAGGGCGAGAGTGCCGCAGCAGTGATGACTGCTTGGTCGCTTCGGAAAATTCTTGTTTTGGGTCGCGGGTGAAATATTGCATTTGCTGGAAAAACCAATATTTTAGTAGTTTACCTAAAGAAAGGGAACGAACGACAGGCGGCGGGTTAATGCTTTACATAGAACGTCAACCATCCAGGCGCAGTGTGCTATTGCTTGTATTCATGGCAATAGTTCTCTATTTGAGTGCCTTGACGTTGCCCGAATTGCGTGCGAGCGACGAGGCGCTGAATGCTGCGATGGCTCGTGACATGGTAGCGACCGGCCAGTATCTGAAGACGCATGTCTATGGTCATCCGATCAAGGCATTCCCGATGTATCCCTGGCTAGTGGTGATTTGTTCTGGTTTTCAGGCGCCAACTGTTTTCTCGTTGCGCTTGCCGTCTGCTCTGGCGGTATGGGGCTTGGCGTTATTGTGCGGATTGATCGCCCGTCGCATGCAGAGTGCCTTTGCCGGTTGGATCAGCGCTGCTGTCGTATTGACAAGCGTGGCGAGTTTCACCGCTGGAAGCCGTGCTCAATCCGAGTTTGTGATGTCGTTTTTCTTATGTGCTGCCTGGTATTCATGGTTTCACTTTGGATTTGAGCAGAAGCGTTGGGGATTAGCCTGGGGGGTGGCTCATTTTCTTGTATTTTTGGCGATATTGTCCGTAGGTGGCAAGGCGCTGTTTTGGTTTTATGTTCCGATGGTCTTCATGCGTCGTCCCTTGACGTCGTTGCGTCGGATGCAGATGCCTCCTCATTTATTGTCGTCCTTGATTTTGGCATTGGTGATATGCATTTGGCTTTTCATCACTCCTGACCAGCCTTTTTTGTCATGGAGTGTTGAGTCGGGTTTCGTGCCACGTTCTCATCCGGAGAATTACCTTACCCATTTGATCCTATTTCCTTGGAAGGGGATATTGTATTTAGGTGCATGGAGTTTAATGATATGGTCGCCGTTTTGCATCGCGTTGCGTCAATTTGAGCGCAATCAGCCTGCATGTTTGCTATTTCGTACGATAGTCTGGTCCATTGTCATTGTGCTATGGCTGTTTCCCGGGACGAAGGCATTGCAATTGCTTCCCGTTCTCGGTCCTGTAGCGATTTTAATCGGGGTTCATTTTGAGATTGTGCTTCGTCGATACCAACACATCTTGAATCGGATCATGCGTGTTGTCGCCTGGTCGATTTGCATAATTGGTTCATTGGCATTGATAGTGTGGTTGACGATAGCGACCGGCATTGTTGAGATTGAGGTTGAGCTTTCTCCATACAGGTGGGTGGGTCATTGTGCGGGCATGTGCTTGTTCTTGACGTTGACGATTTATGCGGTCTGGTTCGTTGTTTTGCGGAAAGCGAGCAAAATAACGTTTCGGAGCAGCATACTCTGGTGCATTTGCGGGGTCAGGGTCATTTGCATTTGCACGATTCACAGCTGGGATTGCTGGACTCATTCGGACAGGCGATTGGCAGGACTGGAATTGACGAAGTACACGTCCCCGGATGTCTCATCCGAAGCGAGAATCGGCGTGGTGAATTCGCTGCAAAAGAAGATGCGCGAGGACAATGCCAGCGAGATTTACTACCTGCCCAACAAGGATTTCAATTTCCTGTGCTTGGTCGAGACGTTCTATCTTGGCAAGCGTGTTGTTCGTGTTAACAATCCACTTGTGGACTTGCCTGGAACGAAGGATCCGGTATACGTCTTGAGTTCGCGGGTTCCTGCGGTGCCAACTCGGCAATGGACTCCTGTCTCGAATCCTGTTGACATGTCCATGAAGCGAAAAGTCGAGGTCATCAAATCTGATTCGATTCCCTTTATCAAATTTGTGAGGCGTTCAATGTTCAAGGACGATCCGGAATACGTACCCAAGCAGCTTCTCGTCTATCGGGGAACTGTCAAATAGCCACTGAAGGACACAAGATGATTCATCTCAAGGAACTGGATTATAGGACATTGGCGGATTGGCTTGACAAGCAAGGCCAACCTGCATTCAGGCAAAAGCAAATCTATGAATGGATCTATGGGAAATTTGCAACATCCTATGATGAAATGAAGAATTTGCCCAAGGTCCTCCGGGAAGAGTTGAGCACGGAATTCCTGCCCTTTTCACTGGAGGTGGTTTCACGTCAGGAAGACGACGACAAGACCGTCAAGTGGCTCTCGCAGCTGAGGGATGGCAATACGATTGAAACCGTGTTGATTCGGGCGCCAAAGCGCAATACCGTCTGCATCAGCACCCAGGTGGGATGCAAGGTTCATTGCGTCTTCTGCGCAACGGGAAAACAAGGCTTCAAAAGAAATCTGACGCCTGCTGAAATCGTCGATCAAGTCGTCTTGGCAAGCAAGGAAATCGGCGAACTCGTGACCAATGTGGTCGTCATGGGAATGGGGGAACCTTTGCATAATTTCAAGAATCTCGTGGAGGCATTGAACCAAATCACGTCTCCGGACGGGCTTGGATTGGGAGCGCGGCATGTGACCGTCTCCACAAGCGGAATCCCAAAGGGCATCCGACTACTCGCCGACCAGGGAAAACCGTGGAACCTCGCAGTTTCAATCCATGCCGCAAATGACGAATTGAGAGCCAAGATCATCCCGCCTCCACATCGCGCAAAGCTGGATGATATCAAGGAGGCCATCAATGACTATCGCGAAAGAACAGGGCGAATGGCGACGCTTGAATATGTCCTCGTCGATAATCTCAATGCCTCGAATGAACACGCGCAACAATTGGCGGATTTGGCACACGATTGCCACGCAAAAGTCAATCTGATTCCATGCAACTCAGATAACCCCATGTTCGCACCGCCACCACCGGAAAAATGCGAGAAACTCCTGGGCTCATTGGAAAAGCGAGCCGTCCAGGCGACGCTGAGAATGAGAAAGGGAAAGGGGATCCAAGCCGCTTGCGGTCAATTGAAGCAACAGGTGGCAAAAAAAGACGAGTGAATAAAGGGATTGCTTGAAAATCCAAGCCGGATTTTTATAATACAACTATCATCGACATAGGCCAGAAGCAAATCGTTAGTAGAAACCAAAAAAAAGGAGCAACAGCAATGTCCAAGGTCAAAATCGGAATCATTGGTTTGGGATTTATGGGAACGACGCATTTCAGGATTTACCGCGATTGCGTTCCAAATGCACAAGTTATCGCCGTTGCAGACGTCGATCCCGTCAAGCTTACGGGTAATATTTCGGCGGTGAAGGGGAACATCGGAAACGATGACAATTCGATCCCTCTGGATTTCACAAACATCAAGAAGTACGAGACGGGTTTTGAGCTGATCAAGAATCCAGAGATTGACGTGGTTGACATTTGCGTTCCCACGCCTTGGCACAAGGATCTGATCCTGGCGGCATTGGCAGCAGGAAAGCATGTCTATTCCGAAAAGCCGCTTTGCCGGAATCTGGCCCAGGCCAAGGAAATCGCCGCGGCCGTCAAGGCTTCGGACAAGTTTTTCAACGTGGGCATGTGCGTCCGGGCATGGCCCGCCTACCGGCATGCCTACGAAGGCTTGACCGCAGGAAAGTACGGGAAAATGAGGGCGGCGAACTTCCATCGAATCAGCCCCAACGTCGATGGAAACAACTGGCAAAATTGGTACATGACCGATGAATTGTCTGGTGGCGCGCTCTTGGATATGCACCTCCATGACTCGGATGCCATCAGATATTTCTTCGGCCGTCCGAAGGCCGTCACGTCCGTTGGCCTGACCGGCTTCGTTTCCAAAGACGCCGTTGACCATGTGATTACAACCTATCACTTTGACGACGATGTCCTGGTCTCCGCAGAAGGCACATGGGGCGCGGCCGTCAACACACCCTTTGAAATGACCTTCCAAATCTGGTGCGAAAAGGCAACCCTCAAACTGTCGCCGGAAGACTACAAGATCTATTGGACTGACGGAACCGTTGAAACACCGGAAATCGACGACCAGGGACTCCCAACTGGATGGCATCAGGCAATCAAGTACTTCATCGATTGCGTCAAGAATGGAGTCAAGCCTGACAAGTACCAGGATTTCGACTCCGTATATGATTCGTTCAAGATCATTATGGCTGAACAAGAATCGATCGACAAGAATTCCAGGATCGAAATCAAGTACTGATAGCAAACGCTGCTGATTTGCCCCGCGTTCCGCTTTTGGGACGCGGGGCTTTTTTTGTCCAAAACCAACACGAAACCAAGGAAAAAATTCATCCACCTCTGTCCGTTGTGCTATGGCGGGCAGGGCATAATTCAGCATTCCGTTCGCCATGTTGATGAATTGAAATGCATCAGCCTTCCGTAGCGCCTTTACAAGGCACTACAATCATGTAGCAAAATCTACTATTTATTCGTAAAATTTTTGAGGTCATGGGTTTTCAAAAAATGCGAATAGCACACATCCTTGAAATCTGGTGGCTTTACCCTAAAAAAAGCAGTTGAAGCCATGACACCCGTCAATCGGCAAAGCTAGGTATGGGCACCCGGGGTGCTCGTA
>DBPZ01000074.1 GCA_002305655.1 Lentisphaeria bacterium UBA1407 | reverse complement strand
TCGGTGGTAATTCACGGATTCAGGACTATGGTTTTTTGGGGATCTTGTTCGTTCATGTTCTTGTTTTTTGATAAGGAGACACGAAATGAAGAAAATGCTGAAGTTTACGCTGATTGAGTTGCTGGTCGTCATTGCTATCATCGCCATTTTGGCTGCAATGCTGTTGCCCGCATTGACGAAGGCGCGTGAAAAGGCGCGGCAGACAAGTTGCATCAGCAACTACAAGCAATATGGGCTTGCTTTTGCGATGTACCTGGGTGATAACGAAGACAAGCTGTTCGGCTGGGGCAAGGCAGACGGCGACGGCAATACTTGGAACACGACTAACTATCCTCCCGGCAACACGAACAAGTCGCCGCAGGTCTTGTTCTGGGGATACATGGGTGGATCAGCAAAGGCGATGATTTGCCCGTCCCGCGATGTTCCGACGAGCTATGGCTGGTGGGGATTCCACAACTACGAGAACGCGGATGAATTGAATCCTGGTCTTCCCGACAAGTATAAAGGCTGTACGATCATGCATGTGGAGCATTTGATTGCATGGCCCTTTGCATTGTCCAGTGTTGTCCAGCCATCGTATGTTGGATTTGCCACGGAAGGAAATCACGTCAGTTCTTGGAATTGGCAGAATATTGACCATCGTGTAGGCACGGGCGATCGCCGCTGCGTATGGACTCATAACGGCCTGATCAATGTTGTTCACGTCGATGGCCACGTCCAGTCCTATCCTCGCGATGGTTCGATGAACAAGTTCGGTTTCAGGAAGGACGCAAAGCAGTAAGTAATAGCTGGCTCGTTACAAAGTAACAGAAAAGCCGCCGGCTTTTTGGGGAGTTGCCCGAAAGCCCTCGGCTTTTTCTTTTGATGCGATCGACGATGATCGGAGGTGTCAATCGAATTTTGCGACGCATTCCATCAGCTTTTTGATGTCTGCGTTCCATGAGTGGATTGCGATCACCCTGTTGGTTCGCGGATTGAAGTGGAGGTATTGCCCAGCCATTCCGCCTTTGGCGTATCCGTCCTTGGGGTTGCCGTGGAATTCGAAGCCGCGTGCCAGGACCTTGTCAACGAATCGCTTGGAGAGGTAGCGTTTGCCGTCGTAGACTCCTCCTTGCAGGTAGAGTTGTCCGAGTTTTGCCATGTCTTCGGTTGTGATGTACATTCCCGTTGCTCCGATTGGATAGCCTTGGGGGCATTTCGAGAAGGCGAATTCGCGGAATTGGAGTGGCACGAGGAGTTCTTTGGCGAGGAAATCGTCGAGTTTCTGGTCAATGGTTTCTGTGACAAGCCTTGACAGGAGGTAGAACGCACCATCGCTGTATGAAGCGTTGTCCCTGAAGTTGTCCGGGATTGGAAGTTGGAGTATGAGGCTAAGGTAGTCCGTCGATGACCATTTGGTTGCATTTTGCGCATCGATATCGAGGAATCCACGGGGGAAACCACACCGATGGGTCATCACGTCCGAAATCTTGATTTTCCTCCAGTTCGGGGAGTGGTCTTTTGGGAGGAAGTCGATGATGAACGGATAAATTGGGTCGTCCACGTCAAAGTAATCCCTGTCGTCAAGGATACCGATGGCCGTGACCACGAACGCCTTTGCGACCGAGTAGGTGTTATGGCAGTTTGACGAAGGAGTTATGCTGATCGTCCTGCTGACGCCGTCCTTGATTTCGCAGATGTTATAAACCTGCATGTTGTCCTTGACTGCAATGTCCTTGAGTTGTTCAAGAAGTGGCTTGACTTGTGCGGAGCAGGCTAGTCCTGCCGACATCAGGATGGGAATGATTGAACGCATGTGCTTGCCTGGATTTTGGGGTTATTATTGAATGGTTGCGATTTGGTTTCCTGCGAGGATTCTTGTTTCGATGCCTTGCTTCGAGTACTCGATGATGTCCTGGTCAAATTGGATTCTGTTGTTTTGGAAGACCATGATGATCGTTGATCCTCCAAATGCGAAGTATCCTTTTTCGTCGCCTTTCCTGAAATTGGGTTCGCTGTGCGTTTGGATGATTGATGCGACTCCGAAAGCGCCGACTTCGATGTAGGCAACAGTGCCGCAAGAGTCGAGTTCGAGCATGGAAACCGTTCTGTAGTTTGTTGTGAACACATCGAGGTTCTGCCTCAATGCGATTGGATTGACGGAGTGGTATTTACCTTTTATTGGCCATGTCTCGATTGTTTTCCCATTGGCTGGGTAGTGGTATCTGTGGTAGTCGGCAGGGCACAGCCTGCAGACGCAGAGGGATCCGTTTTCGAATTGTTCTGCTGTGTTTCGGCGATTGGGTCCGAGCAACTTGTCGAGTGTGAAGTTTGCTCCCTTGACTGGGATGCACGTGTTTCCGTCAAGCTTTTGCCAAGCTGTCATCCTGCAATCAGCAGGCGAGGCAATGATGCTTTCATCGCCATAAAACGTTCTTGCATCCGGTTTGATTTTGCGCGCGAAGAAATCGTTGAACGAAGTGAATCCTTGTTCTGGGATGATGAAATCGTCCATGTCGATGTTCAAATCCCGGACGGTTTTTTGTATGCGATTTTTTGAGCAATTTGTGTTTGCATACCATCCCAGGATCCTTGAGACGGTGGCGTGTGCGAACATTGGCCACGAGAGGATGTGTTTTGCCGGTGTTTCGTAGGCGAGTTTGACGAATGCGTCGCCGAGTACGATTTCAGTTTCAAGTTGCTTCGTGGCTCTGTTGTAGAGTGAGATTTCAGACATGTTCTAGTCTTTTCTGGCTGGTCAGGAGGCCTGGAAAGCGAAGAGTTTGCAGAGTTCGTCACCCCAAGTTTCGTGGAGGACGAGTTTTATGGCGGTGCAGCTGACGTCGACATTGATTGCGACCAGCCTTTGGTGCGCGTGATTTTCCTCGTGTATCGTTGTCCAGGATTGATCCTTGAGCTGGGCGAGGACTGAGAATTTCTTGACGAGTGTTTTTGGCACTGGTCTTATCGGTTGGTTGAGTGGGTAGTTTGAGAGGAGGTTGCGCTCTTCGAAGTGCCCGCAATCTCCCTGTCCTTTTCGGTTGAGGTCGGAGTCGAATACGATCCTGACTTTGGTGATATGGGTTTCTTGCTTGAAGTCGATTTTGACCCATGCCTTTGGTTTGGCGGACCATGCGTTGTCGTGTCCGTCCATGGGTCTGTCGCAGCCGTTGATGAGCACTTCCGGATTGCCTTCTGAAGCTGTAATCGTTGCGTTTTTTGTTGCCGCGGGGATTTTTCGCGTCAGTCCCGGGATGAAGCAATCGTCGTCAAGCAGGATGTCCTGCAGTTCTTCGATGTGGTTTTTTGCCACGTCCCTCGGGGTGCAATTGTACTTGGTTGCTATGGCTGCTGCTGTTCCTGCGGCTTGTCCTAGGATTGCGCATGTGCCCATCACTCGCGTTGAGCTCAAGGCCGCGTGGGTCACCGAGATGTTCCGTCCTGCGACGAGCAGGTTGCCGACATTCCTTGAGTAGAGGCATCTGAACGGGATGCCGTAGGGCGATGGGGCGGGGTGGAAGATCGTTGGTTGTCCTTTGAAGTTCAATCCGCCCGGATGGTGGTCGTCCATTGTCCAGCCTCCGTATGCGACGACATCGTGGAAGCGTCCTTCTGCGCGGATGTCGTTTTGTGTGAGGATATGGTCTCCCAGGTATCGCCTTGATTCTCGTTTTCCAGGCAGGAAGCCGATCCAGTCCAGCGCCCAGTTGTCTGCTCCGTGGTCGCCGTGGTTTTTGATATGGTCCCAGACCCCGAGCGCCGCCGCGAGGAGTTTCTTTGTAATGATTTCCGTATCGTGTATGGAGTCGTCTTCGCCTCCGAGTTCGATCCACCAGAAGTTGTTGAGTCCCCTGAAAGCGTGTCCACGGTTTGGCAGATCCTCGTCAGTGAGGTATTTGTTAGCCCACTTCGGCGGGATGAAGGTTGTTTTTCTGGTGAGTTCCCGCACTTGGATCAGGCAGCTGAGTCCCATCGTCTTGTTGTCAGCCTGTTCCGGTTGGATGTCTTCTTTGAATTCCGCCCTTGCTTCTCGCCCGATTCTGAAATCCGCGCCTGTCAGTGGTGCCAGGATTGAGTCTCCCGAGCAATCCGCGAATGTTTTTGCGCTGACATGGTGCCAGGTTTGCGTTGTCGTTTGCCATGCGTCGACTGTTTTGATGGTGTTTTTGTCCATCGTCACATTGCACGCCGATGCGTTCATGAGGACTGTGAGGTTAGGCTGGAAGTGTGCGATTTCGTAGAGGATCGTATCCCAGATATGCCAATTGAGCTCGGGGTTCCGGTAGTTGTTTTCCAGCTTGAGTTCTTCGACGATTCCCGTTTCGTGGACGTCGTTTCGCGCTCCTGAGATCCACATTCGGCATTCCGAGGATGCGTTTCCTCCTAGCACGGGCCTGTCGTGGATGAGGATGGTGTTGGTACCGTGCCTGGCGGCTGCGACGGCGGCGGCCAATCCGGCCAAGCCACCGCCCACCACGCAAAATTCAGCCGTGTGGTTGATATGGGGAAGCTTGTCGGAAAACATTTACATCACCTTGAATTTGGGCAGGTCCTGGATGTCAACCAGGCCTGCGAAGTGCCCTTCGTCATCAACAGCCAGGATGTCGTCGATCTTGCGTTTTTCCAGAAGTTTCATGATTTCGACGGCCATCGAATTTTCATTGATGGTGATGGGATTCTGCGTCATCACGTCCTCGATCTTGGCGTCGATGACCTCTGTTGACTTGGTGATTTGCCTTCTGAAGTCTCCGTCAGTGAAGATGCCGAGGAGCATGTTTTGGCTGTCAACGATTGCTACTGCCCCGCATCGTGCGGCAGTCATGGCGAGCAGGGCGTCCCTGACGGATGTCCCGGGCGCGACTTTGGCGGCGTGTTCGCCGGTTCTCATGAAATCCTTGACCTTGAGCGTGATCGATCTTCCGATCGCTCCTGCGGGGTGCAGCTTTGCGTAGTCGTTGAGCTGGAAATGCCTGCAGTTGAGCAGGGTCATGGCTAGGGCGTCGCCGAGTGCGGTGAGCGCTGTGGTCGTCGTTGTCGGCGCAAGGTTGAAAGGACATGCTTCCCGCGGGACGGGCATCGGGACCACCAGGTCGGAGCATTGCGCCAGGCGCGACGTTTCCACTCCCGTGATGGCGATCACGTCGATGTTGAGTCGTTTGATGGCGGGTATGACGGCGAGGAGTTCGTCCGTCTCGCCACTGTAGCTTAGTGCGATGACGGTATCCTGCGGGGATACGACGCCCAGGTCGCCGTGCATCGCCTCGACGGGGTGCATGAAGACGGCGCGGGAACCCGTGGAGGCCAGGGTGGCGGACATCTTCTGCCCGATGTGCCCGCTTTTTCCGACGCCCGTGACCACGAGCTTGCCGCCCCTGGCAATGGTTTCAAAGCAGAGCCGGACGCAATTGGCGAATGGCTCGCCCAGGTTGTTTCTGATGGCGTTGAGGCCTTCGATTTCGATGTCCAGGATTTCTGTTGCCTGCTTGAGAATTTTTTCCGAAGTGAGTTGTTTCTGAGGCATGTGAGGAAAAATGTGGGTGATGTGTTGATAATTGATAGCAAGAGTAAGGATAGACCATTACATTATATAACGCAAGCATGATAATTCAAGTTATCGCGTGGTGGAAAGGATGCTTGGTTGTTCAGCGTTGGCGTGGAGTTTTTGTAATCAAGGAGCTGATGGTCTGATGAGCGAGTCGTCGAAGAATCAGGAAGCAGGTTGGCGTTATGCCGTAGGTCAGAAAATCGAGTCGTATTTGCTGACCGAGTGCTATTGTCGCGATGGTGTTGGCGAGACTTATCGCGCGCGTGATCGTCGCGACGGCAATTCGTGCTTGTTGAGTTGTTTTTGCCTATCTGCTCCCATGGCCGTCGTCGAGATGATCCTTGCTCGTTGCGAGAGCTTGATGGGGTTGTTCGACACTGGTGGGATCGTACATGCTGTCTTGCGTGGTGAGAATGCCTTGGATTCCCTGATCATCTGCGATGTTCCCGAAGGCCAGAGTGTCAAGTCATTGGTTTCCGAATCTGGTGTGATGAACGAGGCTCGTGGCCTGCTGATTTTCCGCGGTGCATTGTCGGAGTTGTCTCGTTACGAGGAACTGGGTGCGTGCCATGGTCGTCTTGATCCCGGAAGCGTGTGTTTGCGCAGTGATGGGAAGATAACGTTTGGGTATGTGTTGTTTTCTGGTTCCGCTGACAGTTCTGATGATGGAATTGTTGGGGATTTGCGTTCTTTGGGTCGTGTGTTGTACTTTATGCTCGGGGGTGTTGAGGCGGGTGTTCCCAAGCCTGAACCGTTATGGGAGTTGCGTCCGAACTTGAGTTCTGACACATGCTTGCTGGTTCATCGCCTGGTCGAGGGGGTTGGTGGTGCGAAGACGGTTTCGGATGTCCAGTCTGCGCTGTCATCGATTGACCCGTCTCGTCGTTTGGACGGTGGCAAGATTCGCGAGCTGTTGTCTGGTGGCGTCAAGCCACGAGTTAAAACTGCAACTGCTCCTGGAAAAGGATCCAAGTTTCGCCTGGCGTTGATGCTGATATTGGCTGCCTTGGCTTTATGCGTTGCCTTTTGGATCGGCTTTGTTCTTGCCCACGGCGGTAGCGGCACAGATGAAGGTCCTGCGCCTGAACCAACACCTGCATCCGATTCTGTGCCTGCTTCTGCGACCGTCGCAGAGCCTGAAGAGGTGGAAGATGCCGTGTCGCCGGTTGCTACGGTGCCCGTGCCTGAAACTCGTCGCGAAGACGAATTGGATTTGGATGAGGATTTGGTTGAGGACGAGTTTGACATCATGACCGCTCCGCCAAAGCAGGAAGCCGCCGCTGATGGTGGTTGGCCTGAACTGGAGGAAAAATTGGCTCGTGAGGCATTGGACGAGGTGGCTGAATGGGAGGAAGAGGTTGAAGAGGAAATCCTTGAGTTGCTGGCGTTGGTTGAGCAGGAAAATGCGCTGGATGAGCAGGAGGGCGCGGAAAATGTTCTGGATGAGCAACAGCTGTTGCGCCTGCAAGAACAACTTGAATTGGCGTTGCGGAAACGCAATTTGGATGCGGCGTCAAACTTGGTTGCCCAAGGGGCGAAATTGGATTGGGCCTCTCAATCCGGTGCGAGCCTGTTGCAGCAGGCGTGTGCAAGGCGGCACCAGGATGTGGTCGAGTTCATGTTGAAATCGGGATGCGATCCCGATTGGCGCCCTGGCGGGGGAGGAAATTTCAGGTATCCATTGCAGGTTGTGTTGAGCGATGGCAGGAGGTCCCATGGGATTTTGAGGCTGCTTTTACGTCATGGCGCCGATCCTGATGTGCTTTCGGGGGATCGCATCGATGATGGAGCCGTCCAGTCCGGTCTCGTGATGCTGTGCAATGACGTCTATAAGAGATCCGGTGGCAAGTATGCGTTGGAGGCACTGCGTGCATGGTACGAGGCTAACAAGGAGTCGCTTGGCGAGCACGACAAGATGTCCGCGATGCTCGTTTATGCATTGCGGAGCGAAATGCCGAAGGAGTTGCTGCATGAAATGGTACGGCGAACGCCGTCAATGCGTAATCGCGAGTACGCATTGTTTTTAGTGTATGCATTGTCCTCGATAAACCGTGTTGAAATACTGGAGTGGATCAAGAAGAAGCGGGTCGATGTGAATTCGTTGTTCGAGCATGTCGAGGACGGCGTCACGTACCGGGAGACGCCGCTGGCGTACGTCATACGGCATGAGTACGATGATTTTGCCGTTCGTTGGCTGCTTGCCGAAGGGGCGAACGTGAAATGGGAATACGAAGACGGAAAAAGCATTTTCGACATGTGCCGCGACCCGAAGAGATTGCAGCTCCTGCTCGAGGCAAGACGGGGAAAAAGACCTGAGGTGCCAAGTTGGTCAGACGAGGTCTATACCACAGGAACAACGTCGCTCACGCACAATTCCCATTGGGATGCTGACTTGAATGCGCCGACATTTGCCCTGGGACATGTAATCTGGAAGACCAATGCCAATCAGCAAGGAAACTTCGACCTAAAGGATGCGGATTTCTACTGGCGAGTGGAAGGAGACACCCGGGTTCTGGAGCCGAGAAACGGTTGCGGAGCGGTGATCTTCAAGGGCGACTTGACTCCATTCAGGCAGATTTCGGTTTCTTCCATCCAACGCTGGACTTTCAGCCCGGAGGGGATTCGCTGCACGAAGGAGAACAATCCGTTGCGGAAGGATACGATCGTCTTGTTCAGGACTTCCAACGGCAACTTCGGCAAGCTTCGCGTTGTCAGCCTGGAGGATTCCTCGGACAAGAAGTTGAGGAATTGCGACTTGCGTGTGGTCTGGTACGTCTATCACCTTGACAAGGACGAGGTTAGGCGCAGCAATAGCAAGAAGACTTGGTGAGATATGAAAGCCTGCTTGATTCGCGGATGGTCGTTGTTCAAGGGGAACATGTTCTGGGCATTGCGCTGATTGCCGCCTTTGCCACGTCGTTTGTGGTTCCGCCAGATCGTGCCTGGCTCGAGTACTTTGACCTCAAGACGCTGACGTGCTTGTTTTGTGTCCTGCCGTGGTCAATGTCTTGCGCAATATCTTGTTTTTCACGATGCTGGCAAACAAGATCGTGATGCTTTTCCGAACGACCCGGATGTGCATATTGGCTCTTACGTTCATCACGTTCATCAGTTCGATGTTCATTGCGAACGACATGGCGCTTCTGACGTTTTTGCCTCTGGCCTATTATGCGTTGTCCAGTACTGGGAATGAGCGTTTGATTGCGTTTACTTTCATCATGCAGAACATCGCTGCAAACTTGGGCGGAATGTTGACCCCCTTCGGCAATCCCCAAAATCTGTACTTGTACACTAAATTCAATATTGGGAATATTGAGTTTATGGAGATCATGTTTCCTCCGTTTGCCCTTGCGATTGGGTTGATTACGCTATGTTGTCTATGCGTGCGTAGCGAACCATTGCGCATCACGTACACACCGATCAAGAAGCATCCGGTTCGTATGACAGTGTACCTGGTGCTGTTCGCGTTGTCGGTGGTGATTGTTTTTCGTGTCATTCCGTACTACTATGGATTGATTGTGATATTAGGCACGTTGCTGGCGATGGATCGCAAGGCGTTGCGCAAGGTTGACTATCCGCTGCTGTTGACCTTCACCGCGTTTTTCGTGTTTTCGGGGAACATGTCCCGGATTGATGCCGTCCGCGAGTGCCTGGGGAGCTTGCTTGAAAAGAACACACTGGTCGTAAGCACCTTGTCATGCCAGGTCATCAGCAATGTGCCTAGTGCGATCCTGCTGGCTCAGTTCACGGACAACTACCGGGACCTTTTGGTGGGCGTGAACATCGGTGGCGTCGGCACGTTGATTTCATCTCTTGCGTCCCTGATCACGTTCAACGAGTACCGCCGGGTTTGTCCTGAGAAGACTTGGAGCTACCTGTTGATATTCACGGTGCTCAACGTGGCATTCCTGGTGGTGATGCTTGGGTTCATGTTGGTATGCCCAAGTTGATATTTCCGGAAATACGATTAAATTCAGTATTTTCCCTTGCGTTTGATTTTCGGTATTATCATCACGATCATTGAGGGCACTGATGTGACGACTTCGATCAAGAAAGAGGCTTTGGAGCAATGGTCCAGCCAGGATTCCGCGGATTTGTATGGAGTTGGCAATTGGGGTTGCGGTTATTTCGATATAAATGCGAAAGGTGAACTTGCAGTTACACCGTTTGGGAACGCGAAAGGCTCGGTGAGCTTGCTTGACGTTGTGAATGGAATCAAGGAACGGGGTATGAACATGCCCGTCTTGTTGCGGATCAGCAACATCCTGGAGTCGCGGATCAAGCTGCTGCATTCCAGTTTCCGGAAGGCGATCAAGGAGGCCGGATACCAAGGCGTGTACAAGGGCGTATTTCCCATCAAGGTAAACCAGCAACAGCAGGTGATCGAGGACATCGCCAAGTTCGGATTGGAATACCACCATGGCTTCGAGGCCGGCAGCAAGGCGGAACTGATTGCCGCGCTGGGCACGATGAAGGATCGCGAGGCGTGCCTGGTCTGCAATGGATACAAGGACGAGGAATTCATTGACTTGGCGCTGTACGCCAACAAGCTGGGGTTGAAGTGCTTCCTGGTCATCGAGATGCTCTCCGAACTTGATGTGATCGCGGAGCGGAGCAAGGCGCTTGGGATCAAGCCGAGGATCGGAGTGAGAATTAAGCTGTCGAGCAGGGCAACGGGGAATTGGACCGAGTCCGGAGGGGACAGGTCGGTGTTCGGCTTGAATACTTCCGAAATAATCTGGGTTGTCGATAAGCTTCGTGAGTTGGGCTTGCTGGATTGCCTGCAGCTGCTCCATTACCACATCGGTTCCCAGATCCCAAATATCCGCGATATCCGGGCAGGTGTCTTGGAAGCGTCACGGGTTTATGTGGGACTTGTTGAGGAAGGAGCCAAAATGGGTTACCTGGACCTGGGCGGTGGACTGGCTGTGGACTATGACGGCTCCCATACCAACTACCACCACTCGAGAAACTATACGATCGACGAGTACTGCGTCGATATCGTGGAAACCGTTGGCGAAACGCTGAGCGCGAAGGGCATCGCGCACCCCACGCTGATCACCGAATCGGGAAGGGCGACCATCGCATACTTCTCGGTTCTCCTGTTCAATATCCTTGAAGCGACGAAGTTCGAACCTGCGGAATTGTCCGCCGAACTCCCGGAGGACGCCAACGACATGACCAAGGAACTCTTGAATATCTACAATACCATCAATACCAGAAACCTTCAGGAGTTCTTCCACGATGCGATCTATTACCGCGACGAACTCAGGATTCTGTTCAGGAACGGACGGATTACCCTGCGCGAACGGGGACTGGTCGAAGGACTCTTCTGGCACATCATGGTTGCGGTCAATCGACACGTCCAGAAAATGAAGTATGTTCCCGACGAATTCGAGGGACTGGATCGCGTCCTGGCAGATACCTACTATGCCAATATTTCCGTCTTCCAATCTCTGCCCGACTCCTGGGCAATCAAGCAGATCTTCCCGATCATGCCAATCCACAGGCTGCTGGAACGCCCGACCAGGGAAGGCATCCTGTCTGACATCACCTGCGATTGCGACGGAAAGATCGAGCAATTCGTCGATCTCCACGATGTCCGCCATACGTTGCCGTTGCACGATTTGCATGACAACGAGGAGTATTACTTGGGCGCGTTCCTGGTTGGCGCCTATCAGGAGACGTTGGGCGACTTGCATAATTTGCTTGGCGACACCAATGTTGTTTCAATCACCATTGATCCTGTGGATGGTCATTTTGAGTTTGTGAAGGAGATCGAGGGGGATTCCGTCGGCGACGTCTTGTCATATGTCGAGTATGATCCGAAGCTGCTTCGCGACAGCTTCAAGCGCAAGGCCGAACGTGCTGTTCGCGAGCACTTGATCACTCCCGCCGAACGTCGCGAGATCATGGAAGCCTTTGAGAAGGGGATTAACGGATATACCTATTTCGAGCGGTAGAAAACAAGTTGAACTGAACCCAAGGAGAAGAAAGATGGCACGAGTCATGATTATCGGTGCTGGCGGCGTAGGGGCTGTCGTAGCTCACAAGTGCGCTCAGGTGCCCGAGGTTTTCACAGATATTTGTCTTGCGAGCCGTACCGAATCGAAATGCAAGGCGATTGCCGCACAGCTGCCTCGTCCCATTGAGACGGCGCGCGTCGATGCGGACAATGTTCCCGAGTTGGTTGCATTGTTGCGTTCGTTCAAGCCTGACGTTGTGATCAACGTGGCTCTTCCGTACCAGGACTTGCATATTATGGAAGCGTGCCTTGAAGCCGGGGTACACTACGTTGACACGGCAAACTACGAGCCGCCGGAAGTGGCGCACTTCGAGTACTCCTGGCAGTGGGCGTACCATGACCGCTTCAGGGAAAAGGGCTTGATGGCGTTGCTGGGATCGGGTTTCGATCCCGGAGTTACCAATGTCTTTGTCGCGTGGGCAATGAAGAAGCACTTCGATACGATGGAAGAGCTGGATATCATCGACGCCAACGCCGGCGACCACGGACATCCATTCGCAACCAATTTCAATCCGGAAATCAATATCCGAGAAGTCACCGCCAATGGAAAATACTACAAGGACGGAGAATTCATCGAAACAAAGCCGATGGAATTTTCCCGCGTCATGGAATTTCCCGAGGGGATTGGCGAGAAGAAGATCTACTTGATCTGGCACGAAGAGCTTGAGTCGTTGGTCAAGTTCCTTGAACCGCGCGGCTTGAAGAAGGCGCGGTTCTGGATGACGTTCTCGGACAACTACCTGAAGCACCTGGAAGTGCTCCAGAACGTGGGCATGACCCGAATCGATCCTGTCATGTACAACGGACAGGAAATCATCCCGCTGCAGTTCCTGAAGGCCTTGTTGCCCGATCCCGCCTCCCTTGGCCCGTCAACCAAGGGCAAGACCTGCATCGGCTGCAAGATCAAGGGAACCAAGGACGGAAAGCCGAGGCAGTACTACATCTACAATATCTGCGACCACGAAGAGGCCTATCGGGAAGTCAAGTCCCAGGCGATCAGCTATACCACAGGCGTGCCCGCCATGATCGGAGCGCTGATGATTGCGACTGGTACCTGGAAGGGCGAAGGCGTCTTCAATATGGAAGAGTTTGATCCGGAACCCTTCATGGAACGACTCAACATGCATGGCCTTCCCTGGACGGAAGTGTTCTACTGAGAACCCTAGCTAGCCAACGAGGAACTTAATGGAAGGCTTGTCCCCGGAACGCGTATGCACTCCGTGCTTTGTCGTCGACTTGGTTGCCTTGCGCCGGAATCTTGAGGTGCTGGGCGGGGTATCTCGCCGCTGTGGCGCTCGTATACTGCTTGCCCAGAAGGCATTTTCGATGTACAGCACGTATCCTTTGATGCGCGGTCATTTGCGCGGAGTGTGTTCGAGTTCTGTTTACGAGGCGCGCCTTGGTCGCGAGGAGTTCGGGGGAGAGGTTCACGCTTTTGCGGCGGCGTATTCGGAAGCCGACGTCCGCGAGTTGGTTGAATTGGTCGACTGCTTGGTGTTCAATTCGTTTTCCCAGTGGCGTCGCTTCCGTCCGCTGGTCGAGTCTTCGCCTCGGAAGATATCCTGCGGCTTGCGCGTTAATCCTGAGCATTCCGAGGCGGTAGCCGAGATCTATTCGCCTTGCGCTCCCAAGTCTCGCCTGGGGATCCGGCGCGTTGACTTTGAGGGCGAGGATCTGAGCGGGATTGACGGGCTTCACTTCCATACGTTGTGCGAGCAGGATTCCGATGCGTTGGAGAGGACACTGATTGCCTTCGAGTCCCGGTTTGGGGAATTCATTCCGAGCATGAAATGGGTGAATTTTGGTGGTGGCCACCACATAACTCGTCCTGGCTACGACATTGAGCGGCTTGAGCGTTTGGTGACGGAGTTCCGTCGTCGATATGGGGTTGAGACGATTTATCTTGAGCCTGGCGAAGCGGTTGCGCTGAATGCCGGCTCCCTGTATGCGACGGTGCTGGACGTGGTTTGCAACGACGGTCCCATCGCGATATTGGACGCTTCTGCCGCGGCACATACGCCCGATGTCATCGAAATGCCCTATCGACCACCCGTCAGGAATTCGGGCTTGCCAGGGGAAAAGCGCTTCGACTGCCGCTTGGCAGGCCACTCCTGCCTGGCAGGGGATGTCTTCGGCGACTATTCCTTCGATGCCTTGCCGCAACCGGGAGACAAGATTGAATTCCTGGACATGGCCATCTACTCCATGGTCAAGACCAATACATTCAATGGATTGGCGCTGCCTTCAATCGCTACATACGATGGGGAAAGTGACGAATTTACCTTGGTCAAGTCATTCTCGTACGAAAATTTCAAGACGAGGCTGTCCTAGGCATAGTCGCTGTTGAGTGGGAAAATACGTTTTTGCCGCCTTGACTTTTACCTGCTTTTGGCTGTATATTACAGCTAGATTTGCGTGGCGTATTGGTTCGGTAATTCATCCATTAAGCAGGAGGTGTCACCATGGCGATCATCACCATCTCAAGAGAAATGGGTTCAGTGTCTCAAGAACACATCAAGTGGATCAGCGACAGCCTGGGCATGGTGTTCATCGGCAAGGAGGCCATTAACGAACGGATGGAGGCAAAGGGAGTTTCTTCGGAGATGTTTCGCCAGTATGACGAGAAGAAGCCCGGCTTCATATACACTTTGTTCCATGGAGAGCCGGACTATTATCTTGAATGCCTGAAGACCATCCTCTACGAGGAAGTGCGCGAGGGCAATAGGGTTTTGATTGGACGAGGCACCAATTTCATCTTCTCGGATATCGCCAATTGCCTGCGTGTGAAAATCGTGGCTTCGGAGGAGACAAAAGTGGCGAACCTGTGCGAGTGGGAGGGCTTCTCGGAGGCGACCGCAAGGGAACTGATCAAGAGAAGCGACAAGGAAAGGGCAGGGTATTGCCTCTTCCATTTCAATCGCGACTGGTATGCGCACCACGAATACGACCTGGTGATGAATACCTCAAGGCTTAGCTTGAACAAGATGCTTTCGACGTTGAAGGCGACGCTGGAAATCTATTCGACTCCGGAGCGGGAGGCCCATGGGCTGAAGGTGCTTCGGGATCGGGCATTGGCACGTCAAGTAGGGGAGGCAATCGTACTTAAAGAGCGTCTTGACATTCGTTTCCTGGAGATTGACTGCGACGATGGCTGCGTGATCTTGCGTGGCCTGGCGATGTCTCCCAGCGTGCACAACCGTGCAGAGAGGATTGTGAGCAAGTTGAGCGGGGTGCGTGTGGTTGAGAACAACTTGAAGATTATCACTCACGCAATACCGCGTCGTCGGTAAGGATGTTTACTTCGATGCTGCCTTTCGATTACGTCGTATTGGTTTTGTATTTGTTGTTGATGGTCATCATCGGTTGGCTGTCCGGCCGTGTCGGTCGTGGCAGGGACGATTATTTTTTGGCGGGTCGCGGGATGGGGTTCATTCCGATTGGCTTGTCGGTGATGGTGACGAGTTTCAGTGCGATCAACTACGTCTCGATACCGAACGAGGTATTTGCCCACGGCTTGTATGTGATTGCCTCTTTCCCTGTGTTTTTCCTTGTGGCGTATCCGATTTCCCGCTGGTGGATTCCGTATTTTTGGGGGTTGCGCGTCACGAGCGTGTACGAGTTTTTCGAGTTGCGCTACGACCGTCGCGTCCGTTTTTTGGCAAGCGGGATGTTTTTGGTTTGGCGTTTCGTGTGGATGTCAACTGTTTTGTATGCGTCAGGGAAGATCATGCAGGCGTTGACGTGGTTTCCGTTGGTTGCGATGATATTGGTATGCGGGCTTGTTGCGACGTTGTACACGACTTGGGGTGGCATGCGTGCCGTGATGTTTACTGATGTAGCCCAGTTTATCGTGTTGTTCGGTGGGATTGCGCTCGGAGTCGCGCTTGCGTTTTGGGAAGGTGGTTTTGAGGTCATTCGGCAAAGTGCCGCTGGTGGTTGCCTGCGTCCCTTTAAGCCTTTTGACCCTGATTATTTGTCACTGGATCCTCGTCATCGAATGACGTTATGGAGTGCTTTGATTGGCGTATCGGTTACGTTTTTGTCGAGGTACGGCGCCGATCAGGTTGTGATGCAGCGTTATTTCACTGCCCGGGATCTTGCGAGTGCCCGTCGCGGTTTATGGTTGAATGCATGGGTATCTGTGATATCGTTGTCGTTGTTGTCATTGCTTGGCTTGTGTGTTTTTTCTCATGCGTGCCATACGCACGGTGTTGACGGGGTTGGGATGTTGGAATTGATTCGAAGCGGGAAGGTTCAGCCCTTGGATAGCCTTGGTCGGTTGATTTGTTCGTTTCCCGTCGGTGTTACTGGCTTGGTTGCCTCTGGCTTGATGGCCGCGACGATGTCGAGCATAGATTCCGGTTTGAATTCCTGCGTTGCCGCGTACGTGGTTGATTTTGGCGGATCTCGCGAACGTTCTTCATGGATGGTTTTTGTGACAGGTATTGCTGTGACTCTGTTGTCCTTGCTGATGATTCCGTTGTTCCAAGCTTCCTCGGGATTGTTTGTGGTCGTGAATAAGTTTGTGAACGCCCTTGGGAGCCCTTTGCTGGGGATGGTTTTGCTTGGTATGTTCAGTCGAGTAGTCACGGGTCGCGGGTTGCTGTACGGAGGCGTGGCGGGCTTTTTCGCCAGCTTGTCCATTTCGTTTTTCGTGAAGCCGCTGGCGCTCCAGTACTATGCTGCGGCCAACCTGTTGGCGACTCTCCTGTGCTGCTATCTCGCAAGTGCAATCCTGAAGGGAAACAGGGCTCGGGAACTGTCGGAAACCTGAATCGCTTCCACGCAAAAACAAAGCAAAATCATAACCTTAAATGATTTGTGTTTTTGTGAAAAATCCATTACATTACGCAACTGCGTTATTTGTAGTTTCGTGCACTGCATTTCTTTAGGATTTACTAAAAGGATTTTCGATGAAACAGACTCCTGAAACCGTGGTATTGGTCAATTATGGTTACGAAGACATCCAAAAGCTGGCCAGAAGCATTCGAGACAACGGGATTTATACGATGGTGATGCCATACACCGTCCCCGTGGAGAGGATTGAAGCGGAGGCTCCAATTGGGTTGATCGAGTGCTATGACGAGAAGCCCTTGGCGGAGTTGGGACGCTATTCCAGCCTGGGATTGCCGACGGCGATTGTCTCAGGCGTTGCCGAAGTGGCGGCGCTTGTGTCCTTTTGCAAGGAGGAGTGCGGTTGCACATGCAGCTGGAACTTGGAGACGTTCATTGACGAGGCAGTGAATGACATTCGCGAGCAGGTCGGGGAGGGTCGTGTTGTATTGGGCTTGTCCGGTGGTGTTGATTCATCTGTTGTTGCCGCATTGATCCACAAGGCCATCGGCGACCATTTGACCTGCGTATTTGTGAACAATGGCTTGTTGCGCAAGAACGAACCAGAAAAGGTACAGGACATTTTCCAGCGCAACTTCAAGATGAATCTGCGCTATGTTGACGCCTCGGATCGTTTTCTGGATAAGTTGGCCGGGGTTGACGATCCTGAGCAGAAGCGCAAGATCATCGGCAAGGAATTCATCGAAGTCTTTGCGGAAGCGGCTCGCAAGATCAATGCCGAGTTCCTGGGGCAAGGGACGATTTACCCAGACATCCTTGAGAGCATACCCTTGGACGGGAATCCTGCTGGGGTAATCAAGAGCCACCACAATGTCGGCGGCTTGCCGAAGGATTTGAAGTTCAAGTTGGTTGAGCCTGTGGATCGTCTTTTCAAGGACGAGGTTCGCAAGGTCGGTCGCATGCTTGGTTTGCCTTCTGAGATGATTGACCGTCATCCTTTCCCTGGCCCCTCCTTGGGCGTACGTCACCTGGGCGCCATTGCCCGCGATACGTTGGAGATGCTGCGCGGGGCAGACGCGATTGTGACTGAGGAGCTGATCAAATCGGGCTGGTACCACAAGACCTGGCAGGCACTCGCGGTTTTCGTTCCGGTCAGGTCAACGGGAATCAAGAATGGCCGCAGGAGCTATGATTACGTCATTGCGATACGCGCCATCAACAGCGTGGACGCGATGACGGCGGAAATCGTCCGCTTGCCATGGGAGCTTTTGGAGAAGATGGCCGCACGAATCACCAGCGAGGTCGATGGAATCAACCGTGTTGTTTACGATATCACCGGCAAGCCGCCAGCGACCATCGAGTGGGAATGAGCAAGGAGTCGTTTTCCGATGCGTCGTGATGCTGAGAAGCGCAAGGGCAAAGTGATCCAGGACGTGATTCCCATGGATGATCCGAACCTGGATGAGCTGTTGTCCGATTCCGACCATTTGGAACTGGATGGATTTTTTGAAACCGTTGACGATGATCAGGTTCGTCGCGAGAAGGCGAAGGCGCGTGAGCTTAGGAAATCCCAATGGTGGAAGAATGAGATTGCCCGCGGCGTGTGCCATTATTGCGGGCGTCGGGTTCCGCCTCGGGAGTTGACTTTGGATCATATCGTCCCCTTGATTCGTGGCGGTTTGACGCGGAAGGGGAATGTGGTTCCCTGTTGCAAGGAATGCAACAACAATAAGAAGTACATGTTGCCCGTTGAATGGGCTGAGCATATGTCCCGGCTTAGCGCTGCGTCATCGGCGGGGCAAGCGGGTGTTGAAGTAAACGTTAATGGAGGCAAAGGTGATGAAATCGGAACTGAAGGTGGCGATAATCGGTCTTGACACGAGTCATAGCGTGGCGATGCCAAAGTTGATGAACGATCCGGCTTGTCCTGAGGACATGAAGGTTTCCGGGATGCGAGCGGTGACCTGCTTGCGTTTCGAGACGCCGTTCCAAGGGAAATCGGGATTGGATTCACGCCAGGCCCAGCTTGAAGGGTGGGGCGTCAAGGTGACCGGGGATTTTGACGAGGCAGTCGCGGATTGCGATGCAATCATGCTTGAGATCAACGATCCGTCGTACCACCTGGAATACTTCCGTCGCGTCTGCGGCTTGGGCAAGCCTGTGTTTTTGGACAAGCCCTTGGCGTCCAATGTCAAAGAAGGGCGCGAGATCCTGAAATTGGCTCGTGAGCACAAGGTTCGTGTGTGGTCCGGTTCGAGCTTGCCGTTTTCGCCTGCATTGCTGAATGCGAAAGCAAGCTTGGGCGAGGATCCGATCATCATAGGGACATGCTATGGCGCGATGGGCGAGGCGCCTGCCGGCGATTCGTTGATTTGGTACGGTGTCCACAGCTTCGAGATGCTTCAGGCGTTAATGGGATGTGGTGCGCAACGTGTGCATTCGCTTGACAATGGCGTTAGCATTGTGACGAGCGTTGAGTACGCTGATGGCCGTCGCGGCTTGATCGAGTCGATCCGTGGCTTGTGGGCTTATGGCGGTCGGATGCAGACGAAGGGGCGTGCTGTTCCTTTCCAGGTCGATTCCAGCCGTTTGTATTACGATTTGCTGTTGCGTGTCCGCGAGTTTTTCCTTGGCGGGGACGCTCCTGTTAGCATGGAGCAGACCTTTGAGGGGCTGGCGATGATGGAAGCTGCCAGGAAGTCGTTGACCAATGGCGGGGCTGTGGCTTGCGAGGCGCTTTGAGATGGCCTTGGACAATGAGGAATTGCGACGCCTGTTGCTCGACCTTGTGATTCGTACCAGCGTTGACTTGCCGGCTGACGTCGAGGACGCCTTGGTTCGAGGTCGCGACAAGGCTGAGTTGGACAGTGGCGAGCGAGTAGCCTTCGAGACGATGCTTGCCAATGTAGCTCTTGCACGTGAGCGTCGCCTTCCGATTTGCCAGGATACCGGGACTCTGATGTTCTTTGTCGAAGCCGCCGAGGGCTTTCGTCGAAAGCCGTTTCAATCAGCTGCCGAGTGGGCAGTAAGCGAAGCTACTCGGCTCGGGGTTTTGCGTCAGAATTGCGTTGAGACCTTGAGCGGTCGGAATACGGGGAACAACCTTGGGAACGGGAGTCCTGTCGTTCATTGGCACGAGTTGGAGAACGCAAGGGGGACGAGGGTGACCCTGATGCTCAAGGGTGGCGGAAGCGAGAATATGGGCATCCAGTTCAGCCTGCCGGACAGCTCGCTAGATGCAGGCAGGAACCTGGAGGGGGTGCGGCGTTGCGTGCTGTCGGCAGTTCTGCGCGCCCAGGGGCAAGGCTGCGCGCCTGGGATCTTGGGCGTGGCGATCGGTGGCGATCGGGCGACGGGGTACGAGGAGAGCAAACGTCAATTACTGCGGAAAATCGGCGAGCGCAGTCCTGAGCCGGCATTGGCGGAGTTGGAGGTTCGCTTGTTGGAGGAAGCCAATAGCCTTGGCATTGGCGGGATGGGTTTTGGCGGGAAGACCACGTTGCTGGATGTGTTTGTGGGTACGCGCTGTCGCTTGCCCGCATCGTACTTTGTGAGCATTTCTTATATGTGCTGGTGTTGTCGTCGCCAGTCAATCGTTATTGAATAGCAGGAGGCAATTTGATGAAGGTTCGGATCGTTCTGGTCGGGATTGGTGGTTATGGCGGTCAATACGCTGACGCCTTGATGAAGTGGGAAGGCGAGCGTCCCTGGGAGATCGTTGGCGTTGTTGATCCCCTGGCGGAAAAGGCTCCGAAGTTCAAGGATTTGAAGGCGCTTGGGATGGGGTTCTACGACAACTTGGCGTCTTTCTACGCAGAAAACAAAGCTGATTTGGCGATTATTTCGTCACCGATCGAGTTCCATTGCGCCCAGTCTTGCGAAGCCTTGTCCCATGGTACGAATGTGCTGTGTGAAAAGCCGATCAGCGCCGTTGTCCAGCAGGCCTATGCCATGCAGGAAGCGCGCGACAAGAGCAACGGTGCGTTTCTGGCGATTGGCTACCAATGGTCGTACAGCCCGCAGATGCAAGCGTTGAAGGCCGACATTTTGTCGGGCAAGTTTGGCGCACCTCGCCGAATGAAGACTTTGGCCTTGTGGCCTCGAAACGATGCGTACTACGGTCGGAACAATTGGGCTGGTTGCATGAAGAGCGCCTCGGGCGAATGGATCCTTGACAGTCCGGTGAACAATGCGACTGCGCACTATCTCCACAACATGTTGTACGTCATTGGTCCTGCGGTCGATCGTTCTGCGACACCTGCCAGTGTCCAGGCTGAATTGTACCGTGCGAATCCTATCACCAACTACGATACCGGCTTGCTGAGGGTGATGACCACCGACAGCGTGGAAATCCTGTTCTATACGACCCATGCCGTGCCGCGTTTCCGTGGTCCCGAATTCGTGTTCGAGTTCGATGATGCGACTGTTCGGTATATGGTCAAGCCAAGCAGATTCTGGGCTGAAACGAAATCCGGCGAGGTGATTGAATACGGCAGTCCCGAGCAATCGGTGCACCGAAAACTGCAGGCCGCAATCCGTGGTGCGCAAGGCGATGCGTCTGCCATCGTGTGCGGTGTGGAGGCAGCGCTGCCGCATTGCCTGTGCATGAATGGCGCACAGGAATCGGTGGACGACATTGTTGACTTCCCAGCAAACTGGACCTACAAGAAAGGTGTTCCTGGCAATCAGGTCCGTGTGATGGCGGGATTGGCCGAACTGGTGGAAGCTGGATACGATGCCTGGAAACTCCCTGGAGAAGTCAAGCCGCAAGCTTGGACAGGCGTCGGAAAGCCCGTCGATTTGAGCAACTATCGGAAGTTCCCAAGTCGGTGATGGGTAAAGTCGCGTTGTCGGTTGAACATACCAACCGTACTGGTGGAAATATCGTTTCATTCATAGGGAAGTCTTCCACATAGGCTAAGTGATGAGCGTATGGCTATTCAACCACCGTGAAATGAACCGTGCATTTTTTACGCGCGAATACCCAATAGGCGGTTCGCGGCAGTAATTCGTTTACACGTGTATAGGTAGCATTTTGGGCATTGAACGTAAAGAAGTCATATGCTTTCAGTAGCTCATTCTTGCAGCTGTCAGTGAGTTCAGCATCGGGCAACGACACGAGATTCCAGCCTGGCTGAAGCTGGAAATTATCGGCGATTGCGGAAGAATACCCTCCAGGGATATTTTTCCACTCATAGCCATTTGCCGTAACCATTAGCACTTGGCCGATTTTGCCAGCAACAGTTGGAGCGGTGAGCTTCTTCTCGTCAATTTCAGCGACTTCGCTGTTGATTAGTTGATACCCGTTGTAGTAACCATTGGAGGCATAGACTTTCGGAGATGATGTGCCGAAGTTTATGTTCACTGCAGGTACGCCATTAGGGAAGTCAACACGTGTAATGTTATTGCATCCGGTAAAAATGCCTGCCCCAAATGACTGGTTTGGAGACACGGCCAAGGTAACTTTTAACAGATTTGAACAGCCGCCAAACGCATTACCCCCAATATTTTTCACGTTGTCTGGAATCATGACAGACGTAAGCCCTGTGCAACCTTGAAAGGCTGAGCCGCCGATTGTTCTAATGCTGTCTGGTATCGTGACTGTAGTCAGCCCTGTGCAACCTGAGAAGGCGGAGTAGTCGATGGTTGTGACGCTGATTCCTATCGTG
>DBPZ01000085.1:3854-4361 GCA_002305655.1 Lentisphaeria bacterium UBA1407 | reverse complement strand
TCCTGAAGGTCAAGACTCCCGCCCTGCTCACCATCCTCAAGGAAGCCAACGAACCCGGCTTCCCGAGCATCGACAACTATATCAACGCACTCGACCATGCCCCAATCATCGAAAACGCTCAATCCTTGAATCTCGATCCGGCAGACATAGGATTGCAGGGATCGCCGACCAAAGTCTCAAAAATCGCCGTTCCGAAGAATGACCGCAAGCGCATCCTCGTGGACGAAAAACCAGAATTCGCCGCACAAGCCCTGCTCAAGGCCATCCAAGAAAACCAGTAACGACCATGCTTTCCGTCCAAGACCTAACCGTCCAATTCAACACCGATGACGGCATTCTCAACGCCGCAACCAACGTGTCCTTTACGCTTCAGGACGGGAAAACCCTTGGACTCGTCGGCGAATCAGGATGCGGAAAATCAGTCTCCGCAATGAGCATCCCAAGGCTAATCCCACAACCTCCAGGCATTATCAAATCAGGAAAAATCGAACTTGACGGAATCGACCT
>DBPZ01000085.1:0-3816 GCA_002305655.1 Lentisphaeria bacterium UBA1407 | reverse complement strand
ATCAATTGGCGGAAGTCGTCAACTTGCATACCCGTCAATCTTCCGAGCAAGTCAGGGAGCTTTGCCTTGACTGGATCCGCAAGGTCGGGATCCCCGATGCTGAAAAGCGCTTCGACTCCTATCCGCACGAGTTGTCCGGAGGCATGCGGCAGCGAGTCGTCATCGCAATGGCGATGATCATGCAACCAAAACTCGTCATCGCGGACGAACCCACCACCGCGCTCGACGTCACGATACAGGCGCAGATCCTCGACCTGATGCGCAAGATCAAGGACAACAACGCATCGCTATTGCTGATCACACACGACATGGGAGTCATCTGGGAAATGTGCGACGACATGGTGGTGATGTACGCCTCCCGCGTCGTCGAATCCGGTCCCGTCAAGGAGATTTTCGCCCATCCTCGCCACCCCTACACGCAGGGTCTTTTGAACTCGATTCCCGCCTTGGCGAAAGGCTCCGGCAAGTTGCCTCACATTCCCGGCCAAGTCCCCAGCCTGTTGAACCTGCCTCGCGGCTGCGCCTTCGCCGACCGTTGCTCGCACGTCACCGAGGCTTGCAGGAACGACGTCCCCAAAATGACCGCTGACGGCGCGCGACAAGTCGCCTGCTTCAACCCATTGTAAACTTTATAAGGAGTGCCACCCAATGATGAAAATCATTTCTCTTGCCATGCTTTCCGCCCTTGCGATCTCCGCAAGGACGCTGGTCGTTCCCCTGCAAAATCCCGAGGACTGCGCCTCCGGCATGCATGTGGATTTTCAAATTGGCGGCATCAAGAACCTCGGGCTTATCGCTGGACACGCCAATCACTGCACCAGGAACGACAGGATCCTGATGCGCTTTGACCTCGGCGGGCTTTACCTCCCCAATCAAAAGCCCACGATCCAAAAAGCCACGCTCAAGCTCTACCTTTGGTACATTGTCAAGAAAGACAACCAGGACAGGACATTGTCCCTTTTCGGAATGGATTTCGACCCAATCGCATTCAAGGTCGCAGACTTGGCGAAAACCAACATCGTCCCTTGCGGTACGGCTTCAACGGCGGCGCTCAAAAACCATCCGCCGCAAGGCGACGATGGCTTGATTCAATTTGACGTCACAAGCTACATCGATTCATGCCTCCAGAAAAACTATGGATACGCAACGTTCAGGCTCCACGACGAAGCAGGCGACAAAGTCAATGACAATCGTCAAGCCTGGTGCACAATCATACAAGGCTTCTACGCCGGACACAAACATTGCTATCCCACCCTCATCATCGAATATAAATAGGATACCACCATGAAAAACCTCCCCCTGCTCACTGCCGCCAGCCTGATCTGCTGCACCGCATGCGCCAACGTGACCATCGTCCAAAACCATGCTCCTAAAGCAGTCATTGTTCTCCCGAAAAATCCACCTCAAATGGTCCAATACGCCGCCAAGGAACTCCAGGACCATATCCGACTTGCCACAGACGCCACGCTGGACATCCTTAGCGACGACCAGCAAATCCCCAAGGATCGCATACCAATCTTCCTCGGAGATTCGACCAAAACCCGTCAGCTGGGCATTGACGTCAACTCCCTCAAGCCCGATGGCTTCACAATCGTCGCAACGCAAACCGCCATCGGCATCGCCGGACGCGACTACGACGGCAAGCCGATCGTCTGGAATGCACGTCACCCATTCAGAAGCGCCGAATGCCTGAACGAAGAGGCAAAGCTCTGCGCTTTCGGCGAAAACGGAACCCTCCACGGAGTCTATCGCTTCCTGGAAAACGTCGCCGGCATCCGATGGTACATGACAGGCGACCTGGGACGGATCATCCCCAAGCGCGACTCGCTCCTGGTTCCAACACAAAAGACAACTGTGGAACCAGATTTCGAGTACCGATTCGCCTGGTTCTGCAACTTCCCCACAGCACTGCGAGATGCAATCTGGTACAAAAGGGTCGGATTCGGAGCACAATATCCCGTTCCGATCAACCACAACTTCGTCGAAATGCAATATTTCAAGGACTCGAGACCGGATTTTTTCGCCATCATCGACGGGAAGCCTGACTTCGACAACAGATCCGTCATCTGCGGAGGAGGAAACTACTGCCTCTCAAACGAAGACCTGGTCGATGAATGGGTCAAGAGAATCTCGAAAGCCTTCGATGCAAACCCAGGCATCAAGCTCTATCCGCTCTGCCCAGGAGACGGCATCGTCAAAACCTGCGAATGCGAAAAATGCCAGAAGCAGCTCTCGCCACACCTGGGCGAAGACGGTTCCACCTCCAACTACGTCTGGGGCTTCATCAACAAGGTCGCAAAGAAAATCGCAGAAAAATACCCAGACCACTACATCGGCTCCTTCGCCTATGAAAACTACAGGCAACCACCGGAAATCGACGACTTCTCCAACAACGTCGCCGTCATGATCTGCTATATTCGTCAAAACAACAGAGACCCAAAGCAAAAACAGAACATCGACACCTTGACCACCGCCTGGGCAAAGAAAACCGACCGGCTTTATTTCTGGACCTACCCGATCTTCGACTACTGGCTCCCATTCCGCGGCTTCCCTTGCTTCTACCCAAAGCTGCTCCAACGGGAAATGATATTCCACAAGCAACTTAACGCCAAAGGCGAATTCATGGAGTCGGAATTCAAAACTACCGGCGATCCCGACCTTCCTGATCAGCACATCACCATGCCAGGACTCTCCCATATCAACGCTTACCTGAGGGCAAAACTCCTCTGGGACGCGAATCTGGACCTCAATCAGCTCCTAGAGGAATACTACACGCTCTTCTATGGACCGGCTCAGCCCAAAATGAAACAATTCTGGGAACTCGCAGAAACACTCTTTACACGGAAATTCACCAGCCATCCTGCTGAACAATACACCGCAAGCGATATCAACAACCTACTTGACACACTCAAAGACGCACTGGCGCAAACGACGGAAAACTCTGACGAATACAAGCGCATCAAGCTGATCCTTGATGAAATGACTCCCTTCGCAACTCAACTCCTCAACATCTCGACCTCGATACGCCAGTTCAACGCCGCATGGACAACAGAGGATATTACGCCAAACACCTTCATCGATACCCTTGATACACCTCTTTGGAACAAGGCAAGACGAGCTAAATTCGTCAACACCGACGGTTCGGAGGCCGATGTCAGCACGATGGTCTATGCGATCGCCAACCCCAACGGCATAGCCTTCGCATTCGTCTGCTTCGAAGATCAGATCGAAAAACTTAGGATGCACACAACAAAGCGCGACGAGGGACCGGTCTGGGACGACGATGCGATCGAGCTGTTCTTCGCCCCGAATGACGAATCGATCGGCTTCCAATACATTGTCACGGCAGGTGAAAACCTTTGGGATGGGAAATGGACGGGAGGACCAAGAGGAAGAGCCCAAAGCGAGTGGAACGGAAACGCATTCTACAAGGTGAAGCGACTCGAAGACCGATGGACACTTCAAGTCTTTATTCCATGGTCTGACCTGGAAACGCCCCCCGATAACCTCAAGCTAAATCTTTACCGAGTCCGCTCCCTGGGAAACTCACCACAATTCACAGCCTTCACGCCGATAATGGTTCCACAACACCAGGCACCGCAATACTTCGCTCCGCTAAACATCATAAAATAAAACAATCTTGTTTTCTGTCGCGAATAATTTATTATCTCCTCATCAAGCAAGATGCCATATTAAAATTAGCATCTTTCTTGCCTAAAAGCTTGGGGATGGTACATTATAGAAATTAAATTATCATATATTCCACCCTCATATGCTATGGATAAAAAAAGAAGTTGATGCCTTATGATTGTAGTG
>DBPZ01000058.1 GCA_002305655.1 Lentisphaeria bacterium UBA1407 | reverse complement strand
ATTCACAATTCAGCATTCACAATTCACAATTCATTTCCCCCATGGCTTCGCTGCATTTTCGCGTATCCATTGACGGGATACCTTCACTGCGTCATAATCCAAGTCAACAAGCGGCGTGCAATGGAAAATCACGCCTGAGATGGCTTTCGACGCCAAAAGCCTGGATGTCTGCTCCAGCTGAACCTCCATCAATTCACCGGGCATCTGCTTCTTGCCGCCGAAATCATACATGTACTGCCCCAGCAAAATCGGCTTCGTGTCCCCGATAAGTGCCCTCAGGACCGCGACCCGCTCCTCGATCCCGGCCACATTCTTTCCATGCCAAAACCAGAACGTGACCTCGTCGCAAATATCCAGTGTTTCCTTGTATTCGGGCTTTATGTCATTGGCGTCCGAGTACAAGACGACGCACAGTTTCATCCCGCGCTTATGGAGTTGATCCCGTACTTTCAGTAATTTGTCGTTGTCTTGGCGAGCGACTCCGCTCCAGTAGTCGTCCATCACGAACCGGGTCAGATTCGGCATATTGTCTGCCAGATCCAATCCGATTTCAACCTTTTCGTCAAAGGTCTCGACGGCGCTATCGGTGATAGAGAACCCGACCCGTTTCGTTTGTTCGAATTGTGCCATGTATGAGGGCAGATTTCCTTTCGTAGGCAGGTTGAGCCATCTGACTACGAAGCATCCAGGGATGCCCATGGACTTGCAGGCATCCGCCATATCGATCCGCTTATCGTAAGGCAAGTTGTAGCCTTCGGTAGTCTTGTGCAGGAGTGCAGCAAAAGAATCGCAGTGGTGCCCCCACATCCACAACCGATCGCCGATCTCGTTCCCGTACGGAATGCGTTCATTGACTATGCTCATGTTCCTTGCTCCTGGTTTGAACTGGTCTCAAGACAAAACTACAGAAATATGATAACATGACTACACGAATTAAGCAAGCAAACCACACACGTTTTCACCTGAAAAAACATTGATATCACGCCGATTTGAATTATATGTATATTCTTGCCATTCAAATCAACATAAAACCAACAGGAAACCACCATGACAGAACCAAACCATAGCTTCGCAGGACAATGGATTACAACGCCAGAAATGGCAGCACTCCCAGTTTATAATGTCTTCCATAGGCAACTCGACAAGTCGTCGCCAAAAAACCAACATGACAAGATACAAAACAAACACATTCTGTTCAGGCGAAAATTTACCTGCGAATCAACCCAAAACGCAATCCTGAGAATCTCAGCGGACGACTACTATAAACTCTACATCAATGGACAATTCGTCCAGCAGGGACCGACGACTGCGTACACGTTCAGGTATTTCTACAATAAAATCGATGTATCCAAATACCTGCACGAAGGCGAAAACACAATCGCAATCCATACCTACTACCAAGGGCTGATCAACAGAGTCTGGGTCTCGGGAGACAATAGGCACGGACTGATCCTGGACTTGACCGTAAACGGAAAAACCATCTTGAAATCAGACGAATCCTTCCTCTTCGCGGAACATACCGCATTCCAACCATGCGGAATCGCAGGATACCTAACACAATTCCTTGAAAAATACGATGCAAATGCACCCGAAGTCAAGTTCCATGAACCCGACTTCGACGACTCGACCTGGAAACACGCCGTCCTTAACCCAAACAATGACTACAACCTGATAGAACAACCGTCAAAGCAACTTGTCTTCGAAGACATTAGCCCAATAAAAATCAAGCAAAACGGAAAATCGTTCTTCATCGACTTCGGCGCAATCTATGTCGGATACCTGACATTCAAGGCCAAGGGACGCCAGGGAGACACCATCACAATCCAATGCGGACAGGAACTCCTCGATGACGGATCGGTCCGGTTCAAGCTACGGGCAAACTGCAACTACGAGGAATTCATGGTCCTCTCGGGAAAAGAGGACACACTAAACCAATTCGACTACAAGGCGTTCAGATACGCGCAAATCATACTGCCAAACAACGCCAAGCTCGACCTGAAATCAATCCGGCTCATTGCCAGGTACTACCCGTTCAACCTTGTAGCCAAATGCAACGAAAACGACGCCAAATCCATCGCAATCTGGAACCTCTGCACCGACTCGCTCAAGTACGGAGTCCAAGAAGTGATCATGGATTGCATGGAACGGGAAAAAGGATACTATATGGGAGACGCCTGCTACAGTCTCCTGACTTACTGTATCCTCAACAATGACTTCAGCCTGATGAGAAAATTCTTCGATGACTTCCTGGACTCCGACTTCATCAATCCAGGACTGATGACATGTACCCAATGCTCATTCATGCAGGAAATCGCAGAATATCCTCTGATCCTCATTACGCTTCTCGCCGAATTCCTATACCTTACAGACGATACGGAATTCGTACGGAAACGATTCAATAAATTCACGGCAATCCTTGATTTCTATAAACAAGAGTATGCGGAAGAGGACGGACTGCTCAACAACCTCGACAAATGGTGCGTCGTCGAATGGCCAGCGCCTGCAAGAGACGGATATGACGCGGATATCGCTGAAGGCAAAGTCTGCACTGTCAAGCACAATGCGATCAACGCATACTACATCGGAGCCATAAAGTGCATCAACAAAGTCGCAAAGCGGCTGGAACTGAAACCATACGCCGATACCAAGAAACTCACAAAGGCTTTCATCGACGCATTCTACGACCATGACAGAAAACTCTTCCGCGACAGCGTGCGATCAACTCACATCAGCCTGCCCGCCAACGTCTATGCTGCCTTCTACGGCCTGCTTCCAGACGAGCAAACGACCCGGAACGTCGTTGAAATGATCCGCGAAAAACGCCTGATGTGCATGCTGTTCGTACCGTTTCCAATGCTTTGTTTCCTCGTGAGAATCGGGGAAACCAAACTGGTCGATGAACTGCTGCACGATCCCGACGCATGGCTCAATATCCTTGCCGAAGGCGGAACTCGTACCTTCGAAGGCTGGGGCAAAGACCGAAAGTGGAACACATCCCTATTCCACCTGACAGTGACCTACGGAGCCGCATTCCTTACCGATTGGGACATCAAGGGCGCAACAAATTTCGAGGTCGAGTGATACTAAAAAAGCAGTTGACGCCATGACAACAGTTTAAGTACGGACACCCGGGATGCCCGTACTCAG
>DBPZ01000012.1 GCA_002305655.1 Lentisphaeria bacterium UBA1407 | reverse complement strand
ACCATCGATTCTCTTTGGACGCAACCAGAATCCATGGGCCGAGCTGCCCGTTGGAAAAGCTCTTCTCACAGGCTTGAAGGTCATCAGGCGTCTTAGCGGTGGCGGCACGGTCTACCACGACCTTGGCAACCTCAACTACAGCCTTTTCGTTCCCAGAAGCGCCTACTCGCCGCTGCAATGCATCGAGTTGGTGCTGGAGGCCCTTCACAAAACTGGTCTCCCGAACCTTGACATCAAAGACAACTCCAGTATTTTCAGCGGAAGCCATAAGCTTTCGGGCACGGCATTCGCCCTCAACCCAAAAGTCGCCATGGTTCATGGATGCATCCTCGTCCATACCAATCTGGATCATCTCCGCGATGCTTTGAAACTGGATCACAAACGACAAGTCCAGGGCTTCTTCGTCGCATCGAATAGAGTCCCGGTAACCTCGATAAAAAACCTCGATCCGACAATCGGAAGGAAACAAGTCGAAGACAATATCGTAAAACAAATGGAATCCGTTTTCGGAAAGGCAACTAAGAAACGAATCAATCACGGAAAAACAGAAAAATACAAGAAAAAATTCAGCGAACGAGCCTGGACGTACGACCGGTCTTCGGACTTCACCATACAAGACGACTACTCGGACGCGACACTGATAATCAATGTATATGGGTCGAAAATCCAATCGGCATCAGCTCGTGACGAAACAGGCAAAACTATCATCCATCAACTGGACGAAACAGACTTGATTGAGTACGACTGCATCAAATATCAACTGAGCCAGCAAGGCGATTCAACGTTGTCAGGCCTCTTGAAGGCATTCCCATAAACGAAAAAAAGGACAATCAAAAGGAGAACACCACTATGATGATCGGCGTTAGTTCCTACAGCTACAGCAGATTGGTCAACAATGGCACGATGAAGCAAATCGAAGTCATTGCCAAGGCAAAGGAAATGGGCTTCGATTGCATCGAATTCTCAACCATCAAGGTTCCAGAAGGAAAAACACTTCCGGAATTCGCGGCGGAATTGAAGGCTGAAGCCGATAGGGTCGGAATCCCAATCATGAACTACACCATCGGAGCCGACTTCCTCGCGGGATCGGGCGGCGACCTGGACGCCGAAGTCGAACGGGTCAAGCGCGAAGTTGACGTCGCGGAAATCCTCGGCGCTCCCGGAATGAGGCACGACTGCTCGGGCGGCACGTTCCCGGCAAACTGGGAAGGCGCTCGCACATTCGATGCGGCGCTCCCGAAAATGGCTGCCGGATGCCGTGCGATTGCTGAGTACGCCGCCGGCAAGGGCATCAAGACCATGATCGAAAACCACGGCAGGTTCTGTCAGGAAAGCCTCAGGATCGAAAGGCTCGTCACCGCAGTCAACCATCCCAACTTCGGACTTCTCATCGACATGGGCAACTTCGTTTGTTCCGATGACGAACCTGCGCAGGCCGTCGGACGCCTCCTTCCCTTCGCCTTCCATTGCCATGCCAAGGACTTCCACCTCAAGTCTGGCATGGAACCCTTCCCGGGCAAGGGTTGGGGTCGGTCCCGTGCCGGCAACTGGTACCGCGGCGCCATCATTGGTCACGGCAACGTCCCCGTGGCACAATGCGTCAAAAACCTCGCCAATGGTGGCTACAATGGCGTCCTTTCAATCGAATTTGAAGGAATGGAAGATGTCCTTACCGGTATCGCATTAGGACATGAAAACCTCCGCAGATTCGTCGCAATGGTCCAATAAGCGTAAAATAGCTCGTTTCCACAGCCGCCGTCCCACCACAAGGGACGGCGGCATAATTTAGACGACCAGCTCGTCCAAGCTCACTTCGACGGTTATGCTCAACTCTAGATTTATGACAATCTTCACGACTTCCATTCTCGCCTTGCTCGTCGTGTACGCTGTATGGGTGTTTTTCAGAATGCCGCCCAAGCCTGCCCGCAAAAGCCCACCACCACGAAAATCATGCTCCGTCAAGGCAGCCAAAGAATATAGGACGCAACTCGCGCAATTGAGAACCATCCAACAATGGAAAGCGCAGAAATTCACCGGTGACAGGGCGAAGCACGCCAGCTGGATCGAGGCAAAGATCGGCTATGCTTTGATGAGAGCCAAGGACGACAAGGCGCTCAACGACCCAAATATCAGAAACTTCCTTGAAGATACCTACATAATCGTACTCAGGGCTAAACTCCAGGCAGACCAGGGAGCCGATAAACTCCACGAAGAGTGGGGCGGCAGGCTCAGAACATATGTTTCTCCGATCGACAATACAACCCAAACCTATTCTGTCAGCGTACCGCAAGCCTACGATCCTAACGTCAAGTGGCCGCTGATTGTCAACATGCACGGACACGGATGGTACGCGCAATATCAGGGGCATCCTGCACCAACATATTCCGGCGCCATATGCCTTTCGCCGCAAGGAAGAGGCTCAAATGACTACAAGGATCTCGGGGAAGACGATGTGCTCGAGGCCATTAGACTCGTCAAGGAGGAATTCAATATTGACGAAGACAGGGTTTACCTGACTGGTGGCTCAATGGGCGGAACAGGCTCTTTCCATCTGGGAGTCCACTACGCAGACCAATTCGCGGCAATCTTTCCAATCGTTGGAAATGCAGATAATCTCGCCTGGACCGAACGATGGGGGTGGAATCGACTCTTTCCCGGAAGGTTTGACAACATGCGGACCGCCATTCAGGAAAGCCACACTGCCAGGGCTTTCGTCGATAACCTCTTCAATTTGCCCAGTTTCATCCTCTGCGGTTCAGGGGACGTAGTCGTTCCTCCCGCTCATTCCAGAAACATGGTCGAGGCCATGCGGAAGGAAGGCTTCACGGTCGAATACCGCGAGTATCCAGGAGTCGGGCACGGCGGTTTTCCATGGGACATCCAGCAAGAGGGACTTGCCTGGGCATGTGGCTGGAAACGCAATCCATACCCGCGTTCAATCCACTGGAAAACCTCACTTCTCAAGCACGGAAAGGCGTATTGGGTACGCATCGACCAACTTCAAATGCCACTTGAGTTCGGAGAAATCAGGGCACGTGCACAAAATGGAACCCAGCTTGTAGTCGCAACCGCCAACGTTAATGCATTCTCGTTCCAAAAGCCAAGCCAGCTCTTCGAGCAAGACCAACCACTCCTGCTATTCATCGATGGGCAGGGAATCAACATCCCAATCTCCAACAACAACGACCAATGGATCCAAATGAAACGAGATCCAAACCACGGTTGGAGGCGGGCGAGCGATGTGCCGCTGGAAACAAGGTTCAAGAAAGTCGGATGCGAAGGTCCGATCCACGAGGTCTTCATGCAGCCCTTCGCCATTGTCATCGGTACGCAAAATCCGTCAATGGAACAGATTTGGATGGATGAGGCCGAACGAATCGCCAACGATTGGAAGCGAAGATACCACGGTTATCCAAGAATCCTGCTCGATTCACAAGTCAACGAAGAACACGAACGCACACTTAATCTCCTGCTCCTCGGTGGTGCGCAAGACAACTTGGTCAGCGAGCGACAAAGCGAAGTCATACCATGGTCGCATATCAGGGCGCTGCTAGAAAGCGCCAACTTTGAACTCAATCAACAGCAAAATGACCTGATGAACAAACCCGATGTCGGAACAATGGTCGCGTATCCAAACGTATCCAATCCTGACAAGATGTCCGTCGTCTGGACCGCCAATAGCCCTGGGGCGGCATACCAAGCCTGGGGACGATTCGGAAATTGGTTCAATTGGGGCGTCTTCGATTCCAAAAAGTACTTTGACTACGCCGTTTACGACCAGTACTCGGCAACCCCGGAAACGATGCTCCTAATCGGATGGTTTGGGCATGACTGGGAGGTTCCCACCGGCAAGTATTTCTTCGGCAATCCGAAACTTCGAGAAGCTGCTGGAGCACAAACCTACCCCGAGTACGATGTGCCACCAGCAAACAAGGATGAACTCCTGCTCGTCAGCCTCAAGCCAACAAAAATCGACCAGATGAGGGGCGCAATCGGACTCGGACGGACATTCTTTGGCGCACCGCTGCAAGATGGCATCGGACTCAGGGCGCCAGCAGTGATCGAATATGACATCGATAAAAAATTCAATTCCTTCACCAGCGATGTTGAACTTCAAAACCCAAATGAAAGTCACATCTGCCATATGAGAGAAAAAGGAGAAGCAGTCAACTTCATTGTTTGGGGAGACGGCAAGAAGCTCGCCGAGGCCAAGGTTGACTGGAAGAAGCCTACCGCGACCATCAACGCCAACCTTTCCGGCGTCAAGGTCCTCAAGCTGGAAACCCAGCCAGCAGGTGGTCCGGCATGGCTACATATGAGTTCCGCATGGCTCAAGCCAACCCTATCAACAGCACCGCAAAAACCAGCTAAATAATGCTGAATGCTGAATGCTGAATGCTGAATGCTGAATTAGTTTCGTGGGTGGCTTCGGGCAAAAAAGCCTACAAAAAGCCAACTGCAATGACCTTTCCCTTAAAAAAAACGTCATGAAGATCATTGGCTCGGACTTGCTGTCCACAATCCACGCAGATGGGATACGAGCCAGGCATATGCGATAGCTCGGACGAGTCGTCCGTGCTATCATAACGCATTGCGCTGCAAGCGCATAACGATGCTTAACCCCAGGCTTTAGCCTGGGGAGGAAAAACCACCCGGAGACCGTGCCTTGTAAAGGCACTACAATCAAAAGGCATCAACTGCTTTTTTAGGATTATCAATGCTGTTTACCAGCTGATCCAAAGGAGTTTTGCCTGGCGTTTTTCGTCCAGGATAAAGCTTGCGGTTTCCTTTCCTGCCACTTCGGTGACCTGTCCTGAATCCTGGTCTTTGAGGGTGATTTTATCTGCGTCGAAGGGGAGTTTGAGTTGGATCTCATTCTGCTCGCAATCTTCCATCCTAAACAGGAACAGGACGCCGCGGCGCTGTACGGGATCGGAGAAGCAATAGGCAGTGAACCCGGTCTTGTTGTTTTTGTCATGCCAATCGGTGAGCACATGGAAATCCTTGAGCAGGAATGGCCTGACTTGCTTCCATTCGTTGAGGCCGAACCTAAGCATATCGAAGTCCTGGTCGGGATCCTGTGTGAATTGGGAATCCACGTTCAGTGCCGGGAGGTATGATGCTCTCCAGGTATAAACGTCTGTGCGTCCGGTCGGATCGAGTTCATAGGCTTTTTCCTTTGTATTGGCTCCGCAGAATGGAATCCATCGATTGAAACTGGTGGTCATGGACAGTCTCAAAGACGTGGAGCTACGATCGGAATCACTACGCAACAAGGGGACGCCTCGACGCAGCGACTCCAGATCGTTTCGGCCACCGCCCGATGCACAGGAATCCACAAATCCAGCACCGCCAAAAGACAGGGTACAATCGATGATCTCATCCCACATCCTGTAATGCGCTTCGACGAACTTGCACTCCGTGATGCCAGTGCGAATGCCCGATTCCTGCGAATCCAAGTACCGCCACAAGCTTCCAGGGTCGCTGTTGTTGTCTTCGCGATAAATCTCTACTTTGTTCTCTTTCAGCAACTTGCAAATCCTGGACACGGTCCATTCGTAGCATTCGGGAATCCCGATGTTATTGGAAATCGAATGAACTCCCGGGCGCTGGATTGCCCATTCAGGTTTGTAATCGAAATTGGTGACTAGGTTTTCCACGTCAGTCACCCGTTCCGGTTCAAACCACATCAAGGTTCTCATTCCATTTTCACGGGCGAATTCCGTTGATTCAAGGAATGTCTTTCCAGGCCATTTTACGGGATCGAGCACCCAGGTTCCCACAGTTCCCCACCAATCGCTTTCTGGGGAACTGCCATCTGGAGCCACGTACCAACCTGCATCGAACCAACGCACATCAACCTTGGCGCCGACCTCGATCATCTTTTCCAGGCTCGGTCTCCATGTCGTATGTCGTTCGGAAATGCTGCCGTCTGAATTGGGCAGTCCAGTATCGTTTGCGATACAGCAAGCTGAGAAGGGTTGGACTTTCTTGCCACTGGCGTCGTTTCGTGGCAGGTTGCATTCCACGAACCATGCTCGCCAGAAGTTGGTTGCATACCATTCGTCGCGCACTTGGTACGGTGCATAGACGAATAGGGCAGTTCTGATCGATTCGCCGGCACGCAGCACGGTTCGCATCCCGTTGACCGAACGGGCGCTGCACTTGGTTTTGCCGTCCGAATACGAAAACTCAGCAGTCCACGTGCCAGCCCAGCCAATCGCAAGCATTGTGCCGCCTGAACCGTGTGATACGTCAAAATACGGAAAGTTCACATGGGTTGGGCGACCGCTATCCGAAATGAAGGAAACGGGTTTCTCCTGCAGGTCCTTCTCGTACGGGCGATACTGGTTTACGTGGTCGCCCAGGATTCCGCGCAACACTGGAGAGTCCCCCTCAAGCTCCAATGTCGTCCAGGCATCCTCCAGAATTCCACTGTCGCCAGCACTTACATTTGTAAACCGAACAGTCCACTCAGAGACACCGAAACTCGGATAGTGGCAGAACAAGACCTTAACCCGCAAATCATTCAAGCCATACGTAAACTCGTTTTCAATCCTACCCTCGATCTCGCGGCGTTCTGAACCCAATGCCTCCAAGCCACCAAAGCCGGAATACTCAATTCCGGCATATCTGAATGCAAAGGGAAAGCCATTCATGTCAGAGACCATTGACTCGTACCATTGGCTTGCTGACGTATTTCGATAATCCATGAAAAACCTCCAATAATTTATTCGATAGAAGGCGGGCATCATTGCGGTTCGTATTCCTGTAAAAATAAGCACGAAATCTGTTTTTGCAATCATTCACGCCAACAAGTAACCTTTCAAATGTTCTTCTTCCAATTAGCCAAAAGGCAATTGATGCATTATCTTTTATATCCCTTTTTTTCCGTGTTGCCATCAGCCGGAACCTTGTTTTTTGCAAAAGAAATATCTGAATGATTGTAGTGCCTTTACAAGGCACTGTCTTCAGGCGGGTTCCTCACCCCAGGCTAAAGCCAGGGGTTAAGCATGGTTACGCGCCTACGGCGCAATTATGAAGAGCCGGCTGATCCGTCCGAACTGACGTCTTAATTTTTAACCGGCTCCTAAGTTACTAGTTGGATATCAACTAATGCGAAATATTCTTTTTTGCCTGGATTTCTACTACCCTCATATTGGCGGCTGCGAGGTTCTCTTTACCAATCTCGCTGAAGGCTTGGCGAAACATGGCTGCAAAGTCACCGTCGTAACTCAGAAGTTCAAGAATACGCCTTCACGCGAGATTCACAATGGAGTCGAGATCCATCGCGTCAAGTCATTCGGAAGCAGGTACATTTTCGCCATCTTATGCCTGCCTATCCTCTGGAAATTGGCGGGAAAAGCCGACCTTATTCACGCTACGACTTTTGCCTCGACGCTGCCGGCTTGGCTGGTTGCAAAACTAAGACGCCGAAAACTCGTCCTTACAGTCCACGAAGTCTGGGTCGGCATCTGGGATCAAGTCAGCGACGCAAGCCCAATCGCAAACTTCATCAACGACAAAATCGAGCGGTTCATCTATCGTTTCAACTACCAAAACTATGTCGCTGTGTCAAACGCAACAGCAAAAGCGCTTGCGAGAATCAACATCCCAATAGACAAAATCACTGTCATCCACAATGGAGTCGACTATCAATTCTGGGATCCAAACAAGGTCAACCACCAGGAAAAGAGAAACGAATTAGGCATTGGCGATAACGAGTTCCTATTCGCCTTTTCAGGACGGCCAGGTTTTTCGAAGGGTCTTCCGGACTTGATCAAGGCACTTAGCTTTGTTCGTGAAACGCAGCCCAACGTCAGGCTTCTTGCCATTGTAAGCAACGCGAAAGCCGTGCAAAAGGGATATCAGAAAGTCATTAAGCTTATCCGGAAACTCAATCTTGACGACCATGTCATCCTACTCGAACCCGTGCCTCGGAAGCAGCTTCCTAGCTACATTGCGGCTGCGGATACCGTCGTTGTCCCGTCTCTTTCCGAAGGCTTCGGTTTTGCTGCAGCCGAGGCGTGCGCACTCAATCGACCCGTTATCGTCACAGACAACGCTTCACTCCCCGAAGTCGTCTCCGGCAAGGTTCTCTTTGCCAAGCCCAGCAACCACAAGAGCCTTGCATTGGCAATGATCAAGGCGGTCAACGACGAATTCGAACAGCTTCCGTCAAAGCAATTCCTGTTGCAGGACAATATCAAGAAGCATCTTGACCTATATGACGAAATCCTGGATGAACCATGAAAGCCAAAGTCGTTTTCCTCGATAGAGACGGAACCATAATCGTTGACAAGAACTACCTTAGCGATCCTGCAGGCATTGAATTCTTCCCCAATGCCCTAGAAGGACTCAAGGCATTCCAGGCTTTTGGATACCAGCTGGTGATGATCACCAATCAATCAGGCATCGGAAGGGGATACTTTACCGAAAACGACCTCAAGCTCGTCCATGACAGGCTCAAGGAATTGCTCCAAGACAATAGAGTCCAGCTGCTTGACATCTTCTACTGCCCGCACGCACCAGAGGAAAACTGCACATGCCGAAAACCCAAAACCGGAATGCTAATCGACGCTTGCCAAAAATACAATGTGGACCTTGAATCGGCCGCAATGATTGGGGATTCCAAGGTGGATGTCAACTTGGCAAAGAACTTCGGAATCACGGCAATCCAAGTCACAAACGGCACAAACGAACCCCTCCCGAACGCCGATTACGTTGCCAAGGACCTGCTCGATGCCGCCAATTGGATGCGAAAGAAACAATCGTAATGGCGGGAAATGACGGTTGTGGGAGACCTGCTCGAGCTTGGCAACGTGTAGCTGGCAACCGATTTGCGAAACCGGCGAAGCGCGATGAAGAAATAGACGCCGCTTCATCGCTGATGGGTATATGCAGGAAAGTCTTCCAGGCTAGACTGAAAAATCAGATTATCCTAAAAAAAGCAGTTGAAACTGGGTTTTATTCCTAATTGATTGACTATCATATGGTTAGAAGGTTTATTCCGTTCACCATATTGGTGAATTGAAATGCGTCGGTCTTCGGTAGCGCCTTTGCAAGGCGACCGGCATGGTGGCATCATACCCTCGGCTGAAGCCCCATAAGCGCCAGGTTGTTTTCGCCTCTTAATCGTTTAGTGGCGTCCCAAAGTTGAG
>DBPZ01000097.1 GCA_002305655.1 Lentisphaeria bacterium UBA1407 | reverse complement strand
CCCTTTTTGGACGCCATCTACCTACAAGCCGCAAGCCCTCGTCACCAAGCCACTCGTCTTCAGCGGAAAATCACTCACAATCAATTTCGCAACTTCAGCAAGGGGCTCGGTATTCGTCGAAATCGCAGACCTCGATGGAAACTCAATCAAATCCTCCGAAGTCTTCGGCGACTCCATCGACAGGCTCGTCGGCTTCACGGACGACCTTGCCCAATTCCAAAACAAGCCCGTCATCATCACATTCACCCTCTCCGACGCCAATCTCTATTCCTTCCAATTCAAGTAGTCCCAGTCCCATTAAAAAAGGACCGTCCCGGCAAACCGAGGCGGTCCTTGTTGCATTTACGTGCCTATCGGCGGCAATTTACTTGATCGCTTGCGCACCATAGTCCTTTGAGGCTCCGAACAGCTTGTAGCAATCCTCCAGCGGGTAGCGATTGGCGTACATCGACACCTTCGTGGTGATTTTTCCAACCTTGTTCATGCCCATGGCTGCACGGAACACATTGGCGGGGGAATTCTCATCGTAGTCCGTCTTTTCGGAGTACGAGGCATTGAGGAATCCAGTCAGGTACGCCTCGTTGATGATGCCCTTGAATGCGGCAGGATCCTTGAGCGACACATTGTCCTCGACGCTTTCCATGCCAGGGTAGTCAGCCATGTCTTCGAACTCATCGCTGTCAACCATAAGCTTCATGATATTGGGGCTCTTCGTCACGGTCACGTCAGCTATCTTGTTGAGGAAGAACATGTTGTTGTCCAAGGACACGTTTTTCTTCTTGGGATCGCCCTTGTCGTTTCCGACGCCTGCAAAGACATTGAGTCCGAACAGGTTGTGGTGGATATTCCCGACAACGTTGGTCATGCACCTGAATCCATAGCCCATGTCGCTGAGTTCATCGGTGCGGCTCCAGGTGAACAGGACGGTATTGTAGGCGAATTCGCAGTTGATCGTTCCGCTACCGGACGAGCAAGCGACTTCGCAGGCTTCCATGCGGTTGGCGACGAACACATTGTTCAGGATCTTCACTTCGCCCTTGAACTTATTGATTAGGACTGCGTAGTTTCCCGCATTGGACAAAACGCAGTTTTGGATGATGATATCGCCTTCGAAGCGGTTTTGCGTTTCGGAGAAGATCGAGTAGGACTTTGCTGAAGCGAACTTGTCCTTCGATCCTTTGGCGGGTGGTTCCAGCCACATGCCGGTTTCAACGCCTTCGGGCTTGCCCTTGACATCGTGGTAGCTGTTCATGTAGGATTGGTCGATGATCAATCCATCGATCACCATGGCAGGTCCAGGTCCTGCGGGGAGCTTCAGCGTAACGAGTCCGAGTCCCTTCGTGTCGTTCTTCTCGTTCGCCGGCTGGATAAGGGTCGGGTTTTTGAGCACGTCACGCGAGGCAAAATCCGCCGTGTATCCTCCGATCAGGGTGACTGGCTTGTCGATAATGATCTCACTTGCGCCCAAGGCTCCTGCGTACTTGCCTGCCGCCAGATGGATCGTATCGCCCGGCGCCGCTTGTTTCAGGGCATCGTGGATTGCCCTGAACGGAGCTTCCTTCGTCCCAGGACCCTTCTTCTTGCCAGTCTCCTGGGAAACATAGAGATCCGCGCCGAACGTCGTGATTGCAAATGCCACAAGCAATAGAATGCTCAATACTTTTTTCATCGACTTCTTCCTTTTTTAGTTTGACAAATACGTTGACTCTACTTGTTTCAGGTACAAAGAAAAGAATAATGTACTCGTTGCATGGTGGTTGTCAATAGAAAAACATCGTTTTGCCACCTGTATTTTCCATGTAGATGTGATAAATTGGGAAAATACAGTTTTATATTAATGACCTTTTACATCAAATGATCCGCCAAGAGCAACCCAAGGAGAAGCGACGATGGACAGAAGGGATTTCCTCAAATGCGCAGGAGCGGCGGCAACGATTGGAGCACTGGCAGCAAACACCGCATACGCACAGGAGAACACGAAAATGAATGTGCCCGAAAGAAACAGAAACCCATACAAGGACGTTGCTTGGAGCAAGGTTCATCAGATCCATACAACAACCCACGGCCATAGCACAAACCAGAGAATGTTGGACGCCTACCTCAAAAGAGGATTCCAGTTCCTGACACTCTCAAACTACTATCCCTCAGCACCCTATTGCCCTGCAAAGAAAATGACCGTCAACTACTATCGAGTCCACCACAACCATCCAGTCATGGTCAAGGGAAAACTGACAGACGGCCCCTTCGACTGGAACAAAATCCTCGAACCATGGATTGACGAGGTCGACGAGCAGTACAGAAAATCATATCCCTTCAAGGAAGGCGACCCGCTGTACAGCAACGTCCCGGACGATATCCTCGAAGCGCCAAACGCAGAGCACCACAGCTTCCCAGGCTCCAACGGGAACCTGCACCTCTGCGCACCGGGATCTTCGCTGGCAACTGGTACCTTCGACGCACGAAACTACTACAAGTCGCACTCGCACGGATACCACTTCGGGTCAGGACAGCCATGGAGAACCGCCGTTGACAGGATCATCGAAAAACTTATCTACCCCGACGGCGGAGGCATCACGATCAACCACCCCGCATGGACAAAACTCGAGTACAAATTGATGCTCGATATCCTCGACTACGATCCACGTGTACTGGGAATCGAGGTCTATAACCAAGGCTCCGCAACGGCAACGCCGGAGATCATCTGGAGCGAACCATGGTGGGACCACGCACTCTCCACGGGACGGCAATGCTTTGGATTCTTCGTCCCGGACTGGGGATATACCAAAGGAGTCAATATCCTGCTTGCCAAGGAGAAAACCGTACACGAATGCCTGAAGGCTTATCGAGAAGGACGATGGTACGGAGCAATCATCGGATGCGGAAAACTCGTATTCAATCAAGTCAACTTCGATGGAAATACACTCACGGCGGCAACAGACAAGCCAGCGAAATTCCAAGTCGTAACCAAGCAGGGAATCTCCTTGGAAACCACAGGCCTTTCAATGTCCTTCAATATCCCGGAACAAGACAAGCAAAAGCTCGGATACGCAAGGATCAAGGCGTACGCGACCGATGGCTCGGAGGAAATCCTCTTCTCGCAACCCTTTATGCTCACCCCGGCGCCAAAAGCATAAAAATCGACTCCACCAATTTGATATACCACCAAAACAACAAGGTAACATTTCAACGATGCGAATTGTATCCAAGAGCGAATTCATCTATGAATTCAAACATTCGTTCATTCTGTTGCCTCTATTCGTGTCTCCAGCGTTTATCATTGCATTGTGCCTTGTCATTTTTGGGGAAATAAGTTTTATAAATGTAGCTTTTTTAGTTATATCAACACTTGTGTTGCTACTTGCTATTTTTTTCACGACAGAGTTTTCCAAGTGCAGGATTGATTTCGCCCATGGTATTATTAGAATCAAGCATTGGACTTTCTATCGCCGGGAGAACATAGAATTCCCAATAAAAACCTAGATGTTTTTCTATGTAAAGTCGACCGATCACTATGCACAGATATTTCTTTCAGTTGGCGACGATGAAGCTTCCCAATACCCACTGCATCATGCAAGATATGGTGACAATGCTTCCATTACCAAAATGAATAAAGTCACGGACAGGCTGAACGTGATTCTCAAGACTGGAAGCGACAGCGGGCGCTAGCCTCAAACGGGACGTGACATATCAAGCCCTGGGCAAGCACAATTTGGCCTGCCATGGGAACATAGCTTGATTTGAATAGAAGAAGACCTCCCGGTCGTGCCGCGAAGCTTATTCAGATTGGTTTAAGGAACAATCCAGGTGCCAGTCTTGCCTGCCAAGGCGTCACTGATATGCTCAGGATCGGTAATCAAGGCTTTCTTGCCGCCATTTTCGAGGAATTGAATACATGCTTGAATCTTTGGAAGCATGCTTCCAGACGCAAAATGTCCCTCTGAAACGTACTGCTTGGCTTCTGAAACGGTCATCCGATCCAACCACCTTTGATTCGGCTTGTTGAAATCAAGAGCTACCTTTTCAACCGAAGTGCTGATCACAAATAGATCCGCTTCAATCAATTTTGCCAGCAACGATGAACCGAAATCCTTGTCAATCACAGCTTCGATGCCTGTCAGCGTGCCATCCTCAAGCTCAATCACAGGAATGCCGCCACCACCCACGCCGATCACCGTAAAGCCAGCATTGATCAGGTCATGGATCGCCTCAGCTTCAACGATCGAAATCGGACGCGGGGAAGGCACAACCCTGCGCCATCCACGGCCGGCATCTTCCACAACGGTCCAACCGTCCTTGGCACGGCGAGATTTTGCCTCATGCTCTGCCATGAAACTGCCGATGGGCTTGGTAGGACGCTCAAACGCAGGATCGTGTTTGTCAACAATTGCCTGAGTAACAATCGTTATCGCGTCTTTGTTGATCCCGCGGCGCTTGAATTCGTTGTGCAAAGCCATTTGGAACATATACCCGATCTTGCCCTGGGTGTTTGCGCCACAGTAGTCGAGCGGAACTTCATGCAGAATTTCCTTTGCCAGTTCGGAGCGGCGCAAAGTAAAACCGACCTGGGGACCGTTGCCGTGGGTGACAACCACATCCCAGCCGTTTTCAATCATGTCCACGATGTGAGTCATCGTTTCTTTTGCACAATTGTATTGATCCTGAATGGTTTGGTTGGCTTTATCCTTGATTAATGCGTTGCCGCCAACCGCGACTACAGCGATGCCTTGCTTTGTCATACTAAACTTGCCCTTTCCCAGTACGATTTTATGGAAAAACTTAACACTTGTGAGACGTTGCCCAATGCTGGCATGTTGCTCCTTGCAGGACTAATGTCAACCCCTGTCCCGTCCGAAACCTATGCGTTGGCGCCTAGTCGATCACCCCGACTTCCTGCAATGCCTTTTTCAGGGCTGCCTTTTCGGCTTCATTGTACTCGAAAGACGGGAAGACACAAGGCCCGTACTTGAATCCCTGGAATTCCAGCGCCATCTTGACGGAACGAATCACATTTCCGCGTCCATGCTCAAGAAGCACTGCGATGCCTCGATTGATTTTCGTCTGCATCGCCCGTGCGCCCTCAAAATCGCCTGCCTGGAAGAATTCGTACAACTTGGCGAACCAGGCTGGCATCACATTGTAGGTGCTTCCGATTCCGCCGTCGGCTCCCATGGTCAATCCGCAGATCAGCGACTCATCGGGTCCATTGATCACATTGACGTTTCCGTTGTTCAACTGCTTGAGCTTCCAGAGTTCATAGTAGTTTGCCCTGGTGTCCTTTGCCCCGATGATGTTTGGGACTTCCAGCAATCGCTTCATGAGACCGCACATGTCCATCGACGCAGTCTTTGGAATTGCATAGATAAGGAATGGAAGCTTGGTCGCACCGGCCAGTTTTGTGTAGTAGGCCACCATTTCGTTTTCGTTGTACCTGAAGTAGTAGTCTGGCGGGACAGCCGAAACTCCGTCCGCGCCGGCATCAGCCGCCTGCTTGGCGAGCCAGATTGCTTCCTTGGGTTCGATGGAACCGATATGGACGACTATCTTTCCACGCCCTGCATTCGCCTTGATGGCGGCCTCGACCATCTTTGCGCGCTCGGCAGCGGGCAGCGCCACGCCTTCGCCGGTTCCGCCGGTCACGTAGAATCCCGACAATCCGCTGGCAAGAAGGTGCTCAATCAAGGGAGCCACGCTTTCAACTATCACCTGCCCATTCCCGTCAAGGGGAGTCGGCAGTGCTGCCATCGCGCCACGAAACAAAACCTTGTCCATCGTTTTCCTCCTTTGCTTCCAATTCATTGTGTTAAAGGATCACTGAAACGCAATCTGGCGAATATCGTCAATTCCTGTTGCTATCATCACCAGCCTGTCAAAACCAATTGCGACTCCTGCCGCACGTGGGATCCCCTCTTCCAGCGCAGCCATAAACGCCTCGTCCACGGGATAGACCTGCCGACCTTCCCGTCCCCTCAATTCCGCAGTAGCCTGGAAGCGGCGGCGTTGCTCAGCCACATCGACCAGCTCGGTGCATGCGTTCCCCAGTTCCAATCCTGCGACATAGACTTCCCAGCGTTCAACCCTGTCCGGTCGTCCTGGGATTTCCTGGCTCAATCCGCTGCAGGCGAGCGGATATTCTGTCAGGAACGTCGGCTTCCCATGCCCCAGGTTAGGCTCGACACTTTCGCACAATCGCTCCTCGAATTCGCCTTGCTCGATCGCCTGGTCCAGGCTGATTCCCGCATACTTTTCAAAAGCCTCATCAACGGTAATCTGATCCCATTCCGCTCCGAAGTCAATGGTCTCGCCTCGGAATTCCACGCTCATCGTTCCACGTGCCGCTTGAATGCACGAACGGATAAGTTCTACCGCGTCAGCCTGCACGTCACGCCAACCGCCGCCAAGCCGATACCATTCCAGCATCTGGAACTCGGGCAAATGGCGACGCCCCAACTCGCCATACCGAAAGCAAGGTCCCAATTGGTAGATCCGTTCGTACCCCGCAGCAAGCAGGCGCTTCATGTGCAACTCGGGAGACGTGCGCAACCAATGCGACCCGCTAGGTTCAGCGTCGATGTAATCCTCCAACGCAGGAGCAGGCAAGCGGACGGGCGACACAATCTCCATGAACCCGAGTCCATCGAAAAACTCTCTGGTCGCAGCCATCAGCTTGGCACGGATCTCCATCGACTTGCGCATCGAACGCAACGACGCCGTCGACGCCGCGTCGCTCGTCGCCGAACCCGCCAAAACGTTCTCGGGACGCCGGGCAACGTAAATCACCGTGTAGGGAATCCTCTCGAGTTCAGGCAAATGCTCCTTCCAGCCACGGCTCCAGTACGGAGACGAATCGCAACGGCTGGCGTCAACACGAGGCTCCAAAACCCGGCAGACCTGCATCCCGCGCGAAATCAATTGCTCGGACAGCCACCCCACCCCGTAGGAACGGCTCTCGGCAACATCGCCGCCGCCAATGCTACGCTCCTCGCTCCCAACCCCATAGTAGTCGCCAATCCAAATCCCCACTTCGCCGTCCAAATCAAGCCATTCCCCGCGAGTCAATGGATGGCTCGTGCTCAAAACCAACCAACCGCCAGGACGAACGAAAGAACACACCTGGGACAGCGCCGATTCAACGTCCTCGGCAAACGACAAGGCATGGCAGGAATGAACCAAATCGTACCCATGCGCCAAGCCAGAAGGCAATGAGGCCATGTCGCCCTCAAGCAACTTGACCTGAACTCCCTCCCGCTTGCACAAGGATTCCGCCCAGGACAATTGCCGCGAAGAAATGTCAACACCCGTACAAATCGCCCCCTGCTTCGCCAGGAAAATCGAATTTTGCGCTCCGCCGCACCCAAGCTCAAGGCATGTCATTCCCGGAACAATCTCGGGAAGAAGCTTCAGTTCGCTATCGCCGGGCAACAGGGGACCGTAGTGGAAATCCTCCGTCGAAATCCTGGTCTCACGGGAGTATTTCGCAGAGATCGACTCCCAATACCTGACATTGGCACTGTCCTTGCTCTTGCCCATCCGTCAACCCTACGCCAAGACCGCCAAAGCCGTCTTCACATTGCCAAGGGGAGCCGATACCTGAACGCCGCTGACCCTGGAGCGTATCTTGGACAGCGTGTCACGGGCTATCTCAATGCCGATCGCCAACTGCTCTTCCCTCGTATCGAACGACTTCATGCGGTCGATGATCCAATCCGGAACAACTACGCCGGGAACCTCGTTCTTCATGAACAACGCATTCCGAAGCGATGCCAACGGCCAAATCCCGGCGATTACCGACACCTTCAAGTCGGATATCGCATCCAGGAAGCGTTCCAGCGCGGCAACATCGAACACGGGCTGCGTCGTCACAAAGTTCGCTCCCGCCTCAACCTTCTCCCGGAGGCGGCGGATCTCGCGATCGAAATCCAAGGCATTGGGATCCGCCCCGACTCCCATCACCGCCGCCGTTGGCGGGTCGATCTTCTGCCCACCCAAGTCGATTCCCTGGTTAAGGTGTTTTTGCAGCGTGACCAATCCGATAGAATCCGTATCGAAGACTCCCGATGCAAAGCTGTAGTTTCCGAGTTTCGGGGGATCGCCGGTAATGAACAATATATTGTTGACGCCCGCCGCCGCGCAACCAAGCAATTGAGCCTGCAAGCCGATGAAATTCATGTCGCGCGAGCAAACGTGGAGCACGGTTTCGATCCCTGCATTCTCCTGGATCTTCAGGCAGGTCACCAAGGGCGACAGTCGCGGGGAAGCCCGTGGTCCGTCAGGTACGTTGATCACATCGATTCCAGCCTCTTTGCAGACCTTCGCCTTTTCGATAATCGACTCAAGGTTCCAGCTTCTTGGAGGCTGGATCTCGATGGTGGTGATCCACTCGCCGGAAGCCAACTTGGCACCCAAGCGAGAACGCTCAGCCAAGGGACGCTCAGGCACCAACGACACGCCTTCCTTTTCCTCGGCAACCTTGATTTCAATGCGCTTCCGCCCAAGAGGTTTAACCGTGTTCGCCAAGTCGCGGATATGGTCGGGCGACGTTCCGCAGCATCCGCCGATGGCACGGACGCCAAGCGCCGCATAGCGAACCGCGTACGTGCTCATGTATTCGGGATCGCACAAGTACAACTGACGATTGTCCACAGACGTGGGACTGCCGGCATTCGGCTGAACAATCACCGGAACGTCACAAATCTTTACTGCCTGTTCGACGATCTTCAGCATGGCGGAGGGACCAAGGCCGCAGTTGAAACCAACCGCGAAAGCCTGCGGCAGACCGTCTTCGGCAAAAACCGCCCTGTGGACGATGTCCTCTTCAGGCGATGCACCGTCGGGCATCGAATGGGACAGCACAAAGGCAGTGTCCTCGGGGAAGGCTGACATTGCCTTCCTGGCCTCGAGAGCCGCCTCGCGGGAAGGCAACGTCTCGAACATCAAAAAGTCAACGCCTGCACGGAGCAACGATTCGGCCTGCCGCCGCAATATCTCCACGCGTTCTTCGCTGCTGGTCCCCTTCGTGCGCAACGGTCCCACAGATCCCGCGATCAGGATTTGGCGACCCCAGTCGCGACTGTCGCGGGCACGGCAGGCGACTCTGACGCCCGCCGCGTTGATCTCGTCCATCCTAGGGGACAAGCCATGTTGGGACAGGGACTGCTCGTTGGCACCGTACGTATTCGTCGTCAGCACATCCGCCCCTGCGGTCAGGTAGGCCTCATGGATCGACTCCACCAGAGCCGGATCCGAAACGCAGACTTCGTCATAGCTCCTGTTCGTAAAAATATGCCGACGATACAGCTCGGTGCCCATTGCACCATCAAATATTACCAATTGGTCATTGAAAAACCGCGTCAATTCATCTTTCTTCATCGATACCCCGCGTCATGCCTGAGTCCTGGTTCCAGCGCCCGCCAATCTCCTGTCTGCATCGGCGTCTGCAAATCGCGTAATATAACCTTCTTCCCCACCCCGTTCAAACATTCCATATTTGAAGAAGAGCATCTCCATAAACAACATTTTTGAACACTTGATTTTACATTTCAAAATAACATATTAATTTGTTCATTCCATTTAAATTCCTATGACTAGGAGTCCATCGTGGCAAAGCAAGAGACCATCACTGTAGAATGTCCGAATTGCGGGGAAGAATGCAGGGTCAAACCAGCGCCGGCAATCAAGCATGACGACGAAAAGACCCTCAAGAAACTCTTCGAGGGCACCCTGAACAAGTTCACATGCAAGGCCTGCGGCATCCCATTCGCACTGACCAGACCACTGGTTTACAAGGACTGGGAATCGGTATTTATCGCCTACTACGTCGATCTGCCGGACAATGCAGACTTACAGACATTCGAACAGGAAATCGACGTTATGGCGACCGATGTCTTCCAGGCGGAGAACCTGCCTCGCCCAACAGTTAGGTTGACGGTCACGCTTCCCGATTTCATCGAAAAGATCATCCTGCATCGCATGGGGCTGGACGATCGACTGATCGAATTCGCAAAACACCAGTTGTTCAAAAACCTGGGCGAAGACAAGCTCAACCCCTCCGAACATCGCTTGCTGATCGATTTCTCAAACAAGGACGAAGACAAACTGGCCTTCATCATCTACGACCGCGAAACGAACCAACCCATTTCGGCGCTGCACGTACCAAAAGCGGAATTCGACAGCCTGGTCAAGGAATTCACGGAAAACGAACAACTCCTTGCAGAACTCGACACCTTGTTCCCATCCTGCTACGTCTCCGTCGAAAGATTATTCGGATAACACCAAATGGCAAAGAAAAATAGGCAACAACAGCAACGGCAAAAGCCGGAAGAACCCCTGGGCGACAACTGGACCACCCCCTTCCAAGACCTGAAGATCACCTTCGAAGAACCACCACCGCCACCGCCACCACCCAAACCGGTTCAACAAGAACCCCCAAAGAAAGAACGGACAAAGGAAGAACTTGAACTCCTAGCCGCCTTCGGAGCGGACGACCCGGATTCCCCGGAACTCAACCGAAGCGATGGAACGCGAAAAGGACCGCAAGTCTCCATCCACAAGGAACGAAAAGGACGAGGCGGAAAAACCGTCACGCTCGTCAGGGGACTCCAGGCGCTCGGGGCACTCCAGCAAATGGAACTCCTGGACAACGTCAAAAAAGACCTGGGGACAGGAGGACGATTCGTTGACGGAATACTCGAACTCCAAGGCGATATCGGACAACGAGCCGCCGCATGGTTCGAAAAAAATAATTTCAAGATCAAAAACAGTTGACGGCAAACACTATGAGAACATCCTACCACAATCATTCAAAATGGAGCGACGGAATCGCCTCAATCGAACAAATGGCACTTGCCGCCAAAAACGCAAAACTTGATGAATTCGGTATTTCCGATCACTATATCGAAGCGCCTTTCGACAACTCTGAAATCGCCGAATGGTGCCTGGACGTCAATCGAGTGGACGAATACGTGGAAGACGCGCTCGACGTAAAAAAACGCCTCGAGACAGATACGTTCAAGGTCAAGATCGGACTCGAAGTCGATTTCTTCCAGGAAAATGCGGAGGAAATCACCAAGAAGCTCAAGAAGTACCCATTCGACTACCTCATCGGAGCAGTCCACTTCTCGGGCACGTTCCCGATCGACCTCTCCGCAGAATCCTGGAAACCCCTGGGACAGGAGAAGATCGACGAGATCTGGCGCATCTACTGGAAGAAGATCCGGCTCGCCGCCGCATCCGGCCACTACTCCTTCATCGCGCACTTGGACCTGCCCAAGAAATTCTTGTTCCTGCCGGAATACGACTACTCCGACGATGCCTTCCGCGCCCTCCGGGCGGCCAAGAAAGCAGACGTGGCAATCGAAATCAATACAGCCGGCTGGGCCAAGCCATGCAAGTCGCCCTACCCGGCCGCGAACATACTCGCCTACGCATGTGAAATCGGAGTCCCGGCGCTTGTCTCGGCAGATGCTCACGAGCCGGAGCATGTCGATAGATTCTACGACGAGGCGGAAGAGCGCCTCCGGCAGGCAGGATACCGGAAGACAGCATGCGTCTTTGACAAATTCGTTAGAACAATCCCATAAATCATATTCAAATTAACCATCAAAAAGGAGAATCATCGTGAAGGCTTTGCGCGTAGGACTAATCGGTTGCGGAGGACGTGGCTGGGGACATTCCTGGGGATACCAGAACGCCGGTGAACAGGTCAAGCTCGTCGCTTGTGCGGATATCCATAAACCTGCGGCGCTTCGGTTCAAGGAACGCTTCGGATATAAGAAAGCCTATACCGACTACAAGGAAATGCTCGCCAAGGAAAAACTTGACGTGGTCTCAATCTGCCTCTGGCCCAAGCTCCACTGCGAAGCCGTGCTCGAATGCGCAAAGCTCCTCCACCCGCCAAAGCTGATCAACTCCGAAAAGCCAATGGCGCCTACGTTCGGAGAGGCCATCCAAATGGTCAATGCCTGCGACGACAGGGGAATCAAGCTGACCTTCTGCCACCAAAGACGATTCGGAATCACGTGGAACACAGCGAAAAAATTGCTGGACGAAGAGGCGATCGGTACCTTGACAAGAATGGAAATGAATACCGACAACCTGTTCGACTGGGGAACCCACTGGTTCGATATGATGAACTATTTCAACAATGACCTCCAGGCGGACTGGGTGCTGGGACAAATCGGTTGCGCGGCAGACATCAGCGTCTTCGGGGCAAGGGTCGAAACCGCAGGACTCTCCTACATCAAATGGCCCAACAACGTCACAGGCCTCATGACCACGGGACATGGAACGGCGGCGCCATACGAAATCAGGCTGATCGGTACCGAAGGCATGATCGACGTCTGGCACAACAAGGTCAAGATCCTCGCAAAGGGTAAAGCCTGGGAAGAAGTCAAGCTGGAAGGACCCAAGACGGACGATACCGTCCAGCATATCCTCGCAAGCCTCGACTGGGTCAACAAGGAAATCGAAACTCCCACCTCAGCAAGGCATGCGCTCGCGGCTACGGAACTGATCTTCGCAACGTACGAATCGGCACGTAAATCGAAACGGGTGATCCTCCCGCTGACCAATATCGAAGACTCGCCATTCCTGGACATGCTCGAAACAGGACAGCTCGTCTGCCCGGATTGGCCGACGTTCGTCGATGACGACCATGAAGACCAGGGATTCAAGCTCTTCTACAACGGCAAGAACACCCGTGGACTCAAGATGTCCTCGCGCGGAGCATGGACCTCAAAGGGCGGATTGCTCTCGTCAAACAAGGAAAATGCCTTCGTTTGGCTGGACAAAAACGTGGGCGATTTCCAACTCTCGTTCCTCAGAAGGCTCGATTGCAGAGCAGAATTCGGACTTGTATTTTGGGCAAACCCACAAAAGGGACCGAAGTCAGGAATTGAAATTGCCTTTGCGGACGACAGGATGGAGCCGGTTTCGCCCTACACAACAGGCGCCATTCGCGGTCTAGTCGCACCGCTTTGCAACCTAGGCGCCGGCTCCGGCTGGCAATCCGTGCAGGTTTCCTGCGTCAATGGGGAATTGGTCGTCATCGGAAACGGGCGTGAGATGCAGCGTTGCAACCTGAACGAGATTCCCGAACTCAAGGATCATCCTCGCGAAGGCGTTGTCGGATTCCTGCTCAGAAAGGAAAAAGTCGATTTGAAATCCATCATGATCAAGGCATAATGGTCGTTTAGGTCTCTCCTACACGATGCACATGTATCGCAAGAATCTTTCCAAAAGGGCTTTTTTAATCAAAAATCTTTGCCGACAGCTTGCAAATCCCCTTTCTTGGTGTACTTTAAAACATCTTTAAACTTGAACCAAACGTCGGGACGTAGCGCAGCCTGGTTAGCGCGTTTGTCTGGGGGACAAAAGGTCGCGAGTTCGAATCTCGCCGTCCCGACCAT
>DBPZ01000047.1 GCA_002305655.1 Lentisphaeria bacterium UBA1407 | reverse complement strand
GGGCGCCCGGGGTGGTGTCGGGGCACCTCGGGTGGTCGGGGGCACCTCGGGTGGTCGGACGGGTCGGACGGGTCGGACGGGTCGGACGGGTCGGACAAGTCGGACAAATCATTCATAATTCAGCATTCAGCATTCATAATTCATGTAACTGGCACCTTGGGTGGTATCACAAAACCCAACGCGATGTCTCATAGTCCCATGTCCCAGTCCCATCAGTTTTCCATGGTGGTAAAGAATCATTTTGTCTGTTGGGCAAAAAAACTTGAAAAAAAAGCGGTTGAACCTAGTTTTATTGTCGTATTTTCGAGAAAAAGTGTTATGTTTATGTAATTTTCCCTGTAGAATGGGGTATAAAGTGGCATTACTACTGGCATGAAAAATGCTTGTAGTGTTATGGCATTATATGTCTATTTGCCTTGTGGCGACAGTTGGATTTGCATAGAAAACAAACAATAAAGATAATTAGAATGAGTTACGCGAACCTGAATTTGGAGAAAAGAATGAAGTCAAAGTCAAAGCGCAATTGGCTGATTCTGTCGTTGATGTCTGTTCTATTGGCATCAAGTGTTTTATTGCACGGTCAGCAAAAATGGGATCCGTTGGATTGGGATGACGATTTGATTCTCAATGCGGACGAGCTTAATGATGGCACGAACATGTATGATCCGACGTCGAGCGCCGTGTCTCACGCTCGCGCGTTGGTTCTTGGGCAATTGAGGAACAGCGGCGGCATAAGCCTGCCTCGGGCTGAGCGTTTCAGTTTTGCGGGTTCGTTTACGATGGAGTTTTTGTATTCGCCTGTTGTTGATTCAACGGGCACCTGCAACGGCACCTTCTTCCAATTTTCCGATGGCGCAGCGAATTGGTCAGTGAAGATTGCGGCAAACGTGATTACGGTTGAAGCATTTGGTGAGGAATTGAGTGCGAACGCATTGACTGAGTTCACGACATCGCCGGAATCTGTGAAGTGGGTTCACGTTGCCTTGGTTTGGGAACGTACCGAAGAAGTAGTAGATGGAGAAGGAGTTGTAATCATTCCTGGAGAGGGCAAACTGTCCTTGTTGTTGAACGGCGATGAGGTTGACAGCTTGACGACTGATGTGTTGCCTAGCTTGGCTCTCGGCCAGACGGCGCTTTTGGCCGACGGGTTCGAGCAAGGATTTTTGGACGAGTTCCGCTTCTGGTCTGCCGCCCGTGATTTCAAAGTGATCAAGGCGTATCGTTTCCGTCACATCATGCCTGGTGCCGCTAATTTGGTTGCCAACTATCGCTTTGACGACGGCGGCGTATCCATTGAAGACTTTGCCAAGCTGCCGAACTTCAATCGCGCGGCAAAGATTCATGAGAAGATTTTGGATCCTGCTACTCCGGATGCCGAACGTACGGATCTGGAAACGGAATTGACAGCGATGTTCGAGTATCGCCTGATGGCTGCGGACTCCAATGTGAAGTGCGCGAACATGTACACGACTACCGACGACACGTATCCGCAGACCGTTTCGGTTACTGCGGCCAACGTGACGATTTTCCGCAGGGGGCATGCCTTGTGGGTCACTGCCCAGAACGTGGCAATCCCAGAACAAGCTGCCTATTACAATGACGGGTATGACACCGATGAAGACGGCGTTGCTGACGACGGCTTCCCCGAACTGGACAGCACGATGATTTTCGCCATTGTCCGTAAGCCGAACACCTCGGTTCTTTCGACCCAGGTCAAGGACGGCGATTTCATGGTCTATGATTGGAAGGGCAACAGCATGTGGATCTTGAGCAAGGATCCGGCCGTGGCTCCTGCTTCCCGCAACAGCGTGGACAACAACGAATTGACCTTGACCAAGAAGGCATTGGCCAATCGAGTCAGCAATCCCGAAAGCAACTTTACCACAGGCCAGGATGAGGACAGCGATGGTGTCGCGGATGATACGGCCATCGCCTATCCGATGAAAGAAGCTGTCGAGGAAGACTATGTCGATACGGACGGGGACATGCTCCCGGACGACTGGGAAATGGCGTTTTTCGGAGATCTGGAAACAGCAGGATTCGGAGACGTGTACGGCTTCACCGATACCGACGGCGACGGATTGAACGACTACTATGAATGGCTCGCCGGGACCGATCCCACCAAGCCAATCACCGGATTGCCTGGGCAAGGCACGCTCACAGACGCTGAATTCGACAGCGATGGCGATGGGCTGAGCAACTTGGATGAGCAAAAGTTGGGTTCGCCCGACGGCTCTACGCTCGGAACCAACCCAAGCCTCGTTGATACCGATGACGACGGACTTAGCGACTACGTTGAAATCTACGGTGACTTGTCAGCACCTGGCGACGAACCCAAGTCAGGTCCGTTGGATCCCCTCGGGCCTTCGGTTTGGCGTGCGTTGCGAGCTGGCGGTACTGCAAATGACGTCTTGGTCATCCCTGAAGTAGATCGCATCTTGGGACGTGACGAAGCGGACGCGCCGGCGCTAACCAAGAGCTGGACGGTTGAAGCATGGTTCCAGTTGGCCAAGGTACAAGATGGTGGCGATGTCAGCCGCACGGGTTCCTTGATCCGCAGGGTCGCATTGGATTCCGAAGGCAACGAGTCCTACTACTTCGACATGGGGTTGATTGACGGAAAGCCATACGTCCGTACCACCATGCAGGGGTCCTGGGAATATGCGGAAGGCTTGACCACCAACATCGGCGAAGTGATTGCCAACGACGGCATCAAGGCGATGGACAATATTTGGCTGCACTATGCAGCAACCTGGAATCCAGTCACCAGGGCTTTGAACCTATATATCAACGGCACTTTCGCCGGATCATTGTATTCCCAGGGCGCACCGATCGTTGACGGCGGAGCTTCCAATCCTGAGTTCGTTACCGAGATCCTGGGACAGCGTGACGGCAGCTATGTCACTGGTTACATCGATGAAGTCCGCGTCTGGTGCGATACGGCGGACGGGCGAAAGGGTACCAGGCTGCCCAAGCAGATTCGCGAATGGATGAGCAAGGCGTTGCCCTTGAACACGGGCTTTGCCGCGACGACCGACTTCGCCAATCTCCCCGCCGCACTCTATCGTTTTGACGATGGCGGCACCTACGCGGAAGACTTCAGCTATCCCGTCGTGGTGGAAATCATCAACAAGTGGCGGCACTCCCTGCAGACCGTCGATGGCGAGAAGGCTGATTTGAGCGCCAGGATGCTTTCCACCTGGAATGCATTTGTCGATTCCACCGGCATTGACGATACGTTTGGCTTCTTCTGGTCAGACACCAACGTTGGCGAGCGCGCCATCAACATGTCGGGAAGCGGCACGGCAGAGTTCGATCCGATTCCTGATGGTTGGCAGCAGCTCTACTGGGGACCCACGGCAGGTGGCGCATACGACTTGGATCAGGATTTCTTCTTCAGCGCTACCCCAATATGGAATCCCGACCACAACCTATACGACGTTCCTCGTCAATTCCCCAACGAAAATTCGGACTTCATCGATCCGCTGACCGGCGGAACCATTTGGAACGGCGCACGTCACTCAACCAATAGGTGGGCGGATGCGTTCGTATACATAACTGATATCTTCATTGACGACATTTCGGCGATCGAGTCTGTCGACTTGAATTACTTGGTTGGTGGTTTTGCCGAAGCTTCTGACGACGCCGTTGGTTGGAATGCCATCCAGGTTTATGTGAACGCGGAGCGTCTTCCCTACGGAAACAGCCACTCCTTGCCCGGTGGTACTCTGAACCATTATCCGAGTCCTCACTACTCTGACAGCAGCACTTCCAACGCCATCCAAGGCAGCTTCAGCATTGGCAGCCGCTTCAAGAATGGTCGTAACCGCATCACCATTTGGGCGAACCACACCAACTACAACACAACCTGCACGAACAGCCATCCTTTCGGTCACTACTATACGTTTGCGGCGCGTGTCCGCATCAATGGTCGCACGCCTGACAACTACACCGGCCATGTCAAGTGGTTCTATACTCAATCAATACCGTTTGGAAACGGTACAGTACCATCCATCCTCTATTTGGATCAGGAAGACGCCGCCCATGCCCATGCTGTGGAAGAAGATGGCACCCTGAAGCGCTACTTCTGGTTTGAAAAGTACTACGCGTTGGCGCCTTGGGCATACGACCAGGATCCCGATGGCGATGGGCTGACCAACTGGGTCGAATACTTGGCGAATACCAATCCATTGAATCCTGACGTCGATGGCGACGGAATGCTGGACGGAGAACATGACTACGACCTAGACGGCTTGAACAACACGCTCGAACAGGCTCTCAATACATTCACCAACGTAAAGGATACCGACGACGACGGCGTTGACGACTACACCGAATTCATCAATGGCTCCGATCCGTTGGATTCGCTTGATGTCTACAACAGAACCAACCTTTCCTTGCGCGCGGACGGTACCTATGTGCTGAATGTCCCGGAAGTCGGCGATCGCGAGGTCACCGAGGAACTGAAGAACTGGACGTTGGAGGCATGGGTCAAGCCGACCTCTGCCACGGGACGCCCGTTCACCATTGTCAATCCGGGCACGGAAGACGAAGCCATTGTCATTGACGAAGACGCGGACGGCAAGCGCCAGGTCATCATGGCGCGTACGGTAGGACGTTACAACGGCATTGATGCGACCAACTACGAGATGGGTCTTACTGCGGAAGGCTTGCCCTACGCCGGATTCTCGGTGGTCAAGGACAATCCCAATGGCGATGGCACCAAGATTGTTTCCAATATCCACGCCACGATGACCGCCACGGCGGGGCACGTTCCCTGGGAAGATGGCGTTTGGCATCACTTGGCGGCTGTGTTCACCGCTCCCAACGAGGTTGGCGAGGGCGGCAGCATCATCATCTACGTTGACGGCAAGCAAGCCTATGCACGTCATAACATCGCCGACAAGCCTGCGACAACGATGCGTGGCATCGGTGGAGTCACCATTGCCGGTCCTTTGCCGCAGGAAGGCGAGGTGATGGGCAACCCGGATGCCCCGATCAACGGCGCATTTGTCGGTTTGCTCGATAATGTAGCTATATGGAACGTACCGCGTTCTGCAAGCCAGGTTGCCCAGACCTGCCTGAGCGGCTTGTCATCGATACTGTCCACTGGCACGTTCACATTCAACTGCCTCAAGGTTGCGACTCCGTACGTCCGTTCGGACGCTACCTTGTTGCATGCCTATCTGTTTGACGATGGCGGCAAGACCATCGAGAACTACGCCTGGAAGCGTGACTGGTACAACGGTTTCGCCCATGCCATCTCCGCGCCTCTCGGCAAGTTCACCGTTTACGAGTTGCAGGTTGAGACGGACGAGAATGGCGATGTGGTCTACATGGTTGACGACCAGGGCAATTTCGTCTATGACGCCAACAACGAAAAGGTCGTTTCAATGGTTCCGCTCGATCCTGACTACAACATCTTGGTCAAGGACGATACGCGTTCGGACGTCGACAACCTGGATACCGATGGCGACGGCTTGCCCGACAACTGGGAAATCAAGTACTTCGGTTCCCTTGCCTGGGGTGCGGAAGACGATCCCGACGGCGATGGACTCAACAACCTCTACGAGTATTTGGCTGGCAAGGATCCTACAAAGCCCGAAACCATCACCGGAAAACCTGACGGCGAGGAAGATCCCGATGGCGATGGCTTGACCAACCTCATAGAACAGTTCTGGGGCACCCATCCCAAGAAACGCGACTCCGACGATGATGGCATCAACGACTATGACGAGATCCATGGATTCTTTGATGTGACCGAATTCATGACCCATCCCAACTACTCCATGGCGCATATCGACTTGAATGTGCTCGATACCGACATTGATGGAGGTCACTATAAGATCACTCCTCAACGCAGCTTGAAGATGTCCGTTCTCAGTGAAGCCATGGGCAACAACTGGATGGGCATCAAGCTTCCTATGAACGATCGTTTCCAGAATATTCCCAGCACGGCGACCTTCGAGATGTGGGTCTATGTTGACAGCGCGAATTTGGAAGAAGGCTCGAGCGTCCGTTTGATGTCCGCCATGGCGGCTTCAACGATTACGGCATTGGGCTTGGGCTATGACGTGAAGGATGGCGGAGCCTATCTGTACGGTTGCTTCGACGCGGTTGACACCATCAACGGCGTCAATGGCAAATACGGCACGAAGGAGATCAAGGTCGGCGGCAAAGACGTTCCGAACTCCAAGTTGACCTCTGATGCCTGGAATCACGTGGCGGTAACATGGGATACCACTCTTGGCCGTTTGGCTGTGATCATCGACGGCGTCGTTGAATTGGCGATGACGAAGAACCATCGTCCTTACATCAAGGCCAACACGACGCTTGAAGTCTATCTTGGCGGTGACGGCATGGACAACGCAAAGTCGTTGAAGAGCGGTTTGGTTGACGAGGTTCGTGTTTGGAGAGATACCAAGACCGCAGGCGAGTTGCGCATAAACAACGGTACCACCATCATGGGCGGCAACTATCCGGTTCTGCTGGCATACTATCGCTTTGACGACGCTGGCTTGAACATCGAGGACTTCACCGTACCTTATCCCGCACGAAATGCCGATATCTACGAAATCAAGGCAAAGGACTACAAGGTCACGGATCGCAAGAGCGAATCCAACATGAACCTGGATGCCAATGGCAAGCCAGTCGCTATCGATTGGTACGAACTTAATGAAGCCGACGGCACCTCCGACTGGGTTGTCTGCACAGGAGCAAAGATCCTCAGAGGACTCGACGACGGCGATGGCGACGGACTCCCAGATTGGTGGGAAGCGTTCTACAACCGCTATGACAAGTCCGATGCATACAGCATGACTGCCGATGGCGACGACGATAACTTCGACGGAATCAACGGCGACTACAACCAAAACGTCGCAGGCGGAGCCAACACGGGCGGAGACGACGGTCTCAGCAACCTGTATGAATACTACTGCCGCACCAGCCCATACTCGAGAGATTCCGATGGAAATGGAATCCTCGACGGCAACGAAGACTTTGACGGCGACGGGCTCCTCAACCGCGAGGAAATGCGCTATGGCTCGGATCCCAGGCTCATCGATACCGATGATGATGGTTTCACTGAAAAGGAAGAAATCGATGCCAATACGAGCCCAAGCCATCCTTGCAGCAACGTGAAGTTGGACAAGCGCGCCAGCTTGGATATCGCGGCATTCGTCGCCGCAGCTGGTGACGAATATGGTGTTGAGTTGTACGATGCACCACGCTTCAGCATGGACAATGACGAGTGGACCGTCGAAACCTGGTTCCAGATGGGCGCTGACATGGACGGTGACATCTTCGTCTTCGAGAGCGACATCAGTGACTGCTACAGCCTGTCGATTGAGGAAGGCTATCCTGTTGGCAAGATCTACAAGCAGAATGTTGCCGCTGCCACCGTGAAGGTTGGCGGCAAGGCGGCGCCAGACGCGGTTCAGATTCCGCAGCTTGAACAGGGCAAGTGGTATCACCTGGCATTGGTCTGGACGCCCAGGAAGCATTCCTTCGAGATGTACCTGGATGGCATTTCAATGATTGCTGTCCAGACTCAGGCTGAAGCCGACATTGGTGCCGGCAAAGCCTACTTGGCCAAGAACTTGAGCGATGGTTTCATTGACGAATTCCGCATCTGGAAGGAAGCGCGTACCAAGAAGGAATTGAACCGCTGGCTGTACGACATCATCCCGACCCACAACACGATCGACAAGGAATTCTGCAATGCCAACCAGCTTGCAAGCCAATTGGTGCCTTCTCCATACGATTGCACACAGGTTCCCGCATGGAATGTCACCAATATCTACGAGTATGCTGACTTGATGGTCACGTACTATCGCTTTGACGATGGCGGGACTCGCGCCGAAGACTTCGCCAAGATGGGACGCGAATACTCCATTGACATCCTCGGTGCATTCACCAGCGAAGAGTATGCTCCGGTCATCGGCATTGACGACGAAGACAACGACCAGATTCCTGAGTGGTGGGTCGAACTCCACGGCTTGGACAACTGGCGCAAGATGAGCAACTTCAGGAGCTCCTACGGAAGGACCTCCGTCATTGCCTCCGCCGGCGACTACCTCCAGGTCGTCGCCAACAACACCGACATGCCGACCATGTCCAACTACAATACCACCTACAACGGCTGGGAAACCACCGGATGGATCGGAAGCACGACCAGGATCTACACTGCGAACCCGACTACCTACGACGGTCCCACGATCTGCGCTCAGGCTGGCCACATTGCACGTGACTTTACCGTCTTCGGTTCCTTGGGCAATGCAGCCTACAGGACTGCCAACTACGACTACGAGTCTTCCAAGTCCATCGCAACGTATCCTTCCGGAATGTACGTACAGTTGTGGAAGTACATTGTCTTGGATCGCAAGCCGGTGGAAGCTCCATTTACCTTGAACTTGTGGAACGGTACTGTTTTGAGCATGCAGGTGAACGGTCGCGCCGTCGCCGTCACTGGCGCTGGCGAAGTTGACATCGCCGAGTACTTGGAGAAGGGTCGCAACCAGATCTTCCTGTACTTGCAGGATACAGGTGGCGCCACAATGACGCTGACCGCAACGCCTCCTGGGTACTACATCGTTTCCACACAAAGTGCTACCACTATTTCACGCTGGGCAACCCAGTCTGTTTCTGTCCCACGCGCTACCATGAAGGCCGATTTCGCCTTGAACGTGGACGGAAAGGAAGTGATCGTCAATGGTGACGAATACAAGTTCGATCCGAGATCTGTCTGGCATGGACGTACCGGTACCTTGGCATCCTACCTCAACCAACCTGACATGGCACCGAAGGAGGTCGGCTACCAGGGCTATGGCTTGGACAACGATCCTGACGGCGATGGACTTAGCAACTTGGTCGAATACCTGGTCAACACCAACCCGTTTGACAAGGATTCCAACAACAACGGTATCACCGATGCGGACGAAGACTTCGACGGCGATGGCGTGAAGAACATTGACGAAGACCTGAGCGGAACCGATCCTACCGTGGCTGACACGGATGACGATGGACGCATGGACAACGAAGAAATCAGCGAAGGATATGACCCGGCTGATGGCAACAGCCCCGGAACAAACGGAACCGTTCGTTTCATGGGCAATGCGGGCGAATACATGCTCCTCCCGAACTTGGGACGCTTTGCGCTCTCCACCTATACCTTGGAATTCTGGATCAGGCCCGAACTTGTCGGTACCGAGCAGACCATCTTGGAACGCGCAGTCGGACAGATTGGCACGGGTGCTTCTGCGAAGAAGCTGGTGAACTACGGAGTTCGTCTGGATGACGTGGGCAAGATAGCGATGTACTACACGGACAACAGGGGCATCGAGTTTGCCTTGGCGTCCAAGGAAGCCCTGCCAGCATCCGAGTGGACCCATGTGGCGATTACCTTTGATGGAGTTAAGCGCAACATCACCCTGTACATCGATGGTGTACTCAATCGCCAGTCCCACGGCAGCGTCTCGCAGCTGATTGAAGGACCGGGATTCACCTCAGTGAAGGTCGGTGAAGGCTTCAACGGCTACTTGGATGACCTGAGATTCTGGAATGTGGTCAGAACAGGTGAAGAGATTTACGCAGGACGTGAAAACGCCTTGACCGGATACGAAGACAACCTGGTCTCATACTACAGGTTTGACGACTTCTGCAACAACGGAGGCGTCATCCTCGGTGAAACAGCCCAGGATTCAGCTTCCGCTTACTACGGCGACTGGAAGACAGCATGGCGCAATGCCGCCCGCTTCGTCCGCGCATCGGCAACGGGTACCTATCCCAGCTTCAATGACGACGACAGCGAAGATCCGCCAATCATCGCCGACGATACCCTTGATACAGATGGCGATGGGATGCCTGACGAATGGGAAAAACTCTACGGACTCGATCCAGAGGATCCCACTGATGCCTGGAATGACGAGGATGGTGACGAATTGGTCAACCTCTACGAATACCTGTCCAATACCAATCCGACCTTGATGATGACCAACTCCATCGACATGGACGGAGACTTGGACTTCGATATGGACGGACTTACGAACCTCGCCGAACAGTACGCCGAGTCGCTGCCCAACGATCCTGATACGGATGACGACGGCTACTCTGACGGCTTCGAAGCAGGAACGGATCCGTTCTATGTTGACGGCATCCCCGTTCATGGTCTCTATGACTACGGCGTGTCCCCTGTCTCCTCTACCAGCCAGCCTGAGCAAGGTCCCAACCACTTGTCGCTGGAAGACAACGATCCTACCACGCCGTTGCCGGAAAACCCAGAGCGTCTCAAGAAGATCGCCAAGGTATTCCGGATGGACGGTACCAACAGAATCAAGGTCAAGGACAATGCACTCCAGTCAGGGAACGTCTTGACTATCCAGTTCTGGTTCCGCGTCAACAAGACTAATGCACTCAAGAATGACATTGACAAGACCCCCAGCGGCACCTGGAGAACCGGTCCCGTTGGCAAGTTCGAACCCGTTACCTTCTTGCGCCGTACAAACACTGGCGTCAACCAGGTTGACAACTACAAGTTCACCTTCGACGGCGAGGCAATCAGGTTCTTCATCAGCCGCAAGGACGGCGGTACGTTCCTCGTGCCGGCAGTCTACGCGCCGAAGTTCGGTTTCCAAACCGGCGAAGAAAGCCTCTACCTCATTACCGCAGTGATCGACGCGGATCCCGAAGGCGAAAGCCAATCCTACAGGATCATCGGCATGAAGTGCACGCTGGACAAGCTTACTGGAGACATCAGCTACGATACGAACAACACGCAGACCGCAAATAGCAACCGGTCCGCAATCCTCAGCAAGGGTACCAACGCATACGCAAAGGGTGACCTCGTGATCGGCAACCTGGAAGGCGAAAACTGGCCCGACCGCTTGGTCATCGACGTTGATACCATCTCCTTCTGGAACGAAGCGAAGGAAGCATCGGCCATCACCACGATGATCACATCCAAGTTTGACATGTCTTCCGAGTTCGGTCGCAATCTCGTCTCCCAGTTCATCTTCGACGATGGCGGCAAGACGGCAGAAGACATCAAGCAGCCGCATGATTGGTGGAACGACTGGAGCCACGCCGGCGTGCTGTCCCATACCTTGCAGCCAGGTGAAGACAAGAGCCAGCCCGATACCATCAAGCCCGAAACAATCCAGTACGAACCTGGACTCGCAGTCGGACGCGGCATGATCTTTGACTCCTCCTTCTTCCTCTTCAACAACGACACCGATGGCGATGGACTCCCGGACGATTGGGAAATCTACTTCTTCGGTACGCTTGACATGGGACCGGACGAAGACTTCGACGGCGACGGCCTGACCAACAAGCAGGAATACGAACTGTCCACAATCCACAGAGATCCTTCGCTGGGCAACGATCCCGACTATGACGTTCCGTACGCATGGATGGATCCGACCTCCAAGGATTCCGATGGCGACTCGCTTGATGACAAGTGGGAAGATACCTATCGCGGAGCCTGTAATCCGCTTAATTACGGCGACAGCGAGATCGACTTCGACGGCGATGGTCTCAAGAACCGCGAAGAGTACGTCTATGGAACGAATCCTGAAAACGAAGATACCGATGGTGATACCCTCCCGGATGGCTGGGAAGTTACCTACACAAGATACGAAAGCGTCATCGACCGCATCGTGTCAACCACTGAACCCACACTCGATCCCCTCAATCCAGATGGAGACTACGGAAGGGATGGCGATCCTGACAATGACGGCAGGACCAACGAAGAAGAATTCCTGGCAGGAAGCAATCCGCTTCAGCCCGACGTCGCAACCGCAGATACGGATAACGACGGTCTGCTCAATGGTGACGAACAGCGTCTGGGAATCAATACAGACCCGTATCTCACTGATACCGATGACGACGAGTTTGACGACTACCTCGAACTCAATAGCGGTACCAAGGGATTCGATTCGCTCTCCAAGCCCTCGCGCGCCGGGGCTCCGAACTTCATCTACAAGGGCAACTTGGTTGGTCAAATCGACGCCGAGCACGGTACTATGACCGTGCCCAATGCCGATGATCCGAACCGCGTTGGATTCTCCACCTGGACCGTGGAAGCACGTTTCCGCGTGATGGAAATCGACTGCGGTGACACCACCGCTGAAAAGTGGACCAATGAAGACTATGACGTCTACCTTGTCCGCAGAAGCTTCACCGCCACCACCTACCAAGCGAATGAAACGGCGGAAGACGCGCAGGCCTGGAACTACGCCATCGGCTATCGCGTCAAGGCTTCCGATGCAAGCCAGGTCACCAAGAAGCTCTATCCGTTCATCTCCTTCAGGTCGAAGAGCGGCAAGGAACGCTTCATCCGCAGTGACGTCGGCGTTGACATCGAGATCAACACGACCGACATCAAGGTTCCGGGCAGTGAAGCCCTGTACCGCCGCGGTTTGACGAAGTGGCACTTCCTTACTGGTGTCTACGACTCGATCAACCACAGGTTGTACATGTACCTGGATGGCGAGGAGCACGAGACGAAGACCTATACGAACATCGTTAAGGTCGAAGACCAGTGCCCGATCGACGCAACCAAGGTCGGTTCCGGCTTCAACACCTACTTGAAGTTGGGTGAAAACTTCGGCAACAGCACGAAGATGACGGAAGAACAGAGGAAGGCCGATCCTTCGTACCTGTTGATTGACGAAGTCCGTGTTTGGGGCGTTAAGCCGAACAAGGTCGCCATCCACAGCAACGCTCTGGGTTACATGACCACGTTCTTCCGCAACTCCACGGAAATCGCCGATGGTCACAAGCGTCCGGTCACCCCCACTTGGGGAATCTACGACACCAGCTTGGACGACCGTTTCAACACCACCCATGACGGCGGCGGACTTGTCGGTACCAATACTCACAACTTCCGCGTTGACGAGCATGTCTCCGATAGCGAATGGACTACCAAGCCTGGTACTCAGGGCGTCTGGGCAGTCGTCAGCTATCACGACCAGAACGCCAATGGACGCTGGGACGAAGGCGAAGACGTCTGGCGCGATCGTACGGTCGCAGAAGCGCTCAATGAAGACGCACTGCTGGAAGACTTCGATGTTACCCTCTACGAAGTCGAAGACGAAGATGAGATCATGGTCAATGTCTACAATCCGGGAATCGACCTGAGACTCTCATACGGGTCCAATGGCTGGGTTGCTGGAGAAGCCTATACCAGGACCACCCAAACCGTCGCGGCCAATGGAACGGTCACGACTACAACAACCAGCGTTACCGCAGAGCAATCAGCGGTCGGTCGCCACATGGAAGTGTTCTATGTTGACAAGAACGGAAATGGACTCCTCGACAGGGAAGACAACTTCTGGCTCGAATTCAATACCGACGCCGTTGACAACTGGTACAAGCCGGCTGTTGCGGGTTGGGCAGAACGCCAAGGCTTGGCTCTGTATCTCAGGTTTGACGACGGTGGCGGATCCATCGAAGATTATGCACGACGTTCGGATTGGCGCTCCTCCCCATCGTGGAAGCACGCCATCAGGCCGACCGGCGTGTATGGAATCTTCCCGCCCAATTCCTACACTGCAATCGGTGGCAAGGAATACGGATTCTATGCCTACGTGACTGAACCGTTGAGCGATACCGACGACTTCTGCTGGGTCACCAATGCATTCGTCGCGCCCAAGTCACCAGGCGTCGTAATCGAAACATTGTCCAACGCCGCAGACCTAAACCAGGATGGCTCGCCTGACAAGGCTTACATCCCGGCGATCGGCACCAGTGTTGACGACTTCGATGTCTTGACGGCGGTTGTCAAGGTTCCCGCATCGGATCCCGAAGGTGGTGAAATCACCTGTCGTTACTTCTGGCTCTACGAGAACGGTTACACGAAGGATCAGTTGTTCTATGAAGATGGCAAGCTCAAGACCACCGAAACGGATGACGAAGAGCTGCCCGATGGCCTGCTGATCACCACCGGCAAGGAGCTGGATCTTTACAACTACCGCAACCTGATCAACAACGGTGACGTTATCACGCTTGCGGCATTGGCAACTAGCGAAACTGGAATGGGAAGCGAAATTGTTCTTATCGATGTCGCAATCGAAGCCAAGGACAACATGATTCCTGCACCGGTTACCTTTGACAGGTACAACTCCGAAACGGCTTCACCTGGTTCACCTATCACTGTTACCCTGAAAGTCAACGACACCCGTGCCGGTACCGTGCACATCCGCTGGTATCGCAACCTGGGTCTCATGAGCTGGGAAAGCAAGCAAGTGGTGGCGGGCAAAGCAGGGCGCACAGTCAACTTCACCGTCAACGGAATGAACGTGGTCTTGGGCGATGTCTGGGGGTACAAGGCATACTTCGTGCCCGCCGGCACCGAGACAAAGAGCCGTACCACACCGCCTGAAACACGTGAGGACAACGATTGGGAATTCATCCAGGTCGGCGTCGGCTATGACGAAGAAGTCGCCGTCCAGAAGAATCGTCCTCCGACGATGCCCACCTCAGTCGTCATCACCCCGAAGGATGTTGACATCAACTCGATGCTTATCGCAACGGCGTCTGGCTCAACCGATCCTGACCAGGGCGACAGGTTCGCATACATGTATCAGTGGTACCAGAATGGCCAGATTGTCCTGGGCGAAACCTTCCCGTACTTCCCCGCCATCCTGGAAGCCACCACCATCACCGATCTCGAAGGCGAGACAACTAACCTCCCAGTTACCAGCCTGGATGAAGGCGATGTGATCAACGTCAAGGTCTGGGCAGTCGACCTCCACGGAAATGCATCCAATGTCCTTATTTCCGATCCGGTCATCATCAGCGAAGACTTCGCCGAAGTCAACGAAGCCCAAACGGCAGGTACCGTCCAGGCCTACGAGCCTAACGGGAACGTCGAAACAGCAACACGCTTGCTGCCGAAGACAAACTGGGTCAACGTCAGTGACACAAATGTCCAGGAACACTACTTCTTTGACAGGACTGACGTGGACTGGTTCTGGTTCGTGGTTCCCCAGACCTTGAGCGACAACCCGAGCATCGTCAAGATCGAGACCAACAATGGCGATATCATGTTCTATCCGACCCACCTCTATGCGGATGATGTAGCCCTGAACGACACGTACATGGAATTGTACTCCGCCAAGAGCCTGAAGAAGGCGATTGCCGTCAACGAAGACACGCGTCTGGCTGATGGCAAGGGAACCAGGTTCGCACGCCTCGAGGTGGAATTGGAGCCTGGGTTGTACTACGTGAAGGTCTCTCGTAGCGGTATCCAATATAACGTCCAATATCCCTACTACATGCACTTGGGCATCGAGGAGAAGGGCGGAGCTCAGGGACCGTTGTGGATGGAAGACGCCGCGGCATTGCTGCTCCCGGCAGCGCCGACAGCATCCCAGAATCTGGAATGCATCGTTGATGCCAAGGCAGCGATTTCCTCCACTGGCGGCTATGCCCAGTACTACTACGTCTGGTACCGCAATGGCGAAGTCGTTCCGTTTGGTGAACCTGCACAGGTTTCCGCTTGGAGCACGGCGCGCTACACCATCAGCAATGCCAAGAACTACAGCAGCAGCAAGCCACACATCGTGGAATCCCAGTACACGCAAGCCGGCGAAATCTGGTGGTGCGTCGTCTATGCCAGGGATGAAAACGGTTTTACCGAAGGCATCATGTCCAACTCGGTGACGATCTCCGGTGCGCAGTGGCAGATGAAGATGCAGGTCACAAAGACCTATCGCGACGCCGCGCTGGGCGCCGTCACTGGCGACGACCAAGCCATCACTATCGGCCTGGACGACAATGCGACATTCGGATTCGATCCGTCGTTCGACTCCGCCGCCGCAACACGCTATCTGCCAGGTACCACCACGCCTGACGATACGCCGATCCCATTGGGCATGACCTATTCAATCGGAATGAACAACACCTACACCAAGCTCAACCGCGACTTCAGGCCGTACGGACGTAGCTCCACATGGTACATCAAGGTCGAAATGGGCTTGCGCGAAGGCAACTCCTCAGTGGATTCCTTCACCTTGTCTTGGGACAATGTGGTTGCCCCGACTGATTCCGTCGGCGGCCTCCAGATGACCCGCATGATCGAGTTGACGGACAAGACGTGGGAACCCATGAGCGAAACGACGATCAACATGACTCAGCAGAGGTCTATCACCTTGACAGCTGATGAGTTGAGCGCGTGCCAGCAAGACGAGTACGGTCAGTACTTCGTGGTCTACCGCATCACGCTGGGCGCTGCTGACGAAGCGCAATCCATCACCTTGAAGCCGGGCTGGAACATGATTTCCTTCGCCGTGACTCCATTGAACAACAACGTTGCTGACGTCTTCGCGGACGGCAACATACGGTTGGTCCGCGGCGATGTCTGGCGCTACGAGGATGGACAGTACCTGGCCTCCGCAAGCGTCCTTGCCGGCAACGGATACTGGGTCTACGCAAGCGTGAAGTCCACAACGGTCGTCACCGTCTTCGGCAACCGTCCGCAGGATGTCTGGCAGATGCGCGAAGGATGGAACCTGACAGGACCGATCTACAACGTGGAAGACTTCAAGACACAATATGGAGACTACACGATCTTCATCGATCCTACCTTGATAAAGCAAGCCACCAGCGATTTCAAGGGCAACATCAACTACATTGATATCATCACCAATGCAGGCAAGTACCCGATGGAAGTCGGCAAGGCCTACTGGATCTACTCCGCAAAGGGTGTTGCGTTGCCAGTCTATCCAACTGACAAGTAATTACCTGAAATGAACCACCAGACGCCGTCTTGCAAGCCCACCGGCAGGCAAGACGGCGTCTTGATTTTAACTTCAAGACTTTGAAAGGACAATCTATGCAATCGATTGACAAGATTCGTAACATAAGCATCATCGCGCATATCGACGCGGGAAAGACAAGCACAACGGAAGGATTCCTTTACTATTCGGGATTGACTCATCGATATGGTAACATCGACGAAGGTACCACGGTGATGGATTTCCTTCCTGAAGAACGGGCACGCGGCATCACCATTGCTGCCGCAGCGGCTTCAATTCCCTGGAAGGACTACATGTTCCATCTCATCGACACTCCCGGGCACATCGACTTCACCGCGGAGGTCGAGCGTTCCCTGCGCGTCATCGACGGGGCGGCAGTCATTTTCTCGGCCGCGGAAGGAGTTGAAGCGCAAAGCGAAAAAGTCTGGCGTCAAGCCGACAACTACAACGTTCCCAAAATTGCCTTCGTCAACAAGATGGATCGGATCGGCGCCTCTTTCAAGCGGACTGTGGAGGAAATCAATGCTAAGTTCTCGGATTGCGCGGCTCCGATTTATCTGCCTGACGGCGTTGAGGATCCCTTCAAGGGAATGCTTGACGTGATCACAAAGGAGTACGTTTCGTTCAGTGGTGAACGGAATGCCGAGGTTTCACGGTCTCCATTGCCAGCCGAGTTTGAGGATCGTTGGGCTGAAGCCTACGAGGCATTGATCAGCAAAATATCGGATTACTCAGATGAAATCGCAGAATTGTATTTGAGCGAGGAGGATATTCCCCGCGAGTTGCTGATGTCTGAGTTGCGTCGTCTGACAATCGAGCGCAAGATTGTTCCTGTTCTTGTGGGTTCTGCAAAGAAGAATCTAGGTGTGCAACTGCTAGCTGACGCGGTAGTTGATTTTCTTCCATCTCCGTTGGATATTCCGGTTCACCATGGCTACAACGTCAAGACAGAGGAGCCGATTGAGGTGGAATGCGATGCGAAGAAGCCATTTTCAGGCTTGATCTTCAAGGTAAATGCCTCAACTACGGCGGATCTTTTCTACATTCGAATCTACAGCGGCACATTGAAGGCCAATGAAAACATCGTCAATGCCAGAACCGGTGAAAAAATCCGTTCCAAGCAGCTTTTCAAGATCTACGCGAAAACCACGGAGCAGATTGAAGAGGCAGGGCCCGGTGACATCGTAGGCATGGTTGGGTTGAAGAATTGTGGTATTGGCGATACCTTGTGCGACCCCAAGCGCCTGGTGTCATTCGAGAAGATCCAGTTTCCCGAGCCGGTGATCTCGATGGTCGTCGAACCCAAGTTTTCTAAAGACAAGGACAAATTGGACGAGGTGTTGGACTTGTTGTGCCGCGAGGATCAGACTCTGCATCGTTCCATCGCCGAGGATACGGGACAGCACCTGTTGTCCGGCATGGGCGAATTGCATTTGGAGGTGAATCTGAAGCGGATCAACACGGAATTCAATTTGGAGATTCGCCAAGGCGAGCCTCGGGTCGCCTATCGTGAGACCTTGTGCGGCTCCGCTACCGAGCATGTGGTCTTCGAACGCGTCCTGGGTGATACTCCTATCTATGCAGAAGTCACATGCGAATTCGCACCGATGGCGCCCGGAGACGCCTTCTTCAATATCCAGAACAAGATGCGTACACCAGGCATTCCCAAGGCATTCTTGGCTTCAGCAGAGCGGGCGTTGCGGGATGGATTGCACACGGGAGGCTTGTCGGGATATCCATTGATCTACGTCAATGCAACGCTTCTGGATTTGAAATTCAATCCTGACACGACGACGGAAGGTGCCGTGGCAGGTGCCGTTTTGCAGTGCATCGACGCCATGCTGCCCAAAGTCGGTACCAAGATCTTGGAACCCTTGATGCACCTTGAAATCCTCGCCCCGGAGGAAACTGTTGGTGAAATCAGCATGTATCTCCAGCCGAGAAGAGCCGTCATCCTCGACATGGAAACCATGGGGCCCATGAAGAAAATCATCTGCAAAGTCCCATTGGCTGAAATGTTCGGCTTTGGCAAGGCGCTTCCACGATTGTCCGGCGGTCGCGGATCGTTCTCAATGGAGCCATCCGGCTACCAGGAAAAGATCGGGTAACGAGCGTACGCCTATATCAAGCCCGCGTCAATAAAACTAAGCCAGTTCAGCTACAATGGTTGCGACGGTTGCCGGCGGAAGCGCAATGCAGTCGGACGAACCTGAAATCAAGGTTGGTTCGACTGCATTTGGCGCGTCGAAATCATTGTGTGCCCGTACGTCTTGTGCATTGAGCAGGGTGATGCACGCGTTCTTTTTCAGTTGGAATCCAACAGGGTTAAGTTGGAGTTGTTCAGGTTCGTCCAGGCTAAGGTTGGCGACTGTCAGCGTCAGTTGGCCGTCCTTGACGGATGCGGAAACCGAGAGCTTCTCCAATTCTTCCTGCCGTTTGTTATCTGGATTTGCAAAGGCGATTTTCTGTCCTTCGACGGCGGTCTTGATTGCTGTTGCGCCCTGGTGGCTTTTGAACATATTGAAGACATGATAGGTTGGCGTGAGTATGAAATTGTCCTTGCCAGCCAGGAAGAGGCAGTGAAGATTGTTGACCAATTGCGCGACATTTGCCATCTTGACCTTGTCGCAATGGTTGTTGAAGATATTGAGGGTAAGAGCGGTAACGAGAGCGTCCCTCATCGTTGATTGCTGCTCGAAAAGGTTGTATCCCTTCGAGGGCCCCGAGCCATCCGGGTGCCAGCAGCCCCATTCATCGACGAAGAGCGGGCATTGCGCCTGCTTTCCCCAGCCCGAGATCAGGTTCCAGTTGCGCTGGATGATGTTTTCCATGAAACCCGCCTTGGCTAGCAGGTGGTAGTAGTTGTCGTTGCTGAAGTTCACGGCATCGCCGCTTCGGCCGCAATAGTAGTGCACCGAGTATCCGCTCATGGAATGTTCTGAGGTATGGAATACGCGGAGGAATTTTTCGGTCCACATCCAATCGTTTCCGTTTGGTCCGCATCCGATCAGTTGGAGTCCTGGCGCCGAGTTCCGCATGATTGCGGCGTACTTTCGGAATTCGTGGGCATAAGTTTCCGGATCCATGTTGCCGCCACCGCCCCAACATTCGTTTCCGACGCCCCAGTACTTCACGTCCAGAGGTTCTGGGGATCCGTTTTGTTCACGGAGCTTGGCGTAGGTCGTGGTTCCTTTCGGGGAATTGCAGTAGTCGATCCAATCCCTGATATCCAATGGGGTGGTGGATGTGATGTTGGCTGCAAAATAGGGTTCTGCGCCGACCAGGCGGCAAAATTCCACGAATTCATGCGTTCCGACCAGGTTTGGTTCGAAGCGCTTGTCATGGGGCGTCCACCAATTGAGTCGGGTAGGGCGTTGGTCTTTTGGTCCGATTCCGTCTCTCCAGTCATAGACTTCCGCGAAGCAGCCTCCCGGCCATCTGAGCACGGGCGGGTTGATTGCCTTGAAGGCGTCAACCAGGGCTTTCCTGAATCCCTTGACATTCGGGATTGGGGAATCCTCGCCCACGTAGATGCCATCGTAGAACACGCCGCCAATATGTTCTGAAAAGTGTCCGTAGATGAGCGGCGAGATAGTGCCCAGGGGCAAGGGCTTGATGAGATAAAGGTTTTTCATGGTCGTTTCGTTGATTATTCCACTGGTGCGGTCTTGCGTCCGTAGATGTATTCGTTGATCGGGGCTTCGTAAATGGACTTGTGCGCTGGGAACGACTTGTACAGGTATGTTCCGATGCCGAATGCCTGGATGAAAGTAAGGCTTTTCTTGAATTCGTCTTTTTCGGTCTTGAAGTTTTCCGCGAGGGTCTTGATGATATTGAGTTGCTCCTCTATGTAGTTTTCAGGACTCAAGTGATCAGTTGCATCAACCAATGCCGGGTATCGTGTTGAAAGGTTGTATTGCAGGTAGTCCTTCTTGGCATCGATTCCGCATACGAACAGGTATGCGCCCAGGAGTTGCTTGGTTTCATCCTCGGATTTTTCCGCCTGCTCCCCGATTTTTTCCGCGAGGGTTTCCAATTGTTCAGGTCTTAGCGCTTCAAGTTTTCTAGTAATGGTCGCATCGGCGGTCAACTCATTTCCATCTTTGGTGTACGTGTAATGTCGCGTTGCGGTGATAACGTTATTGGTCAGCGCAGTGATTGTCCAGTCGTGTTCAATGAGGTTTTGCGCTGGTCGGAAGCGTAGGTTTTTGAGTGAAAAATCCTTGATGTTCATGCCTACGATGACATCGGAGGATTTTCTAAGCAGGTTCCAGAAGGTTTCCGCGTCTTCGAGGCATTTGTCCCATTGGGTACGCCAGTCTCTGAGTTCATCGGTTTCGTTTGCAAATCTGTCGAAGAACGGGAGTTTGGCGCCGGAGAAATCCCTTTCGGCAATTTTTTCGACGGCCTTGTTGATTCGGTTGGCCTTGTCCTCGGCGATGGCTTCCTGCTTGGCTTTTTCCAGGGCTTCGCGCTCCGCCTTTTCTTTTGCCTCGCGTTCTTCCCTTTCCTTTCTTTCCTTCTCTGCGATCTCCTGCTGTTTCTTGAGTTCGGCTTCCTCTTCCTGACGAAGCTTTTCAGCCTTGATTGCCTCGATGGCTTCCTGCCAAGCGGTCTCCGACTCGTTCAACTTTGGAGCACGGGCCAACTTAATCGCCTTCTCAAGCGATGGACCAACCAACGCCAAAAACTCCTCGTACTCGGAATCCTGGGAGGTCATTGAGGCGGCCATCTTCTGCACCTCATCAAAGATTGCCTTGTCGTCCGCATTCGATTGAATCAACTGCCGCAAAGCTGCCACCTTGGAGTCGCTTGCTTCTTCTGTCGCTGCCGGCTCTTCGCTTGTTGCCTGAGCCTTGCCAGGTCCAAGCATGAAATACCATCCGGCGCCACCGCCTGCAAGTGCAAGCAACAGCACAACCAAGATGACCAGTATCGCCTTGCCGCCTTTCTTCTCTGGCACTTCGCTTGAACCTTCCTCTTCGCCTTCCGCTTCTTCCTCTTCCGGCTGGGTGTCTTCAGCCTGTACCGGGTGTGGCTGGGAAGCCGATGGCAGAGCCGCAGTCGAAAGGGCTGGCATGGACGACTTCTTGCTTTTGAGCTTGAGCTTCCTGCCGCCGGACGGCGCGTCAGAATCACTGGCGTCTGCGTCTTCGGCCGCTTGTTTGGTTTGGGTTCCCCTCGGCGCGTCCAAGTCGATTGGGAGTTGCGCGTCAGGATCCAGTGTCATCGTGGGCATCTTCCCTTGTTTGACCAGTTCAAGGTCATTGGCGAGGGTTTCGTAGTCCTGATAGCGATGTTCTGGGCGCTTGGCGAGCATGATTGAGATGAATATGTCCAGCTCTTTGGGGATGTCAGCAACGATGGAAGACAGTGGCTGCAATGGTGCTGTCAAGTGCATTCCCGCGATGTCTTCAGGATGTTCTGCCATGTAGGGTAGCTGCCCCGAAATGGCTTGGTAGAGCGTCGCACCGAGGCTATAGATGTCCGAGCTTGCTGTTGCCGGTTCGCCAAGCAACAGTTCGGGGGCGATGTATTGAGGCGTGCCGAACAGCTCGGATGTTCCGTCCTCGTTTTGCTCGGTTATCTTTCGCGCCAAACCCAGATCCGCAAGCTTGGGGCGACCGTCCACCGTGAGCATGATGTTGTCAGGCTTGATGTCGCGATGGACCAACTTCTTTTCATCCCATGCGAATCTCAATGCTGAGACGATTGGGGTTGCGATATCGAGGACTTTCTTGGCGACCAGTCGCCCACTTTGTGCGAGGATTTGCTTGAGCGTATTGCCGCTGATGTATTCCATTGCGAAATACCACAGTCCTTCATCGCAATTGACCGCCACTGCCTGGACGATATTGGGGTGGTTCACGCTGGCGGCGGCTCTCGCCTCATTGATGAACTCCTGAATGAACATGGTGTCTTCGGCGAAGCTTGGCAGCAGCACCTTCAGCGCCACATCACGATCCAGGGTGACCTGGTGAGCCAGGTAGACCGTACCTACGCCACCGGTTCCAAGTTCGCTCTTGATCACAAAATCACCTAAAATAGCACCTGGAGATGTGGGCGAGTCAGGCACGGCGACTGGGCTCTGGCAAGTGCCGCATTGAACAACTTCGCCGGGTTGCGCATCGTCAAGTTCCAAAATCGTACGGCAATGGTTGCATATAAAACGCATAATGCTCAAACTCCATAAAAAACACGTCTGAATGGTCTAATCATGTTATCTTAGTAAGATATCGGTTTTTTTCATTCACGCAACTTGATTTCAAAACAACCAGATGATTTTTGATTCGCTTGAAGCAATTTTCAAAGAGACGAACGAATTGATTTGAAAATGCGTTTGCTAGGATTATCATATAGGTTTACGAGTTTTTTTCGCCTGTGTTTTCGAGTCGAACAACCAGAAAAAATCAAGGAGACAAGGTATGGCATTATTAGCTGCTCAGATGTACACGTTGCGCAATCAGTGCAAGACAGTGCCGGAATTGGCGAATGCGTGCAAGCGCGTCAAGGCGATGGGGTACGATGGCGTCCAGCTTTCGGGAGTCGTCGAGGTCGCCGGTGATGAAATGCGTAAGATTTTGGATGATACGGGATTGGCATGTGCGGCGACGCATATCAGCCTGGACAGCATGGAAAACAACACGGCTGCGGTAATCGAGCGCCATCAGAAGATGGGTTGCAAGTACACCGCCATCGGTGGTTACTTCCCCAAGGAAAACTGGACGCTGGAACTTTGGGAAGGATTCATCGCCAAATACAATACGATTGCCGCGAAGTTCGCCGGCAGCGGAGTCAAGATCGGATACCACAACCACAGCCATGAATTCAGCCCCGCTGGCGGAGTCAGGCCAATGGATCTTCTGATGCAACGGCTGGATCCTGAAAATACATGGATCGAAATCGATACCTATTGGGTGCAGCACGGCGGCGCGGATCCCGTCGAATATATCAGGAAAGCCGCAGGCAGAATGCCCTGCGTCCACTTCAAGGACATGACGATCACACCGCAACGCAACCACAAAATGACCGAAATCGGTGACGGCAACCTGAATTGGCCCGGAATCATCGAGGCTTGCAGGTATGCAGGAGTACAATGGTACATCGTCGAAAGAGATGACGGCGACCTGGATCCCTTTGACAGCCTCGCAAGAAGCTGCTACAACCTGCGCGAGAAAATGGGCTTGTAATCGAGATTGAGACAACCTGGTTCGCACGCATGGTTGTATTGACATCTATCCGTGCGTGCGAACCAAGCGGGGTTCTTTAGGCATGCCATTTTTTCTCGGAAGCGGTTTTTTGCTGGCTGGTTTGGCGATTGTCATTCCGATTGCCTTGCATTTGTTGCATCGTCGTCGTCCCCAGCCCTTATTATTTTCGGCTGTTCGCTTTATGCGTGAAGCCATTGCGAAGTCACGCCGATCGCGTCGAATCACACAAGGTTTGACGTTGTTGATGCGTGTGTTGATCATCTTGTTTTTGTCTTTGGCTTTTGCCCGTCCGTACGTTCGGCAGAGTGGTATTGTTCCTGCTGGTCGTCGTGTCGTCTTGTTGGTGTTGGACAGCAGCGGGAGCATGCAAGCGCGGGGCAGTGGCCGCAGCAGTTTTGAATTGGGTCGGAATTGGGCTCAATTGGTATTGGACAGTTTACAGGAGGGCGATCGGGTTGGCTTGTTGGCTCCTGGCCTGTCCGAACCCCGAGTGGTTTTTCCTCCTGTTTCTGATATGAAGGCTGTTCGCAGTGCATTGCAGGAGTTGAATTGCGGGCAGAGCCGTGGTCGTGTTTGCGAGACTTTGTTGGATATTTTGGACAAGTCCAAGGATGCGATCGAGGGGTACGAGGTTCACATTTTCAGCGATTTCCAGCGCAGCAGCTGGAGTGCCTCGGTGGCGGCTCGCTTGTCCGCCGTGATGTCCGAGGGTGAAGGATCCGTTTTTTTCAATCGTGTTGGTCTGAAGAGCACCAGCGACGCTGGGTTTGGGAATGTTCAGTTCTTGCCGCCGGCAGTATTGAGCGACGGTCGTTTTCAAGCTGAGGTTGACGTTGTTGCGTCAGACAGTTTCATGGGTTCGAACACGGTTCGATTGGTGGTTGGCGGCGAACAATCCAACCACAGTTCCCTGTTGTTGTCTCCTGGCGAGAGCGAGCATTGTTCGCTAGGCGGCGTTGCTGGTTCTGCGACTGTCGCCGACGTATCGGGTTGGCTGGAGTTGGAGACCGATGCGTACGAATTGAACAACCGTCACTATTTCAGTTTGCCCCGGTTGTCTGGCTTGCCTGCGTTGCTGGTCAATGGCTCGGGGGACGGACGCGATTCGTATTACCTGAAGCGCGCACTGAATCCCGGAGGTGTGGCGTCAACGCTGATGGTGCCGGAGCAAGCCGATTGGAGCGGATTCCTGTCTGCGGGCGAATTGACGCGAAACGCCGTGATCTTTGTCTGCAATCCTCCTGCGTTGGATGCAACGTCCTGCCGGGTGGTCAAGACCTACGTGGAGACCGGCGGCGTATTGGTGTTGTTTCCCGGCGGCAGCGGGGCAGGGCATCTGGATGAGACCTCGCTGGGTAACTTGGGAGTCTTCGAAGGACTCAAGGTCAAGTACCAGGAGGCTAGAGAGGTGAAGCGACATGAAATCATCATCGCAGACGGGAGCGATCTCCTGGCGAGACGGTTGGAAGCAGCAATTCCGCCACCATGGCCTTTCGTGCTCAGGAGACGACTCAAACTCGAATTGCCTGAACGAATCGGAGCTTCAATCCTCAAATTCCGGGATGGTGGTTCGTTCTTGATGCGAAAGCGAATGGGCGAAGGGGAACTCTGGGTCGCGGCAGTCAGCGCCAATCGGGATTGGAGCGATTGGCCCTTGAGTCCGATGTTCTTCATCTACATCCAGGAACTCTGCAAGCAAGCGGCGGGACTCAGGCAACGAGGACTCCAAACCGAAGTCGGAGGAGATCTCCTATACAGTTGGTCCGGAAGGGAACAGAAGCTGTCCCTGACGCTTACCGCACCCGATGGAACGAAATCCGTCCATGACTTGGAGCGGGATGGACTGGGAAAACCATTCGTGATCAATGGTTTCGATAGCCCGGGATTGTACCAGTTGACGGGGGCGACAATCCAAGGGCACAGAACGATTGCGGTCAATATTCCCGAAGATGAACGGGCGCTGGTGTCCTTCAATGGAAACGAGCTGCGCAATACGATGCAGGGCGTGCCCGCATCGTACTGCGAGGATCATGAGGAATTGCGCCGCGAACTGTCCGGAATGCGTCAGAGCCGTCCCCTGTGGCCCTGGCTTTTGCTGATGGCATTTTTGTTGAGTATGGTTGAAGTGATTTTCGCCAATGTGCGTAGCCGTCCCATTGGCCAGCCGCATTTGGTCGGTGAGCTGCTGAAGAGAGGTCAGCGTTGATTTAAGTAGCAAGAAGGGAAAACGATGGTTTTCGTTTCCAACATCCTAGGTACGATCTTGATTGATCCCGTGTTGCCGATTTGGCTGCTGGTGATCTGCGGGATTGTGTTCGCCGTCTTGAGTTGGCGAACCTATGCCGCTTGTTCGCTGTCGCTTCCAGAGCGGCTGATCCTCTGGATGCTCAGGATGATGGCGTTTGCCATTATCGCCTACTTGATGCTCCAGGCGTCAAGGCGAGTGGAAAAGCAAGTCGAGGAAAAGCCGGTGCTCGCTGTGGCTTTGGACGTATCCGCAAGTATGGATGACAAGATCCCGGGCGTCGTCTCCCAACGATCCGTGAATGCATTGGGGGTGCTGAAGGCTCCCTGGTTGAAAAATCTCGGCGACACGCACCGGGTAATGTATTTCGGAATAGGGCAGGACTTGGAGGAAGGCCTGTCCGATGAAAAGGGCTTGCATTTCACGGCTCCACGAACCCACTTGGTGCCTAGCTTGTCCAAATTGGAAGCGAGATTGCGTGGCGAAAATGTCGCAGGCATATTGCTGTTGACCGATGGATTGGATCAATCCGGGCAATCGATTGATGTGCTGTCTTGCCAGGCGCCATACCTGATTCCCGAACTGGAACCTCCGATCGAGCGAGAAAGCGTGAAAACTGTCGATTACGCAATCACTCAGTTAGGCTATCCCAAGCGGGTGACAAAGGGCTGGAAGGTCTCCGTGGTCGCCCACTTGGAGCGGCGGGCTGGTTCTGGGAATGCGCAATTCAAGGTTAATTTGTCCCAGGGCAAGCAGGTGATCCAGCAGCTGGACGCCGTCTTCGAAGGCGAAGACAAGTACTGCAAGCTGACGTTTGAAGTCGAACCGACCGAGGTCGGAGCAATCCTGTATAGAGTCGACATGGCGCCGCCGAATGATGTCGACCCCGATAACAATTTCAAGGATTTCCTGGTGGAAGTCACGGATGATCAGAACCGCGTCCTCTACTTGGAAGGACCGCCAAGATATGACTTCACATACCTGAAACGAGCGTTGGCTTCAGAACGGAACATCAGGCTCAGTGCTTTTATCCGAGGAGCTGACGGAATGTTCATCAGCTTCGAGGAAAGACAAGCGGCCGATGGTGGAATGAAGCCGACCCTCGATGCCGAAAATCTCAGAAACTTCAAGGTTCTGGTGCTCGGTGACCTCCCGGGAAACGTCTTCAAACCAGAGGAAATCGCTGCCGTCAAGGGATTTGTTGACAAGGGTGGTGGCTTGATCTTTTTCGGTGCCGCAAATGCGTACGGCAAAAACGGGTACTTGACCAAGGAAATTTTCGGCGACTTGTCTCCTGTCGCCAGCCTTGAGGATTCGAAGATGCGCGAAGGCGCTCGCTATCGGGTGGATTTCACGCCTCATGGACGCACCTTGCCTGCCTTCGAAGGCTTGTTGGACGACGCGCATTTCCCCGCCTTGCTCAGCATTTGGGGACCAGTCAAGCCAGGGGAATTTTCCGAGTCGGTGATCGAGACCAGCGATGGCCAGCCTGTTTTGGCAGCGCGCCGATATGGCCAGGGACGAGTTGCGATCTTGTTGAGCAACACGTTATGGAAATGGCAGTTGGGAGGCACCGACGGACTGGGGAAGGGCTTGTACGGACGTTTCATCACACAGTTGATTCACTGGCTGAATCCTGGCGGACACGATGCCGAGGACAGCGAAACCCTGCAAATCGTGATAGCCTCGGGCGAAGTGGACCTGCGACAGTCCGTGGCAATCGGGGGATATGGCGGCAAGGTGAAGTCAGGCTGCGATTGCTTGATCACAACGCCATCAGGCGAAACCTTGACCATCCCGATGAGACAGGCGAAACTCGAGGCGCAAGTGGGGCTGAGACGAGCTCAGGACGGCGTCCTATGCGATTGGATCCCGGAAGCCGTCGGAACATACCAGATTGTCCTGAAAAGCAAGGACGGAACGCAACAGGCACAAACCCTGCTTTTGGTCAAGAAACCAGAGCACGAATTGACTGGAGCGACACTTAACCATGCTCTGCTCAACGAGTTGGCAGGACGGAGCAAGGGTGCTTTCCTACCTCTTGAGCAACATGCCAAATTGAGGGAGAAACTGACCGCCGAACCAAGAGTCATCGAAACCGTCCATGAATACCCGATTTGGAATCGATGGCTCTGGCTCGCACCACTGATCGCTATCTTCTGCCTGGAGTGGTACCTGCGACGCAAATGGGACATGGTCTAATTCATACATTATTATGAATGCTAAATGCTGAATGAGGGGGTTGGTTTTTGAGTGCAAAGATCAAGTCCCAGTCCCAGAAGCTTAAGAGCCACAAAACCCAATGTCAACGTCCCATAGTCCCAGTCCCATGTCCCAGTTCCATGGGTCACATTCGTCGCATGGGTCTCATTTGTCCCAGTCCCAAAATCTCCAATGCAGAACCCAAAGGGCATGTCACATGGTTTTTGAGTACGAAAGTGTGAAAAAATCGGATGGGAATTTGTCTGGGAAAACAGTAATATAGGGAGCGTTGTTTTGGCTTATGTCTCGCCCTTTCAGGGCTCCAAATTCTTTTTCATGCCCACCCTGGGCGGCGTGATCCTGCGGATCGCTTGCCCTGGGCTTGGTATGTCTCGCCCCTCTGGGGCTAATTTCAACATCAGCCAGGAAAATGCATGTCACATGGTTTTTGAGTACGAAACCGGTGAATTTTCGGCGTTGATTTTGTGGGGAAAAAGCGTTGGTTTAGTCCTTGAAGAAAGCGTTGAGGTTGACGGTTTGGAGGTCTCCGATGATTGCTCCGGCAGGTGAGGTACAGCGGAAACGCAAGGCGGTGGCGACTTCATCTGGCTGAGCCAAGGAAATGGGATGGCGTATGCCGACCTTTGTCGCTTCGCCTTGTGCTGCCACGAGTACCCACTCGTCACCAATTTTCGCTTCTACTGAGAAGGCGTAGGGTTGTCGAGCAGTAAAGCGTTCCACGGTGATGGGGATTGCGCGAAGTGGTCGCGGTTCCTTCAAGGTCAGGACGGTTTGCATGTCGCGTCCTCCCATAAGTCGGATTCCCTTGCCTCGCGAGTAGGTCAGGACTTCTGCGTGTCCTTCTTGCGCAGTCCATTGTCCCCAATCCGAATCGAGTTTGGTGAAAGAGCCATCCTTGAGGTCGTCGCACAGGCTTTTCTTGTACTCGATATTTACCTTTGGTTCAGGTGCATACAGCCATGAGATTGGGACTTTTGTGATTCTGGAGTGCGACAGTCCATGCATGGCGCAATATCCTAGGATCACATCGTCACCGATGAAATCGATTGCGATGTAGCAGTAGTGTCCTCCGTCCAGGTTTCCTTCCAATGTTTTGGTCAACTCCCAGGTTTTGCCGTCGTCCTTTGAGATTGCCATTGAGAGCGGGACTCGTCGTCCTGCCTGTTTCAGGTAGTCTGGGAGACCATTGTGGTTATTCCAGACCAGGAGGAGGTCTTCGGTTTTGGGAATTCTCTTGATTGACGCTGGTGAGAGTGGGGAGAGAATTGATGACGTTGTTGAAGGAGTCCATGTTTCGCCGCCATCGCTGGAATAGCTGATCATCTGGCAGCCCGCGTTGCTTCGGATGAACATCATCAATCGTCCGTCCTTGAGTTCGACCACTCCAGGTTCCTGGACGCAGATTCGGCGATTGTCCTGGTCGAAAACCTTCCATTCCTGCTTGCCTCGTCTCCAGGTTTTGCCGTTGTCGTCTGAAAGGTAGCAGAGCAAGGTTCCCATATAGTCCATTCCCGTGTCGCCCTGCTTGGAATGTTGGCAAACGGGTGCGACGAGGCGTCCGTTTTTCATTTGGATGACCCGGTCGTTATTGAGGACGTAATATCCGATCTGGTCTGGAATGCATTGGATTGCCTCGCCCCAGGTCTTTCCTTCGTCCGTGGAGATTCTCAGGACTGGCCTGCAATCGTAGTCGTTGTTCTTGCGCAGGTAGAAGAATGCGATGGAGCCGTCATTGAGGCGCAGAAGGCTGACGGACATCACGTTCTGGAGACCTTCCTTTGGGATGACGATCTTGTCCTCTTGCGTCCAGGTTTCGCCTTGGTCGCCCGAATACCTGGCAGCCAATTCCGCGGAAGCGTGGTCGGCGCCAGAATCCCCGTTGTAGCGACTGTAGATGAATAGGATCCGACCATCTTTCAATGCCACGAACGAACCTTCGCTATTGCGAGGATTCCCAGCACCGGGACGCAACTCAAGGCAACGTCGAGGCAAGCCCGAACCTGAACAAAAGCTCGTGGCGACCAAAAGACAACTAGCTATTCGGCTCAGAAAACCTTGATGCATCATTTCCTCCTTTGGGACTGGGACGAATGAGACCTATGAGACGAATGTGACTCATGGGACTGGGACATGGGACTGGGACTATGGGACGTTAACCTTTGGTTTTATGGATGTTTTGGGGTCGGACAGGTCATTTTGTCCCGGGAATTACGGGAGTTCCAGGCGTTTGATTTCGGTTCCGTCCAGGAGATTTTTGAGTGCGATGGAGTGATCGTCGATGATGGCGTATCCTGGCTTGGATTGGGATTTTGGGATTGTGGTGGAACCTGGATTGAGGAAAATCAAGTTGTTGCGCTGTTCGAGGACGGGAACGTGCGTGTGCCCCGAAATGACCACGTCGCCTGGGGAAAGTGGCGGAAGCGTATCGTCCGTGTAAAGATGTCCGTGGGTGACGAAGAATCGCCGTCCATTGCTGAAGAAGATCAGGTAGTTTGACATCATTGGGAAGTCCAGGAGCATTTGGTCGACTTCGGAGTCGCAGTTTCCCCTGACTGCCAGGATTTTGTCTTTGTGCTGATTGAGCACGGGCGCCAGGTCGGCGGGGTCGTATCCGATTGGCAGCATGTTTCTGGGACCGTGGTAGAGGTAGTCTCCGCAGCAGACGAAGTAGTCTGCATTTTCGTTTTTGAAGGCGATTTCGGCAAGGTTGAAGGCATCCATTGCGCCATGGATATCGGAGATGACTAGGAATTTCATTGATTTGTAGTGGCTAGAAGTTTGCGAGGTTAGGAATGGTCGTGTTTGTTTCTTGTATTCCGAGTTGGAATAGAATGAATCCTGGGTTTTTGTTTTCTCGTGTTGCGTTGATTTGCCGTTTGACCTCATCCAGCGGGAGTTTGTTTGTAGAGACTCCGATTCCTGGGATGATGCTGCTTGGCGATCCCAGTTGCCGTGCTTGCCGCTGGATATCGGCCTTGAAGAGTGGCGTCGTTGATTGGTAGGTCATGGTGCAGAGGTAGTTGACGTATCCTCTTGCAATCCATTGGGTCCAGGCTTGCGCCACGGTGGACTTGGCATTCTCGAGTTCGGGATAGACGGCGGCCGACACGATGATCCCAGGCTTCTTGCTGCGAGCGGCTGTAGAACAATTCTCGACAAGCGAGGTAATGAGAAGCTGCCTGAAGCGAAGCCATTCGTTGCGAAGATTGCCCGCAACAAGCACGTCTGAAGGCCATGAGGCGACTCTTGTCTTCATGAACAACTCGAAGGACTTTCGGCAATTGTGGCAAAGGCACGATTGACTCGAGGCAAAGCGGATCAAATCCAGGTGAATGCCAGAAATGCCGTTATGAGATGCCACTTCACCGATAGTTTTCGTGATGAGCGTATGATTGGCAAGCAGACTCGGGCAAAGCCAGTAAAGAGTCTTGCCGTTGCTGTCCAGCTGAAGCCTGTTTTCGGCATTGAACTTGTCCTTGATTTCTTGTGGGGCGTCCTGGATATTGAGGCAATTGATCCAAGCGTGAACCTGGATGCCATTGCTGACAGCAGCCTGAAGGCAATCCCCCAGGGCAGTGTCAACCTGACTTCTGGGGTGAATGGCGGATTTGTACGCAGCCGAGTACGGAGTTGCCACAAGCGGGAAAACTGCATTGAAACCCGCGCTTCGGAGACGAGCACAGGTTTGAGCCCAGGTCTGCCCAGGGGGGCCAGTGGGGGAAATTGACCAGGCCGCCCTGATTTCATTAGGCTTGGCGGGCACCATCGTCGTTGTTGCATTTGCGAGAAGGCCGAGCGCTTTATGCGCATATTCGATGGCAGGCTTGTATTGGGCGGTGGAATGGAGGTTGACGGCGGCTTGCAATGCCTCTCGGGCGGCTTGCTGTTCGGTACTCGTGGCGTTGGCGTAGGCCTGTTGCACCGTGTTCAATTTGGTTTGAGAGGCGATCTTGAGGAGGTTCGGGAAGAATCTCGCAGTCTGAGCCAGGAGGAAGTCCGCGCCACGCCATGGATCCTGATTAAGGTACACGTGGGTCATCCAGAAGCCGTTACTGGTTTCAACTACCGCAGGAAGATTTGTCTTGCGCCCCAAGGCGTCATACCACCAGGCGCTGACCACTAATGGGGGGGCGACTTTGGGGATCGACATGAATGCGGAGGATGCTTGGACAAACGGCTTGATACCGTCAAATCGTCCCAGTTCAGGCACAACTCCCCCGAGGGGATTGGGCAGGGAGGATGCCCTGATAAAGTTGGCATTGGGCATTTGGAGGTGCGCCGAGATGATTGACGGCAGGTCGTGGAATACCCCCAGCTTGGTGCCGCGCCGAATCATGTTTGAGATGGCAAGGAGCTGTTGCGGCGAAGAGGCTTTGGGGTAGGGTACAAACGCGAAATCATAGGGTTTGAGATGCGTTTCAAGGCAATCGTCGTCTTCGATGATTGCGGGTCTGAGTCCTTGGAGAATGAGCGCATCGTTCAGCAGCTTGGCGTACTTGGCGGCTTCTTTTGCTTCATTTGGGTTAGCCTTGGTTCCGCTTTTCAGGATCGCTATGTTGGCGTTTGGGCGGGTGAATTCCAGTTCTGCGAGATGGATGGCGAGCTTGCCGCCGTCCCCTTTCCATGCTGCGATCCTGAATGCAGGGCAATCGCTCCAGGATTGCGGCATGCCTTCGGGAGTGAACGAGGTCTTCGGAATGAAAATGTCTTCCCAGGCATTGTCCTTGGAAGGAGAAAATATGACCGAGTACCAAGTCGATCCCGCCTTGATATAAAAATTGTATTGCGATGCCGCCTGTGGATTCTGGACCAAGATCCGCATTCTGACGCCCGATGCATGCACAAGGCTGGTTCGCAATGCGAAGTCCCAGCAGGCGCGCTGGTTGCTATCTTGCGGAAATTGCGCGTTTAACGCCAAGCCCGTCTTGCTTCCGTAGTTGGCAAGGACAGGTTGCTTGCCTGCGCCAGATGGACGGGCGCTGGCAAGCGCTATGCGATTGTCCAAGAACTGACCCGGCAACAAAACAGCGGTGAATAATAGAAAAAGAAATATAGCCTTTGACAGCAAGCTGGCTTGGATTGGAGAAGTCATGGAGTTGCCTGGGATGTCTTAAAAGCGCCAACCAACGGAACCTTGCGTATGTGCGCAAATACCTTATTAGTATAATTTAGGTTGTGGAATAAGCAAGTTAGGCTATATTCAACTGCAAAAAGCCTTGATTACTGGCGTGTTCTCCAGATGTGAGTTGGTATGCCGATGCGCGAATTAGGTCCGATTGTCGTTTTGGTGCATGTGGTTTCGTTTTGCTTTGGGTGCATCGTGGGTAGTTTTTTGAATGTGGTTGTCTGGCGTGTGCCCCGTGGCGAATCTTTGCTGAGTCCTCCCAGCCACTGCCCCAATTGCGGACACGAAATCCGTCCCTGGGAGAATATCCCAATCATCAGTTGGCTTGTCCTACGTGCCCGCTGCAGCGGTTGCGGGCTGCCGATTTCCATTCGCTATCCCCTAGGGGAAGGCGCTACTGGGATCTTGTTTTGGCTGGTGGCACTGGCTGCGTTTCGCCGCAATCTCCCCTTGGCATGGTTGCCTGGTGCCTTCTACCTGACTGGCTCGCTGCTTGCGGCATCCTTGATTGACCTGAAGCACCGATTGATTCCCAACTTGATTACCTACTCAGGGTTGGTTGTGTCCATCGTGCTTGCCTTGTTGATTCCTCAGGGGCGGATCAGTGTGTTTTCCAATGACGCAGCTGTTTCTGGGGGGCTGTTGGTCCATTCGGCGATTCGTGGCTTGGCTGGCGAGTTTCAGGCTGACCTCATTCAGATGCCTGCGGTTTTGGCGATGCTGGACTGGGCATTGGGAGCCGCATTGGGTTTCGCGATACTGGGAAGCTTTTCGGTCTTGGGGACAAAAGTTTTCAAGAGTCCGCTGATGGGGATGGGGGATGTGAAGCTCTTGGCGATGATTGGTGGATTTTTGGGGGCGGACGCTGTGCTTTTTACGACTTTGTTCGGATCGCTTACGGGATTGTTTTTCGGGCTGGTTCGCCGATATGTGTTCCGTTCCTCCGATTTGAGCGTTGCCTTTGGTCCGTTTCTGTCGTTGGGCGCCTTTGTTTGGATTCTGTTCGGCGGGTCTGTGTGGGAGTTTTTTCACAAGGTATTTTAGCGTGCAATGTAACTTTTTCTCTTTTATTGGGAAAAAAAGATTGAAAAGTCATTGAAATGGCTTGAAAACTGGCTATTTTCAAGTAATTTGTTTAATATTTCATTTTAGTTAAGTCTGTCCAGCGTCTTTTTTCGTAAAGATTAGGTGTTGGGCATTATAATTGAAACAACGAAATAACATATAATTAACTAAGGTCTTAAAGGGAGCCGCGCTAATGAGCAAGCTGGGCAAGATTTTCGGGATTCTGGTTGTTGTACTGTCGATAGCCGTAGCCGTATTGAGTTTTATGGTTTCGAAGCATCGCGAGCAATTCAGAGATCGTGCGGCTGTTTTGGCCGAGGGTGTATCGAAGACTGGTAGTACTCTGAGCCAAGGGACAGGAAGTGCTGTTGGCGGTTCGGTGACTTTCACGCCTGCCCCTGCAGGTGGCAAGGAAAGCGGTACACTGGGCTGGAACGATTACAAGACCAATGCCTCGGGCTACAAGGACAACATCGGCAAAGTCGTTGATCTGGCGAAGAAAGTCAGCGATCAGCGCAACAAGATGTCTGACGCATTGAAGAGCATCGGCGAAGAATTGAAGTTGCCGGCTGATCTGGATGTTTCCAGCGAAAGCCTGAACAACTTGGGTTCCTACGATGGTGCCTTGGCTTCCATGGCATCGCACATTGACGCGGTAAAGAAGCGTGACGAGGCGTTGCGCGTGTCCTTGGAAAACTTGAGCGGTGTCCTGAAGAGCATCGGTGACAGTTTCGGCGAAGAAGCATTCTACACCCGCAAGGTCAAGGAAGGCGGCGCCGCTCCTGCCAAGGAAGAAAAGAAAGAAGGCGAGGAGGGCGAGGAGGCAGAAGAAGCCGTTCCAGCCGGAAAGGCGTATGAGGGATACCAGTATGAAGAAGCGCTGGCCGCTCTGGAAGGCGCGGCGAGGAAGCTCGTCGAACGCGCAAAGGATTACGAAGCTTGCTTCAGGGATATGATCAATGCTATCCCCAAGTATTCCTGGAGGACAAGTGCCAATGCGCTTCCCAGCGATGCCTACAAGAATATCCTTAAGAGCCTGGTCGATGACGCCAAGGCAATCAACGCCAAAATTGCAGGATTGGAAGAAAGCCTTGCGAAAACCAAGGCTCTCCTCGATGAAAAGACCGGTGAACTCAAGACCTGCGAAGCCGAAAATGCAAAGCTCCAAGAAGAATTGAAGGCCATGACCAAGGAACGCGACCTCCTGAAGAAACGCCTTGACTTTATTGGAGGAGGCACCGAGCAAGTCGCACCTGAAGTCAAAGAACATGTTGTCCTGGAAAATGTCAAGGAAGTGAGCAAGGACATCACCGGCAATATTATCGGCGTCATCAAGGAATGGAATTTGGTCACATTGAACCTGGGCAATGACAAGGTCGTCCCGGGCTTGAAACTCGCCGTGAACCAAGGCGGCGAATACGTGGCTACGATTAAGATCATCAAGTGCGAAGAGCGCGTCTCCATGGGCGAAGTTATCCTGGGCAAGGTCGATGACATCAAGGAAGGCGCCGTTGTCTTCATGTCCGCGACCGGTCTCCAGGGTGCCGATAAGGCTAAGGAGGACTAATAGTCATGAAAGTTTTTTCGATCTGCATGATCATTTCGTTCTTGGCGTTGGCCGCCGCCCTTGCATTCCAAGTTCTTGAGATGAAGACATTGTTCTTCTTCTGAGTTTTGAGTTTCATCGGGAGACTTGACTTGAGAGCGATAGTGAGCAAACGGCTGTTTGTTTGGTTGGTGTGCCTGACGATGCTTGCTTTGTTGTCAGGTTGCGTCAGCGTGAACGATGAAGGGAAGAGCGAGAGTCCCTTGCCGTGGAATTCGCCCGCAAACTGGGAGCACCAGACATTGGGAATACCTATGTAATTGGGGCGATTACCCCGGGATTCATGAAACTGTATCGAGGCAATCCAGCATGGAGTCGATGTTTGGATTGCCTTTTTGTTTATCGTCAATGGGCGTTTAGGATCAATAGTTGAACATAAGGCAAGGAGCGGCATGTCAGGGGCACATCTTGTAATAGCTAGTGGTGGTACGGGGGGGCATTTTTATCCCACGTTGGCGGTTGCACGCGAGTTTTTGCGCTCTCATTCGGATGGTCGGGTTACGCTGTTGATTTCAGGAAAGCACGTTGAGGAGCAACGGAAGATTTCATCGGAGTTCGGCATTGAAGCAATAGAGATTCCATCAGTTCGCCTTCCTGGTTCATTGGTTGGGAAGTTGTGTTTTCCGTTTTCGATGCTGTCTTGCGTTCTTAAGGCGCGTTCGGTTCTGTCTCAATTGCGTCCGAGCATTGTGTTGGGCATGGGTAGTTTTGCGGCTGTTCCTGCGTGTTTTGCCGTTGACGGGAAGCGAGTTCCGTTGGTTTTGCACGAAGGGAACAGCTATATGGGCAAGGCGAACAGGTTTTTTGTGAAGAAGGCTCGCGCCATCGGCTTGTCATTGCCATTGGCGGATATGGGGCAGGTAAAGGGGACCCCTTGCGAGGAAGTTGGCATGCCCTTGCGCGAGGCAATCGTCAATGCATCACGTGACGATTCCCCTTGCGATCCTGCCTATCGGCCCTCGTTGGGATTGGCCAACGACCGCAAGACCATTCTGGTATTCGGAGGAAGCCAAGGCGCCAAGGCGGTCAACGAGTTGTTCGCCCAGGCAACAAAGTTCCTCGCAAACGAGGCTGAGAAAATCCAATTCATACATTTGACAGGGAGTGACGACAACGGGGAAATCATCCAGGCGTACAAGGGCGCAGGCATCCTGGCATCAGTGCGCAGGGCGGACAGCCACATCGAAGAGTGCTATCGTGCCGCCGACCTGGTCGTGTGCCGATCAGGAGCCTCCAGCATCTGCGAACTCGCGCTTTTCGGCAAGCCCCTGGTGCTCATCCCGTTGCCGACGGCTGCGGACGATCATCAAACCGTCAATGCAACAGTCCTCGAAAAAGCAGGAGCCGCAAAACGGCTCAACCAGTTGACGGCGACACCAGAAGAATTGGCGGACATCATACGAAATGTCCTCGATGATCCACAAGCCTGGATTGAAAAAGGTGAAAAACTCAGGAAATTCGGAAAGCCTAATGCTGCGGCAAGCATGGTCGCGTTGATTGACAAGGTTCTGGAGGAAAAGGGATGACCCCAAAAGCAAAAACAAAGGATAACCGTCCCAATATCGTAATGTTCCTCGCGGACGACCAAGGGGCATGGGCGCTGGGTTGCGCTGGAAACAGGGAACTCAAAACCCCAAACCTGGATAGGCTCGCCCAGGCGGGAGTCAGATTCGAGAACTTCTTTTGCGTGTCCCCGGTATGCTCGCCAGCACGGGCGTCGTTGTTGACGGGGCGAGTGCCTTCGGCGCACGGAGTGCACGATTGGTTGAAGCGTGGTAACATCGACTTGAAGGAAGGAGAAAGCTCCCGCGGAGTCGATCGGGCAATCGAATACCTGGAAGGATTGGATGGTTTTACCGACTACTTGGCTGCATCGGGATACGATTGCGCATTCTCGGGCAAATGGCACATGGGCAATAGCGCGCAGCCGCAAAAGGGATACTCCTACTGGGAAGCTTACGCATTCGGCGGCGGGGCTTACTATAATTATACCTGGATGGATAAAGGGAAACCCCAGAATCGCCAGGACTACGTTACCGACCATGTCACGAACAAGGCAATCGATTTCCTGAAAACGCGGTCGTCTCAGGACAAGCCCTTCATGCTTTCCGTCCATTACACCAGCCCGCATTCGCCCTGGGGACGAGAACATCACCCGGAACGGATCTGGAAACAATACGAAGACTGCCCATTCGCGTCAACGCCGGATCTCCCCGAACATCCTTGGCAGTCTCCAACGGCACCGCGTGGATACGACCCGAAGAAAAGGCGCGAAAACCTACAAGGATACTACTCGGCAATCACCGCAATGGACGAAAATATCGGACGTGTCCTGGAGCAACTTGACCAAATGGGGATCCGCGACAATACGCTGGTCATTTTCAGCGGTGACAACGGGATGAACATGGGGCATCATGGCATTTGGGGCAAGGGGAACGGAACATTTCCGATGAACATGTACGACACTTCGGTCAAGGTTCCGTTCATCATGTCCTGGCCTGCCCGGATTCGCCAAGGCTGGGTTGGGAAGGGTTTGCATAGCCATTACGATGTGTTCCCCACGTTGCTTGAGTTGGCGGAAGCGGAGAATCCATTGGCGGATATCTTGCCGGGTCGTAGTTTTGCATCAAGTCTCTTGTCTGGAGAAGACACGAGCGACGACGAGGTCGTCGTATTTGACGAGTACGGTCCCGTGCGGATGATTCGTTCTCGCGAATGGAAGTATGTGCATCGCTATCCGTACGGTCCTCACGAATTGTACAATTTGATCGAGGACCCCAACGAGACGCGGAATTTGGTTAAAGAAGCCCGGTATGCGGAACTTGTTGTTTCGATGCGTTGCCGTTTGCGTGACTGGTTCTCCCGCTACGTTGATCCAGCACGTGATGGTATCGGCGAGGGCGTGACTGGTTTCGGGCAGAATGGCCTGATGGGCGAGGCGGCCAATGGCGAAAACCCATGGGAGCAAATGCCCGTGTTTTGAATATTGAACAAAAGGAGATAAGCAGATGAACAAATGCCTTTTGGGAATGATGGTTTTGGGTTTCTGCGTTGCTTCGAGCGCACAGCCATTGCCGCATCAGCAACTGTATCCCTGGTTGGAGACACGCCAGGTTCTAAGCCCTTCTGGCAGGATTGACCTCTCCAAGGTGATGGAGCTGACATGGCGTGATTCGGGCGGTCCTGAAGGCAAGATTTCAGTCGTTGATGACGGCGACGGCGGAAAGATGCTCCGTTGGATCGTGAACATCGACCACCACAACGAAGGCGCTTATCCGGTTGGTTGGCCCTCCTTCGAAGCCTATACCTCGCAGGATGGCAGCGGAATGGACTTCAGCGGAGGGACTGCAATCAGCTTCAAGGTCAGGCCCGTCAAGGATCTGGGATACAACCAAATGCTAAGGCTCATCCTTAGAGGCAAGGAAGGCAGTGGGATGATCAATAAGATCCTGCCCAAACTCACGCCAGGAGAATGGCAGTCGGTGGTCGTCCCCTATGGTAGGGCCGATTGGCAGAGATCCGTTCAGAGGATCCACTTCTACTTTGACGAGGTCGCCTACAAGGATCGTGACGAGGTGATTTTCGAGATCAAGGACTTCGAGTTGGGCAAGATCATCGAGGAACTGGTTCCGTTGGAGAAGGGCAATGCCGCCGTCTCGCTGTGGGTGGGCGAACGTGCCGACGCCAGCAGCGAAGCCGTCTTCGTGACCGAAGGAACAAAGACACTGCCCGCAATCATCCATCTTGAAAACCAACTCGAACAGCCGCTGAAGGCCGATGCTGAACTGAGATTCCGTTTCAGGAACGTATTCAACGGAAAGGACACGTTCCAATCCCTGAAGCTGGGTAAGGATGTCAAGCCTGGAGAACGCTATCGTGGTTTATATTCCCTCGATGTCGCCAACCTCAAGGGCGCATACTACCACGTCCTGTGCGATGTCGTCCAGGACGGCAAGTCAGTCCTGGGAATCTACAAGGGAAGCGACGACTTGTATGTCGCCAGGCCCAATGAAAGCGATACCCACCAGATCCTGTCTCTGCGTGCGGGAATGGCCTTTTGGGTCAAGGATTTGATCAACGGCGTGTTTATGCATTCGACGGAACTCACGCTGCCCCATACCTACGATCCCTTTGACGCCACCCCCGAGCACTACGGTCAATTTTTGAACAAGTTTGCCAAGTTGACAGGCGGCGTTGGAGAAGGCTACGAGGCGGGCATGCCGGGGTTGGCGATAGCCGCAGAAGCCTACAGAAAGGGAGGGGATCTGGAACGTCAACGCTATGTCGAAAGCCTTCTGGATTCCTCTACCAAAGCCATGTTCAGAATGCAATACCCAAGTGGAGGAGTCGTCACTCATCGAAACGAACTCGCCGACATGGGAATCGGCAAGGGCGGACGAAGCGACTCTGGAGGATACTACAACAGCGACCAAATGGGCGAGTGGATGAGAGGTCTCAACTATGCGGCGCTCTACTACAGGACAGATCCTGCCAGAAAAGAATGGGTCAAGAAAATCAACCAGGCGTGCCTGAACGCCGGAAAATACATCGTCAAGCATTGCGTGCAAGACGGCGTCATCAGGCACTTGCTGATCAACGAATACCAAGATGGTTCCGTCAAGACGAGAATCTACCATCAGGAAGGACGCCAGTGCGACGTCTACCAGCCCAGAGTCCTCGCAGGATTGAGCTATACGGCGTTTACATTGATGAAATGCGGCGAAAAAGTCCCCGAAGACTGGTGGCCCCTGTTCGACAATACCGTCAAGTGGATGGCGGCCAAGATGAAGCCAAACGGATGGTTCGATTGGCAATGCGAAGACAAGGTCGAAGGCGGATGCCATACCTTCCTTGGAAATATCTACGCCGGCGAAGGACTCTTCGGAGTCTACATGGCCAATCGTGACGCAAACCGTCCTGAACAGGCGGAAGAGGCTAAAAAAGCATCGCATAAGGCATATCGATATGTCACTGACGATTGCTACATCCGCGGGAATCGATATCGCTACCCGCTGGAATTCTGGGTTGGACCATACGTCTATTGGCTCTTCACGGAATGGGAATCCGAAATCGGGATCGACAGCGAATTCCGCGATTGGCTCGAGGTGCTTGACAAGAAGTGGAGCGTCGAACGCAAATGGCTTGATTTCAAGCGTCATCCCAAGTGGAATTGCGGTCGCGCCAACTACAACAGCATGCTGACCATCTCGATCCTTGGCTATTTGGGCATCAAGGATATGGAGGAAATCGGCAAGTCCTGGAGAATAGGAGAGTAAGAAATGTTCAATCGTTTGACCAACCTTCTTATCGTCACGATGACGTGTTTATGTTGCGTTTCTGAAAGTGCGGAGATGGTTTCTGTCCGTACGAAGACGGTTCCTGGCGTTGACACGACGATCAAGATGCCGTTGGAGGAACTGTCCGAAGGGCACTATAGGCTGGTCATCCCGAAGGAAGAGATCGCGAAAGACGCATTGGTGGTTGATATTACGCCGGATTTTGCCCGTGCCAAGACCGGCGAGCATGGATACTTCGTGTCTCCTCGTGGCTTGATGGGGTCCTTTCGTGCGACAAAGGCCTGGTGGTCCGCTCCGTTCATGATTCCGATTTTCGGAATGCAGACTCCCAGGATGACCTATGTGGGTCATGTAAAGGGAATGCGCTACGAGGCGCTTTTTGTGATTGATGTCATCGATGGCGTTTACCATCAGCGTGTCCGATACAACATCAGCGCGATGCAGTCCGATCCCTACGAAGACATTGAAATCGAGTACATAACCCTCAAGGGCAAGGACGCAAACTACTCCGGAATGGGGCGTTGGTACAGGAACTACCAGCTGAAAAGCGGTGCGGTGAAGCCGATTGCCGAACGAATCGCCTCGGGAGAAGCCAAGCATCTGGATTATCTCGCAAATGCATTGATGCTTAGAAGCACGCATTTTGCCTCAAAACTTTGGAAGCCGAAGGAAAGGGTCGATTATACCGCTGAAAACGAGCCGCCGGCAAAGGTTCACTTGAAGTTCGAACAGTTCGCGCCGTTGATGCAAAAGCTCAAGGACGCTGGAATCGACCAGGTTTCCGTCTGCGCTGCAGGCTGGCAGACCGGGGGCTATGATGGACGTTGCCCCGCCTCCTTCCCTGTCGAACCCGCTGCTGGCGGCGAAGAAGCACTGAAGAAAATGATCCGGGACGTCCAAGAAATGGGGTTCCAGATTGATGGACATTCCAACTACACCGATTGCTACACCTGCTCGCCCTGGTGGGACGAAACGATCGCCTGCAAAAAGATAGACGGAGAAATCTACCGCAACGGAGTCTGGGCAGGCGGCTGGGCGATGAACCTCTGTCCAAGAAACGCATGGGAAACATTCTACCAGGTCGATATGCCAAAGATCGGCACCCTTGGATTCCAAGGAGCGCATTATATCGATGTGTTTTCCGCGACCTATCCCTACAGGTGCGCGGACAAACGGCATCCCTGCAATCGAAAGGAAGCAGGGGAATACCATGTGAAAATGCTGAAAATGGCTCGGAAGGCAACTGGCGGAGCGGCCTCCGAATGCGGATGGGACCACTGCATCGGAGAACTCGACTACATCAACTATACGTCAAGGGATATGCTTACGCTCTCGAAAAATGACTGGAAGCACCCCGTTGTCGATCGGGTCGTGCCGCTTTGGGAAATCGTCTATCACGGAATTGTGCTCTACAATCCGGACAAGATTACGCAGGGAATCATCAACAAGGAGAATCAGATCCGATTGGTCGAATTCGGCGGACGCCCGATCATCTACGGATTCTCCGAAAAGTCAATCCCTGGATTGAAGCGGATGTACGATTTGTACAAGCCGCTCAGGCATCTGCAGCGAGTCTTTATGGATGAGCATGTCGTCCTTCAAAAAGGAACGAAAATGCAGGATGGAGTGACCTTGACGAAATTCTCGGATGGAACGAGCATCGTTTGCAACTATACTGACAAGCCATTTGACTTCGAGGGCAAAGCCGTCCCGGCAATGGATTTCAAGGTGTTTGAATAGGTTTTTATGAAAGTCGGGACGCAATGCAATCAGCGCCCCAATATGTTTGGGAAATAAGGAGCGTACGTAGGATGGGTTTTGCCTGTGGTTTTGTCGGATTGCCCAATGTGGGCAAGTCAACGTTGTTCAACGCCTTGTGCCATGGTGGTGCGGCATCGGCGAATTTTCCGTTTTGCACCATTGAGCCGAACACGGGAATCGTGCCTGTCCCTGATCCTCGCGTCGGAAAGATCGCCAAGCTGGAGCGCTCGGCAAAAATCGTCCCTGCCGCGATGAAGTTCATCGACATTGCGGGCTTGGTCGAAGGCGCCAGCAAAGGCGAAGGATTGGGCAACCAGTTCCTGGGGCATATCCGCAGCGTTGACGCCGTCGCGCATGTGGTTCGGCTGTTTGACGACGATGATATCATCCACGTCAAGAACACCGTCGATCCCGTACGCGACTTGGACTTGATCATGACGGAATTGATGCTGGCTGACCTGGAAGTATTGCATAAGAAGATTGAGAAGGCGAAGAAGCTGGCTCGCATCGGGGCGGATCCCGAGGTCAAGCATGAACTTGAACTGGCGCAATCGTTCGCCGAAAGCCTGGAACAAGGCGTATTGCCAACCTATGACAAGTCGGATGCAGTCTTGAATCGGCTTGCCCGAGGCATGCAATTGCTTACGCTAACGCCGGCTTTTGTCTGTGCCAATACCGACGAAGCGCACTTCAAGTCTTTCGGCAAGGACGAGCAATCCAAGGCGTTGATCGAAGCCGCCGCCGCGTTGGGCATGGAAGTGATTCCAGTCTGCGCCAAGCTCGAAGAGGAGTTGCAGGAGTTGGACGAGGAAGAGGCAAGGGCATTCTTGGCGGATCTGGGAGTCGAGGAAAGTGGTCTCCAACGAGTGATCAATACCGGCTACAAAATGCTGGATTACCTGACGTTCTTTACCACGGGACCTGATGAAACACGCGCCTGGACAGTAACAAGGGGTGCTACGGCCCCGCAAGCCGCAGGAAAAATCCACACCGATATGCAGCGCGGATTCATCAGGATGGAAGTCGTCTCCTGCGACCATCTGATGCAATACGGCAGCTGGAACGGCGCCAAGGAAGCCGGGAAGCTCAGAATCGAAGGCAAGGAATACATTGTCCGGGACGGAGATTGCGTTTTCGTCAGGTTCTCGGTCTGATGCAAGCTATGGTTGCTGAGGAAGAAGGCCGAGTTTGACCTTGAACGACGCCTTCCCCTCTGCGTCTGCAGCCGTCGTCAACACCAATCTGCTTGTATCTTTGTTCCTCGCATTGCCTTTGAATTCAGGCTTGGGGTTTTCCACGTCTTGGACGAGCCATGTTGAGTTCGGGTCTTCGCTCAACAACTGGAATCGATTGTCGCCCAATTGTAGCACCAGGGAATTGCCTTTGTTTTCGGCGACTGTTCTCTTCGTGATCGCTCCCCATTCCAAGGGGGTATTGGGTTTGAGTCCTTCGATTTCATCGATGATTTCTACGACTCCATTGTCGTCCAGGTTGAATGTACGGATGGCTTTTGAGCAGCTGTTGGCATAGACTCCTGTCATGTCGAGGACAGTTTGCCTAGGTTGTTCGGTTGCCGACAGGACCTTGACGAAGCCCGAGACCAATTGCTGTTTGCCATCGATCACCAGCGTGCTATGCCCGTAGGTGTTGAGCCGGAACAACTGCCATCGTTCGGAATTTTGGTGCATGCCCCACAAGTTGATGCCCATTTGTTCGACTCGATGGTAGCCTTCCGCGCCCAATTCGAAGATCCAGCGTATGTTGGCGGCATCGAGGATGAAGGAGCCGCCGTCCATATGCCCGTGCGGTGCGCTGGGCGAGCCGCCCTTGATGCCCAGGTAGGTCATGTTCTCGGGGTTCCAGGTATTGCGCATGATCACGATGGGGACATTGCCGCCTGCATCCCAAACTAGCGGACGTGTGATATTGGAGTCAAGCTGTTCTGGCTTCTCGAAGATCCAGAAGAAGGCGAGGTTGTGGAACCAGTCGTAATTTGAGGCCTCTCTTCCTGCCGGTCGTGATGCCAGCCATTTTTCAGTGACCTTTCGTTCGGCGAGTTCCACCAGTTCGTAGTCCTCGAAATACTTGGCGAGCCACCACATCGAGGATTGGCGTCGGCGCGTCGATTGCCCACCGTCAGCATAATTGTAGCAGAATCCCGACGGTCCAGTTACGATTTCGTTGTAGAGCCGTGTTTCCTTGAAGCCAGGTAGGCTTGTCAGTCCGAAATCGGTTTTGAAGGCTTGGACCATCAACGCCAATCCCATGACGTTGAAGCCGGTTCCGTATTCCCAGTATCCCGGTCCTTCCGGATAGTTTCCGTTGGGGGCGTAGGCATGCATCGGGATGGCGATGTTACGGACGGCGTCCAGTGCCAAGTCCAAGCTCGCCTCAAAGTGGCGATCCGCAATGGCAATGGCTCCGGCAAGCATCCCGGTATGGCAGACCTGACCCCAATTGTTTGCGGCGCGACGCCACCATGCCGATTGGCTCGAGGACGTCAACCCCTTCTTCAAGATCGCTTCGCTGATGCTCTCAATCTCTTCAGGTGTCAGCTGGTCGTATAGCCAATCGTACCCGATTGCGGCGGCAAGAGTCATTTCCGCGACGTCAAGGTAGTGGCTTGGATTCCAATCGGTAAATCCCGCAACGGCTCGAAGCTCAGCCAGGCACCTGTCCCGATACGCAGGATTCTCGGTCAATTTCCATGTCAAGCCAAGCGTCGAGATCCGATACAAAGCCAAGCGAGATACCCCAAGCAAACGACGACCCTCGAGCTTGCGCTCGACGACTGGAACGGACAGTAGCTTGTCTGACATGAAAATAAGGTGATCGCGCATCCGCTGATGGATCGTTCCCGCCGTATAGGCGAGTCCCTTCAAACGCTGGAATTCCACGGCGTCTGCGAACAAACGGGGATGGGAGGTTTGGGCAACTTGTTCCAGTTGAGTCCTAAAGGCATTTTCATCGACGTTTTGCATGTATTCACCGTACCTTTGTTCTTGGGTTTTTATTGCTTGTTTTGATTTCCATGCATTTTCCGCTTCTTTGCCATCCAGGATCGCAATCGTCAGATCATCCAGGTCGCATTGCCCCGTTTCAGCGACAAAGGTGTGGATCCTGATCCCGATGGACTCGGTTTTAGGCAGCGTCTTTCCGAAGAATTGCGTTTGGCTCCACGATGTCGTCGAGTCCACCCGGTAGATGCATTCGCCGCCCCTGCGCAGGACTTTGCCCTCGGAATCGTAGCACATCAAGTAGACTCCCGTGGCAGCTGAACCCTCCAAGGAACGACTCGCGAAGGTAATTTCGACGATTTGATCGGGCTTGGCAGGGAACCGTTCCGAGAACAAGTCGGCGCACCCCTTGGGATTTTTATCTGTCAGCCTCAGGCCAAGGTCGCCTGTGAATGCAGCCTCCTTTGTGAATTCGATCATGTCCAAGGTGCCCGTCAGCTGCCAGCCTTTGTCTTTTTCTTCGAAGCCCCCGTTTGCCAACGGCAGGACTTGTTTTCCAAATGTCAATCCGATAGACGCCAAGAGTATCAGTGCAATGTTTTTCATAAGCATTAGGTGTGTTGAAGTTGATGTTGCATGGTAAATAGTGTCATTAAAGATAGATGTAACTTACTTGCCTCTCCTTTTGATTGCAAGGCATGGTACAGGATTTCATGGCAAATGCTTTTGTGGCAAAATCAACAAGTCGCCTTTATGTTAGTAGAATGTATGTAATTGGCTTTTGAATCGACAAGCAACCAAGGGGATACTTCAAAAATGGACGAAAGCAAGATCAGGGCTTTGCTTGAAAGCGATATTAACACTGGCATCATCCACGGTGGCGTGGTTTTGATGGGGAATGTGCAGCAGGATCACCTGGCCGTTTGCTGCGGATACACGACTTCCAAGCACAATGTGCCGATGGACTTGAATACGGTAATCGATTGCGCTAGCACCACCAAGGTCACTGTCGCCATCACCGCCTTGCTGATTTGCCATCAACGTGGCTTGGTGGATTTCGATGCCCCGTTCACCAAGTATCTTCCCGAGTACACCGCGTCATTGCAGATACCCATCACTGTTCGGGCATTGGCCAATCATGTCTCGGGATTTGTCGATCCACCTGGACAACAGCGACCGTACTTCGACGAAGATGGTACTGTGATGCTCAATAAGGTCCTGACCCTTCCACCGACTTGTCCGCCGACTGATGTATGTCATTATGCCTGCTGGAATTACATCATCTTGGCCCTGCTGATCGAGAACATCGTCAAATGCCCGTTGGACGAATTCGCGCAATGCGAGATCTTCCAGCCCCTCGGCATGTCGAGGTCGTCATTGGGAGTGCCATTGCCAACCCTCCGACCCGAGGAACTTGCGCAGACCATGACAACTGAAAAGCCAGGGCAAATCTCCGACTTCGTCGCGCGTAGGATTTTCGATGCCAGCCATCGCACGGCAAATGCGGGTTTGTTTACCTGCGCAAACGACTTCGCAAAGCTTCTCCGATGCTACCTCAAGCACGGAGAGTTGAACAATGGAAAAGCGCTCTTTACAAAACGACAGTTCGACGAAATTGCCCCAGACCGAAACAAGCACTTCGATGGATACAGAAACTTCGGATGGGCCATCTACGAGCAATATCTTGCCGATTCTCTTTTCGGCACGACGCTTTTCCATTCTGGTTGGAGCGGACAGACCATTGCCTTCAACGTCGAATCCCAGCGTTTTGCCATTGTACTGACGACTCGTTGTGGCGACTACGAGCTTGCGAAACGTCATCGTTTTGACATCGTCAACTCATTGTTGTGACCTTAGGAGCCGTTAAAAAATTAAGTTTACATTTCCTTGGTCGCCTTTCCCCCGTCCTGTCAGTCNNATGCGCATACGCGACTGACAGGACAGGGGAAAACCGGCTCAAAACAATTCCGGAACTGTTGCCTTAATTTTTAAACGACTCCTCAGTTTTCCCGTATGGAAAAATAAATTCATCTCTTGCTTTTTCATGTTGATGTCATATAGTAATCAAGTAATTTTGACATGCGCGCATAGTTCAGTTGGTTAGAACGCCATCTTCACACGGTGGAGGCCACTGGTTCGAGTCCAGTTGCGCGCACCAACTACATAAATGCTTTTCTCCAAAACGGGGAAAAGCTTTTTTTGTGTGCTGATTTGGGAGTGGGGAAATTGTTTTTTCTCCGTTTTTCTCTAATCAAAGCACAAAAAGCCGAAGATGATGAATTTTATGAAAAAAAGGGCAATTATAATAAACCTAAAAAAAGCAGTTGAAACTGGATTTTGTTCCTAATTGATTGACTATCATATGGTTAGAAATTTTATTCCGTTCACCATATTGGTGAATTGAAATGTGTCGGTCTTCTGTAGCGCCTTTGCAAGGCGCCGGCATGGGGGCATCATACCCTC
>DBPZ01000105.1 GCA_002305655.1 Lentisphaeria bacterium UBA1407 | reverse complement strand
GGGGGCCAAAGTGAGAAAGATGGGCTAGGCGATGATGAGAGCTGGAAAATCCATATCCATTGATTTGCTGCCTTCAAAATAAGGCTACTTATCAATGAATGTTCGCTTGATATTCTTAAAATGGCAGGCATGTTATTGATAAGTATCATTAAAAAGAAGCGTACTTATCAATGAAAAGGCGGCGAGTAATATGGAAGTCAAAAGGGATTATTATCTTCAGCGCTTGATCGACTGCCAGTGGGATGGCCAAGTCAAAGTCATTACCGGCATCCGTCGTTGCGGAAAATCGTTTCTGCTTCGAACCTTGTTCAAAAAGTATTTGCTTGAACACGGGGTTCGGGAAGAACAGATCATTACGCTCGAGCTTGATCTGGTCCGGCACATTCGCTACCGCAATCCACTTGAACTTGCTCAATATGTCCGGGAACAGGTGGAAGGCAAAGCGGAAAAGTTCTATCTTTTTATTGATGAGATACAAATGTCCGAGCCGGTGAAAAATCCTTATTTTCCAGAAGGCAAGAAAATAACATTTTATGATGTGCTCAATGATTTCCGCGGGATGAAGAACCTCGATGTTTATGTGACCGGCAGCAATTCCAAAATGCTGTCCAGCGACATCTTGACCGAGTTTCGCGGGCGCAGCGATGAAATCAGGGTGCATCCATTCACGTTCTCTGAATTTTATTCAGCAGTTGGCAACGACAAGCTCCAGGCATTTGACCAATATGCATTTTATGGCGGAATGCCTCTTGTTCTCTCCAAATCGGACGATGACGCCAAGATGGACTATCTCAAGTCCCTGTTCAGCGAAGTCTATATCAAGGACATCAAGGAACGCAAAAAAATTGAATACGTCGATGAATTGGAACAGATTTTGGATTTGCTGTGTTCATCCGTGGGTTCGCTGACCAATCCCAGCAAAATATCAGCGACCATCCGCTCCAGAAAGAATGTCTCCGTATCCGACAACACGTTAAAAAGCTATATCGCCCATCTGGAGGATGCTTTTCTGTTTACCGCCAGCAAACGCTATGACATCAAGGGAAAATCCTATTTCGACTTTCCAATGAAATACTATTGTGCGGATGTCGGGTTGCGCAATGCCCGGATCGGTTTCCGGCAGATGGAAATGACCCACATAATGGAGAATATCGTTTTTAATGAACTGCAAGCCAGAGGCTTTTCAGTGGATGTGGGGGTTGTCTATGCCAGGGAAAAGAACCGGAGCGGCAACCCGGTCAACGTGGCAAAGGAAATCGATTTTGTTGCAACCAAGGGCAACCGGAAATTCTATATCCAGTCAGCGTATGCCATGCCAAGCGAAGAAAAAACCGTCAGCGAGTTGAAACCACTCTCGCTGACTGGCGATTCATTCCCAAAAATCGTGGTTCGAAAAGATATCAGCAAAGCATGGTACGATGACAACGGCATCCTGAATGTGGGACTAATCGAATTTCTTCTTGACAAGTCCATCCTTCGCATAAATTGATGAATCGGCCCAAGTACGAGCACCTCGGATACCCATACCTAAATTGTTGTCATGCCGTCAACTGCTTTTTTAGGCTTACAGGATCAGCCAGCCGGCTGACTCCGGGTTGTAGTTCCTGTGCAACAATCGGCCGGGCCATGGCTCGTGCTTGACCCAGGCTTCCCCCTGGCAAAGGATGTTGAGCCGGATCGGACTGTTGCCACGGCGATAGCCTTCGAACAGCGTCCAGGGCACTTTCACGGTGGTGACGCCGTCTTTCACCTCGGACTTCACAACCGGAGGAACCCGGAAAATGAAATCGTAGACGCTAACCGAACCCTGACCGGAGACATTGAAGACCATCGGCGGCCAGAGCCGACAGGGTTCAATCTCAATGGTGACGGCCTTGCCGAGCGTCCCCTCCAGCACGATGTTCAGATGGTCGTCGTCGCGATAGGCCGACCAATGCCCTGCCCCGCCGATCTTCTGCCTGTCGGCACCAGGAGCGCCAACCGCGCACGTCGCCACCTGACCTTCCGGCTTCTCGCCGGTGTAGGCGGCAATTCGCGAATCATCCAGGCGGAAGTTCGGAAGATCGACATCCAAGAGGTACTGCAAGCATTTCAGACGGGCATCCAGCTTGGCCGGGAAGAACAAGTATCCTTCGGCCTCGGAATGATAGCCCAGACGCAGGTCACGCTCGCACAGCTTCCCCATGGCGATGGTGTTGGCCACTTCGTCCTCGACAATCTTGCGCAAGGCGGCACGGTTGTCGCGCCGTTCATAGAACATCTCTTCGCGGGCGGCATAGAAGTGAAGCAGATTGCACGTGCTCTTGATTTGCAGGCCAATGGCGTCGGCCAGGTCGATGTCAGCGGTGCGGGCGCTGTCGTCGCGATATTTTTCCCGCAGGGCTGCGAACACTTTCAGGCCTTTCTGCCAGGCTTCGTTCATGGCGTCGCACAGGGCGATTCCCTCCTGCAACGTGTGTTGGTAAACAAGGCATTCGCCGATGCGGTCGCCGCTGACTTCCGGAAAATTCTTCAATATCCAGCTTGGGGAGATCGGCGCGTCGGCCGGATACAGGCGCAGCGGCCAGGCAATCGAATGGTGCAGCGGACCAAACCAGGCAAAGGCGATGTTGGCCGGGAATTGCCGATATCCCTCCGCAAAGTATTTCCAGGCCATGACGACGTCCGGTGCGTCCTCGCGCCAGTTCGGACGGGCCAGGCCCAGCAGAAATTCGTCCTCCGAGGCCGGGAAAGGCAGGAAGGACAATTCGCCGGCCGCCTTGTTCATAAGACCAGGATAATTGCCGAAATACCAGCATTGCATCACCGCAGTGGTACCAAGGTCATGCATCGTCTTGTACTTCTCATACAAATTGCCAGGAACAGGGATGAATGGCACCGACGCATTCTCATGCGAGCAGCCGACTTGCAGCTTGGCTGCCGGTCGTGCAGCCCGCCCAGCGACTTTGCGCCAGAGCTCGGAGGGACCGATATAGGCCAGCGAATAATCAAAGACGTTGCGACCCTTGCCCAATTGCATGGATACCCCGCCAGACTCGAAGTTCAGCATCAGGCCACACTCTTCCGGCCAGTTGGCGGTCGCCTCTTCCACGCGTTTCGCCAAGGTACCGCCGTCGCGTGTGCCAGGCGCATAGAACCAAGTCAGGTATTCGGCATCGGGATTGATGGCGTGCATCGCCCTTGTCATGGTCAATGCCGTCTCCCGGAACATTTCGCCGCAGTCGCGCTCGTTGCAGCGCGGACAGGCGCAGGAGCCACTGTGCATCTTCCGGCCGACGCAGGCACCGTTGTCCTCGCCAAAGATGATGTTGATGATGCCGCCAAGATCGGGAACCGCCGTGAACAACTGCGTGACCGACTCGGAAAAGTATTTCTGTGCGGTCGCATTGGACGTGCAGAAGGACGCCCAGCCCCCTTCCACGACTTTTTGCTCCGCAGTGCCAATCAGCTCCGGATGATCCTTGGCCTCAATCATAGGCACCGAATAATGCGAGGTCCCGAAACCCTTCGGCTCGCAAATATAAATGTAGATGCGGATGCCGAAGCGACCGCATCGCTCCACGACCTGGCGCAGCTTGGCAAACCGCTTCTCCGCCTGGGCGCCTCGACCCGGAAACACCGATGAAGGCAAATCACGGAAATACATGGACAGCCACAAGCCATTGATGTTCTCATGCGCCAGTTTGTTCAGGTATTCCTCAGGATAATAGTCGATGTCGTTGAGCAGTTCGTCAACGAAAAAAGGCGGCCGATAGGTGGGACCGAAAAAGCAACGCGAAATCCTGTGCTTGACGTACGGTTTCCGACGCCATTCTCCAATCGTGGCCGCAGCGCCGTTGACCTCGCACAGTCGGTCTTCTAAGAAATAGACGCCGCGACGGACACCATCAGCGTCAGATGCTGTGATGATCGTTTCGGCGGCCGTGATGACGACGACATACTCTTCGTGCTTAAGACTGGAATCCTTTCGGATTGTGATCGGGTACGCATCCGAGTCCTTTTCTGCAATCCCCTTGGCATTCAGGACCCGTCGCAACGACCATAAGGCAGTCTCGAATCCGTCGGCGATCTCAGAGGGGAATTCGACTCGGACATCAACGCCTCCTGCCAGGAACTGGTCATCGACCGGCGAACTGCTAGAAAAGCGATATTCCAAGGGGCTTTTGAGGTCATCCAGGAAACGCCATTCACTCATGGGAGGCTGGGGCACATTCTTTAGTTTTTCGATCAATTCATTCAGCATGATGCATGACCTTTCCTGATGTTGCCTATTATGTTAACTTAGTATTATGCTCGAAGAGCTTGTTTTTTATTATTTTCAAGAACTTCCTCGAACTTTTCTTGCTATGGCTTGTTGTCCGCACTTATCACCTTTTCATCTTTTTGAAACTGCCTGGAAAAAAGCATGGTTTCGAATGCGCCACAGAGCAATATCACATAGCCGTAAAGTTCCAAGCTTTCCTCGAACAGGGTTTTGTATGCGCGGATGTATTCGCCGCCCATGGTAGCGCGCAGATACTTAGTATCTCCGATACATTGAGCCAATGGGATGATGATGATAATTCCCATCAGGAAAATTGCCATGGCTTGAGAAGTGATAAATTTCGAAATTTGTTTTCGCAGTTCCTGCCAGTTTCGAAATTGCATCAGGATCAAGGGCACGACCAGTAGAAAAATTGCCTGCCAGCCAAACACGGGAATACATTCGTCAAGAATCTTGTCCATTTCGCGTGCAATCGCAAGAATGCCGCAAGACATCAGTAACAGTGATAGCTTGCGCGTCCGTGCGTAGATCAGTGCATTAATCCCGAGCGCTGCAACTAACAAAATCAGCAGTGCGAGCTGTATGCATTCGATAATCCCATTTTCAGAAAAGGCCCAGTTTTTGGGGAGAATCACATAGACCAAGGAAAGATACAGAAGAAATAACAATAAGATATAGACAGCATACCTGCCCAATTGCCAAAGAGCACGCTTTTCAGTTGTATCCAAACTCAAACCCATACCCGACACCTCGCCTTATTGATTGACGAAAGCCATATGCATTCTAAGCAGTCGGAGCAATTCGCCCACATTTAGAATCAAAAAAAGGTTACCAGCCCTACCTTAGCACCATGCCTGACAAAAGCTAATAAAAACAGATAAAATTTGCTTTGTTTTTTGCCTAGAATACAAAATGCTAAAATGATTTTTCCCCTGTCGATTTTATACTCGCTGGAAATGATGGGCTTGCACTGTTCCATTTCCATCCGCCGTCTGGCTGATTTATATTCCCATGGAACTATAACAAAACAGGACGGCGAACCGCCATGCCAACCACCGACCTCAGGCAAGACCTGCTTCACGCAGTGCTTTCAGAACCGCGACGGGATGATTGTTGGTTGAGACATCCGCCCCCATGTCACGCGCCTTTTTCCACAGCTCAAGTGTCTCGGAATGCCAGAGATTCACTTTGAGTCCCGCAGCTTTCGCGGCATCAACCAGAGCCTGTTCCGTCCCGGCAAACGTCGGTGCAATACTGTAGCATTGAGCGTCGATGGCCGCATCCAACAGTGCCTGCGTCAAACCGCCCAATATCAAGCCGACCTTCGCCTCTGGATGCAACTGCTTGACGCGTTTAAGAACACGTGTGTCAAAACACGTAAAGACGTACGTCCCACGGCTCAAGTGGGCAACTGCGGACGCATGAAGCTTGTTGATATATTCATCCATGCGAGATTCATCATAGTACTCGCCGTAACGCGCCTTTAGTTCAAGCTCAAAATAGAAATCGCGGCGATGGTCGAACAACTCGAACAGCTCATCAGCCGTCGGAACCGTTTCATCGGAATTCTTGAGTTTGAACGACTTGAGTTCCGCAAGCGTCATCGTTTCAATCACGCCCTCGCCCGTTGTCGTCCGTTTGATGTCATAATCGTGCATCACGACCACGACACCGTCCGCCGTGATGTGAAAGTCCGTTTCAAAGCCCGTGATACCGTTTGCCAGAGAGTATTCAAAGGCCTTGATGCCATTCTCCGTAAACTTTTCCAACGTACCACGATGACCAAGAATGCGAGGGAACTCAACCTTTGACATGATTTTTCCTTTTGATAGTTTCGAGATGTTTGACAGAACAAAAATGTAGAAGACTTTAACATTCGCCACTCAAGTCTCATAGACACAAGACACTGTGCCGTAGGCACTTAACCAGTGCGACAACGAGGCTACACACATAGGAGGATGAAAGTTTCTCCCTAACAAAACCTTTCAGAGTTAGCCCATCTTTCTCACTTTGGCC
>DBPZ01000106.1 GCA_002305655.1 Lentisphaeria bacterium UBA1407 | reverse complement strand
TGAAAAAAACATACTATCTTTTGAATGATGAATGATGAATGATGAATGACCCGTCCGACCCGTCCCAGACTCATTTTTTCGCACTTTCGTACTCAAAAACAATGTGACATACCCCCTGAATACCAAACCAAACAAAAGCATTTCCCATCATTCATCATTCACAATTCAGCATTCATAATTTTGCTTGTTGGACTTATTTTGCCTTTGCGTATATATTTTTGTTTTCCTTCATGTTCCGATCCATCCATTAATTCCCGCGCTTTATGAAGAACGTATTATTGCTGTTGTTGACCGCGATCATCTGGGGTTTTGCCTTTTGTGCCCAAAGCAAAGGGATGGAACATGTTGGTCCATTCGCGTTCAACTGCCTCCGTTCGTTGATTGGCGCGTTGTTTCTGATTCCCTGTTATCATTTCCTGGACAGGCTCAAGCCGAGCTACCAATTGGAAGCCGAGCGCAAGTTATCTCGCAAAGTGTTATTGGTTGGCGGAATCTGCTGTGGCATTGTCTTTAGCGTTGCGTCCTGCGCCCAGCAGATCGGAATCAAGTACACGACGGTTGGCAAGGCGGGATTCATAACCGCAACCTACATCCTTATCGTCCCCCTTCTAGGCTTGTTCATGGGCAAGAAATGCAACATGTACATCTGGCTTGGCGTTGGTCTTGCCGTCATCGGACTCTACTTGCTCTGCATCACCGAAAAACTGACCATCCAAAAAGGCGACCTGTACGTCCTGGCTTGCGCCTTCCTATTCAGCCTCCATATTCTGGTCATCGACTATTTTTCGCCAAAATGTGAAAGTGTCCGCCTCTCCTGCATCCAGTTCTTAGTCGCGGGAATCCTGTGCTCCATACCGATGCTTGCCGTCGAAGGGCTACCCTCCTGGTCCAGTGTCCTCGCCGCCAAATACTCCATCCTCTACGCGGGAATCCTGTCTTCCGGGGTCGCATATACGCTGCAAATCATCGCCCAAAAAGACTTCAATCCCACCATTGCTTCCTTGATCATGAGCCTGGAATCAACCTTTGCAGTCATTGGGGGCTGGCTCATACTCAACCAAAAACTCACTTTGCGGGAATTTTTTGGTTGCGCCCTGATGTTCATCGCCATAGTCATCGCACAAATACCATCGCGTCCACAAACCAAGCCACAACCCCAGGAGTAACACACAATGTCAGACTTCTCAAAGGCAGCCTACTCAATCAATCTCTGGCCAGAAGGATTCATGCCGGGACACGGAGCGCAAGCACCAGAACAGGATACAGATGACCATCGAGGGAATGTCGATCGCCTCACCAATGTCAGCAAGCCGGCACTCTATGTGTATCCCGCCAAAAATCCAACCGTGAATCCCGCGCCGGCGATGATCGTCTGCCCCGGTGGCGGATACTCAATCCTGGCCTGGAACCTGGAAGGAACGGAAATCGCCGAATTCCTAGCGCAAAACGGAATGACCGCGATTATCCTCAAGTACAGATGCCCCAACAACCGAGAAGGCGCTTTCCAGGACGCGCAACGAGCGATCAGGTTGGCAAGACTCAATGCCGACAAATGGGGCATCGATCCCGCAAAAATCGGAATCATGGGATTCTCGGCAGGCGGACACTTGACCGTCAGAGCCACATGCAAATACGACGAGCAGTCCTACAAGCCCATCGATGAAGCCGATTCACGCTCGCCAAAACCAGATTTCGCAGTCCCAGTCTACCCCGCCTACCTCAACAAAGACGAACAGGTCGCGCCGGAACTCCTGCCATTGGTCAACCTCCCGCCAATCCTGGCAATCCATAATGCCGACGATGCGGCTTTCGTCAAGGGAACAAGGATCTTCGTCAACGCATTGGCAGACTGTGGATTCGACTTCTGCTTCAGGCACTATCAGGACGGAGGACACGGATACGGCTTGCGTTCAGCCAAATCAGTCAAGGACTGGGGACGCGCCATGATCCTCTGGTTCAAGGAGAAAAGAATCCTATGATCAACTATACTCGGCAAATTGCCGTCAAGCACAACGTGGACGTCTGCGTCGTCGGCTGCGGACCGGCCGGCTTTGCCGCCGCTGTTTCCGCCGCCAGGAACGGGGCTTCCGTCCTGGCCATCGACGCCCTTTCCATGTCTGGCGGCATGAGCACCGCAGCCCTGGTACCCGTCCTGATGCCGGTCTCTGACGGGATCAACTTCCTGGCAGGCGGCATCGGGCACGAAACGTACTTGCGCGCCCAGGAATCGGGCGCCATGCGCGGGGGCGCCATCCACGCGGAAAAACTCAAGTACCTTTACGAGGACATGATGGCTGAGGCAGGCATCGCCATCTCGTACAATACCACGCTGATGGACGTCGACCTGAATGGGCAACGAATCAATGCCGCAATCTGCCACGCAAAGTCCGGGCTCTTCGCCATACAAGCGAAAATCTTCATAGACTGCTCCGGGGATGGAGACTTGGCGGCATTGGCGGGAGCGCCATTCGAAGTCGGGGACGACAACGGAAACACGATGCCCGCAACCCTCTGCTCGCTCTGGGCAGGAGTCGATTGGAACCAATATCGCGAAGGCAAGGCATTTTCGCACAATGACGACAACATGCTCGCCATCCTCAAGCAGGCATACGAGCAAGGCGTCATCAGCATGGACGATTACCACCACACGGGAATGACAAGGACCAACGACCAGCTTGTCACGGGAAACTTCTCGCACGTCTTCGGAATCAACCCGCTGGATGAACTGTCGGTCACAAAAGGACTGATCGACAACAGAAAGCTCCTCCGCGAATACGAGACGATGTACCGCCAGTTCATCAAGGGATTCCAAAATGCATCCCTGGCGACCTCAGGCTCAATCCTCGGAATCCGGGAAAGCAGGAGAATCATCGCTGAATACGTCCTCTCCGCACAGGACTACGACAACCGAGCCACCTTCGAAGACGAAATCGGACGATACAACTTCAGCATCGATGTCCATCCATCGACGCCGGGACGACAAGCCCTCGAAGAACACAAGAAGCACTTCAGGGGAAAAGCATACGGAAAAGGCGAATCCTACGGAATCCCCTACAGAATACTTTGCCCAAAGAACACCGACAACCTCCTTGTCGCGGGACGATGCGTCAGCACAGACCGCAACATGATGGCATCACTCAGAGTCATACCCGGTTGCTGGATAACTGGAATGGCCGCAGGGACAGCAGCCGCAATCTCAGTCAAAAACAAGCAAAAGCCAAACCAGGTCGACGTCAAGGCTCTCCAGAAAAACCTCCACGCCAACGGCGCGTTCCTTCCCAATTTCAAACCCTGAACATCAACGAGGAATCCACAATGAAACACCTGCTGCCGCTCTTGATGCTTCCCATCCTCGCCTCCGCCCAACCAGCCTCGCTCCAAGTGGCAAACCTAACCTTCAAACTAGATTCGGAGGCAACGGCAACCCTGAAACTGGGCAATAACGCAATTCGCATCACGCAACTTTGGCAGGTCAATTTCATCGACCACCCACCAGTCAACGCGACGACGTTCACCAAGGAACCATGGAATGGAAAGATCACCGTCAAGCAAGAACCCAATGCGATCGTCATCCAAGGGCGTTCAAACGGTCTGGACCTGGACATCATCGCAACCAAGGTAGGTGACGCGCTGGACTTCAAGGTCAATATAGTCAAAACAAAGATCCACGTCAGTCACGTTTACCTCCCCCATGCAACCGAATTCCCCATCGAAGGCATGGACAAGGTCGTCTTCCCGCATCGGGGAAGCGAAAGCATGGGACTCGCATTCCTGCCTGAATTCTTTAGAAAACATGCTGACGGAAACACAAAGTGGAATCAGGTGATGAGTGGTGATAAGGGATACATCAGTCTCTTCGGAGCACCATTGCAATCTCTCGAGGATCATACCCCGATCCTACCGCTAAGAGTGACAGAAGAAGGCAAGAAATGGTACACGGAAGGCTTGATCAATGACGTTGAACGGATTTCCTATCGCGTCAACAGGCCCCCTGCAGAAGGCCAAGCGGAACTCTCGCTTGTGGAAAACGACAGCGGCTCGATGCTTGCAGGCACACGCTTCGGAGGCAAGGGCTGGCTCTTCAGATTCACCGGAAATGGAAACGATACGCCCTATGACAACGGTCGCCATGTCATGAGATACCTCTTCAATGCGACGATGAACGCCATCCTGCAGCGCGAACCCGAACTCGTCACCAAGAAACGCATCGCGCTTGCATCCCTCAAGAACGGTCCCCTGCATGGCGGTTGGACCCCTACGCCAGTCGCAGACTGGGAAAACTACTTTCCCGGCGCTTCGTTCATCCGCGAGGCAGAAGCGGAATTCGTGAGACTCGAATCCCCCGAAGCAATCAGAAGCGCACTGCAAGACCCAAATGTGGGACTTATCCTCAACCCATACGGGGAAATCTATCCAGGCGGCGATGCGAGCAAGCTCCTTGACGACCTGAAACTGCTCAAGGCTTTCGTCCAACGCGGCGGCATCTGGTGGGAAACCGGAGGCTTCCCGTTCTTCTACGTCCTAATACCTCAACCATATGAGAGCTTCTCCGCGTCATATCCCAGCGCCGTGGCGGATTTCGTCCACTTCGCCTACGGTCCGTCGGGTCTTGCCATATTCGGCGTCCAGCCCCTGATGCGCAAGCCCTGGGACATGGAACGCATCGTCAATCCCACTTCCCTCGATATCGCAGGACTGGGGCACGCCGCCAACTTCACCCACGGCTGGATGACAGCAATCAATCCGGGAAGCGCCTGGAACTCGCCACCACTCAGATGGCAAGGCAACCTAAGCACGCCCAAAGCCGCCCTGGCAGAAGTCGCACGCGTCCAGGAAATCAAGGGTTCCCTGGAAGACAAGGCGACCAAGCCAGGTCTTCTGGAAAAACTTAAGGGCGCAGTCCTGGTGAGAACTGGCATCGCAACCGCAGAAATGCAAATCGAAGCGCTGGAGCGTCTGCCCAAGGGTTCCATCGTCCACTACACCGAATACCTGAAAGGAGGATTTGACAAGCAGTACCCGGATCACCTCCCCGTCAATCCCCGCTTCGGTTCTGACGATGACCTCGCCACGTTCATCAAGGCTTGCCAGGATTCCGGACATCTGGCGATGCCATACACCAATACGTCCTGGTGGTGCATAGATCCCAAGGGACCAACCTTCGAACAAGCCGGCGAAGCCCCGCTCGCAAAGAATCGCGACGGAAGCCCCAGGAAAGAACGGTACGGAACCAACGAAGGGTACTCGATCTGCTTCTACCACCCAGCCGTACAAAACGCGCATCGAAACGTCAGAAAAGACATGTCTGAAAAGTACCCCAATGACATCGTCCTCCAGGATCAGGTCGGCTCAAGAAGCTGGCTCTGGAACTTCAATCCGCTGGAACCCAACTTCGCATGCGGCAACGACGGCATGCTCTCCCTCTCAATGGAAGACGCACAAAACGTGCCGATCGCAACAGAAGACGGTTATGACAGGGTGCTCAACTTCGAAACGATGATCTGCGGGGCTGCGTGGGGCATGATCCCGGCAAAGGCACAACACGAAACCCGACACGCCAAGTACAGATTCCCACAAGGAGAATGGGAATTCTTCCCGATCCTCTCCTACCTGGGACACGACCAGTGCATCTTCACCACCCACGACCTGGGGCATTTCATCAGCACCCCTGACCAAGTCGCAGCAGCCCTGGCTTTCGGATACGCCATGTCCTATTACTGGCACCAGAACTCACACCAAAACCCGCCGCAAGTCCATTGGCTCAATTGGCTTGACGCACTCCAGAAAACCATCTGCGCACAGTACGCGGGAAAGAAACTCCTGGATTTCACCTATCCGCAAACTGGTTCCGATCACCAGAAACCCCATGAACTCATCTATACGCAATTCCAAGGCAACGTGACCATCGTCGCGAATACAGGCGAAACAAACGTCCCGCTCAAAAACCTGCTCGCAAATACGGCTTTCACCAAGGAAGAACGAGACTGGCTAGATACAATCACGCTGCCGCCTTTCGGATTCTATGCCTCGGCTCCTAACGCAAGAGCAGCGCGGATTTTCGACAAGGAAGGAACGCCAGTCTCAATCGCAGTCCAATTGAAAAACAAAAACATCGATGGAGTCGTGCTCGCACCCGGCGCGACAACACTGCAAATCCCAGTCCCCGACAGCTGGAAATCAGCGCAAGTCAACCTGATGGATTCCAAATACGCGGCAAAATCCGCTTTCAAAGGAAACCTCTTGGAAATCATACTCCCAAAATACCAGGACGACTACGAGGAAATGCCTGTCGATTACGCGACCAAGGCGCCAAAGACCATCAAGGCAACCAAGCCAGTCGTAGCAATCGTCTCGCCAAAGGACTTGAAGCATCCCCATCTCCCCGCCGATATCGACCTTTGGGAAAAGCACTTGAAGCATTTCTTGAGCGAAGAAGGCATCGATGTGATCAGGATTTCCGACCTTGGCGAGTTGGTACGCCTCCTCAAGCTCCCGCCATCGCCAGAACGCCCCTTTGCGATCGTCAGCCCAGCAGGTGAAACCGTCTTCGGACTCCCTGAAATCAAACCTCTGGACTTCATCCAGATGATCAAAAACTACGTCAACACAGGAGGCATCTGGTGGGGCACAGGTGGATATCCATTCTTCTATTACCTCGCCGTCAGGTCCGATGGCTCAACCATTTTCACGCACCTGGGTGGGTCAGGCTCCTCAATCTTCGGCATCACATGCCCAGGTGGACCTGTCGACCAACCGAAAAGACCATTGACGCTGACAGAAGAAGGCAAGCGATGGTTCTCAAAACAACGGGCTGAAAGACTCAAGTACGCAACCGCAAATGCTCAACGGCCTTTCTTGACCCCACCCGAAACCCTCGTGCTCGTCAAGGGCGGCAAGGACAACTACGTGGCGCCAATCCGGGCAGATGGCTGGGGATTCCTCTTCAATCTCGGAGGATTCAGCGTTGACAAGGAAGTCGCCTCGGACATCATCGCGGGAACCATCATCTTCCTCTGGAACAACTCCTGGCCACAACCTCCAACTCCACAACGGCAAGTCGCCTGGAAACTCCAGTAATCCTTGAAGTTTTCAGTTTTTACATTAGTTTATAATTGATGATTTTTTTGCAAGATCACCTTGTTTTTCTGGAAAAACCCGAATCACATCCCTATTAGTTAGGTGAAGGACGCGAGAAGAGGCAATCGATAATACAACCAAACAAATCAGTTAAACATTTATGGAGGTTACAATGAAGAACACAAGCAAAAAGATTCTAGGTCTCGTTATCGTCGGTGTGTTGTTCACAGGCTTGGTTGCCCAGGCTCACCCACCCCGCCACTACAGGCAACGCGGGCACAGCGGATTGTACACGGTTCTCGATGTCTTGAACACCGTCGCCAATGTCGCTGACGCACTGACTCCTGACACGACGACAGTTGTCGTTCAGCAGCCTGCCACCACAACTGTGGTGACTCCCGCCCCCACAGTGACCCAGCCTGCTCCAGTGATTGTGCAGCAGCCTGCACCCGTTGTGACTCAGCCTGCACCGATTGTCGTTCAGCAGCCCGCTCCCGTGGTTGTCCAGCAGCCCGCGCCGGTAGTTGTGACTCAGCCTGCACCGGTCGTCGTCCCAGTTCGTCCAGTCACCTGGTGGTACGGAACTGGATACCATCACTGGAGAGCACCACATCCCCATCATCGTCATGGTCCTCCGCCTAGGCACGGCAGACGATAAAATCATAACAACAACCTAGACGATCGGGCGGCAGTTCCACCATACAGGAATTGCCGCCCGACTTGTTTTCGTCAGATTTGCGTTTGTTCGATTATCTGGAGCTTACATTCCCGAGGGCCAGTATCCCGGGCAATCAGGTTCCTGGTCTGTGGTGTAGATGACTCCTCCATCTGAGACGAGTTGCCTGATGATATCGTCCTCTTCTTGTTTTCTGTCTGGCTTGATGGTTACAGGCTTTGTCGGGTTTGGGCTGAAGCGAGCAAGATATCCTCTATTGGTAAGTTGGACATAGGTATTTCGCGACATTTTTGGCAGGTGCTGCGCTTCGCGGACGCCGCAATGGACGAGCATGGCTCGGCTTCTGTCGAAGATATTTCCTTCCATGACGAAGCCATCGCTGATATTGCGATGGTCCCAACCTTTGATGTGGGCTGCGCGTCCTGGGAAGCTCCCCCAACCGTAGCCGCTGAAGCGCAGGATGTTGTTGACGTACTTGACATTGCGCATGACCTGCTTTTCGCTGTTGGTCTGATCCAGGAAGTACTCGATGCTGTAGATGCAGTACTCGATAAGGTTATCGGAGAAAAGCACGTTTTCATGGACACAAGGCGAATCGGCGCTCCCCTTGAACTGATGTGTTGCTCCTGCATCGTAGATTTGGTAGATGTAGTTGCTTGTTACCGTAAAATCCTTGCATCCCACATAGATTTCGATTCCATTGCCAAAACGCACAGGATCGCCGTTGGGCTTGTAGTACTGAAGGCAACCACCGCCCCAGCTGATCTCGCAGTTGCGTACGGTCAAACCTGTCAAATGCCCACTTCCGATCGAATGGGTGCCGCAATGTGTGAAATGGATGTTGTCAACCGTCATCCGAGGTGCCCTGGGACTGAACGTGTTGCCACGCGAGAAGAATTCCAGATACTCGAAGACCGCCCCGGGATTCCCCTTGTCGCAACGCAAGTAGAGCGGGCCGACTGCTTCGTTGGTGTGGATGACAGGCTTGCCGTCTTTAAGCAACTTATCGACCTTGCAGAAGAACATCAGATCCTGCGTCAGGTCGGTCTTGACATCGAAGGGCCGTTCCGGCTGTTCTTTGGCTCTGAGCTTGAATCCATCGCTATAGGCAGGAACGACCTTGATGCCTGCCGTGGCACCGTAATCAAAGAGGATTCCGCCGCAATCGACAAGCTCACGATGGAAAACATAGATGTTGGTCGTACCTGGAACCAGCTTCCACTTGCTGCGACCTGCTCCGCTTTCAGGCGACCCCGAAATGATTGGCTTAGGTCCTATTCCCCAAGCCGAATAAGTGACATCAGCTGTCGTGGCGGCAATGGCTCCGCGCCAAAGGTCGCCGCGCTTGAACAGCACCGCGTCTCCGGGCTTCAACGGCAGCTTGTTGACTGCCGCCAGAGATTGGATTGGCTTTTCTGGCGAGCGTCCGTCATTGTCGTCAGAACCTTCATTGGCGACATGGTAGATGGTGCCTGTTGTTGGATACAGGGACTTTGCGTTTCGGATGGCCTCCCGCCGCTGGTCTGCCATTTTATCCAGCGATTCCAGAAACTGCGGAGTGGCTGGCTTGAAGGTGACGGCATCCTGGGCATTGGAACCAGCAGCCAGAAGAAGCCCGGCGAGAGACAGAAGGAAAGGCTTGGGATTCATAGGCTTGAGTCCTTGTTGAGGTGATAGTGCAATGGCGACCCATTTCAGGGCTGACCGAGACAGTCAAAAGATAGGCTGTCCATGCTGAAATGCAAACCGATACCTGGAGTCCATCATGAAAAATCCCTCGACTTATCGCTAGTGCGGGCAGGTCATCATTCATCATTCAACTTGTCCGACTTTTTCACACTTTCGTACTCAAAAACCATGTGACATGCATTATGAATGATTCAGCATTCAGCATGAGGTGCTTGTTGATCGAGTGGCTTTCCAGCTTGCCCGCCATGGCATCGAGGATGACCTGGATCGATGCCTCAAAGAAGTTCCGCTGGAAATCTGCGGACATCGCGGCGGAATGGGGGGTTAGGACCAGGTTCGGCACATCGAAGATCGGACCTCCCTTGATTGGCGGTTCCGGATCAGTCACGTCCAGCGCGGCTCCGCCAATCGTGCCGTTGCGCAAGGCTTCAAGAAGAGCAGGCTCGTCAATGACAGGACCACGCGAGGTATTGACGAGAATCGCATTCGGCTTCATCAGGGCAAGCTCCCGTTTCCCGATCAGGTGTCGGGTCCGGTCTGTCAGGGGGCAATGCAAGGAAACGAAGTCGGCTTGGCTTAGCAAGGAATCCAGTTCTGTTGTGGTGACTCCCATCGCCTTCATATCCTCTGGAGATGCAAATGGATCGTAGCAAAGGACCTTGAGCTTGAAGCCCGCAAGGAGTTCGACCACGCGTCGGGCAATCCTGCCGAACCCGACCAACCCGAGTGTACGTCCCGTGACATGCCAATTGAAACGCGGTCGGTTTGTGGTTTCGCCTCTCATGAACCGATCTGAGGCGGTCACTTGCCTGGCGGTGTCGAGGAGCAAGGCGACCGCGTGTTCAGCGACGGATTCCGAGATGGATTCCGGGCAGTTGCACATGTGCATCCCCAGTTGGGCCGCTTCCTCGATCGGATAGCCGTCCATCCCGCTTCCGCTGCGGAAAATCGCCTTGCACTTGCTGAGTTTCGGCAGGACTTCAGGCGTCAGCACGAGATTCTGAGCCCTCGTCCAGATGAAGTCGGCATCTTTAGCGATTGCCAGCAGTTGATCTTCCGTCGTGCACCGCTTGTATCTGACCTCGAGTCCCGGGACGGCATCAAGCCGTTCAGTGACCCACTTGGGGAGTGAGTCACGTTCGTCCGCAATCATTGCCACCACGAATTGTGCCGTCATGCCGTACGTCTCCTGTTCAGATTTGTCCGAAAGTTTCCCGGGATTTCCTGAGTGCAGCCCGCCCTCCTCCAGCGATGCCTCCAAAATCGCCGAACATCGCAATCCATTGCATGCCTCGATCCCGTGCCTTTTGGTTCGGTGCCGCCGCCGTGCCCAAGGTAATCCCCTTGGCCCGAGTCTTGGCGCAAATCTCGTCAATCACTGCAGAGACTTCCGGATCGTCAACCTGGTTGAGCTTCCCCATCGAACCCGACAAGTCGGTGGGACCGACGCAAATACTGTCGATTCCCGGCACTTCCAGGATTTCATCCAGGTTTCGAACGGCTTCGATATGTTCGATTTGTATGATGACCATCGGGTCGTGGAATGAGTTTTCCAGGTATTCCGCGAATGGGATTGCCCCGTATCTGTTACCTCTTCTGATGCCGCATCCACGGTTTCCCACGGGTGGATACTTGCATGCCGCGACCGCATATCGTGCTTGTTCGGCAGTGCAGACCATTGGGATGATCACGCCTGCCGGCGCCAGATCCAGGATTGGCTTGATGATTCCGTGCTCGTTCCAGGGCACTCGCACCAAGGGTGCGCAATCGGTTCCCCTGCAGGCCATGATGTGGTCCTTTATGGTCTCAATCCCCAAGGGACCGTGTTCGGAGTCAATCCAGACAAAGTCAAAACCAACATCGCCTGCGATCTCGCAAACAACTGAATCGGAGAGGGAAACGACCATCCCGAAACAGGTTTCACCCCTAGCCATCTTCGCCCGGAACTTTTCTAGATTGTTGATGCTATCCATTGCGCCTCACTTTTCGTTCGATGTCACTTGACCATGGTACTGCTCATCAGGCAATGCCAACAAAAAAATTACTTGCCAATAGCCGGATTTCAAGTTCACGAGTGAAATGAATTTGTGCTTGAATCTCGAAGTGCGTCTCGCAATAATAAAGGTTTGTCACCAATCAAGCGGCCAAAAACCGCGCAGCCCATAAAACTGGAACACTTCATCATTAAAAAAATTCGTGCATATTCGCGTTCATTCGTGGTTCCTAACGAATCTTCACGATCAGCGGCATCTGCATCGACCTTCTTCACAATGGAGCCGTCAGCCCACTCCCTCCAGCTTTCTCTCGCGCACCGTACCTTTGGGATGGGGATCCCCCCACGGTTGGGTGGGCTAAAGCCTTATTTGCACTCGAAAAATTTCGCGTTTTTTTGGAGAATTTCAAGCAAGAATCATGCACAATNNTTCTTGATGACTTCAATCGATTAGGAAGCCATTTCCCTATACCTATTTGAGTACGAAATAAAAGTAATCAAATCTCGACTTGGGACATCCTAGCCTCCACCTGGTCCAACAAGGGAATGCCTCGCGTCAAAAGTCCCGCTTCCTCCAGGTAAATTAACGGACTGGCTTAAGTACAAGCACCTAGGGAACTCTTGCTCAACCGATGTCACCAATCCAGCGGCTAGAAACGACGTACCCCACAACCTGGAACACTTCATCATTAAAAACATTCGTGTATATTTCGTGTTCATTCGCGGTTCCTAACGAATCTTCCTGGTCAACGGCATCTGCATCGACCTGCTTCCCAATGGAACCGTCAGCCCACTCCCTCCAGCTTTCTCTCGCGCACCGTACCTTTGGGATGGGGGGGCCCCACGGTTGGGTGGGCTAAAGCCCTATTTGCACTCGAAAAATTTCGCGTTTTTTCGGGAAAAATCAACAAAATCGGGTACATTTTCATTAAGAATCATCAACTATCATTAATCAGGCTTGATTTTTTGGTAAAGAAGATGACTTTTTCATTTAGTCACATAGAATATCCTACCTAGTTAAGCACAAAACCAAAATATAATCAAAATATCATTTTCCATATTGATTCTCTATGCAATGACAGGTTGCAATCCCGCATTCACCTCAATCCTGATACAAACTATGAAAAACCAACTCTTTACAATCCTCGTTCTTATTTCCATAACCTTGTTTGCACAATGGAGGCTAGACCAACTGCGCCCGGAAGTCCTGGAGTATTACAACGATCGGGGCAATTGGGGAGGAGTCAACGGACTCGACATGCTACCGATCGGGAACGAATCAGTTGTCGCCAAGAAGATCATCCCCCTGGACAGCATTCCGCAGGAACTCTTAAAATCAGCCAGCTCCGCATCGCTGATGGTCCATATCGGCATCTTGGACTACAGCATCGAAAATCGGGCAAACCCACAGCCCAACGGACTCAACGAACAATTCGAAATCGCAGTCAACGACTATGTCCTTACCTTCTCGACGGCAGACACAAGGTTTCCGGCGCGAGCCAAGGGAATCCACAAAATCAATACCTGGGTCGAAATCCCAATCCCAACAGACTTGGTCAAAGCCGATTCCCTCACCGTTCAAATCACCAAACTCAAGACCGACAACCCTGACGACTATATCTACCCAAGCGTCGACAGGACCGTCGCCAACACCCACAGCCATGTTTCCCGGGACGGCGGAAACAGCTGGACGCAGGATTGGAATCGCCGCTACGGCAACGAGCACTGCGGCGAATTCCTCATTCGTCTCAGACTTGCCACTTTCAAGGAACAAGGACTGGCACGCTGGACTCCCGCCAGCAACACCTTGCACGATCCCGAACGGATCCTGGCTTACTGCGGTCGCGAACAAGACGAAAACCGCATCGAGCTGCGCAATGGACGCTGGAACGACGCGTTCCCCCTCACCCTAGTCCTCGAAACACAAAACCCACAAAAACTTGAAGTCCAAGTGCTCGACTCCTCCGGCAAACCCATTGACGTCAAACCCGATACTTCCCGCAACAACGCCCTCGCCTTCCAATTCCAACCAGGGCAAGCGCCCTCGGTCATCATCGCCAAGGGCGCAATCCTGGACAATGTCAACGCCGAATTCGTCCAGGTCTCCGAACCAGTCCCGAAGGACGTCACCTTCAACCCCGTCGTCATTGCCCAACCCAAAGGAAAACGGCGCCAAGACAGCACCCCAATCGTCGCCTTCACACCTGACAAGGCAACCCTGCAAAACCAGGCGATCAAAGCCGTATTCCAACTCAAGCCTGTACTCAAACTGACGCAACTTCATTGCGCCGAAATCGATCGGGACATCATAGAAGACAAAGACGCATCGAAACTCTTCAGGCTCAAATTCGACGACGGCGATATCTTCGAGCCGCAAAATGGAGTCCTGCGCTCGGCAACACCGATCGCCAACGGTTTCGAGGCGGTCGTCAGGCATCCAAAACGACAAGTCCAATGCGTCTTCAGGGCAACCCTGGACGACGACGAACTGCGCCTCGCACTGGATGTCATCAACCTCGGCGCCAAAACCGAAACCTTCGCACTCGCCTTCCCGCACCTGGCAGGACTACAACTCTCCGCAGATCCGGCAGATGACGGATACGTCTTCCCATACGGAGGCGGCATCGCCGCCGCCGTCAACTGCCACTTGAGGGCTGCTTACGGCGATAACGACGCCTGGTGGCAAATGATCGATCTCTTCTCATGCACCCAAGGTGGCGGCCTGTACCTACGCTCTGACGACCCCAAGGCGATCTACAAGACCTTCAACCTCAGAAAGGGAATCCGCCAAAACCCTCAATTCGTCAAAACCAGGCACTATCTGCACCCAGGACGCGCTGAACCCGCAACACAATGGCGTGACTCGCTGGATCCCAATGACGGCATCGCTGTCGCAATCGACTATGTCCAACGAACACGTACCCCGGGCGGCTCGTTCTCGCCACCGGACGCGATCCTAGGCACCCATGGTGGCTCATGGCACAATGCGATGAAGCGATACTTCAACTGGGCTAAAAATGCTTGGGGAACACGACCGTTCCCCTCTAAGCTCACAGAAGGCTGGAACTTCCGAGCTGGAGTCGGAGTCGAGAAAAACCAACTCTTCCTCCAAAAGGAAAAACGCTACAGAACAGAAATCTTCGGAAAAGAAAACCATACCCGACCAGGCGACATTTGGGAAATCTACGGCTGGTGGAACCACGGAGAAACAGCACCTTGGAATGTCCCCTTTGAAAACGACAATCCAAACCGTAAAAAATGGGTTGACGAATGGTTTGATGAAACCGCCAACAAGCAAATCAGAACGTTCTGCCTAGGAGACTTCGATGGATACAATCCAAAATGGGGAGGACTCAAGGCGTTCAGAGACTTCATCGAATTCGGAAAAAGCAAGGGACACGCAGTCATCCTCTATACGGACTTCGTCATCATCGATCCTTCGACAAAAGCCTCCAAAAAACTCGTGCCCGACTACGCCGTCATTAACCACAGGTACAAGCTCCCGCCCAAACATGCAAATAGCGGAAACCCAATCCCTACAACACCACCGGGAATCATCACAAACTACAGCACGCACTATCAACTCTGCATAGACAACGAAACCATGGTCGAACATATCGTCGAAAATGTCCAGAGAATCATTCGCGAAACAGATGCCGACGGCGTGCGCCTTGACGAATTCGGCGCCCGCGGATTCTTCTGCCATAACCCAAGGCATAACCACCTGTTCACCGAACAGGGACACACGGAATGGATGCAGGCAACGGCACACATAGCAAGGAAAGTCCATGAACGAATCGACACAATTGCACCAGGGAAACTCCTGCTGGCGGAATTCCCCGGATTCGACAAGCTCGCAGCAACACTTGAAGCGGCGCTCTGCTATGACCTCAAGAATCGACAGGGACCGCTCCGCCCCGCCCACGTCAACCTGCTCAGATTCTATATGCCATCATGCAAAATCTTTGAAATCGACGATAGGGCATCAGAACAAAACAGGATCAACTGGAAACTCTGCTTCTGGAACGCAGTCGGAATCTATAATTCAGGAGTCTATCCCGATGAAATCCGCAACATCCTCCTGGAGCACAACGATGCCTTTGCACTCGGGTTCGCCGAACCACTCGTCCCAACAGGAATACCGGGAATCTACGCCAATAAGTTCACTGCCAAGGGCAAGACGATCTGGACCCTGCTCAACGCCAGTGGACATACGATCAATGGAGAAATCCTCAAGGGCTTGGACGCCAATGCCAAACACATCGAACTGATCGGCAACAAGCCATTTGCTCCGGTCAACGGGGCCTATATCGACCTGCTCCGCAACGGCGACGTCAGAGCGATTCTCCAAACCAAGTAGCACTTCGCAGACTCCAAACAGAAAACAGGATCGGCAGTTCGCGCATGTGCGATTCCGCCGATCCTGTCTTGCGTCATCTGCCCAATCGAGCAGGATCAATCCGTCCCTTATTTGGTCAGGACCTTGACTTCGTAGCGTGAGAACTCGTAGGTATCCTTGCCGAATCCGGGAACATCCAGTTCGACCTTTATCGGTTCCTCTGCCGTACTGATGGCAATCAGCGTCGTCTTCCCGCCAACTTTCTTGACCCACCATTCAACCTGATCCTTGCCGACCACGACGGTTCCCGTCTTCACGGGCGCGTCGGCATTGATGATCGGACGCAAGGAACCGATTTCCTTGACGACTTTGACGACGTTCGCCCATGCTTCCGGAACCTGTGCCGCCGTGTAGAATTGGTTGGTGCCACGGGCAAACCACCACCACCAGAGGCCGTTGGTTTCCTCGGTGATCGACATGAACGCCGTCGAACGCAGGATTGCATAGTCCCGCTCGAACTTCGTGGGATCGGGCTTGACGCCTGTTCTGAGCAAGCGCCCCTGCTTGCCATCGTTGCAATTCACCAGCAAGGTGATCGGGGACTCGTAGTTCAAGTACCGCTTGTGCTGCTCGATCTGATCCCAAACACCCTTAGGCGACGCGCTGTATGCCTGTGTCCAATGGGTGTCCCATGTGCGACGGTAGTTGATCATCGACTTGTTCCAGGTCGTCATGACGACGGGATGGTACGGGTCAAGCTCGCGAATCAAGTCCGCAAACTCGGTCAGCAACTTGGGAGAAACGTATTGACCGGGAATCTCAGGCTCGTCAAACAGATACCAGCAGAACAATCCCGGATGGTCGCACAAGGTGCCGACACGCTTCGCAACATGCTCGAAATTCCCCTGGACAATCCCCATGCCGCTGCCTGGACCGCGATCAAACCCGATGAATGCGCGCAGCCCTTCGGCAGCCCAGCAGTCGTCCAAGTACTGGCGGCAGGCGACATCGTCCTGGCTGCCTTCCCAGCGATACGTATGAACCGCGTCAAAGCCTGCACGCCTGACTTCAAGCATATCCTCCTTGAGCACTTCGTAGATTCCAATCGGGAAGATTCGCTTGCCGGCTTCCACATACCATCCGTCCTTGTCAATGACAACCCAATTTTCCGGGCGCGGCACATTGACCAGCCAGAAGTCCTTTTCGCTTTCGTTGCCGCTCACGTCGCGAGCGCGGATTCTCATCGTTGTTAATCCCTTCGGCCAGCCCTTCTCCGCCTTGAAGGTGAACTGGTAGTTCTCGCCGTCCTTGGCGGTGCAGACGCCTTCGTACAGGTGTTTCGTTGCCGGGTTGACCAGCGTAACCATCGGCTCGCGCCGCGAACCCAGTTCGCGAACATCGACGGTGAACGTCTGGTTGCTGTCGGTCACTCGTCTTCCCTTGGTGGTCACTGTCGGCGGCAAACAGTCCACATCCGCCTTTTTTGTCTGCTTGAAGCTCCATGGTGCCGGGTCGCTTGAACCTGGCGCCGTCACCTTCCAATACCAGGTCCCACGCTGCAGGGATTCCTCCAGCTGGAAGTAGGTTTCCGAACCCGTCTCATACTTATAGGTCTTGTCCCTTGGGAACTTTTCATCCTGGGACAAGTGAACGGTATAGCTCGATGCGCCACGGATCCGCAGCCACGTGAAGTATGGGCAATTGTTGTCAAGCGTGACATTGTTGGCGGGGGAAATCTTGTCCACCGACTGTTCGATCAGCGTCAGCTTGAAGTCGTCAAACCAGACTTTCCCCGTTCCTCTGAGCGCCATGTAAATGCAGGCATACCCCGCGTCATCGGGAGCGCGCAACGATTTGCAGATCGCCTTCGTCCAGTCTTTCGTGCCGAACAAATCGCAGGCGTATTCGCCAGGAGCCATCCACTTCCGATTCTTGTCCGCCCATTCTATAATCAACCCCGCTCCGACGGATGACATTCTACCCGGCGTCGCCTCCACGTTTTCGGTCTTCACAAAGCATTCGGCCTGGTAGAGGGCGCCTCCTGAAATCGGAACCATCCGCGTAACGTAAACGTTCTCCGTCATCGGATCCTTAACTTCAAGGCGAACGGAATTCTTGCCCGACTTTGCGACGTTCGAGTCGAGGAACTGGTTGGTCTTGGGATCCCAATGCTCAAGCCCGCTTTCGAAACCTGCATTCGGCACATTGGCCACCGTATGGCGAATCAACGGCGTCTTATAGATGATGCCGCGTTGGCGAAGTGTCTCTTCGTCAAAGTCGTCCTCGAGGGTCCAGCGATGCTTGTAGCTCAGCTTGCGCTGCTCGGTAATGTTGGTATGCGTGATATAGCGGATTTCGTCACCTCGCGGCTCGCCCATTCGCCTATCCTGCATCGTGAAATTAGGCATGCTCAAATTCTCAAGCCTGTGCCGAATCTCTGGCAGTTCGATCGTAAAGCTCCTGCCTCCATAGGGATTGAACTGCAGATCCTTCTCAATGTTGAAAAAAGCCCTGTCCAAACGTGTGAAAAGAACTCCATCGGCGTTGCGGAAAGCCTCGATGGGAATGTAAAAACCGTACTCGAAAGGACCGGAAGGCTTGATGTCAACATCCAAGGAAATGGTGACGGACTTCTTTTCCACCAAGAAAGACATCACGGCATTGGCAACATCGCTTTGCTTCGTCAACGTCACCGTGTTGCCATCCTGTTTCGCCGTCATGTCGCCATCCGAAAAACGCATCGACTTGTAACCCGGCGTCCAGCTCCCGTAGGTAATTTTGGATAGCACCGTCTTGCCCTTGTAGGCAACGGTTAACGAACCACCAGTCGTAATCGTCCAATCCCCGATCTTGTAAACCTGGCCGATCACGGCCAACGACAATGACATCAACAAAAATAATAGTTTCTTCATTCGATACCTTCTCGTTTGTTTAAGTTGATACTAAAAGCAAAAGCCAAAAAACAAACATAGCCCAATCAACCATGAAAATCAATCCGTTCTACAGGAAAATCAAAAACGCCCATGGTTTTACATGGTTGTTAGCAAAAATCGCCGAAGGCAAGGAGCAGCGGATAGTCTCGAAGCGGAAGATGGATCAGCTTTTTGTAGCCATTGCCCGCATCTTCGACTTGAGAATCCGGGATGCCGTAGATCGTTCCGTCCAGGAGGCTGACGAGGGTGATCTTATCTGGGAGAGCAGACAGTTCCAGCGATATCGTCGATTCATAGGTCGTGGTCAGCAACTCAGACGCTTTCCAATAGGCGAATGCAGCCGAGCCATTTGGCTTTCTGAAGCCGACGGATTGGATGTCGCCATGGAAAGGATCGTCGCCACGGAGAAGTCTTGGCGAATTCGTGGAGAAGGAATCGATGGGAAGCTTGGCCAAGGTAAATTCCTCCCGGAAGATCGAGGCGATGGCTTGGAGGGTGTAGTAGGACGGCTTGGGCGTGTAATTGCCTGTCGCGATGCCGTCCTCGTTGAAATCGGCGCCGAGGACGCCAAAGTAGCCGAAGTCCATGTAGGTCGACTTGTCTCCGACGATGCCGCCCAGCGCCTCGATCATATCCATGCATGAGAAATACGACGCGAACATGACATCGCTCTTGAAGTCCGCCATAAAATGCCTTGCGAGGTATTTCGCCTGCTTGAGCGGCGTCCAGGCGGCGCCTTTGAGCGCTCCTGCGCCATCGCTTCTGGATTGCGTACCCGTTTCACCTTGGATAATGAGGATGTTTGGGTTGTAGGATTGCACGAGTGCCCTAAGTGCATCGATCCGATCGTAGCCTCGCTCTTCGTGCGGGCTATAGGCATGGTACGTCAATGCGTCAACATATTGCGCACACCCGGCTTCCAGGACTTCAGTGAGCCACTTGAGGCTGCGCAGGCAGAGGGAACCGAAGATGATCTTTGCGTTGGGATCCCCAGCTTTTGCGGCAATGGCGGTTTTTGTCACGAAGTTGCCGTACTCGGCTCCGTTGACGCCGTGCTTCCAACACCAAGTGCCATCCGGTTCATTCCAGACCTCGTACCATTGAATCCTGCCCTTGAAGTGCTTGGTAAGCGCGGAAACGTACTTGTCCCAAGCCGCAATCTGTTCCGGAATCTTGATTGGCGGGCAGCCGACAGCGCCAAAGACCTTCGCAGCGTCCTCGTCATAAAGCCCATTCCCATAGCACAGGCACATCCACGGAACAAGACCGCGGGAAATAAGGTTATCGACGATGTCGTCCAGCCATTGGAAATCATAGGTGCCCTTCGTCTTTTCCGTTCGTTGCCAACCCGATTGGAGACGGATCCACTTGACGCCCAATTCGGCTACTTTGTCATACGCTTTTTCCGGCTCGAAAACTGCCCGGTCCAACTTCTCGAAACCCAGTCCGCAACGTGAAAATGCAACGTCCTTCGAATGAACTGGCTTGACTTTTCCGATTTCAATGAGATTGTCCATTGTTCGCTCTTGGTTGATGGGTTATGCGATTTCGAACGTGATGCCTAACTCACGAAACACGATACATCGAAAATGTATCATCGAATATCAGTTTTTCATCACGGCAACGAGTTTTTACTTGACGACACTAGAAAAACCTAATGGTTGCCAAGCAGTTTTATTGTTGTAATGCTTGCCTTGTAGAGATAGATTATTGCTGTTTTCGACGCAACCAAGGCGGCTTAAAACTAAGGAGCAAAAAATGCAAAAGTTCCCCATGGGTTTCTGGAATTACACGCGTGCAGGACAATTGGGCAAAGATGCAGTTCAGGATTGGATCGACTTGGGAATGACGTTCGCCATGAGCCCAAGCTTCGACCCTGAATCCGACAACAAGCAGCACATCATCGACCTCCTCGACGAATGCCAGGCAAAAGGCATGAAGATGATTCTTTGCGACAAACGTTCTTCCTGGACGGGAGCCTCCACAAATCCAGCTGCCTACGAAGCGCAATTCAAGGCGGCCTTCGAGGATTTCGGACGCCATCCCGCCACCTTTGGATTTCATATCGGGGATGAACCGATCAATGAAACGCAATTCAACGATTGCGTCGAGGCAGGACGAATCCAGCGCAAGGTCGCTCCGAACCTGACCCCGTTCCTCAACTATTTGCCCTATTGGAAAGGAATCGAGGAAGGAATCCTCAAGACGACGGATTCCTTCGAAACCTGGCTGGCGAAAATATCGCGAAAAGGCGAGCAAAAGCTGATTTGCTACGACCATTATGCCCAAATGAATCCGGAAGAATCCGGCACGGACGGCTATTTCACCAACCTGAGGAAGTTCATGACCGGCGCCAAGGAAGCTGGTTTGCCCTTGTGGACTACCCTGCTTTCCGTTGGGCATTTCCGATATCGTTGCCCAAAGGAGGACGATTTCCGCTGGCAACTCAGCACCGCCGTGGCCTGCGGCTGCAAGGGAATTCTCTGGTTCTTCATCTATATGCGCCAACCAACCTCCAATTACCGGGTCGCTCCAATCGACGAATTCTGGGAACGCACCGAGACCTTCGAGTGGCTGTCTCGCGTCAATCGTCGGTTCCTGCGTCAATTCGGCGACTTTTTCCACAATGCCACCCATTTGGACACGCACATGATCGGCAAGGCATACGGAGGATATCCGCTACTGGAAGGCGAATTGTCGCCCTTGGTCAAGGCGGTGACATGCGACCATGGACTGCCAGGCGTCGTCTCCCGCTTCCAGCGCGATGGCAAGGAGTACGTTTGCCTCGTGAACAACAGCGTCAAGGAAAGCGGACTCTTCAAATGCCATCTGCCCAAAACCGCCAAGGTGATCGAACGACTGGACTGGGGCGGTCCAACCGACGTCAAAACCCACCATTGGGACGGACACTACCGCGAAGCCGAAAACGAAATCACATGCGGAGATTGGCTCGCACCAGGAGAGATGAAACTCTATAGGTTTGGATGATGGTCTTGGGTTCGAAGTTCCCCCAACAGCCTCAAGCCCTGTGAGGGCGCTACATGCCCCTTGGCTGGCGAGAATCAAAAATTCACCAGTTTCGTACTCAAAATGCACGTGACATGCCTCATTTTTTGGGATTGAAGGTTATGGGACTGGGACAGGTCGGACGGGGTCGGACGGGTCATTCAGCATTCAGCATTCGCATTGCAAAATAGCTTGGCAGGTTTACATTAATTTGTTGTTTTTTGCGGGGTGATTCCGCTGTGCATAGTCGCACTTCAACGAGGATAGGAATAATGCGAACCATGACTGCTTTTTTGCTGACTCAATTGGCGGGCCTTGCCCTTGCCGCCAACATGCCATCGCGCGAGATCACGCCGGCGGATCCGGCATTGTACGGATCTGCATTGGCCTATGAGAAAGTCGAGAACACCACCGGCTGCGCGGCGATGGTGGTCGGCGAGAACATCCTTTACACCATCGGCACTGGGGCCTTGACGACCTACGATATCAGCACGCCGACAGCACCAAAGGAATTGGGGAAACTACAGGGGCTTGGCGGCGTGCGCCAGCTGGCCGTGCAGAATGGCATCGCCTATGTGACGGCACGGGACAGCGGCCTGTGGCTGGTCGATGTGAAAAACCCCGCAAAACCAAAGCTGATCAGCCGATACGATACTGTTGAATTGGCGACGGGCATCGATGTCGCCGGCGACGTCGCCTTCGTAGGTCTGCGCGTCTATGGCGTCGAGTTGATCGATGTCAGCAACCCTGCGAAGCCGGAGCATCTCTGTGTGTTCAAGACCCGCGAAGCGCAGTCGGTGAAGTATCATGACCAGAAGATGTACATTGGTGACTGGAATTCCGGCGAAATAACCATTGCCGACGTGAGCAATCCACGTAAGCCCAAGCTGCTGTCGGTGGCACAACTCGATGGCTATGGCGACGGCATTGACCTGCGGGGCAATCTCTGCTTTGCCGCCACCGGCCACCATGCCAAGAGCGGCACCGAGGACGAACGCTTCGGGCGCGGACACGGCGTGGAAATCTTCGACATCAGCGATGCAACCAACCCACGCAAGATCGCCGGAGTGAAATTCCCGCAGCTCTACAATCGATATCGCGACTTTTGGACGCCTCGGGCGACAGCGAAGCATCTCTTTGTTGCCGATACGCACAACGGCGTGTTTGTGTTGGACATCAGCACCCCGTCGTCGCCGCGCTTCATCGGCCATTTGCGCTTGCCGCTGGCGAAAGCGCTCTACGACTACAAGAAAACAACCCAACTGCCTGACTCGGTCATGGGCATAGCCGTCGGGAATGGTGTGCTTTATGTCGCCGGCAGCCAGACAGGACTCTATGTTGTGCGCATGCCAGGCATCGCCGTGCCGCTGCCGCCCTTGAGTTCGGCGCCGCCGAAAATCACGCCTGAGCCGCCGCTGTCTCCCGATCCAAATTTTATCTGCTATCGACCTGATGGCCAGGTTCGCGGCGCCTTGATCGAGGGCGACTTGGCCTGGGTTGCCTGCGGTCGTGCGGGGCTGCATTTGCTTAAATTGCGCGAGGACGGCATGGACTTGCAGCGAGTGTGGCCGTTGGGCGAAGTCTTTGGCGTGGCAGCTCATGGCGATATGCTGGCGGTTGCCGAGGGCGGCGCCGGTTTGGCCTTGTATCATCGCGAGGAAGGTCCCGAGCTGCGTCTGTTGGGTCGCTTGAAGCCGCCGTCGCCGGGTTCCTTGATCCAGCGGGTATGGATCCCTGGCGATGGTCGTTTTGCAGTATATTCGACGGCTGGTAGCCGCTTGGATTTTGTCGATATCAGCGATCCGAAGGCGCCAATGCAGGTCATGAAGCATAACCAGACCGGCCTGCTCTACAGCGACTTGCTTTGCCATCGGGCTTTGAACGGCCGCCATGTCGGCATGAACTGGCACAGCGGCGGTTTGGCATGGTACGATCTCGGTGGCGACAAGCCCGTGGTCGCCAAGCAATTGGTGGAACGGTTGGCAAGCCACCTTGACGGCGTGGCCGCAGTGCCAGGGGAAGACCGGATGCTCTATGTGATTCATGGCGCCTACGTCCTCCTGCCCGCCCTTGCGGAAGGTCCCAGCAATACATGGACGCGCTACCGCCTGCCGGACAATCAGCGCATGAATGGAATACCGACTATTGACGGCAACACCCTGGCGCTCAGTGAACGAGCCAGCAAACGTGTCACGGTGATTGATATCAGCGACATCACAGCGCCAAAGCTTGTCGCAGGGCGCCAGTACCAGTTTGAAGGCAATCCCGACACAGTGGCATTCTGGCGCGGCCGCTTGCTCATTCCCTGCGGCTACCAAGGATTGTTGATGGAGCGCCGAGGCGGCAAGTGAGCCATGACTTTTTGCCCCATCTGCATGATAATTTCGTTCAAGCGTTATGACTTTTCAATTGAAATATGAATATACTATTATGCAAAGCAGTCAACGACCTATCGCCGGAACAACGAAGGACAAAGGCAAACAATGATTTTTGACATCCACACGCACAATTTCAAAGGTCAGGCGGATGCGGTGGCGGCAGCCGCGATCGCTCATGGCATTGACCGCTTCCTTTTCCTGGGAGACGTCCTGCGGTACGGCGACCAGGCGACTCAGGAGCAGATACGGCAGGTGAACAATGAAACGCTGGCGGATGTCAGGCGTTACTACGACCGCTGCCGAGGCCTCTGCTTCCTTAATCCGGACAATGCAACTGAATTCGTGGTGGAAGAAGCCAAGCGTTGCCTGGACATGCCCGAATTCATAGGCATCAAGATGGAGATTTGCACCAATTGCCGCAGCACACGAATGGATCCGATCATGGAAATCCTAGAAGAACGCGATGCGATACTGCTGCACCATAGCTGGTACAAGGCTACCGGCAAACACAGATTCGAATCCGACCCCGCAGATATTGCCGACCTGGCGCGCCGTTTTCCACGTGTGAAAATTGTCATGGCCCATCTGTGCGGCGTCGGCATCCGGGGTGTTGAGGATGTCGCCGACTGCCAGAATGTCAGCATTGACACCTCCGGTTCGCAGCCGGAGGCAGGTCTGGTCGAGTATGCCGTGGAACGCATCGGCGCCGAACGCATTGTCTATGGCTCGGACGCGCCATGCCGCACCTTTGGGGCGCAATTGGCCAAGATCCGCGAGGCGGACATCACGGAAGCGGAGCGTCGGCTCATTTTCTCTGAAAACGCAAGGAGGTTGCTGGGATGGTAGCATTTGACGTCAATCTTTCCACTGGGCGCTGGCCTTTCCGCCCCCACCTGCATCAGACGATGGACTTGCTGGTGCCGCACTTGGCACGGTTCGGGATCACCGGAGGCCTGGTCCGCTCCAGCCAGGCGCCGTTCTCGTCTGACCTGCTGCATGAGAACCATGAGCTAGCCAAGGCTTGCCAGCCCTACGACAGCTTCAGGGCCTTGCCGGTTATCAACCCTGGCTACGGATTCTGGCGCGACATCCAGACGCAGGCCGTATTGCTCCTGCCCTCCTTCCAGAACTACTCCCTGCTGGACGGCAGGACTCTGGACATGGCTCGCGCCATGGCGAAAAACGGTCATGTTTTCGTCATCTCCCTGCGCGAGGAGGACGAACGTTCCCAGCATCCTCTCTGCCAGATAAAGCCTCCCACGGCGGACATCCAGGCCTTCGCCGAGGCCGTCCCCGAAACGCCCGTGATCGTGCTGAACGCCTTGGCGGGGGAATGTGGTCGCTGGAGCGCCGCCAATGTCTATTTTGACATCGCCTTCTACGAACCCTTCAGGATCACGGAGTCCCTGCAGGCCGCCCCGAAGGGTCGTGTCCTGTTCGGAAGCCACGCCCCATTCTTTGTCGCCAGCGCGGCGCTCTCCAAGCTTCAGTCCGGTCTGCCGGAGGCGGATGCCCAAGCCATTGCACGGGACAACGCCCTGGCCATATTGCATCCGTAACAAGCGAAGAAAAAGAGGATGGAAAGTTGATGAACAACCAGTATTACGCTGAAATGCTGAACAAGTACATCCCCTGGGGAAGCAGCACATGCTCAAAACATGCGACGCTCACGCCGGAGGAACCCGCCGTCATCGTCAGCGGCAAGGGATGTCGAGTCAAGGACGCCGACGGGAAAGAGTACATTGACTTCCGCAACGCCTTGGGACCGATAAGCCTGGGATATTGCTACAGACCGGTTGACGACGCCATTCGCAGCCAGTTGGACACGGGAATCGTCTTCGGCTATCCCAGCCCCTTGGAAGCCGAAGTGGCCAAGGCTGTCACCGAAGTCATCCCCTGCGCCGAAAAGGCGCGTTTCCTGAAGACCGGCGGCGAGGCTATCGCCGCCTGCATCAAGGCCGCCCGGTATGTCACCAGCCATGACCATGTCATCCAGATTGGCTACAATGGCTGGCTGAACTCCCTGGCCTCTGACGGCATGACCCTGCCCAACCGCAAAGGCACTTCCGGCAAGACGGGCATCCCCGCAGCGATCGCCTCCCTGCATCACTCAGCACCATGGAACAACACCGAGAAACTGGAGGAGTTGGGCAAGGCGTACGGCGATGACCTGGCCGCCGTGGTCGTGGCCGCCGACTATGCCAACATGGACGCGGGACGCAGCTTCTACCCGTACCTGCGCGCATTCACCGAACGCTACGGCGCGGCGCTGATCTTTGATGAAATCGTCACCGGCTTCCGTATCGCGCTGGGTGGTGTGCAGGAGTACTACGGCGTGACGCCGGACATGGCCGTGTTTGCGAAAGGCATCGCCAACGGCATGCCGCTGTCCGTGTATTGCGGCAAGTCGAAATGGATGGACGCCTATGGCAAGGCCATCGTCTCCTCAACCTACGGTGGCGAGGCGCTGTCGCTGGCCGCCGCCAAGAAAGTCATTGAAATCTACCGCTCCGAAGACGTCATTGGCCATCTTTGGCGCATGGGCGCGCGCATGTGGAGTGGCTTGGATAAAATCATCAAGGAATACAACCTGCCAGTCCAGATGGGCTGCATAGACCGCCCAATCGCTTTCTTCGTACCAAGACCAGGTGCCGACTCCGGTCAAGTCCAGAAGATGACTCCCGCCATTTTCAAGGCGGGAGTCAGCCTCTACAATGGCGGCTACGTCAACTACTCGCACCAAGAAGAGGACATTGACGAGGCGCTGGAGCGCATTGAGGGCGCAGTAAAAACCTTGTGAACACACCCCCACAGCATGGGAAATTGCGCAGTGAGATTAGTAAAAGGTGAACAATGCCTGGGTATCGTGGGTGGACAGGCACGGGAAATGTCCTGATGAGGCCAGATACCCTTATTCAAAATAGCCGATGGAAAAAGCCTAAGATGAAAAAAAGACCCTAAACGGTATAAATGATGCCATTTAGGGTTCTTTCGTGCTTGAACATGGCGGAGAGGGGGGGATTCGAACCCCCGGTAGGTTTTTATACCTACGACGGTTTAGCAAACCGCTGCCTTCGGCCACTCAGCCACCTCTCCGAAAGGTGCAACAAAACTTATGTGTGGTCGCAAGAAAATAAGTTATCACATCCTGATGAATTGTCAAATCATCCCAAGGCAAAAACCTTGATTTTCTGTCGAAAAAATCAAGATGGCACTTCCAGCTTCTTATCCCGGAAGGACCCAATATGATTTCGAAGGTTCTTCTGTGATGAAGTAATACAATCCTCCGACCACGATCACAAGGATTCCCGACAGCATGTCGCCTGCGATCATCCCTAGGAAAAGCGGCCTCAGGATCTGGTAGCACTTGCTCCCTCCGAATCTAGTCACCAGAACCTTGATGACACCTCCAATGACAAACGACCACGCCAGGATATATCCCGCAAACCCCGACCAAGCACAAAAGATCACGGGATGCACGGGCCACCAAGGCAGCCTCAAACGCAAGGTCGTAAACAGCAGGACGCCACCAAAGGTCAACCCGAAGGCTATCCAGAAAGGCTTGTTTGGCTTGGCAAGCCGCAATCGGTCGAACCCCCTCACGCTTTCCGATTCTGCAAGAAGCCCCTGTGCCAGCAACTGGGTCCTCGCCTGCACGACCACATTGAATGGATTCGTAGGCGTGTTGCGCGTGCCAAAAGCATCGCGCCAATTCAAACCGCGATCGTAGGAAAAATACCATCCTCCCAAGACACTGGCAACGATTGCGCAGCTCAAAACAAACGCAAGCATCGGAAAATACCTGCTGCGAGAAGGACGGATTGGCGATACGAACTCAGGGGATGGCTGCTTCACACGCTCTGCCCCCGTACCGTCAAGGAACTTCAGTGCGCTCATGACAAAAGGCATGAACGTCTCGCGGGTATCCATGAAGAACATCGTGGTAGTGAAGAAAATCAAGGCGATGGTAGTAGGTCCCAATGCCTGTTCGCCCAAAAGGGCCATGATGATGACGCCGGGATACAAGTTCGGATTCAAATGGTACATCCCAGTCTCGGCAAGAATCCTGGCCATTACCAAGTATGCAATAACCATCATGATGGCAAGGATTATCGATAGCTGCCAGTCAAGCCCTGTCCTTATCACGCCAAGGATGAAAACAACGATGCTGACTGCAAAGACACGCATCCCCCAAACGCTCTCACGGGCAATCTCATCACTTCCCGAAAATCCCAATGCACGACGCAATGTCTGCCAGTAATAGTGCCGTCCCGTGTAGATGAGGACAGAGAAGAATCCGATGTACGCGCCGAAGACCATCCCCCAGTCCGTACGAGCCTGGTAAAGCGTCCCGCGCCGGAGAGGATAGCCCAGGTTGACGAAGATCCCGAAGATGGTAAAGAAAACAAACGGGGAGAATCCAACGCTTAGGCAGACATCAGTTGGAAGCATATAGGCAAGCCCAATCACGGCATAGTAGCACCTGATCCACATCAGGGTTCCATAGCCCCCGCCTTTGACCAATGTCGGAAACAGCGTTCTGAAAGCCCTGAAGTCGAATGTTCTCGTGAAAGGAATCATTTCGTCAGGGAAGTACTGGTGGAGATAGTTGTTGGTGTGGATGACAAGAACCGCAATCAATCCAATCCAAAAGACCTTGTTCTTGAAGATGCCGTTCATCCTTCCGTCCTTGTCAGGCAGCATAGATCTAGCCACATTGACGATTGGATATGGTAAATGTTCGTTTGAGGCCCATTGACGATGGAAAACCAACGCCAACCCTGTCAGCGCCATCCCCATGACGACATATAGCGGCAGCCAGAAAATCAAGGGCTTTTTCCAAGCCTTCCAAGGGACTTCCGACAAGGAAATGGCCTTCGAGCTGTCGGTCCTCGCCCCTTGGATAAACTTGACCAGTGCATCGTCCTCCTCGGGATCGGCCAAGAGATGCTTGGGAAGGTAGGAAGTGACTGGCTTGTACGTCTTCCCGTCCTCCTGAAGCAGCTTCCAACTGGCATTGGTCTTCGCATAATGGTGGGGCAACATCAATGCACGTGGCACGATGCGAAGAAAACTGCTGGTCGAAAACGCACAGGCAGGAAGAACCAACGCCATGATAAGGCAAAACTCGCGACCACCCAACGGCTTCAGCCAACTACGACGAAACCACTTGTGGAGCAAGCTCAAACAAGGATTCAACAATATCAAAAAAACAATCAAACTGCCGTACACCGACAGGGGAAAGTGGGTGCCGACCAGCAGGGTCTGGAACAACACATAGTCGTTGTAGAACGAATACCCGCAAAGAAACGTAGCTCCCAACAAACCAATTAAAAAAGCACGAAATGTCATAAATACCTCTCCTAAAGGCGATTTTAAATGCTGAGCATCATAACATAATCAATTTCACACATTGTCAAACCAGTGAACGCCAAAAGATTTTTCAAATGAATCAGCTTTTCCCACAATCGTCCCATCCATTGACAACTTATTGTCGTCCCCCGAGAGACTAAGCCTCGCCAGGAATGGCGGATTTCCCCTTGCCACAGAGTCGTGAAATTCGCGGGATCTTTTCACACTTTCGTACTCAAATACCATGTGACATGCCCCTTGAATTCGGCATTGGAGATTTTGGGACCGGGACGTTGACATTGTTTTTTGTGGATCTAAAGGTTCTGGAACAAGTCCGACAGATCCGACAGGATGGCGCGGACAGACCTCGGAATTCAAAATTTTAAACAAATATCATATTTTGTCGTATTTTGTCGCATGGTGGATTGAATTTTCACATATTTACAATATATTAAGGTTTTTTACTGGAATTTTTCCATAGGGGGGACTAGGAGACTTCGATATTACAGGCGAGCGTCGCAACACGGTTTTTCTGCTTCATTCCGAACGAGATGCACTGCCTGGAACACATCCCCCCGCCTCAAATTCACCACCAGGCACGAGAACACTACGATGACGGAAGAACAACAAACACCAAATGACGACAATTTGCAGATCAACTTCGAAGACGCACTGACGCCCACCGAAGAAAACACCCCTCAAGAACAAGCCCCGGCAACGCTTGAGGAAACCACGAAGGAAGTCGAATCCGACGTTCAAGAGTCCGCAGAGCGCGACTCCGGCGAGACCATGACCTTCGCAGATTTCGGGTTCAACCCTGAGATCCTTCAGGGCTTGGAAGCCGCTGGCTTCAAGGAACCTACTCCCATCCAGGTCAAGGCAATCCCAGAAGCGATGGCCGGACGCGACCTGATCGGACAAGCCCTGACAGGCACCGGCAAAACCGCAGCCTTTGGCTTGCCAATCATGAACAAGATCATGAACGAGCCAGGACTCAACCTCCTCGTACTCGTTCCCACACGCGAACTCGCAGCACAAGTCTCGAACGAACTCTTCAAGCTGGGACGGTTCGCGAACATCCATACCGCAGCCTTCACAGGCGGGCAATCCTACTCTAAGCAGGAAGCCATGCTCAAAAAGGGCATACATGCGCTCGTCGCAACTCCAGGAAGACTGATCGACCTGATCGAATCAGGACATTTTGACGATATCGACCCAAAGCACATCGTCGTTGATGAAGCAGACGAAATGCTGGACATGGGATTCCTGGACGATGTCAAGCGGATTTTCAAGCACTTCTCGGGCGAACACCAGACGATGCTCTTCTCCGCAACGATGCCAAGACCAGTGGTGCAATTGGCGGAAACCATCCTCAAGGATCCAGTCAATATCACGACACGAATCAACGAATCGACAAACAACGATATCGAACAACTCTTCTTCGTCATCGAAGACTCGGAACGAGCAGACGCAGTGATCAGGCTGATCGACGCCAAAGACGTTACAAAGGGAATCATATTCTGCAGGACAAAGGAAGAAACCGACTCCCTCAACATCCTCCTCTCAGCAAGGGGATACAACGTCAACTGCCTCCATGGAGACATGGAACAGGCGCAGCGATCCAGAGTGATGGCTGCTTTCAGACGCGGAGAAATCGACATCCTGGTAGCGACTGACGTGGCGGCACGGGGACTTGACGTCGACAACGTCTCACACGTCTTCAACTACCACCTCCCCTTCGATTCGCGCGGCTATGTCCATCGTATCGGCCGTACCGGACGCGCTGGCAAGACAGGCACCGCCATCACGCTCGTCACCCCAAGGGAACTCAGGCAACTGGAAGCGATCAGGAAAAACGTAGGCGCCCAGCTGGAAAACTGCTTGATCCCAACCCGCACGGAAGTGACCGAGCAAAGGCTCAAGAAAATCTTCCAGGAAGTGCACGACTATAAGTTGGACATTGACATCCTTAACCAAGTCCAGACCCTGATCGTCAATCAAGACGTGATGGTCATCATCGCAAAACTCATCTCCCGTCAGCTGGAATCCGGCGGCGACCAGGGCCCTGAACATATCGGCATCGCAGGACCGAGGCTTGCAAGGCTTCTTACACCAAGGGAAAAACGCCCCGAACGCCCAGAGCGCTCCGAACGCGGACGCCGATTCGGCAGGGAAGACAGGCGTGACAGGGCTGACAGACCCAGAAGGCAAGACCGCGAACGCAAACCAAGACGGGAATATGACGCATGGGCGGATGAACAGCCAAAGCCCGAAACAGAACGGCAATACAAGCCAGAACGTCATCAGGACGACGAAGTGCCGAGGCGGGAACGCAAACCACGCCAGTTCGATCAAAACGATTTCGAGGCACAACCGCCAAGACGCGAACGCCAACCGAGGCAGTTTGAGCAAAACGACTTCGAGGCGCAACCGCCAAGACGCCAGGAACACAGACAGGAGCGCCAGGACAAGCCGTACGGACGTGACCGATACGAGGAACCGAGAGGCAAGCGCGAAAACAGGCACGACTTCGATCATCGTGACGGCGACTTCACCGAGTCAAGACGCAGATACACAAAGCCAGGCAACCTGGATAGACCTTCCTACGAGGAAAATGCGCCAAACTGGAAGGGCGACAAGGCGCCAAAGGCATCCTACAAGGGCAGAACACAACAAGGCGACAAGCCTAAATTCAGGGATGCGTCCGAACATCAACCCAGAAAAGGAAAGTGGGAAAGCAAGTTCGATGACGCCAAGCCAAGGAAACGCAGGGAAGACAAGGAAAGGAAACCAGCCCAGGACACGCCCAAGTCCGGCAAAAAAGCCAAGAGAAACCTGCCCCCGCCACCTCCGGGCGCAGGCAGGAACTGGTACTTCAACTAACTGACCGTTCCCCAAAGTAGCCCGGGCAGGCAGCCTTTTGATTGCTCAACGATCAGCAGGACTTCCTCTCGGGCTTCCTACGCTTGCCACGCAAGGGCCGATATATTTCTTGCCTGAAGAATCGTCCCAACCGCAAGTACCAGGGCGCCTGTTCAATCGCCCTGTTCAAGTCGTCGTCAATCAAATCGGGATAAAACGACATAACGATTCTCGCCAGCGAGAACAGATCCGAGTTGCGGAAGGCATTGAAGAGCATTCGCTTGCCCCACCAGCTCCGCTCTTTCAAATGGATTGAAGTAGCCACATCGACCATGCAAGGATTCCCGTCAGCCTGAATCATGATGTTGGCGCGACGCAAATCGCCGTGGACAAGCCCTGACGCATGCATCTTGCGAACCATCGAGATCAGCTCGACAAAGAATTCCCGGCCTGGTCGGGTGGTATCGTCATAATCGCGTGTATCCCTAAGTCGTACCACGTTTTCCAGGAATTCCTCGACCAGGGTATCGGCGTCCAAGAGGGCATATGGCTTCGGAACCCTGATTCCGAATCGTTCGAAATCGACCAGCCTCTTGAACTCGTTTTTAAGGCTTCGACGCCCAAAGAGGCGCCTGACCCAAAGCGGCCGATCCAAGTATGTCTTGATCAGGCAAGCGACACCGCATGGAAGTCGATGGCAATAGACGTCGCAGCAACCGACGGAACGTGATATCTTGAGCAAATCGCTTTCCGCCAAGATGCCACGAATGCCCTTGGCAGCCAATTCCTCTTGGAATTCGGCTTTGGCTTGGGTCAAATCAGTTGTTTTTGATGGTTCCCGTGTCACATTAATACCTTTGCAAAAATCGCCACGTCTTGTCGCCCTCCCCGTTGCTTCAGAGCAACAGGCATAATACTATAACTCCTATTTCTCAAACTACCTCGCCTTTCTAGTAAGGTTCTTTGGAAGATGATACAATTTTCTCAGGTATACAAATCTTTTGGCAAGCAACAGGTTATCAGCAATGCCAGTTTTTCGATTCATCCCGGCGAGCGCGTCGGCATAGTTGGCCCCAATGGCAACGGCAAGAGTACATTGTTCGAGATGCTTGCAGGTCATCAGACGCCTGACAAGGGCGAGGTCAGCTATCCCCAAGCCAAACGCCTCGGCTACATGAAGCAGCAGGTCTTCCTTGGCGACGCCACGACTCCGCTTCTGGACTACGTGGAAAACGCCTTGCCCGAACTCGACGCAATCCATGATGAGATCCATGAGCTGGAACGCGAAATGGATCGGATGGACGCCGAAGACAAGCCCCGGGCGCTCGCCAGGCTTGGAACCCTGCAAACCGAATACGAACACCTGGGTGGATACGAACTCAAGAATCGAGCGGAAACAATACTCACAGGACTTGGATTCAACCCTGCACGCTTCAAAGACCCATTCGGAGACTTCTCCGGAGGATGGAAAATCCGCGCAGAACTCGCAAGGGTACTCGTGGCCAAACCCGATATCCTGCTGCTCGACGAGCCGACAAACTACCTCGACGTGCCGGCGATCGAATGGCTCAAGGAGTACCTTAGGGTCTTCACAGGCACGCTGCTCCTGGTTTCCCATGACCGCTACCTGCTCAATTCGCTGACCTCGGTCACCATCGAGGTCATGGGCGGCCAGGTCACCAGATACCCGGGCAACTACGACCAGTACATCAAGGACAGAGCGGCAAGGCACGACCAACTCCTCGCGCAAAAGAAGAACATCGACCGCAAGCGCGAGCAAATCGAGCGCTTCGTCGAACGATTCAAGTACAAGGCGACAAAGGCTGCCCAGGCGCAAAGCCGCCAGAAGATGCTGGATCGCCTGGAGGATGTTGACGTCCCGCAGGTCACCGTCAAGGCGCCAAAGATCACCCTTCCCGTCCCGCCGCCCTCGGGGCAAGTCGTCGTCTCACTCAGCGAGGCATCCTTCGGCTACACGCCAGACAAGTTGCTCTTCGAGGACGTTGATCTGACCATCGAACGTGGGGACAAGGCCGCTTTCGTCGGACTCAACGGTTTGGGCAAGACAACCTTGTTCAGGATTTTCTCCAACAAGCTCCAGTTGACGGACGGCAAATGCTCCCTGGGGCACGGCGTTGAAATCGGCTACCAATCCCAGGATTTCGCCGAGACGATGGATCCCGACAAGACCGTATTCGAAACCGTCCGCGCCGTCACCGCCGAACATTCCGACGGAGAACTCAGAAACATGCTCGGAGGATTCGGATTCCCTGGAGAAACGATTGACAAGTACGTGCAAGTCCTCTCCGGTGGCGAAAAAGTACGCCTGGCACTCGCCAGGCTGCTGCTCAGGCCAAATAACTTCCTGCTATTGGACGAACCAACGACGCACCTGGACATCTATGCGCGAGAAGCGCTCGAAGAAGCCCTGAGAAACTACCAGGGCACACTTTGCCTCGTCTCCCATGATATCACCTTCGTCAGAAACCTGGCAACAACTATTTACGAGCTTACCCCCGGCAAGATCACAAGATTCTACGGAAACTACGACTACTATCGAGAAAAACTCGCCGAAATGCAGCAGAAATCCGAGGAAGACAATTCCGAACCATCCGAGCCGCAGGCACAGCAACAGGAAGAAGCGCAACAACAGCCTATCTCCAGAAAAGAAAGGAAGCGGGAAGAAGCAAACATCAGAAACGAATTCTCTAAAATCAAGAGAAAGTACGAACAAGACATACAAGACGCCGAAGAAACCGTCGAAAAACTCGAAGCGGAACAACAGGAAATCTACGACGAAATCATAGAGGCCAAACCGGGAACCGATTTCGCGACCCTCAACAAAAGGCTTGCGGAAATCAAAAAGGAAATCGACGACGCATACTGGCAGTGGGATGAGGCGACCAGCGGACTCGAAGACGTCAACAAGCGATGCGATGAAAAAATCGCGGCGATCTCGCAGCGATGACCGCGAACACCAAGGCTAATTTTCCTGCCTGCTTTCCTTCGCCAATTCCATAATAGGCACTATATTAAGAAATCTTATGGTTTCTTTTTATCCGCATATCATATCACAAGGTTGTCTTTAGGAGACGAAGATGAAAATTGTACTCGCTTATTCTGGTGGATTGGACACGTCATGCATCTTGACCTGGCTTCGGGAAAAGTACAATGCTGAAGTGATCACCTACTGCGCCAATATCGGGCAGGAAGAGGAATTGGATGGCCTTCATGAAAAGGCATATGCCACCGGCGCCGTCAAGTCGTACATCGAGGATTTGACCGAGGTTTTCGCCAAGGACTACATCTTCCCGATGTTCCAAGCCAATGCGATTTACGAAAGCATGTATTTGCTTGGCACCTCGATCGCCCGCCCCTTGATCGCAAAGAGACTGGTTGAAATCGCCAAGGAAGAAAAAGCCGAATATATCTGCCACGGCGCAACCGGCAAGGGCAACGACCAGATCCGCTTCGAACTCACCGCATACGCATTGAATCCTGACATCAAGGTCATTGCACCCTGGAGATCGCCCGATTGGACATTCAAGTCGCGTACCGACCTGATCAACTACGCCAAGGAAAAGAAGATTCCTATCACGGTTTCCGCCGCAAAGCCCTACTCGATGGATCGCAACCTGCTGCACATCAGCTTCGAAGGCGGCGAATTGGAAGATCCCTGGAAGGAGGCGCCCGCCTCATGCCATGTCCTCACCGTACCCGTCGAACAGGCTCCCGACCAAGCCGAATACGTGACGGTCGAATTCGAAAAGGGAATCCCGGTCGCCGTCAACGGGAAAAAGCTTTCCCCTGCCAACCTGATGCGCGAACTCAACAGGCTGGGCGGCAAGCACGCCGTCGGACGCATTGACATTGTCGAGACCCGCTTCACCGGCATGAAGGATCGCGGCGTCTACGAGACTCCTGGTGGAACGATTCTCTTCCACGCCCACAGGGCTTTGGAATCCATCTGCATGGACCGCGAAGTGATGAACATCCGCGACCAGCTGATTCCACAGTATTCCAGGATGGTCTACAACGGGTTCTGGTTCGCCCCCGAACGCAAATTCCTGCAAGCTGCGATCACCGAAAGCCAGAAGAACGTCACCGGCGAAGTCCGCGTCAAGCTCTACAAGGGCAACTGCTTCATCAGCGGCCGCCGCTCACCGTACACCCTTTACGACTCGGAAGTCGTCACCTTTGAAGCGGATGACGTCTACAACCAGGCCGACGCAACCGGATTCATCGCACTCAACGCCCTCAGGCTCAGAATCGGCGCAAAAGCCCAAAAGCCTAAGGATTGACCGCAAGCCATGCAAGTCGAATTGCTCAAAAGCAAGATCCATCGGGCGGAATTGACGGGATTGGAACTCAACTACGAGGGCAGCATGTCGATTGACAAGGACATCCTTGATCAGGCAGGCATACTCCCCTACGAGAAAATCCTCATCGTCAACCAAAGCAACGGATCGCGAATCGAGACCTACGCGATCGAGGGCGCCAGGGGATCAAGGGAATTCTGCCTCAACGGAGCCGCCGCACGATGTGGTCTCCCAGGCGACCTAGTCACCATCATGGCCTTCGCAACCATGACGCCCGAAGAGGCCAAACACTGGACACCAACAGTCGTGCTGATGAGCAATCACAACAAAAACGCCGATACAAAATAGGCGAAACCACAAAATCAATACACAAAGCCCCTGATTTGACGAGACAACTCGACCAAGTCAGGGGTTTCTTTTTGCCCAATCTGCCTGAGAATGGAAGCTTTGAGCTGATAGTGCGATGTTTTTTTGCGTTGGACCAGCGTGGGATTTTCAGCAGAAAGCTCAAGCACAAGAACTGCCATGCCCGACTGGGGCTTTGCCTTGTTCAGCCGCTTTAGCGGCGACTTCGCTTGAGTGGGAGCACCCCAGGTGTCCCGTACTTGGTTGGTGCCATGGCGTCAGCTGCCTTTTTTGGCCGATTGCACGTTCTAGATGAAGAAACATCCTGTTGCCAATCCGAGGAAGGTTATTGGGATATGGATTGCGCCTCCATCGTAGTCGAGTTCGTTGATCTCCTCGACCTTGCCGTCCAAGAGTTCCTGGATTCTGTCCTTGAGTTCCTCCAGCCTTTGCTTTTGCGTTCCGATCCTGATTTGGAACAATTCGATCCCGTACGACTTGTATGACTGGAACCAGACTTCCCTGAATTGGTTTGCGAAGTCGTCGTAGAGCGCTGCGAGCTGTGCGATTTGCCCATCGCGCATGGCCTTTAGTTTTTGGCGATCGCGGTTCTTGTATGCAGGAATAAGGTCGATGTAGAGTTGGACCTTTTGCTTGAGAAGGTTGAGTATGGTTGCCGGATACTCGAGTTCCGGTTCGTCTTGGGCGAGTTTCGAGACTTCGTTGAATGCTTCCTGGTATTGTTCCACCATCCATTGCAGCAGCGTCGGGTCGAGCTTGTTCAAACCATAGTGCGCCATCCACATGATTGGGTCATCCCAAAGGATGGTCTTTTCACGGATCTTGCGCTTGGGCTGCCCCTTGTCATTAAAGAGCGTAAGGATCATTTTTCCTGCGGCGATTTGGTTGGCGTATGATTTCCCGGTGATCGCCTTGAATGTGGCTTCTAGATGCGGATTTTCCTTTTGCGTCGCCTCGTCTGCCGCCCATGCCAGTCCTGCCCAGGCTGATTTGGGTTCGCAGTGCCCGCCGTCATCGCCCCACATCGTAAGGATGATTTCCCGGGTGTTCGTTTCGCGGCATGCTTGAATGCATGGCTTGACCGTCGCCTCGGTTTGCTCGTAGTCTGTCCAAAGCGTGGTCCAGGTCCAGACTCCCGACGCCATCACCGGCTGCGTGCCATTGAGCGCGCCTGTGCGCATAAGCATTTTGGCGTAGGTATCCTTGTCGCGATGGTAGTAGTCCCAGGAGCAAAGCTGGACCGACTTCGGAATCATGTCCTTGACCTCTTGCCGGATTTCCGCATCCGGCTCGTAGTAGGATAGGTTCTTGTTGGCGAATCGGAAGTACATGTCCGACCAGATGAGGGGCTTCAAGTTCAGGGACTCGCACATATCGCAGAGCCTTGCCAGGTGCCTGTTATAGAGTTCGACCGGTTGCTGGTAGCCGTTAAGATCCAGAAACCGGCCACGTCCCAGGTCCATCGTCTCGTCCATTCCCAAGTGGATTCGCCTCGAGGTCAGCGCCTCGCTCCAGAAAGTGAGCATCTTTTCCAGGAGCTTGTAGGTTTCCGGTTCATCGACCAGGAATGTGCTTGACGTATCCTTGACCTTTGTATAGGCAGGATACTGCATCAGGGGTTCGACGTGACCCAGTGCCTGGATGGAGGCGATCATCTCGATGCCAAGCTTTTTCGCATAGGCGTCAATCTGCCGGATTTCATCTTGCGAGTACGCGCCACGCATGAACCCGAAGAACGGTTCGCCGGGAAGCTCGTACGCATCCTTGACGTAGATCATGGTCATGTTGTAGCCAAGCAACGCCAGGACACGAAGCCACTCCTTGAAGGCTTCGACGGTGACGACGTTCCCTCGCGTACAATCCAGCAGGATGCCAAGTGTGTCGAAAGGCATGGTTTCGTTGCGCGTGGCTCCCGCCATGGCGAACGCCAAGCCCCGAAGAGCCGCATTGATCCTGCCGTAGCGGATAACCCAGGCTGCTCCGTCATGGGCGACGTCCAGGCTGTCTTGGTCCTGTGTTTTGACAAAGGTCAAGTTTGCGCCGTCAAGAGCTTCGCGGATTGGATAGTATTCTGCGAGGGTCCGGAGCGCCGTTGCCAGTTGCCCGTCCGGGCAAGTTGAGTTGTTCCAGGTAAGCATGGTGATTTCTCCAGGGTTTGATGTCGATGGATGGGAACTCAATTATCATAAGTTCATGTGCCATTATCTTCAATGCAATCCGGCAAAAAAATCATTGTTTTTTTATGACATTCTGCTTGCATTGTCAAAACAAAGCATTAAATTAGTTCAAGTTTTTAGTTTATCAGCAATCCTTAGATTTTACGCGATGAAACACAATCTCACCAACAGAACATCTTGGTCTTGGCGAAGCTCCGTCACGACCTGCTTGTTGGCATAGGAGTTCATCGCAAGATACAGCTTCCTACAAGGTCGGGGCGGATTGAACGAAACAGCGTTTCATCCGCCTTATCTTTTGCCCGCAAATCCTGGTTAGTCGTGACGGAGAGTACACCATCGCGAACAACCAGGATTTTTTGCGTCTGTCAACATTTTTCCAGAATATTATTTCATAAGGAACACAACCATGCCACATTCATTCCACTCCAACGAAGTCCCATACAAAATCTACCTCACCGAAGAAGAGCTGCCGAAGGCCTGGTACAATGTCCGCACAGACATGAAAAACAAGCCCGCACCATTGCTCAATCCTCAAACCCGCCAACCCGTGACATTCGATGAACTCGCGAAGGTCTTCTGCGATGAATTGGTCAAGCAGGAACTGGACGACACCACGCCGTACATTCCAATTCCACAGCCCGTGCTCGACTTCTATAAGATGTACCGCCCTTCCCCACTGGTCAGGGCTTACTTCCTGGAAAAGGCACTCGGCACTCCCGCAAGGATCTACTACAAATTCGAGGGCAACAACACATCGGGCTCCCACAAGCTCAACTCCGCAATTGCCCAGGCATACTACGCCAAGCAGCAAGGCCTCACCGGAATCACGACGGAAACTGGGGCTGGACAGTGGGGAACCGCACTGTCAATGGCTTCAGCGTTCTTCGGATTGGATTGCCATGTCTATATGGTCAAGTGCTCCTACGAGCAAAAGCCATACCGCAGGGAAGTGATGAGGACGTACGGCGCACAAGTCACGCCTTCGCCATCGACTACGACAGAGACAGGAAAGCAAATCCTCAAGGAGCACCCAGGAACGACCGGCTCGTTGGGATGCGCCATCTCCGAGGCCGTCGAAGTCGCCGTCAAAACCCCCAATACAAGATACGTCTTGGGATCGGTGCTCACCCAAGTGCTGCTCCACCAAAGCATCATCGGACTGGAAACCAAGGCAGCCCTGGACAAATACAAAATCAAGCCTGATATCATCATCGGATGTGCCGGAGGTGGCTCAAACCTGGGAGGTCTCATCGCCCCCTTCATGGGAGAAAAACTCCGTGGCGAAGCAGACTATCGGATGATTGCCGTGGAACCGGCTTCCTGCCCTTCGCTGACAAGGGGAATCTATGCCTACGACTACTGCGACACGGGACGAGTCTGCCCGCTCTCGAAAATGTACACCCTGGGAGCAGGATTCATCCCGTCATCAAGCCATTCCGGAGGGCTGAGATACCACGGCATGAGCACAACGCTCTCGCAACTCTACCACGATGGGCTGATGGAAGCGACCTCGGTCATCCAAACACAGGTCTTCGAGGCAGCAATCCAATTCGCCAGAACCGAAGGAATCCTGCCGGCGCCGGAAAGCTCGCACGCAATCAAAGTCGCCATCGACGAGGCGCTCAAATGCAAGGAATCCGGAGAAGCGAAAAACATCGTCTTCGGACTGACAGGAACCGGATACTTCGACATGGTGGCATACCAGGAATTCAACGACGGAAAGATGACTGACTTCATCCCCTCCGACCAGGAACTGAGCATTGCTTTCACTCATCTCCCAAAGGTCTAACGCCAAACAACCAGAATAATATTACCCTGGTGGCTAGTTGAAAAGGTCTCCGTGTTGACTTAGATTAATTGCTTTGTGGTTGCAAAACCAAAGGTAAAAGTGATCTAATCAACAATCAACACGGAGACTCACAATGAAATGGTTGAAACTCGCCTCCCTTGCAATGGTCTGCGCACTTGTCATTACAGGATGCAAAAAAGCCGCTGACAGCGCAGGGGACGGCACTCTTGCCACAAAGATTTTTACTGTTGGATTTGATGCCAGCTTCCCGCCCTATGGCTTCCGTTCGCCATCCGGTGAATTTGTCGGATTCGACTTGGATCTCGCCGCCGAAGTCGCCAAGCGAAACGATTGGGAAATCAGGCTGAAACCCATTGACTGGGCAGCCAAGGATACCGAACTCAACGCCGGGACCATCGACTGCATCTGGAACGGATTTACGATCACAGAAGCACGCAAAACCCAGTACACCTGGACAAAGCCGTACGTGCAGAACAAGCAGTTGATCCTGGTCAAGAAGGATAGCGGCATCAAGGCTCTGACGGACCTGAACGGAAAGGTCGTCGTCGCACAGGACGGCTCTTCGGGCGCATCCGCCGTGGAAGGCTTCCAGAAAGAGCAGAAGGAAGCCAACGCAGACTTCGCATTCAAGGACTACAAGAAGGTCCCAGACTACAATACCGCCTACACCATGCTGGAAACAGGCGCCGTCGATGCAATCGGCCTTGACTCCGCAGTGGCAAAGGGATTCGTTGACAAGTCCGGTGGCAAGTACGTCATCCTGGACACCCCGCTTTGCGACGAACTCTTCGGCGTCGGATTCAAACTCGGAAACACCGCGCTCCGCGATGTCGTCCAGAACACCCTCGCCGACATGGTCGAAGACGGAACAGTCCAGAAGATCCTGGACAAGTGGAAGGCTGACAAGACCAATGGCGGAGACGGAATCGACTTCATCTTCGACGGAGAATAAATCCCACGCCTCGTAATCACCTGCGGCAGCGGGACTTGCTTCCATTAGGTTCCGTTGCCGCAGTTCAACCATGCCAACCACCTGGTCACGACTATGACATTCAGCACCCTGATGCAACTGGCAAGCGGCCTGCGCACGTCAATCTACATTTTCGTATTGACGTTGCTGTTCGCCTTTCCCCTTGGATTGCTCGTGGCGCTAATCAGAATGAGCCGCAACTGCTTGTTGCGGAATGCGATGCGCCTATACATTTCCGTGATGCGCGGCACTCCTTTGATGCTTCAGCTGCTGATCGTCTACTTTGGCCCCTACTACTTGTTTGGCTTATCGCTGAAGAATTATCCCGCGTTTTTGGCTGTAATCATCGCCTTTGTGCTGAACTATGCCGCGTACTTTGCGGAGATTTACCGTGGCGGGATTGCCTCGATTCCCGTTGGCCAGTACGAAGCCGCCACGGTTCTGGGATACACGAAGGGGCAGACCTTCTTCAAGATCATCCTGCCACAGGTGATCAAGCGCATTTTGCCTCCCATCACCAACGAGGTGATCACACTGGTCAAGGACACGTCGTTGGCGCAGGTGATCGCCGTGCTTGAAATGTTCACGATCGCCAAGCAAATCGCCAACCAGCAGGCTTCGATGATGCCCCTTATCGCCGCCGGCGTGTTCTACTACGTCTTCAATTTCGTCGTCGCATTCACGATGGAACGAATCGAACAGAAACTCAACTACTACCAATAATAGGTCCGACCACGATGGCAGTCCTCAGCATCACCAATCTGCACAAGCGCTTCGGAGACCTGGAAGTCCTCAACGGAATCGACCTCGAGGTCAACGAAGGCGAAGTCATCGCAATCATCGGCCCATCCGGATCGGGCAAATCAACGTTGCTCCGATGCGCAACGCTCCTGGAGTCGATGGACCGCGGCACGATGAGCTACGCAGGCATCAAGGTCGTCGAGGAAGACGCCCAGGGAAACAGCGTCTACCTTCCGCAAAACAAGCTCAGGCAGGTCAAGGCGCTCTTCGGACTCGTCTTCCAAAACTTCAACCTCTTCCCCCATTACAACGTACTCAAAAACATTATCGACGCGCCAATCTGCGTGCAAAAGAGAAACAAGGACGAGGTCATCAAGGAAGCAAGGGCGCTCCTCGCCAAAATGGGACTCGAAGACAAGGAAGACGCCTACCCATTCCAACTCTCCGGCGGACAGCAACAACGAGTCTCCATAGCAAGGGCGCTGATCAATAACCCGAAAATACTGTTCTTCGACGAACCGACCTCCGCGCTAGACCCGGAACTCACAGGCGAAATCCTCAAGGTAATCAGAAACCTCGCCGCCGAAAACATGACGATGGTGATCGTCACGCACGAAATCGAATTCGCGCGAAACGTGGCGGACAGAATCATTTTCATGGCCGAGGGAGTGATCGTCGAACAAGGACTTCCAGACCAAGTCATCTGTAACCCAACCCTGGCAAGAACGAAAGCTTTCCTTACAAACCTCGCAGAACGATGAACAATACAAACGAAAAAATCATCTACGCCTCCCCGGACCCAAAGGGGATCTACCTCTATACGCCCGCACTGATCGAAGGATTTGACGGACGACTCGTCGCAGCGGTCGACCTGGGAGGACCAGGCACGGACAAGCTGACTGGACCACGATCGACCCTTGGAGACTACCGAACAGGAAACCAAGTCAGAGTGCTTGTCTCCGATGACAAGGGCGAAACATGGACCGAAACCCCAGCACGTCTGCCGATGATGCACGAAATCCTCTTCAAGGCGGGAAACGCACTCTACATGGTCGCGCATTCCGGAATCTTGCTGGCGACGAAATCGCTGGACAACGGAATCACATGGTCCGAACCCAGCGTCCTGGTCAACCAACCAAGATGGCACCAATCCTGCGCCAATGTTGACATTCACGACGGACGGATTACACTAGTCTATGAAAAGTGGATCAGCGACGGGCATCCCTGGCCAGGAGTCGCACCTGTCCTGATGTCCGCGAGCGTCGACGACGACTTGACCAAGCCGGAAAGCTGGACGTTCTCGGAACCCTTCAACCCAGATCCCCTGCTGGAAGCCTCAAGGCAATCCGGCATCCCAATTGTCAAGGATCCAGGCGTCCTGGAAACCGCAACCGTCAGAATTCACGACCCGCGCCACCCGCTCTACGATCCAACGGGCCAGTCCGTCGCGCTCCTGATGAGAACCCACTCGGGATTCACGGACATGGGAGCGATCCTCAAGGGAACCAGAAACCCGGACGGCTCGCTCCAAATCTCGCAATACAAGATGGGTACGGGAAACCTATTCTTCATCCATATCCCGGGAGCCAACATCAAATTCCATATCCAGTACGACCCTGCCACCAAGCTGTACTGGATGCTGCACTCGCACATCGGCGGAATGGTCGCTGAACGCCAGCAACTCGCGCTCTCCTACACGCCGGACCTATTCAGGTGGAACTTGGCGACAATCGTTGCAACAGGTCCAAAAGCCAATGCCGCAAGGCACTACGCAACGGGAATGATCTTCGGTGACGACTACCTCGTCCTCTCAAGGTCGGGAGACGAATTCGCCAAGAACGCACATGACAACAACCTGACCACATTCCATAATGTCAAGGATTTCCGCCAACTCGTCAATAAGGAGCTAGACCAACCATGATGAAAGTCGTGCAATGCTGGGATGATGGAGTCGTCAACGACATCCGCCTGGCGGAACTGTGCCGCAAGTACAATGCCAAGGCGACGTTCAACCTCAACCCTGGCCTGATGGCTCCCGAACGCAAGCCGTCCCGCTGGAAAACCGTCGGCGAGCAGGTTTGGGGACACCACGGATATTGCGCGGGAAAGATCGGCCTTGACGAGTTGGTCGAGGTGCTTGACGGCTTCCAAGTCGCATCCCACAACTGGAAGCACGAAGGCGCAGGACATGTCCCGGACCAGGTCTTCATCCAGTCCGCCCTGGATGCCAGGCACTACCTGGAGGATATCTTCCAACGCGAATGCCTGGGCTTTGCATGGCCAGGCGGCGGATACACCCCGGAAACGATGAAGCTGCTGCATGAAGCCGGCTTCGCATACGCAAGAACAACCAGGTACACCGACAATGTCACAGCCTACGAGGATCCAATGGCGCTCCACTCCAACTGCCACTTCATGGATCCGAACTTCATCCAAAAGTATGAAAACGCCAAGAAGTTCGGCGTCTTCTACTTCTGGGGACATAGCTACGAAATGTACGAATATGAACCGCTTTGGCAACAATTCGAGGACAAACTCAACTACATCGCACAAGATAAAGACTCTGAATGGGCGGATGTCATCGACATTGTCAAGAAGCATTAACGGCAATTAGGAGGTACACCATGGCGAAGGCACCAGCTGGAAGCGTCTGCTTGAATCACCCGAACACACCCGCAGTCACACGTTGCGCAACCTGCAGCAAGCCAATCTGCCAGGCATGCATTGTAAAGCACGAGGGAATCTCATACTGCTCCACGCTTTGCAGGGACAATGCAGTCCGTACAGGCGCAATGGTCGAAGACGTCCAGAAACGCAAGGGAGCCGCGAATTTCAAGCGCTTTATCATCAGGCTCATCCAACTCCTGATCCTCCTTGCTGTCCTCGGAGCAGCATACTGGTACTACAAGAACAACAAGTCCAAGGTTGACAGCAAGCTCCAGCAGGGAATCCAAAAGGTCGAGCAAGGCAAACAAGAGCTGATGGACAAGGGACACAACGTCATCAAGGATTCCCAGTACAAGAAAGATCGCGAAAACCTAATCAAGTAGGAGGCACCAATGGCTATTTACAGCAGGAATTTCAATGAGGTCGACCTGTCCGATCCCGTCAAGGCCGCAGACTACGTCAAGCGAAAAGCCATGGAATTCGGCGCCGATGCCGTCGGAATCGGATCGATCGACCGCTGGAACACAGCACCACTCCAAATGGATCCGAAGCAGATCATGCCCGAATGCAAGTCGATCGTCGGAATGCTGTTCAGGGTGGAACGCGGATCCCTAAGGGGACTCGAGGAAGGAACCTACTTCAGCAACTATTCCTCGATGGGATACGGCGGCATCACCTACCTCTACATGCCGATGACCGTCATCAACCTGTCGAAAACCATCGAAGACCAAGGCTACGAAGCCATCCCGATGGGACACCAATCCGACTGGAGAGGCATTGATGCCGATGGGTTCACGCCAAGAAACTACTCCAGGCCAGTACGCCCGGGACAGGCAACGCCGGATATCATGATCCAGCTCAGAATCGCGGCATTCCTATGCGGACTTGGCGAAATCGGATTCTCGAAAATGTTCCTCTCGCCACAATTCGGACCGCGAAACAGAATCGGAATCGTGCTCACAGACCTGAAACTCGAACCAGATCCAATCTATGATGGCCCCAAACTCTGCAACAGATGCGGAGAATGCATCCGCAACTGCCCGGGACAATGCTTTGACGTAAACAATACGATCAAGATCAACTTGGCAGGACACGAAGTCGAATGGGCAAATATCGACACTGCAAAATGCGATATCACATTCAGAGGCGCAGTGCTGACCGACGAACCACAAGACAAGCCCTATATGCCGGAGCGAACAAACTCAAAGCCAGGCTCATGGTCCCCATTCTACAGAAAACCACGAAACCTCTACAACACGGGACAGGCAGTCTGCGGCGCAAGAGGATGCACCAGGGCATGCATGATCTCACTGGAAAAAAGAGGCGTGCTCGAAAACTCCTTCAAGGAAAAATTCCGTCGCAGACCACCATGGAACGTGGATTGGGATACGCCTCCCGAATACAGCAAGGGAACCCTCTTCAGAGATCAGCAAACCAAGGTATCCGACGTGGATTGACGACAGTTTGCGCCCCGGCGCAAAGGAGTCGTTATGATTCTATTCTGTGCAATTCTCATTTCACTGATTGCGCTTCCGCTTTGCCTGTACATCGCAAGGCGGAGGCGCCTGTTTTTTCCCGATTCGCCCAAGGTGATGCCCGACCTCGTTTTGGTCATCTTCGCCTTGGCAGCCCTCATCGCCGCCATTGCCCTGTTCCCCAAGCAGTCATCTCAAACCGGGCAATTCAACCAGGCGACGACGGTATTTTTCGCGATCGACACATCAAGAAGCATGCTTGCCGACCACGACGGGAAATCTCGCCTTCACCACGCCAAGCATCTGGCGCATGGCATCGCCGATTCTTTGGAACGCACCAATCTTGCGATCATCTCCTTCGCCGGCTCCACGATGCTGGATTTCCCGCCATCCCAGGACAAAACCTCCTTCTTCGAAGCGCTTGAGCAACTTCAACAGTCAAACGAAGACAGCCCAGGATCAAATCCAATCGCGGCAATCCAATTGGCACAATCGATCGCCAATGACCTTAAACACGGAAAATCCGTGCTATTCCTCCTGACCGACGGCGAACTCCAGGCAACTCCGGACACACTCCCGCTTTGGTCCAAACGAAGCATGCCGACCGCATTCGCATGCCTTGGAATCGGATCGCCGAAGCCCATCCCCTTGGGACAACTCTGGATGAAGGATCCCGAAACCGGGGAAATCGCATTGACAAACGCAACGACGCAGCAGCTGGACAGCCTCGCAAAACGCTCTCAAGCACCTTGGGAAACGATTAATCCCGCTCTCCCCCCCAAGACAATCGCGAGGCAAACCCTGAAATTGGCAGGCGAAGCACAGCCTCAGCAAATCCTAGACACCAAGCAACAATCGCCCCGAGTTTCCGGCATTTTGGCATTCTTCGCCGCAATCGCCCTCGTGCTGGCCATCTTCGTCAAGCCTAAGCTCATTCAGCAACTCGCCATCATAACCTGCCTTGCAACAACCTTCTACGCAAACACATCGTCCCCGCTCAATCAACCGATCGAATCGCAACTGAACGCAATCAACGAAATCAAGAAAACACTCGCCACTAACCCAAATATCACCGATACCCAAAGGGCCCAGCTCCTCGCAAACTGGGCTGAATTGCTGGCAAATGCCACAAGCAAAAGCCAACTCGAGAACCAAGAGAAGCTCGAAAACCTGAAAACAGCCCTCGAACTCGCAAATAAAGCACAAGAACTATTGCCAGATACGCCATCGGTCAAACACAATATCAGCCAAATCGAAAAACAAATCAAAACGCTGCAAATCCCGCAAGACGCACCGCCCGCGCAAAAATCCGACGGGCAGGAAGCAAAACAATACTCCGAACCAACCCAACAACAATCGACAATAAAGTACGATAATGCACCGAGCGCTGACTCCGCCCTGCAACTCCCGAATGAACTGACATCCAAGCTAGACAACAAGGCGGACAACAGCTCCTCCGCCACCCCAAAGGCACCCGGTACCTGGCGAGAATTGAAACGCCAAAACAGAAACATCAAGGCGACACCGAAATCGATAAAGCCCTGGTGATCCCATGCCGGCAGGGGTGCAAAATATCTTTATCTATTGGGCGAAAAATCTTTCGCCCCTTCGTTCCCAACGCCAAAAATTCTTGACAGTGCAATGGAGGAATGTAAATTTGACCAAGGCTATATTTTCCGCGTAGATTTTCTATTGATTTCGATCACCTTCAGGGGTTCCCCATGGTCTCTTGGCAATCACTTCCCTTTTTTGACTATGTCAAGGCGGTAGGCTTCCTGCTAAAAACAGCAGATGTACCCCTTGTGGCTGATCCTGACATGCGAGACGCCTTGAAATTCAAGCACGTCCTTGAGAAAATCCCGATTCATCGACTCTCCCAAGACGACCAGATCGCAGGTGAACATGGTGCCCTGCCAGGCGATACAAGCTTCGATCCAAAGCCTGAACCCGCAGCCCCGCCACCGCAGAAACCAGCGACTCCAAGCCGACGACTTCCCAGCCAGTCCTGGAGCGAACCGAGCATGTTCTGCGTCTCGCTCAACCATACTACGCTGGACTACGAAGCGATCATTACCAAGGGGCTTCGGCAGATCGCGGACGAATCGCCTTCGGAAGCCCATCGCCTGGCATTGATGGCGGCATGCGACTTTGCCGGACGATATGCGGACGAACTGGGATTCGAGGCTTGTCGTCATGTCCCCGAGTACCCCGCACGCAATTTCCAGGAGGCCTTGCAAGTAATCGTCTTGGCAAACTCGCTGACGGGCATCGCCGAGGGGAACAGCTACTACTCCATGAGCCTGGGATCCATCGACCAATACCTGCTGCCAACATTCCAAAAGGAAACAGACCGAGACAAGTGCAAACAACTCCTGAAAGAGGCTTTCGTTAAAATCCTGCGATATGGCGACAAAGCCTCGACCATCAGCCTAGGCGGCCTCAAGTCCAACGGCGTAGACCGGTTCAATGACTTGACACGACTTTGCATCGAGGTCATTGCAGAAAACAAACTCCCCGCCCCGCTCCTTGCCGTTCGCATCCACGACGGCACGTCTGATGAAGACCTGGATTCCCTGCTCGATCCACGCCTCCTCACTATGGGACAACCTACATTCTACGGTGAAAACTCGGCTCGCCGAGCTTTGGAAAAACGCGGAACTCCGCCAGAGGACATCGAACGCTGGTGCGTCAATTCCTGCATGGGACTGATGGTCGAAGGACGAGAATTCTCAGACATGTGGGCAATCGTACACACCGCACTCCCCGCACTCGAAGCAGCCATCAACGGCGGACGCGACTTCGGACACTACGACTTCACAACCAATCCTCCAAAATACTATGACGATATTTGGCAGATCATGGATGCCATGGCGGATTACGATCGACAGGCGCTGCAATTCCTGATGGATACCCACGACCACCAAACGGAAAACTTTCCCCGAAGAGCGCCATTCACCTCGGCTTTGCTCTTCGGAGGAACGCCAGGCAAGGATCGGCTCCTAGGCGGTCCCAAGTACCACACCGCCAACGTCGATATCTTCGGCTTGGTCAACGCCTCAGACGCATTGGCAGCCATTGACGAATTGGTCTTCAAACAACGCAAATACACCCTGGGCGAATTGGTCCAAGCCGCCAAGGACAATTGGAAAGACAACGAAACACTCCGCCTGCAAGTCCTCGCCTGCCCGAAGTTCGGCAATGGAGACCCGCTAGCCGACGAGATCGCCGCACAGCTTGCCAATCAATACGCGGATCTCATCGAGGAACGCGGACGCGGTCGACGAATGATCTACATGCCCAGCTTCCACACCCTCAACAACAATGTGGTACGCGGAGCCAATTACCCCGCAAGCCTGGATGGACGACGGCACGGCGACCCCTTCGCCAAGAACGTAGGGCCAACGACAGGCAGAAGCCATCGCGGCATCACGGGAATCATGCAGTCCGCCGCAGCCATTGATCAGGCAAGATTCTACGGTGGACAAGCCCTGGACATCTATCTGGAACCCGTGCTGTACGATACAAGGGAAGGACGGCAACGTCTCCGTGCCGCCATCAGAGGGTACCTCGCAATGGGAGGAATTGAGTTGCAGGTCAACGCAGTTGATGTCGCAGTGCTGGAGGATGCCTTGGTACATCCGGAACGTCACAACGACCTGATGGTGAGAATTGGAGGCTACAGCCACGCCTTCAATGCACTCTCCCACAATCAAAAACTTGAGCTTATTCAACGTTTCAAGCATAGCGCCTGACCTTGCTTCGAGAGACGCCTTTTTCGTGCTGGTTTATTCCGCCACGAAGATCAAGGTTTCGCCCACTTGCATCGGCACGGCAACTTCCTTGGTCTTGCCTTTCCATTGTTTTCCGCTGATCAGTTCACGGACTTTTCCGGCACGCGGCATGACTATTCGCTTCTCGCCGTTGGACGCCGCATGGATGCCGACGAAGCCGCGACCCGCGAACAGCGGATCGTCGCTCGAAGACACAACGGGCACGCCGCTTCGGCGGGCAAACTCACGCAGCAACGGAGCGCGCAAGCCTGGGACCGCACTCCAGAACAGTGTCCAATCGCCGCGATCCTTGACAAACGCGCCAACACGCCCCTTCGACGTGTCCTCCGGATTGTCGATCAGGCGGCAAACCACCTCGGCGTCCGTAAGGGACTTGGGCAGGAAAATCTCCGTGAAGGTCTTTTTCGCTGTCGTGCCCCACCATAGTTCCTTGTTTCCGCTCCACGGCGGGAAGGACGCCCCGCGAAGATTGATCGGATCGCGATGGAACTCGATGCCGCATCCCAGCAACTCCTCCGCAACTGATGTCGAAAGCCCCGTTTCCTGGAAGATTCCCACCGGCCCCATAAACCCGACCATTCGTCCCTTGCAAAGCACGTTTTTCTTCAGGAAGTCCACTTGTTCAGACGTCAGCTTAAATGGATTGAGGAAGAGTATTGCCTGATGCTTGAGCAGTTCCTTGTGCTTGAGCAAGTCTGACATCAGGACTGCTCGCCATGGCACTCCCGATTCTGCCAGGTACTTGCGTTGTTCGTAGATCAATTGCAGCTCGTATGGAGGATTAGACACATCCCAGCATCCCATCGCCAGTTCGTCCACAACCACCAGCAAGTAGTCCTTCTCAGGCCAATCCTTCACCTTGTACCGCTCCGTGGACAGAATGTTTTTCTGCCTTGCGACCTCGTCCATCAACCGCTTGTCGCCCATGGTCCAGCCTATCGAGAAATCGTACCATTGGATGGCATTTCCCTCGGCGAGGTTACGCGCCAATTCCCGCCTCATGCAGGCAATCGATCCCTGAACCGTTTTGGGACGACCGAATCCCTCCGGTGCGTACCAATGGGTCCTCAGGTCCGCCTGGTTCCACATCAGCTTTCCGTTGAGGTTATACGTCCAGGGAGCCATCATCGTGCCGGCAGTGCCGCCAACCTGTCGATGGCCATATGACACCGGCGAGACGCAGTAGTCGATGTACGGGGATTCCAGAAGCTTCACCAAACGGAAGTGCCCCGACCCCTGGCAGAAGAACACGCTTTCCGGCAAGTGCATCGTATAGCCATAGTAGGTTCCGCACAAGGAACGGCCACCAGTTTCCTCCTTGACCACCTTTCCCAAGTGAATGATCGTGTCCGCCACCACGTCGTGCTGGTAGTCGTGATAGTCCAGGACATCGCGCTGAGTCTTTATATCGTAGAACATACCGGCTTCAGATTTGCGTCGGCGTGCCTCGGAAGGAACCTTCGCCAAAGTCAAATCGACATCCTCGCGCCCCCAGGCAACGCGCAAAGCCTCATCGGCCTTGTACTTGTCGCGAAGCCAGCGGCGGAAATCCGCCTGTCCGCATTCCGAATAGTCGACACATTCGTTGGATTGGGAACCCCAATGGAACCACTCCCAGCTAATTCCCATGCACGGATGGAAGCCAACAATCCGCTTTGCGTACGGAGTCGTCTTCAGATGACGGATCAGTCGCCGGAGCGCATCCGTGAATGTGTCACGCCAGACTTCGGATCCGTAAGATGGCAGCCATCCATGGTTCCCGCTGTAGGCACCGATGTCGTCATTTCCGTTTTCGTGGCGGCAACGTGCCTCGGGATGCGCCTCGATCCACCACCTGTGATGGCTGGTATCCAGCGTAAAGTTGAGGATCAGGTACGCATCAGGATCAATCGCCAAGAACGATTCCAACTTCTCGTCCACCTTCGTGTAGTCAAATCCATCCTCGTAGAAGCCAAATTGACTTAGCCCGATTCCCAGCAAATGCGCCCTCGCTTCCTTGGCATTCCCTTGCTGACGCTCGTCGGGTCTGTTCAACAGCAATTGGGTCGGCTCAAGCAATTTCCCGTCAACCCGCAGCCGGGTGATTCCGTTCACCCGCTCAAGCTTGGTCTTGGCAAACTCGGAGCCTTGCAAACGATCACGCGCCTCGACCTCGACCTTCCCACGCAAGATCCCCCCGAGTTGGTTCACGCCGACGCATTCGACTTCGACCACCGCCTCGCCGCTTGCCAACGAGGACGGAACCGGCAAGTTCAAGCCGTTGACAACCCCAAAGCCATCGACGACCTCAACCCCATTGCGCGCCCAGGATTCGGACAATACCTTCCCGTCACGAACCAAAGTAGCCTTGACTCCAATCGGAACATCAGGAATGGCGCCTTTGAAACGCAACGGAACCAACAGGCGGCGCCCGGCAACAACACGTTTCGGCAGACCCGCCTCCGCAAATTCAACAGAAAGCCCAGGGCGCGTTCCCATGACCGCATAGGGCACGTCAAGCCACGGCGAACAAGGAACGCGACCAATCACATGAGACGCAACCCAAGGACCTTCGCGACCTGTTGACGCCTCCCAATCCGATCCTGTCAGCCACTCGTATCGCTTGCCGTCACGCTCCAGCACGATCTCCGCAAGCAATCCCTGCGCCGATGTCTTGTCCTGGCACTCGATCAGCAAGTCGTTGTCACCGACCCGAAGTTCCTTGGACAAATCCAGCAGCAACGGTGTCCTCCAGGCATCTGGAATCCCGTGGGTGCTTGCCACCTGGCGTCCATTGACGTGCAACGCAAAGCTGTCGTCGCAGGTCACTTGCATTACCGCCACGTCCCAAGGCTTTTCAGGAACCGTGATCGTCTTCCTGAACCAGGCGACACAATCATCCGCCGTAAGCGTCGAAGGCTCCCAGATCCACGATGCCTTCCAGCGTGGACGGACGGGAAGACTCTCGCGAATCATGCCATGCTCCGTATTCTCGACCACAAGGCAGTCAACATCGATGGCAGATTCCCAATCGCCGGCCGCCTCCACACACAAAACTCCGGTGAATGCACGCTCAGGCGCCTCAAACGTAAAATCGAATTCGCCCCAATCGCCGCGACCGCGAACGAGGCTGCGAGACGACTTCAAGACATTTCCGTCAATCCCCGAAAAATCAATCCCGACAAAGAGGGATCCCCCACGTGAACTCCCGCGAACCCGGAATTTGCCGAGGAACGACACATCGCTCAGCCTGCATGTCGCCATGGATTCCGCCTTGTTCAACCTCAGTGAACGCAACCCTTTCAACGCCCTCCCGGTGACGATTTCCGCCCCGCCCTTGAGCTTCCATTCAAGGGACTTGCCGTCAAGAAAATACTCGAAATCCCCATCTGCGATCAAGCCGCTGTTGCCCTTTACCAAGGCGAGGAACGCGATCGTCACCTCCACGCCAGCCGGGTTCAACGCATCGAAGCGTATTCCGTCAATCTTCCCTTCCCAACCACGTCCGCCAACCAACGGGATGAAACTCAACTTCAGCTCATCGGACGCAGTCGCAAAATGTTGGATCATCCTGTCGTCTGACAAAGGTCGACCATTCGACCCCACAAAGACCTCGCCGTGTCCGTTTTTGCTGGTTTTCATCGCAACGACCAGCGTGTCATACGCCGAGGCATCAAAACCCAAATCAGGTGACATCAGCTTGCAGTCGTACTTCGTAACTCCCTTGAATCCCTCGGGTGTGATTTCGTAGGACTCCCAATCACCAGGCTTCCAACCTTGCAATCCCTGGCTGAAATCCCAAATCCTGATGTCATTTTCCGCACCGAAGACAACGCAGCTTAATACCAACAATAAATAAAGGCAACGACAACGCATCATTCACAACTCCTTTCATTCGGCAAAACGACTGCACAACAACTCCAATTAGACTCCCATAGGATACTGCACTGCCAGGAAATAACAAACCTTTTTACTCAAGATTGTCACCTATTGACGCCTATGCCCACCTTAGGACATCTCCCAAGCCCCTCGCCAACACTACTGAAACCCAATCCTCTAATTTCAAGCCCCTTTTTGCCCCTTTTTTGAATTTTCGGACTTAATCTCCTCTTCGCCTCCTTCCTCGGCGTGCTTAACGACCAAAAAATCAGGCACAAAACATCACCTGATGAAAAAAAATCACATTTTTCACAAAAAATCGTGTTTTTTTGTTTGCACTAATAGAATACCCCATTATTTTAGGGGCTGTACGGGGAAAAATGGGGAAAACAGGTGAAATTAGGGGATTTTAGAGCGTCTTAGTCGTGAAGCGGTCAAATGAGCGAGCAAGATCAACAATCCTTTCGCACATTTCTCAGCGAGTTCACATGCGTTGTGGACGCGCAACGGCGGCTTGCGCTTCCGAAGCTGTGGCGCCTTGACTCCGACACGGAGAACACCCGCTTTTTGATTTCGCCGGGACCGGGTCCCAGCATCAACTTCCATACATTCGATCATTTCCAGGAACTCCTAAGGCGAGCGATGAGCGCGCCGGAAGACGAAGAAAGCCAAAACTACCTGACTCAAACTGCAGCCTACTCCTCGGTGGTGACCCTTGACAAGCAAGGCCGCTTCTCGCTGACACCGCAACTGATGGAGTATGCGGGAATCAAGGACAAGGTGATCTGCGTGGGGGTTTGGACCTACGGCAGAATCATGTCACCTGAAAACTATGCGGCAAACAAAGTCCCGCTCTCTCAAAGCATCAGCTATCAAAGTTCACTCAAGCCAAAGGCTACCATAACAGAAACCAAAGTCTCAGTAACCGAAACATTATGACCTTCCAACACCAGCCAGTGCTACTAGGGCAAACCGTCGAGATCATCGCCGGCTGCAATCCAGCGCGGATACTGGACGGTACCCTGGGAGGTGCAGGACATTCATCCGAATTGCTCAAGCGATTGCCAGATGCGACGCTGCTCGGAATTGACCGCGACCAGGTCGCCCTCCAAGCCGCAGCGCAAAAGCTCCAGCCATACCAGGACAGGACAAAGCTTGTCCAAGCCACCTTTTCACAGATGACTCAAGTTGCAAACAAAATCGGTTGGACGTCCGTCGACGCCATCCTGCTGGACATCGGGGTTTCATCGCCCCAGATCGACACGCCCGAACGAGGGTTCTCCTTCAGGCAAGACGGTCCCCTTGACATGAGAATGAACAAGAACGACGCCGTCACGGCGGCCGACATACTCAATACATCAACCCAGGAAGACCTGGAAACCATCATCAGGGACTACGGCGAGGAACGCAAGGCGAGGCAAATCGCCAGGGCAATCGTCAAGCGGCGGGAACGCTCGCCTTGGCGCAACACCCGCGAACTCGCCCAGCTGGTCGAAGACGTGGTCGGCTTCAAAAACCAACATGGTCTTCCGCCGGCGACCCGTACCTTCCAGGCCTTGAGGATCGCCGTCAACCACGAACTGGAGGAACTGGAGAACGCACTGCCCAGTGCGATCAGGCTCCTGTCCCCAGGCGGAGTCATCGCAGTCATTACCTTCCATTCACTGGAAGATCGAATCGTCAAACAAACGTTCCAACACGAAGCCGCTACTTGCGTATGCCCCCCGAAAATGCCTTTATGTACCTGCAATAAAATCCAAACCTTAGAACTGATCACCAAAAAGCCGATTACGGCAGACGAGGACGAGATCAGGCAAAACCCAAGATCGTCATGCGCCAAGCTAAGGGCCGCCAGACGAACCGATCAACCAACAGACAAAAAACCTGACAACCAGGAATCAATAACCAACAAGTCGAACCTCGGGAGGCAACAGTAAATGGCTACCATCAAAACACACAGGGCGAAAGCCTCGAAACTCAACACCCAAATCTCGCAGAAGAACGCCCAGCAGGTTCTCCCCTGGTTCATCTCGATCGCGATCTTCGTCGCCATCATCTCAATCATACCTATATACAATATACAGTATAAACAGAAAAACACGGCGGTGGCAAAGGAAATTCAGCTCCTCAGAACGGCGATCGAACAAAAAAGCACGGAACTCAAGAACCTGGACGCCAGATTGGAACGCCTGAAGAACGCATCGCTCAAGAAGTACGCACCCCAATACGGACTCCAGAAGGCCGAAGCCGTCCAAATCGTCAAACTCACGACCCATTCATCGCAAGACAACGAGCAATTCGCTGTTTTGGACAGCAACCAAAATTCCCATTTCATCAATTCAACCGCCAGTAACTTCTAGTATTTCCCAAGCATGATGACAACCCAGGACCCAGGCAACTCAACCACAAGACTCCAGCACGCCCTGGCCATCGCCAGGCAGGTGCTGGCCAGGCTTGCGTCCGCCCTCGTCCTGACGGGAAAATCCATCGCCAAGGCCTGGAAATCACTCTCGGTTTTCGCATCAGAGCTGGAGCCGTCAGACGAACCCCTGCCCAATTCAGTACGCTACACCGCCATCGCAAGGTACTCCCTGGTATTCATCATTTTCGCCACGTGCCTCGCCTCACTCATCAGCCATATCTACAACCTGCAAGTCACAGAACATGAAAAATTCGAGAAATTCGCCAGGCAACGTTGCCTGAAAACAAAATGCACGACCGGCATGAGAGGATGCATCTTCGATAAGGGCAACAACTTGCTTGCAGGCAATATCACCACCCAGGACATCCTCGCGGAACCCAAGAGGATCCCGAAAAAGAAACTCTTCGAAACCATCGCCGCACTCTCGGAAACCCTCGATATCAAACCTTCGGAAATCGCAACGAAATTCTACAAGATCGCCAATACGGACTTTGACATCACGCTCTCAGACCAGGTGGACCCAGCGACGGCGCTGGCCATCCAGGCGCTCAGGAACCCGCTGGTCACCATTACGCAAAACCCACATAAAAACCTAAATAAACCAGGCAGGCCGACATTTACCGTCAATGTCAACCTGGATAACATCAAAAATCTGGAATACCACATGCCAACCATCCTTGAAGTGGCGCAAAAGCTCGGCTTGAGCGAAAAAGAAACTGCGGAGATCGTCAAGGGCAAGCAGGGCATCGCCCGCCCGAGGCAAATCGTCGTCAAGCGTGACGTCGACTACATGACTGCCGTCAGGTTGAACGAGCGGCTTGAGAAGATCAAGGCTCCGGGGATTTCCGTCAAGAAGAGCAGCATTCGTTGCTATCCCCAGGGTCGGATGCTTTCCAACCTGATCGGTGTCCTGGACGAACACCAGCAGGGCGCGACTGGCATCGAGTCTCTTTTCGAATCCTATCTGGCTCCGACCCACGGCCATGTCACCTACATCAAGGATGCCAGGGGCAGACGCCTGCCACTGGAGGAAACGGTTCGCGAATTGCCTGCGGTCAATGGCTATGATGTCCACCTGACCATCTGCAGGGAAATCCAAAGCATCGCCGAAGAGGAGCTGGCGAAGGTCGTCGAAGCACGCAATCCAAAGCGGGCATACGCGATTATGATGGAACCTTCCACGGGAGCGATTCTCGCAATGGCCCAATATCCCGATTTCGATCCCAACGACAGGACAAGCATCACGGATCCCATTGCGATGCAACCCCACGCCCTAGTTGAATGTTTCGAACCAGGTTCGATCATGAAGGGCATCGCCCTCTCCTATGCGATCAGCACGGGAGCCGTCAATCTGGACACGACATTCTATTGCGAGCAAGGCGCCTGGAGATTCGCCGGAAGGATACTCCATGACACCCATAGCTACGAAGACCTGACCATCCTGGAAATCATCAAGAAATCCAGCAATATCGGCACAGCGAAGGCCGCGATCGAAACTGGAGCCGACAAGCTCTACGCAGGACTCGCCGCCTTCGGCTTCGGCAAGGCGCCCAAACTGGGCTTCTATCCCAATGGCCAGCAGCCTGTCGTCTTCAGAAAGGAAGCAACCGGCATCTTCAGACCCCTGGAACGCTGGGACTCCCTTTCCATCTCGAGATTCCCGATCGGACAAGGAATCTCCTGCTCGCCAATCCAAATGCTCCAGGCCTACGCAGCCATCGCCAACAACGGCGTCATGATGCAACCCTACATCGTTGACCGAATCGTTGACGAACACGGCGTCGTGACACGATCCGTCCCCATGGTCAAAGGACAGCCAATCTCGCCAAGAGCCGCAAGGCAAATGACCGAGGCGTTGATGGAAGTCACAACCAAGGGAGGAACTGCAACGCGAGCCGCCATCAAAGGATACAAGGTCGCAGGAAAAACCGGCACCGCCGAAATCTGGGCAGGAAAGCAATACTCCACGACTGACGTGGTCGCCTCCTTCATTGGATTCGCCCCCGCCGAAAACCCGGCCTTCGTCCTGATCGTATCGATCAACACCCCAAGGCCAAAAGCCCACGGAGGTACGATCGCCGCACCTGCCTTTGCGAAAATCGCCGAAAGAACCCTAAAGCACCTCTTGATCCAGCCAACAGAGCCAATCGATCAAGTCGCAAGCCAAAATTCACCACAATTTCAACGGAGGTAATCACATTTTTCTGGTTAAAACAACTTTTTTCCGAGAAAAATCAAAAAAATTGTTTTAAAAACTTACATTTTTGCGGAATCATGCTATCTTTAGTGGTTTTACGATTTATTGTAAAGTAGTTGTGTCGAAAATGCTTTTCCGCGAGGGGAAGCGTGCTCTTGCAATTTTACAACCGGTCTTGGAGTCTACCATCAGTTTCAGCGTCAACAACCTCTGCCCACCCGTTGTGGTGCACGTGAACGGCCTGGGACTCAGCATCAGGAGTCAGGAATGTGCTGACCTTTACTCCCTGATGACTGGCTAGTGGAGACACTTGGCTGGATTACATAAGGGCTACTTAGTTAGCCGAGGTCGCCATCCTAGCCCACGAATCGGGGTTGCCCTACCCCTTCGCGAACGCAGGCTCTGGCGACCTGCCTTTTTTATTAACCTTGGGTGATTCAAATGACACAGAACAAAAAAACCAAGGCTCCTGTGGAAGCTCTGCGCAAGGGGCTGCAAATCCTCGAACTCCTCAATGCAGACTGGAGACGAGAAGGCATCCCTCTCGCACAAATCGCCCAGCAAATGGGGCAAAACAAAACAACGATCCACAACCTCCTCAAAACTCTTGTGATTTGCGGATTCGCAGAAAACAACGACGGAATCTACACGACAGGATGGAAGGTACGAAGACTCGCCAAGGAACAACTCGCAGGCGATATCGTCAACCAAAACCAAAAGTGGATCGGAGCACTGGCTGTACTAGCTGAAAAAATCGAGGAACCACTCGTGCTGGCAAGCCTGATTCAGGGGAGGCGGCAAGTCATCGCAAGGGCAGAATCAACGCAATCCGTTCAAGTCAACAGCAAATTCTGCGAGCAGAACGATATGACCACCTGGGAAACGGTTACCGGACGAGTCCTCGCCGCTTACGCGCTCGAACAGGAAAAGCTCCAGCTCTTCGAGACGGACGGAATCCCCGGAAGACGCTGGAACGGACTCTCGACGATCGAGGAAACACTCGAGGAACTTGACAGGATCAAGGCTAACGGAATCGCCATCGATGCCGAAGGCGAGGTATTCTCCGCCGCAGTCCCGATCATGACCCCGGATGGCTCCGTGTTTGCCGCGCTGGGAGTTTACCTCCCCATGTTCAGAATCTCCCCATACAGGCGAAGCTGCATCCTCAAACTCCTCAAGGAAGGCGCAGAAACCCTGGCAAGCCTGATACGCAACAGCTGAACAAAGACGCCTTGGAGACTTCCTTCGTCGAAGCAAGAAGAAACCACAGGCCCAGCAAGTCACATCAAGCTTAACGATGCCTTGAACTTGCGGGTTTTCAGGCTAAACTAAGGAGCTGTCCAAAAATCACTTTTTCACCTAGAGCAAGCCTCGCAACCCAAGATTTCCCATGCCCAAGAAACAGCACCAGATTGACGCGTCAATCCTTGCCAACACCCACCTTCAAGGCGAGTATTTCCGACTTGACCTCAACGCCCCCGAAATTGCCCGAGATGCCCGTCCCGGTCAATTCATCCATCTTCAGGTTCCGGACCTGGAGCATCGGATCCTCAGGCGTCCTTTCAGCATATTCGACACCGACCCGCAATCCGGTCGCCTATCGATCGTCTACAAGACTGTTGGCGAGGGCACATTCAAGCTGAGCACCTGTGTCGCCGGCCAGAATGTCAACCTGATTGGTCCGCTAGGCATCGGCTTCACGGAGCCAACTGGCAACCAGCGTTCGATTTTGGTCGCAGGCGGTTTCGGTTGCGCCGCCACATTCCTCTTCGCCAAGCGAGCTGCCATCAAGCCTGTTGTCCTGATTGGAGGACGCTCAAGCATTGACATCCTGCTCCAAGACGAATACAAGGCATTGGGATGCGATTTGCGAATCTCCACCGATGACGGCACGCTGGGACACAAGGGACTGGTCACCGACCTCCTGAAAGTCGCGCTCAAGGAAATGCCCGGCGCACTCGTCGCGTCATGCGGGCCAAATCCAATGCTCAAGGCAGTTGGAAACATCGATGAAAACGCTGAAATCAGCCTGGAGCAGCCGATGTGCTGCGGTGTCGGTGCTTGCTTTGCATGCGTCATCAAGCTCAAGGACGACAATGACGATGGCTGGCGATTCGCCCGTTCCTGCATGGAAGGCCCAGTCTTCAAGGCGCACAAAGTCTGGTGGGACTAAAAATCGACAATCTTCGCAAAGAAGGACAGACCATGACAAACAAACCACAATTCGGAATCGGCGTCGGAATGGGTTTTGACACAGTTTCAGTCTCCGACCAAATCAAGGCGATTGCCAAGGCGGGGTACGACGCCACCTTCACAGGCTGGAGCGACGGGTGTGACATACAAGGCTGGGCGGACGAAATCAAGGCCAACAACCTGATCTTCCAATCCGTGCATGCGCCCTTCGGAAAGGTTGACAAAATCTGGGAAACCGACCAGGAAGGCGTGGATCAAATCGCCATGCTGATCCGTTGCCTGGACGATTGCGCCAAGGTCGGCGTCAAGATCATGGTCGCCCATGTGATCATCGGAATGGATAGGCACTCGCCCAACGACCGAGGTGTGCAACGCTTCAGGAGGCTTGTCGAGGAAGCCGAAAAAAGGAACGTCGTCGTCGCCTTTGAAAACACGGAGGGTCTTGAATACCTGGAAGCCGTGATGAACCAATGCAAGGATTCACCCGCCTGCGGATACTGCCTGGACACGGGACATGAACTCTGCTACAACTACGGCAAGGATACATTGGCGCTTTTCGGAGACAAGGTTGTCGCCACGCATATCAACGACAACTTGGGGATGACTGACGCCAACACGATGACTTGGCATGACGACGCGCACCTGCTGCCCTTCGACGGCATCGCAGACTGGCCCAACGTCAAGGCGCGCCTGGACAAGGCAAACTACGACGGCATCTATACGATGGAATTGACACGAAACAGCAAGCCAGGCAAGGATACCCATCGAATCTACCAGGACTGGTCGCTGGACACCTTCCTCCAGGAAGCCCTCAAGCGCGCCAGGAAAATCTTCGGTTAACCTATCCTTCATAAAAGCACCCCAGGAGTCCCCATGCGAATCACAGCCTTGATCGTCGCCTGCCTCGCCCTGTTGGCCACCGCCCAGGAAAGCCCCAAGCCAAGCAACGCAGTCAGCCTTCAGTTGCCACAGGCCATCTACGCTGTGCCTAACGTGGAAATCAACGTCTATTTTGACAACATCATCCTCGCGATCAATCCAGACAACTATGTCTTTGACGTGGATTGTCGAAAAGGAACCAACCAGCAAAAACGCTGGACGTACGTACCCACTCCAGAAGACAAGGGAACCTACGATTGGTCCATCACGGTCATCGGGCAACAGGGAATCGTCGCCGAAGCCAAGACAAAATTGGTTGTGACAGCGGAAGACTCGGGCGTGGGGAAATCGACGACCGTCCTGATCGTCGGAGACAGCCTGACCAATGCCACCGTGTATCCTACCAGGCTGTTCGAGTTGATGAAAGGCGACAAGAACCCCGCCTTTCGGATGATTGGCACCAACGGTCCTGGCGGCAAGCCGCAGCCCGAAGGCGTCGCCCACGAAGGCTGGGGCGGCTGGACCTGGGGCACGTTCCTGTACAAGACCAAGGCAAGCAAAGCCGTCAATCCCCCGCCCTACGACAGACCAAGCGCCTTCCTGAAAATTGACGAAAACGGACAAGGCATCTTCGATTTCCAAATGTACCTGGACAAGACCAACAATGGAAATCCGCCTGATTTCATCATGGTCCAACTGGGCGTCAACGACGTATTCGCCGCCAAGGACGACAACATCGAAAACACATGCAAAGCGATCATGAACAATGCTGACAAACTTATTGCAGAGTTCAGGAAAGGAGCGCCTAACGCACTTATCGGCGTCGGACTCGTAACGCCAGGAGCAAAATCACAGGACGCCTTCGGAGAAAACTACAAGTGCGGGCAAACCCGGTGGCAGTACAAGAAAAACCAACATCGGCTCAATCAGGTGATGCTTGAAAAATTCAGCGGCAAAGACCCAAAGGTCATACTGATCCCTACCAGCATCAATCTGGATTGCGAAAACAACTACCCGACGAGACATGACGTCGTCAACCTCGGAAACAACCAGAAAATCACCCGTCAAAACAACGGTGTCCACCCATCGGCGGCAGGCTATCGCCAAATGGGCGATACCTACTACGCCTGGCTCAAGGCGGCACTCAACAACGACCTGATCCCCTAGCATATGAATGCTGAATGCTGAATGCTGAATGACAAGTCCGACCCCGTCCAACTAGGAATGCGCCATGTTTAGCCGCTTTAGCGGCGACACCGCTTGAGTACAAGCAC